>NZ_PQSS01000028.1 GCF_002920535.1 Streptomyces sp. Ru71 | reverse complement strand
GCCCCGCCCCGCCAGGCCGGGCCGCCGCGCACGCTGCGGCTCGGCAGCCCGCGCCCCCGGCTGCGGCTGGTCGGGCTCGGCCTGACCCTCGTCATGGCGGCCTTCGTGTTCCGGCTGCTCCAGGTGCAGGCGGTCGACGCCAGCACCTACGCGGCCAAGGCAGAGCAGAACCGCTACGTCGTGCACACCCTGGCGGCCGAACGCGGCGGCATCACCGACCGCAACGGCGTCGCCCTGGCCGCCAGCGTCGACGCCTACGACATCACGGCCGACCCGACGATGTTCAGCCGGAAGCAGCTGAAGATCGACGACGGCCCCGAGCAGGCCGCCGCGCTGCTCGCCCCGATCCTCGGCCAGGACCAGGCCGACCTGGTGAAGAAGCTGCGGCCCAAGGACAAGGACCTGCGCTACGTGCGGCTCGCGCTGAGCCGCACCCCGCAGGTGTGGACGCAGATCAAGGACCTCAAGGTCGCGCTCGCCAAGAAGGCCGGCACCGACAAGTCCACGGTCAACGTCCTGGCCGGAGTCTTCGCCGACCCCAGCAGCAAGCGGATCTACCCCAACGGCGATCTCGCCGCCGGGATACTGGGCTGGGTCAACGCCGACGGCAAGGGCGGCGGCGGCATCGAGCAGCAGCTGGAGAAGACGCTCGCCGGCAAGGACGGCAAGCTCCGCTACGCCCAGTCCGGCGGCCGTCAGGTCCCGACCGCGGGCTCCACGGAGACGCCGGCCGTGCCGGGCAGCGACGTCGAGCTGACCATCGACCGCGACATCCAGTGGGCCGCGCAGAACGCCATCACCGAGCAGGTGAAGAAGTCCAAGGCCGACCGCGGCTATGTGATCGTCCAGGACACCCGTACCGGCGAGATCCTCGCCATGGCCAACTCGCCCGGCTTCGACCCCAACGACCTGCGGCACGCCAACCCCGCCGCGCTCGGCAACGCGGCCGTGCAGGACGCCTACGAGCCCGGCTCCACCGCCAAGGTGATGTCGATGGCCGCCGTACTGGAGGAGAACGTCGCCACGCCGCTCACGCACGTCGTCGTGCCGAACCGGCTGCACCGCGGCGACCGGCTCTTCCAGGACGACATCGACCACCGCACCTGGTACCTCACGCTCAACGGCGTGCTCGCCAAGTCCTCCAACATCGGCACCATCCTCGCCACCGGCCAGCTCGGCAAGACCCAGCCGCAGGCGAACCAGGTGCTCTACTCCTACCTGCGCAAGTTCGGCATCGGCAGCTACAGCGGACTCGGTTTCCCCGGCGAGACCAAGGGCATCCTCGCGCCGGCCGGCCAGTGGTCGACCTCGCAGCAGTTCACGATCCCTTTCGGCCAGGGTTTCTCCATCAACGCCATCCAGGCGGCGTCCGTCTACTCGACCATCGCCAACGGCGGAGTGCGCGTCGAGCCCACTCTCGTGCGCGGCACCAAGGGACCCGACGGGCGCTTCACCCCGGCCAAGAAGCCGGAGCAGACACGGGTCGTCAGCGCCAAGACCGCCAGGACGCTCGCCCAGATGCTGGAGTCCGTCGTGGACGACGAGCAGGGCACCGGCATCAAGGCGCGCATCCCCGGGTACCGAGTGGCGGGCAAGACCGGCACCGCGAACCGTGTGGATCCGGCCACCGGCCGCTACAAGGGCTACACCTCGTCGTTCGCCGGGTTCGCGCCCGCCGACAAACCGCGCATCACCGTCTACTGCGCGATCCAGAACGCCACCACGGGCAGCTACTTCGGCGGCCAGATCTGCGGCCCCATCTACAAGCAGGTGATGGAGTTCGCGCTCAAGACCCTCCAGGTCCCGCCGACCGGAGCGCACCCCGCGAACCTGCCCGTCGACTACCAGCCGTAAATCCCCGACCCGTCCCCGGACCCGACCCCCTGCCGATCAGCGCGACCAGCCAGGAACGATCCGTGACCATGATCACCCCACAGCCCGGGAACCAGGGCGCCCCCAGCCCCTCACTTCGCCCGAAGACGGGTGCGCCCGGTACGCTCACCGCCGTGCCACACGCTGATCAGTCCCAAAACACCCAGAAGGGCGCTTCCGTGACATACCCCGGACCGCCCCGGCCGGCGCAGGTCTCCGCCGCACCCCTCGCGGACCTCGCCGACCAGCTGGGTGTCCAGCAGCCGGAGAGCACCGCCGCGGTCACGGGCATCACCCACGACTCGCGCGCCGTCCGCCCCGGCGACCTGTACGCCGCCCTGCCCGGTGCCCGCGCGCACGGCGCCGACTTCGTCACCCAGGCCGCGAGCCTGGGCGCGGCGGCGGTGCTGACCGACCCGACCGGTGCCGAGCGCGCCGCCGCGACCGGCCTGCCGGTCCTGGTGGTCGACGACCCGCGCGGGCGGATGGGCGAGCTGGCGGCCACGATCTACGGCCACCCGGGCCGGGACCTGCTCCAGATCGGCATCACCGGCACCTCCGGCAAGACCACCACCGCCTACCTCGTCGAGGGCGGTCTGAAGACCGCGCGCAGCACCGGTCTGATCGGCACGGTGGAGATGCGCATCGGCGAGGAGCGCATCAAGTCCGAGCGCACCACGCCCGAAGCCACCGATCTGCAGGCGCTGTTCGCGGTCATGCGCGAGCGCGGCGTCGAGGCGGTGGCCATGGAGGTCTCCAGCCACGCGCTGGTCCTCGGCCGGGTCGACGGCTGCGTCTTCGACATCGCCGTCTTCACCAACCTCAGCCCGGAACACATGGAGTTCCACTCCGACATGGAGGACTACTTCCGGGCCAAGGCGCAGCTGTTCACGCCGAAACGCAGCAAACGGGGCGTGGTCAACCTCGACGACGACTACGGCCGCCGGCTCGCGAAGGAGGCGACCGTCCCGGTCGTCACCTACTCCGCCGAGGGCCACCCCGACGCCGACTGGCGTGCCGAGGACGTCGAGGTCGGCCCGCTGGACTCGACGTTCACCGTCGTCGGCCCCGACGGGCAGCGCGTGCGCGCCAAGTCTCCGCTGCCGGGCGGCTTCAACGTGGCGAACACCCTCGCCGCCCTCGTCGCCCTCGCCACGGCCGGCCTCGACCCGCAGGCCGCGGCCGACGGCATCGCCGCCGTACCCGGTGTGCCGGGCCGCCTGGAGCGCGTCGACGCCGGGCAGCCCTACCTCGCGGTCGTCGACTACGCCCACAAGACCGACGCCGTCGAGTCGGTGCTCAAGGCGCTGCGCAAGGTCACCAAGGGCCGGCTGCACGTCGTGCTCGGCTGCGGTGGCGACCGGGACACCACCAAGCGCGCGCCGATGGGCGCCGCCATGGCGCGGCTCGCCGACACCGCCGTACTGACCTCCGACAACCCCCGCTCCGAGGACCCGCTCGCGATCCTCGCGACCATGCTCCAGGGCGCGGCCTCGGTGCCCGCGCACGAGCGCGGCGAGGTCGTCCTCTTCGAGGACCGGGCCGCCGCGATCGCCGCGGCCGTCGACCGCGCGCAGCCCGGGGACACCGTGCTGGTCGCGGGCAAGGGCCACGAGCAGGGGCAGGACATCGCCGGGGTGGTCCGTCCCTTCGACGACCGCCAGGTGCTTCGCGAAGCAATCCAGAAGACCCAGGGATGAACCAGTGATCGCCCTCTCCCTCGCCGAGATCGCAAGCGTCGTCGGCGGGCAGATGCACGACATACCGGATCCGTCGGTGCAGGTGACCGGGCCTGTGGTCCGGGACTCCCGCGAGGTGGAGCCCGGCAGCCTCTTCGTCGCCTTCGTCGGCGAGCGCGTGGACGGCCACGACTTCGCGGCGCAGGTCGTCGAAGCGGGCGCGGCGGCCGTTCTCGGCTCGCGCCCCGTCGGCGTGCCCGCGATCGTCGTGGACGACGTCCAGCGCGCCCTCGGTGCCCTCGCCCGCCATGTCGTGCACCGCCTCGGTACGACCCTCGTCGCGCTGACCGGCTCGGCGGGCAAGACCAGCACCAAGGACCTCATCGCGCAGGTGCTCCAGCGCAAGGCGCCGACGGTGTTCACGCCCGGCTCGCTCAACAACGAGATCGGGCTGCCGCTGACCGCCCTGTCCGCCACCGAGGAGACGAAGTTCCTCGTGCTGGAGATGGGCGCGCGCGGCATCGGGCACATCCGCTACCTCACCGAGCTGACCCCGCCGCGCATCGGTCTCGTCCTCAACGTCGGCTCCGCGCACATCGGCGAGTTCGGCGGCCGCGAGCAGATCGCCCAGGCCAAGGGCGAACTGGTGGAGTCCCTGCCGCCCGTGGAGGACGGCGGCATCGCGGTCCTCAACGCCGACGACCCCTACGTCCGCGCCATGGCCTCCCGTACGAAGGCGAAGGTGGTGCTCTTCGGGGAGAGCGACGAAGCGGACGTACGCGCCGAGAACGTGCGACTCACGGACAGCGGACAGCCTTCCTTCAGGCTTCACACACCCTCCGGTGCAAGCGATGTGACCATGCGCCTGTACGGTGAGCACCACGTGTCGAACGCGCTCGCCGCGGCCGCCGTCGCCCATGAGCTGGGCATGTCCGCGGAAGAGATCGCCACCGCGCTCTCCGAGGCGGGCTCCCTCTCCCGGTGGCGCATGGAGGTCACCGAGCGCCCGGACGGCGTGACCATCGTCAACGACGCCTACAACGCCAACCCCGAGTCCATGAAGGCCGCTCTGCGCGCGCTGGTGGCCATGGGCAAGGGACGGCGGACCTGGGCGGTGCTCGGCAAGATGGCCGAGCTCGGGGACGAGGCGCTCGCCGAGCACGACGCGGTCGGACGGCTCGCCGTCCGGCTCAACGTCAGCAAGCTCGTCGCGGTCGGCGGCAGGGAAGCCGCCTGGCTGCAACTGGGCGCATATAACGAGGGTTCGTGGGGTGAGGAGTCGGTGCACGTGTCCGACGCACAGGCGGCGGTCGACCTGTTGCGCAGCGAGTTGCGCCCGGGGGACGTCGTACTCGTGAAGGCGTCGCGTTCGGTCGGTCTGGAGGCGGTCGCGCAGGCGCTGCTGGAGACCGGTGCCGAGGGTGAGGTTGCCGCCCGATGATGAAGCAGATCCTGTTCGCAGGAGTCATTGGCCTCTTCCTGACCCTGGTCGGGACCCCGCTGCTGATCAAGCTGCTCGCCCGCAAGGGCTACGGCCAGTACATCCGCGACGACGGACCGCGCGAGCACGCCAGCAAGCGCGGTACGCCGACCATGGGCGGTATCGCGTTCATCCTGGCGACGGTCGCCGCCTACTTCCTCGCCAAGGTCATCACCGGCTACGCGCCCACGTACTCGGGTGTGCTGGTCCTCGGCCTGATGGTCGGCATGGGTCTGGTCGGCTTCCTCGACGACTACATCAAGATCGTCAAGCGGCGTTCGCTCGGTCTGCGCGCCAAGGCCAAGATGGCCGGCCAGCTGATCGTCGGCATCGCCTTCGCCGTGCTCTCGCTGCAGTTCGCCGACGCCCGCGGCAACACCCCGGCGTCCACCAAGCTGTCCTTCATCACCGACTTCGGCTGGACGATCGGCCCGGTGCTGTTCGTCGTCTGGGCGCTGTTCATGATCCTGGCGATGTCCAACGGCGTGAACCTCACCGACGGTCTGGACGGTCTGGCCACCGGCGCCTCCGTGCTCGTCTTCGGCGCCTACACGTTCATCGGCGTCTGGCAGTTCCAGGAGTCCTGCGCCAACGCGCTGACCCTCACCAACCCGGGCGCCTGCTACGAGGTGCGCGACCCGCTGGACCTCGCCGTGGTGTCCTCCGCGCTGATGGGCGCGTGCCTGGGCTTCCTGTGGTGGAACACGTCGCCCGCCAAGATCTTCATGGGCGACACCGGTTCGCTCGCGCTCGGCGGTGTCCTCACCGGCCTGGCCATCTGCTCCCGCACGGAGCTGCTGCTGGCCATCATGGGCGGCCTGTTCGTCCTCATCACCATGTCGGTCGTCATCCAGGTCGGCTCCTTCCGGCTCACCGGCAAGCGGGTCTTCCGGATGGCGCCACTCCAGCACCACTTCGAACTCAAGGGCTGGTCCGAGGTACTTGTGGTGGTCCGCTTCTGGATCATCCAGGGCATCTGTGTGATTGTCGGACTGGGCCTCTTCTACGCGGGATGGGCAGCGGACAAGTGACCTCCTCGGTGTCCCCGGACTTCACCGGCAAGCACATCACCGTCGCCGGGCTCGGCGTCTCCGGCGTCCCGGCGGCCAAGGTGCTGCACGCGCGCGGGGCGATCGTCACGGTCGTCAACGACGGCGACGACGCACGCGCGCGTGAGCAGGCCGCCGAGCTGGAGGCGCTCGGTGTCACCGTGCGCCTCGGCGACGGCGACACCCTGCCCGAGGGCACCGAGCTGATCGTCACCGCGCCGGGCTGGAAGCCCACCAAGCCGCTGTTCCAGGCCGCCGAGAAGGCCGGCGTGGACGTGTGGGGCGACGTGGAGCTGGCCTGGCGGCTGCGCGGCCCCGACGCCGCGCCCTGGCTGTGCGTAACCGGCACCAACGGCAAGACCACCACGGTCCAGATGCTGGCCTCCATCCTGAAGGCCGCCGGGCTGCGCACCGCCGCCGTCGGCAACATCGGCGTCTCCCTGCTGGACGCCGTCCTCGGCGAGGAGACCTACGACGTCCTCGCCGTGGAGCTGTCCAGCTACCAGCTGCACTGGGCGCCCTCCCTGCGCGCCCACTCCGCCGCAGTGCTCAACCTCGCCCCGGACCACCTGGACTGGCACGGCTCCATGGAGGCGTACGCGCGCGACAAGGGCCGCATCTACGAGGGCAACCGCGTCGCCTGCGTCTACAACGTCGCCGACAAGGCCACCGAGGACCTGGTGCGCGAGGCGGACGTCGAGGAGGGCTGCCGCGCCATCGGATTCACCCTCGGCACCCCCGGCCCCTCCCAACTCGGCGTCGTGGAGGGCATCCTGGTCGACCGCGCCTTCGTCGAGAACCGGCACAAGAACGCCCAGGAGCTCGCCGAGGTCTCGGACGTCAACCCGCCGGCCCCGCACAACATCGCCAACGCCCTTGCCGCGGCGGCCCTCGCCCGCGCCTTCGGCGTGGAGCCCCGGGCCGTACGGGACGGGCTGCGGGCCTTCCGCCCCGACGCCCACCGCATCGCGCACGTCGCGGACGTGGCCGGTGTCGCCTACGTCGACGACTCCAAGGCCACCAACACGCACGCGGCCGAGGCCTCGTTGGCGGCGTACGAGTCGATCGTGTGGATCGCCGGCGGACTGGCGAAGGGCGCGACCTTCGACGAGCTGGTCGCGGGCGCGGCGAAGCGGCTGCGCGGTGTCGTCCTCATCGGCGCCGATCGGGCCCTCATCCGTGAGGCCCTGGCGCGACACGCCCCGGAAGTACCCGTCGTCGACCTCGACCGGACCGACACTGGGGCGATGCTCCAGGCTGTCCAGGAGGCCCAGCGGCTCGCCGAGCCCGGCGACACGGTGCTGCTCGCCCCGGCCTGCGCCTCCATGGACATGTTCGCCAACTACAACCAGCGCGGCGACGCGTTCGCTCGGGCCGTCTCCGAACTCGGCGCCTGACCCGGCCGCCTGGCGCCGGGCGCCCTCGGGAGGGACGCGTGGGACGCGCGATGCGCAGCGGAGGCGCTGATGCCCAGTAGCCGTACCGGCCGGCCGCCCGTGCAGCGGGCCGTGCGCCGGCCCACCGCCCCCCGGCCACCGCGCGACAACGCGGTGACCCGGGCGTACGCGCGGGCCCGGCGGGCCTGGGACCGGCCGCTGACCGCCTACTACCTGGTCCTCGGCGGCAGCGCGCTGATCACCGTGCTCGGCCTGGTGATGGTCTACTCGGCCTCCCAGATCACCGCGCTGCAGATGGGCCTGACCGGCTCCTACTTCTTCCGCAAGCAACTGCTGGCCGCCGTGATCGGCGGGGCGCTGCTGTACGTCGCCTCGCGGATGCCGGTGAAGCTGCACCGGGCGCTGGCCTACCCGATCCTGGCCGGCGCGGTCTTCCTGATGGCCCTGGTGCAGGTGCCGGGGATAGGGATGGCGGTCAACGGCAACCAGAACTGGATCTCGCTCGGCGGCTCCTTCCAGATCCAGCCGAGCGAGTTCGGCAAGCTGGCGCTGGTGCTGTGGGGCGCCGACCTCATGGCGCGCAAGCAGGACAAGCACCTGCTCAACCAGTGGAAGCACATGCTGGTCCCGCTGGTGCCGATGGCGTTCCTGCTGCTCGGGCTGATCATGCTCGGCGGCGACATGGGCACGGCGATCATCCTCACGGCGATCCTTTTCGGCCTGCTGTGGCTCGCGGGGGCCCCGACCAGGATGTTCGTGGGCGTCCTGTCGATCGCCGCCCTGATCGGTGTGGTCCTGATCAAGACCAGCCCCAACCGGATGGCCCGCCTGGCCTGCATCGGCGCCACGGACCCCGGGCCTGGGGACAGCTGCTGGCAGGCCGTGCACGGGATCTACGCCCTCGCCTCCGGCGGACTGTTCGGTTCCGGGCTCGGTGCCAGTGTGGAAAAATGGGGCCAACTCCCCGAAGCGCACACCGACTTCATCTTCGCGGTCACCGGTGAGGAGCTGGGTCTGGCGGGGACACTGTCGGTGCTCGCCCTGTTCGCGGCTCTAGGCTATGCGGGTATCCGCGTGGCCGGACGCACGGAGGACCCCTTCGTGAGGTACGCCGCGGGAGGCGTGACCACCTGGATCACCGCCCAGGCGGTGATCAACATCGGTGCGGTGCTCGGCCTGCTGCCGATCGCCGGTGTCCCGCTCCCGCTGTTCTCCTACGGGGGATCCGCCCTGCTGCCGACCATGTTCGCCATCGGGTTGCTGATCGCCTTCGCGCGTGACGATCCCGCTGCGCGGGCGGCGCTTGCGATGCGGCAACCCCGCTTTGGTAGAAAGCGGGGGGCTGGGGGCCCCTCGGGGCCTCGGAGATGGAACACGATGCGACGGCGCACCTCGGCGGTGCGCTCGTCCGGAGAGCGGTGAATTTCGGTGCATGTCGTACTCGCCGGCGGGGGCACCGCGGGCCACATCGAGCCCGCGCTCGCCCTCGCGGACGCCCTGCGCAGGCAGGACCCGACCGTGGGGATCACGGCCCTGGGCACGGAGCGCGGCCTGGAGACCACGCTCGTGCCGCAGCGGGGCTACGAGCTCGCGCTGATCCCGGCGGTACCGCTGCCACGCAAGCCCACGCCCGAGCTGATCACCGTCCCGGGCCGGCTGCGCGGCACGATCAAGGCCGCCGAGCAGATCCTGGAGCGCACCAAGGCGGACGTCGTGGTCGGCTTCGGCGGATACGTCGCCCTGCCCGGCTACCTCGCCGCCAAGCGCCTCGGCGTGCCGATCGTGATCCACGAGGCCAACGCGCGCCCCGGCCTGGCCAACAAGATCGGCTCGCGGTACGCCGCCCAGGTCGCCGTGGCCACCCCGGACAGCAAGCTCCGCAACGCGCGCTACATCGGCATCCCGCTGCGCCACTCCATCGCGACCCTGGACCGGGCCGCGGTGCGCCCCGAGGCGCGCGCGATGTTCGGGCTCGACCCGAACCTGCCCACGCTGCTGGTCTCCGGCGGCTCGCAGGGCGCCCGCCGCCTCAACGAGGTCGTCCAGCAGGTCGCGCCCTGGCTGCAGCAGGCCGGCATCCAGATCCTGCACGCGGTCGGCCCGAAGAACGAACTGCCGCAGGTGCACCAGATGCCGGGGATGCCCCCCTACATCCCGGTAAGTTACCTGGACCGGATGGACCTCGCGTACGCCGCGGCCGACATGATGCTCTGCCGCGCGGGCGCGATGACCGTCGCCGAACTCTCCGCCGTCGGACTCCCGGCCGCCTACGTCCCGCTGCCCATCGGCAACGGCGAGCAGCGGCTGAACGCCCAGCCGGTGGTCAAGGCCGGCGGCGGTCTGCTGGTCGACGACGCGGACCTCACCCCGGAGTGGGTGCAGCAGAACGTCCTGCCCGTGCTCGCCGACCCGCACCGGCTGTACCAGATGTCCCGCGCCGCCGCCGAGTTCGGCCGCCGGGACGCCGACGACCTCCTCGTCGGCATGGTGTACGAGGCGATCGCCGCGCATCGTGCACACCGTTAGGCACGTATGACGAAAGGGCAGGGAGCGTGGCCGGACCGACGACCGCCGAGCGCGGTGAACGCCAGCAGGAGTCGTCCGGCCCGCCCCTGGCCCGCAGGCTGGGGCGGCGCCGGGTTCGTATGATCATCGTTCTCGCGCTGGCCCTCGTCCTCCTCGGATCGGGCACCGTCTGGGCCCTGTACGGCTCCCAGTGGCTGCGCGTGGAGCGGGTCACCGTCTCCGGAACCCGCGAACTGACGCCGCAGCAGGTGCGCGAGGCGGCCCGGGTGCCGCTCGGGGCGCCGCTGGTGTCGGTCGACACGGACGCGATCGAGGCGCGGCTGCGCCGGGAACTCCTGCGGATCGACTCGGTGGACGTGGAGCGTTCCTGGCCGCACGGAATCGCGCTGAAAGTGACGGAACGGACTCCGGTTCTTCTCGTCCAAAATGGCAGGGACTTCGTGGAAGTGGACGATGAAGGCGTCCGTTTTGCCACGATTTCCGAGCCCGTCAAAAACGTTCCGCTGCTGCAATTGATGACCGCCCAGCCGGGTTCGGCCACCGCCAGTCTGCGCCGCTTCGGGGAGAGCAGGCTGGTACGGGAAGCGGTTTCGGTGGCGGCCTCCCTTCCGGCCGCCGTCGCCCGGGACGCCCGGGCGGTCAAGGTCCGTTCCTACGACGACATCTCGCTGGAGTTGAGCGGCGGCCGCACCGTGGCGTGGGGCAGCGCCGAGAAGGGCCGCCTCAAGGCCCGTACCCTGACCGCGCTCATGAAAGCCGCCCCGCGCGCACGGCACTTCGACGTCAGCGTTCCCACCGCCCCCGCGTCAGCGGGGAGTTGACGCACATCCGCGCAGGCCAGCACCCTGGTTGGGCAGCGCTACGGCTGATCACATAGGGTGAAAAGAAAAACGGGAGGTTCGGCGTGTTCGTTGAACGTGCGCCACTTGTCGACTTAGTGTCCTGTTCAGAAGACTCCAAGGAACGGACACACTGGTAACCCTAAACTTCAGGGTTAGGGTTCGGGTCGGCGATTCGGACCGTCCCATTCGGCATCAGTCGCCGGAGCGCGCCACAACGCGAGACGGCGACACGTAACTCGAGGCGAGAGGCCTTCGACGTGGCAGCACCGCAGAACTACCTCGCAGTCATCAAAGTCATCGGTGTCGGCGGCGGTGGTGTCAATGCCATCAACCGGATGATCGAGGTCGGTCTCAAGGGCGTCGAGTTCATCGCCATCAACACCGACGCGCAAGCTCTGTTGATGAGCGACGCCGACGTCAAGCTCGACGTCGGCCGTGAACTCACCCGGGGACTCGGCGCCGGAGCCAATCCGGCCGTCGGCCGCAAGGCCGCCGAGGATCACCGCGAGGAGATCGAGGAGGTCCTCAAGGGGGCCGACATGGTCTTCGTGACGGCCGGTGAAGGCGGCGGCACCGGCACCGGCGGGGCGCCCGTCGTGGCCAACATCGCACGCTCGCTCGGCGCCCTCACCATCGGCGTGGTCACGCGCCCGTTCACCTTCGAGGGACGGCGCCGCGCGAACCAGGCCGAGGACGGCATCGCCGAACTGCGCGAAGAGGTCGACACCCTCATCGTCATCCCCAACGACCGGCTGCTGTCCATCTCGGACCGCCAGGTCTCGGTCCTGGACGCCTTCAAGTCCGCCGACCAGGTCCTGCTCTCCGGTGTCCAGGGCATCACCGACCTCATCACCACCCCCGGCCTCATCAACCTCGACTTCGCCGACGTCAAGTCGGTCATGTCCGAGGCCGGTTCGGCCCTGATGGGCATCGGCTCGGCCCGCGGCGACGACCGCGCGGTGGCCGCGGCCGAGATGGCGATCTCCTCCCCGCTGCTGGAGGCGTCCATCGACGGCGCCCGCGGCGTGCTGCTGTCCATCTCCGGCGGCTCCGACCTCGGCCTGTTCGAGATCAACGAGGCCGCCCAGCTGGTCAGCGAGGCCGCCCACCCCGAGGCCAACATCATCTTCGGCGCGGTCATCGACGACGCCCTCGGCGACGAGGTCCGGGTCACCGTGATCGCGGCCGGCTTCGACGGCGGCCAGCCCCCGGCCAAGCGGGACACCGTCCTCGGCTCCTCCTCGGTCAAGCGCGAGGAGCCCGCACCGGTACGGCAGCCCGAGAACCGCCCGGCCTTCGGCTCGCTCGGCAGCGTCAAGCCCAAGGAGGAGCCGGAGCCCGCGCCCGCTCCCGAGCCCGACATCCCGGTCGCCCCGCCCATCACCCCGGCGCCCCGGAGCTACTCGGACAGCGCGGCCGAGGAGCTGGACGTCCCGGACTTCCTGAAGTGATAGGACAGCGCGACACCGTGAACGGCGCGCACTTCGCCTTCACCGACCGGTGGGGCGGGGTGAGCGCCGTTCCGTACGAGGAGCTCAACCTCGGCGGCGCGGTCGGCGACGACCCCGCCGCCGTCACCGCCAACCGCGAGCTGGCCGCGAAGTCCCTCGGACTGGACGCGGCGCGGGTGGTGTGGATGAACCAGGTGCACGGCGACGCCGTCGCCGTGGTCGACGAGCCGTGGGGGGAGCGGCCCGTCCCGGAGGTGGACGCGATCGTCACCACCCGGCGCGGCCTCGCCCTCGCGGTGCTCACCGCCGACTGCACCCCCGTGCTGCTCGCCGACCCGGTCGCCGGCGTCGCCGCCGCGGCCCACGCCGGGCGGCCCGGCATGGTCGCCGGGGTCGTCCCCGCCGCGCTACGCGCGATGATGGACCTGGGTGCCGATCCGTCCCGGATCGTCGCCCGCACCGGACCCGCGGTGTGCGGCCGGTGCTACGAGGTGCCCGAGGAGATGCGCGCCGAGGTGAGTGCCGTCGAGCCGGCGGCGTACGCCGAGACGAGCTGGGGCACGCCGGCGCTCGACGTGAGCGCCGGGGTGCACGCGCAGCTGGAGCGGCTCGGGGTGCGCGACCGGGAGCAGTCTGCGGTGTGCACGCGCGAGTCGCGCGACCACTTCTCGTACCGCCGCGACCGCACCACCGGGCGGCTCGCGGGCTATGTGTGGCTGGACTGATGGGGCATGACGGACCGTAAGGACGAACTCGCCGGAAACCTGGCGAAGGTGGAGGAGCGCATCGCCGCCGCGTGCGCGGCGGCCGGGCGCCGACGTGACGAGGTGACCCTGATCGTGGTCACCAAGACCTATCCGGCGAGCGATGTGCGCATCCTGTCGGAGCTCGGTGTGCGTCATGTCGCCGAGAACCGTGACCAGGACGCGGCGCCCAAGGCCGCGGAATGCTCGGATCTGCCCCTGCAGTGGCACTTCGTCGGCCAGTTGCAGACCAACAAGGTGCGCTCCGTGGTCGGTTACGCGGATGTCGTGCAGTCCGTCGACCGTTCCCGGCTCGTCACGGCCCTGTCGAAGGAGGCCGTACGGGCCGGGCGCGAGATCGGGTGCCTGCTGCAGGTCGCGCTGGACGCGGGCGCGAGCGGGCGGGGCGAGCGCGGCGGGGTGGCGCCCGAGGGGGTCGAGGAGTTGGCCGGCCTCGTCGCCGCCTCGCCGGGGCTGCGGCTCGACGGCCTGATGACGGTCGCCCCGCTCACGGGCGAGTACGCGGGCCGCCAACGCGCGGCGTTCGAGCGGTTGATGGATTTGTCGACTGACCTGCGCCGAGCCCATCCGGCTGCAACCATGGTCTCGGCAGGGATGAGTGCGGACCTCGAAGAGGCCGTGGCGGCCGGGGCGACACATGTACGCGTCGGCACTGCGGTACTCGGAGTCCGCCCCAGGCTCGGGTAACGTCGCCAAGAAGTCGGACCACAGCAGAAAATATGGTCATTTCCGCTGAAAGGCGGGCAGAAGGACCACGTGGATCGCAGGCACTCGGCAGCGTCAGCCGATCCACCACAGAGCGGAGGACTCAGAGCATGGCCGGCGCGATGCGCAAGATGGCGGTCTACCTCGGCCTCGTGGAGGACGATGGGTACGACGGCCGGGGATTCGACCCCGATGACGACTTCGAGCCCGAGCTGGACCCGGAGCCCGAACGGGATCACCGACGGCATGAGCCGTCCCACCAGTCGCACGGTGCACACCAGTCCCAAAGGGACGAAGAGGTGCGAATCGTCCAACCGCCCGCTCCCCGCGAGCCGGTGGCGCGCGCCGCTTCGCTCCCCGCGGAATCCAGCCGCCCGGCGCGCATCGCGCCCGTGTCATCCATCACACAAGAACGTCAGTCCCTGGAGAAGAACGCACCGGTGATCATGCCCAAGGTCGTGTCGGAACGAGAGCCTTACCGGATCACCACGCTTCACCCGCGGACCTACAACGAGGCCCGTACCATCGGGGAACACTTCCGTGAGGGTACGCCGGTGATCATGAATCTGACTGAGATGGATGACACAGACGCGAAGCGACTTGTCGACTTTGCGGCCGGTTTGGTGTTTGGTCTTCACGGCAGCATCGAGCGGGTGACGCAGAAGGTGTTCCTGTTGTCGCCTGCTAACGTCGATGTCACGGCGGAGGACAAGGCCCGCATCGCAGAAGGCGGGTTCTTCAACCAGAGCTGAGACGTGCACGACCGGAACGCAGTACGAAACAGGGGAGAGGGAAGCACCAGCCATGAGCGTGTTCGCGCAGGTGATCTACATCGCGCTGATGGTCTTCCTCATCGTGCTGATCTTCCGGTTGGTCATGGACTACGTCTTCCAGTTCGCCCGCTCGTGGCAACCCGGCAAGGCGATGGTGGTCGTCCTGGAGGCCACCTACACTGTCACCGATCCACCGCTGAAGCTTCTGCGGCGGTTCATTCCGCCGCTGCGTCTCGGGGGCGTGGCGCTCGACCTGTCCTTCTTCGTACTGATGATCATCGTCTACATCCTGATCTCCATCGTGGGCAGCTTCGCGAGGTGAATGTGGACGATACGGTCTTGCCGACTGCCGATGACTACGTTGAGGTGAAGAGATGCCGTTGACCCCCGAGGACGTGCGGAACAAGCAGTTCACGACCGTCCGCCTCCGAGAAGGCTATGACGAGGACGAGGTCGATGCCTTCCTCGACGAGGTCGAAGCCGAACTGACCCGCCTGCTCCGCGAGAACGAGGACCTGCGCGCCAAGCTGGCCGCCGCCACGCGCGCGGCCGCGCAGAACCAGCAGAACATGCGCAAGCCTCCGGAGCAGCAGGACCAGCAGCAGCCGCCGCAGGGCATGCGAGGCCCCGGCGCTCCGGTGCCCGCCGGCATATCGGGCCCGCCGCAGCAGCAGATGGGCGGCCCCATGGGCGGCCCGCCCCAGCTGCCGAGCGGTGCCCCGCAGCTCCCGGCCGGTCCGGGTGGTCAGGGTCCGCAGGGTCCCGGCCAGATGGGCCCCGGTCCGATGGGCCAGGGTCCGATGCAGGGCCAGATGGGCCCCGGTGGCCCGATGGGCGGCCCCATGGGCGGTCCCATGGGCGGCCCCGGCCAGGGTCCCGGTGGCGACAGCGCCGCCCGTGTCCTGTCGCTGGCCCAGCAGACCGCCGACCAGGCGATCGCCGAGGCCCGTCAGGAGGCCAACAAGATCGTCGGCGAGGCGCGTTCGCGTGCCGAGGGTCTTGAGCGGGACGCCCGGGCCAAGGCCGACGCGCTGGAGCGGGACGCGCAGGAGAAGCACCGCGTCGCCATGGGCTCCCTGGAGTCCGCGCGCGCCACGCTGGAGCGCAAGGTCGAGGACCTGCGCGGCTTCGAGCGCGAGTACCGCACGCGACTGAAGTCGTACCTGGAGTCGCAGCTGCGTCAGCTGGAGACCCAGGCCGACGACTCGCTGGCCCCGCCGCGCACCCCGGCGACCGCGTCGCTGCCGCCGTCCCCGGCGCCCTCCATGGCCCCGGCCGGCGCGAGCGCCCCGTCGTACGGCGGCAACCAGACGATGGGCGGCAACTCCGGTCCGTCCGCCCCGTCCTACGGCGGTCAGCAGCAGATGTCGCCGGCGATGACCCAGCCGATGGCACCGGTCCGCCCGCAGGGCCCGTCCCCGATGGGCCAGGCCCCGTCGCCCATGCGCGGTTTCCTGATCGACGAGGACGACAACTGACGGGTCGCTGAGACGAGTACGACAACGGCGTCGGCAACGTCATAAGGGCGGGCCCCTTGGACTTCGGTCCTGGGGGCCCGCCCTTTTTACGCGGGTTGCGACGAAGGGCCCAGCCTCCCGACGGGAGACCGGGCCCTTCTCGATGCGCCGGGCGCTTACGCCTTCTTCAGCCGGAACGTGAGGGACAGCCCCTCGTCGGTGAACGGCTCACCGAAGCTGTCGTCGGCCTCGCCCTGGGCGAAGTCGGTCGCCAGGACCTCCTCGGCGATCAGGGCAGCGTGCTCGGCCAGCGCGGCGACAACGGCCGGGTCGGTCGAGACCCACCGCAGCGCGATCCGGTCCGCGACGTCCAGCCCGCTGTTCTTGCGGGCCTCCTGGATCAGGCGGATCGCGTCACGGGCCAGGCCCGCCTGCCGCAGCTCCTCCGTGATCTCCAGGTCCAGCGCCACCGTCGCACCGGCGTCCGACGCGACCGACCAGCCCTCACGCGGGGTCTCCGTGATGATCACCTCGTCGGGCGCGAGGGTGACCGTCTCGCCGTCGACCTCCACCGACGCCGTGCCCTCGCGCAGCGCCAGCGACAGCGCCGCCGCGTCCGCGTTCGCGATGGCCTTCGCCACGTCCTGCACCCGCTTGCCGAACCGCTTGCCCAGCGCCCGGAAGTTGGCCTTGGCCGTGGTGTCGACCAGCGAGCCGCCGACCTCGGACAGCGAGGCCAGACCGGAGACGTTCAGCTCCTCGGTGATCTGCGTGTGCAGCTCCGGGTCGAGCGTGTCGAAGCCGGCGGCCGCGATCAGCGCTCGGGACAGCGGCTGGCGCGTCTTGACGCCGGACTCGGCGCGCGTGGCCCGGCCCAGCTCCACCAGCCGGCGGACCAGGACCATCTGCTTCGACAGCCCCGGGTCGATCGCCGACAGGTCCGCCTCCGGCCAGGAGGACAGGTGCACCGACTCCGGCGCACCCGGGGTGACCGGGACGACCAGGTCCTGCCACACCCACTCGGTGATGAACGGGGTGATCGGCGCCATCAGCTTGGTGACGGTCTCCAGCACCTCGTGCAGTGTGCGCAGCGCCGCCTTGTCGCCCTGCCAGAACCGGCGGCGCGAGCGGCGCACGTACCAGTTGGACAGGTCGTCGACGAACGCCGAGAGCAGCTTGCCGGCGCGCTGGGTGTCGTACGCCTCCAGCGCCTGCGTGACCTGGTCGGTCAGCGCGTGCAGCTCGCTGAGCAGCCAGCGATCCAGCAGCGGGCGCTCGGCCGGGGCCGGGTCCGCCTCGCTCGGCGACCAGCCGGACGTGCGCGCGTACAGGGCCTGGAAGGCGACCGTGTTCCAGTACGTGAGAAGCGTCTTGCGGACGACCTCCTGGATGGTGCCGTGGCCCACGCGGCGTGCCGCCCACGGGGAGCCGCCGGCCGCCATGAACCAGCGCACCGCGTCCGCGCCGTGCTGGTCCATGAGCGGGATCGGCTGCAGGATGTTGCCCAGGTGCTTGGACATCTTGCGGCCGTCCTCGGCGAGGATGTGGCCGAGGCACACGACGTTCTCGTACGACGACTTGTCGAAGACGAGCGTGCCGACGGCCATCAGCGTGTAGAACCAGCCGCGGGTCTGGTCGATCGCCTCGGAGATGAACTGCGCCGGGTACCGGCTCTCGAACAGATCCTTGTTCTTGTACGGGTAGCCCCACTGCGCGAACGGCATCGAGCCCGAGTCGTACCAGGCGTCGATCACCTCCGGCACGCGCGTGGCCGTGCTGCCGCAGCCCTCGTGCGGGCAGGCGAAGGTCACGTCGTCGATGTACGGGCGGTGCGGGTCAAGGCCGGACTGGTCGGTGCCGGACAGCTCGGACAGCTCCGCGCGCGAGCCGACGCAGGTGAGGTGGCCGTCCTCGCAGCGCCAGATCGGCAGCGGGGTGCCCCAGTAGCGGTTGCGGGACAGCGCCCAGTCGATGTTGTTGTTCAGCCAGTCGCCGTAGCGGCCGTGCTTGACCGTCTCCGGGAACCAGTTGGTCTGCTCGTTCTCCGCGATCAGACGGTCCTTGATCGCCGTCGTGCGGATGTACCAGGAGGGCTGCGCGTAGTACAGCAGGGCGGTGTGGCAGCGCCAGCAGTGCGGGTAGCTGTGCTCGTACGGCAGGTGCTTGAAGAGCAGGCCGCGCTCGCCGAGGTCCTCGGTGAGCTTCTCGTCGGCCTTCTTGAAGAAGACGCCGCCGACCAGCGGGACGTCCTCCTCGAAGGTGCCGTCGGGGCGGACCGGGTTCACCACCGGCAGGCCGTAGGAACGGCAGACCTTGAGGTCGTCCTCACCGAAGGCGGGGGACTGGTGGACCAGACCCGTACCGTCCTCGGTGGTGACGTAGTCGGCGTTGACCACGTAGTGGGCCCGCTCGGGGAACTCCACCAGCTCGAAGGGGCGCTGGTAGGTCCAGCGCTCCATCTCGGCGCCGGTGAAGGTCTGGCCGGTGGTCTCCCAGCCCTCGCCGAGCGCCTTGCCGAGAAGCGGCTCGGCGACGACGAGCTTCTCCTCGCCGTCGGTCGCGACGACATAGGTGACCTCGGGGTGCGCGGCGACCGCCGTGTTGGACACCAGGGTCCACGGGGTCGTCGTCCACACCAGCAGCGCGGCCTCGCCGGCCAGCGGGCCGGAGGTCAGCGGGAAGCGGACGTAGACCGAGGGGTCGACGACCGTCTCGTAGCCCTGGGCCAGCTCGTGGTCGGACAGACCGGTGCCGCAGCGCGGGCACCAGGGGGCGACGCGGTGGTCCTGGACCAGGAGGCCCTTGTTGAAGATCTCCTTCAGCGACCACCACACGGACTCCACGTACTCGGGGTCCATGGTGCGGTAGGCGTCGTCGAGGTCGACCCAGTAGCCCATGCGGGTGGTCAGCTCGGCGAAGGCGTCGGTGTGCCGGGTCACGGACTCGCGGCACTTGGCGTTGAACTCGGCGATGCCGTACGCCTCGATGTCCTGCTTGCCGGAGAAGCCCAGCTCCTTCTCCACCGCCAGCTCCACCGGCAGGCCGTGGCAGTCCCAGCCGGCCTTGCGGGCCACGTGGTAGCCGCGCATGGTGCGGAAGCGCGGGAAGACGTCCTTGAAGACGCGCGCCTCGATGTGGTGCGCGCCGGGCATGCCGTTGGCGGTGGGCGGGCCCTCGTAGAACACCCATTCGGGGCGGCCCTCGGACTGCTCCAGGCTCTTGGCAAAGATCTTCTGCTCGCGCCAGAAGTCGAGCACTGCGTGCTCAAGGGCGGGCAGGTCGACCTGAGCGGGCACCTGGCGGTACGTCGTCATCGATCTTCCTCCGGCGGACTTTCTGCCTTCCGTCGGAGGGACGAGAGCCTGTGTCGTGCCCTGCGCCGCTGTCGGCGCGCTCCCGCGGTACCACCCTCCTTGGCCCTCCGGTGCGCCGTATGCGCCGGTGAGCCCCCTCATTAGGGTCGCGATGCCGGGTCTACTGGCCCCTGCGGGGTGTTCTTCCGGCGGCTCCGGGGTGATCTTCACGTCGCGCTCGCCCCCGGGCTCACACCGTCCCCGGGTCGCTCTGGGCTGCGTACGCCGCTACTCGTCCCCATCCACGCTTTTCGCTCCGCCCAGTGTACGGCGCCGCGCGGACAGCGGCCGACCGCTTTTCCGGCGACCGGGCCGAGGAGGGCGGGGCCGCGCCGGGTGACCCGAATGGGCATGTGCCCGGTGGCCGGAAACCGGTACCCGCGGTTGCGCGGCATACCCGGCGAAGAGCTGGGCACAACGCATGCAGACCTGCCGCGCGGGGGGGCGCGGGCCGGGCGAATCGGGCGGCGTGCCCCGTTGCCGCGGGACTCAAGTCGATTTATCGTCCCAGCACGATTCGCGAGCAAGATCACAATATGTGAAGGGGCCGCGGCCATGGTGGCGAAGAAGACCGCCGTACAGCAGTCGGCGTCCCACAGGTCCACACAGGCCTCCGCCGGTGCGGCCAAGGACGTGAACGGGAAGAAGACGGTCGCGGCACGGGCGGACGCCGGGAAGGCGGCCACCAGGAATGCCGCGGTGAAGAAGACCCCGGCGAAGAAGGCGGCCCCCGCGAAGAAGGCCCCCACGAAGACGACCCCCGCCGAGAAGGCCACGGCGAAGAAGACGCCCGCGAAGAAGGCTCCCCCGGCCGAAACGGTCGAGCGGGAGACGGCTGCCGCTCGGCCCGGCGGGGCAGAGAAGACGACGGCGAAGAAGACGGCCCCGGCGAAGAAGGCGACCGCGGAAACGGCGCCCGGCAAGAAGACGGCCGCGAAGAAGGCGGCTGGGGAGAGGACGGCCGCGAAGAAGACGGCCGTGAAGAAGACGGCCGTGAAGAAGACCACGGAGAAGAAGACCACGGAGGAGAAGGCGACGGGGAAGAAGGCGACGACGAAGAAGACCACGGCGGTGGCCGAGGGTACCGCGAAGAAGATGGCCGGCAAGAAGACCCAGGCCGAGAAGGCCACGGCCAAGAAGACCCCGGCCAGGAAGTCCGCGGCGAAGAAGACCGCGCCCGGATCGGCCCCGACCAGGAAGACCCCTGCGCCGAAGACCGCACCGAGGACAGCGGCCGAGGTCAGGACCCACGCCGGTGCCGACGGTGCCGGCACGAGTACGACCCGTAGCACGACCCGTAAGAAGAGCACGGCCAAGAAGGTGGGCGCGGCTGCGGCCGCGGAGCAGACGGGAGCCACGAAGGTGGTTGCGAAGAAGACTCCTGGCACGGCCACGGCGGCCAAGACCGCCGTTCCCAAGGCACGCCTCGCCGCGGCGGAGCCCGGCGACCTGGCCGTGCGCCCCGGCGAGGACCCCTGGACCCCCGAGGAGGTCGCCGAGGCCCGCGCCGAGCTGCAGGCCGAGGGGGACCGGCTGCGCGCGGAGCTCGACTCGTCCGAGAAGTCCCTGGCCGGGCTCATGCGGGACTCCGGGGACGGCGCCGGCGACGACCAGGCGGACACCGGCACCAAGAACATCACCCGTGAGCACGAGCTGGCCCTGGCCGCCAACGCGCGCGAGATGCTCACGCAGATCGAGCACGCCATGGAACGGCTCGACGCGGGCACCTACGGCCTGTGCGAGAACTGCGGCAACCCGATCGGCAAGGCCCGCATGCAGGCGTTCCCGCGGGCCACCCTGTGCGTGGAGTGCAAGCAGAAGCAGGAGCGCAGGTACTGATGGGTATCGGCCCGCCGATGGGCGTGCCGTACCCTCGTCCTCAGTCAGGTACCTAGGTTGAGGGACTCACGTGGCAGAGGCGGAGCGCATCATCGGTACGCCGGAGACTCCTGAGGCGCCGGGATCCGAACCGGACCAGTCGTCCGGTTCGGACGGGCGGGCCGGCGCCGACGCGCGGCCCCAGGGCAGGCGGCGGATCGCCGTGCTGTTCGCGGTCGCCGCCTTCGCGTACCTGGTCGACCTGGTCAGCAAGATGGTCGTGGTCGCCAAGCTGGAGCACCACGCGCCGATCGAGATCGTCGGCGACTGGCTGAAGCTCGATGCGATCCGCAACGCGGGCGCCGCGTTCGGCTTCGGCGAGGCCTTCACCGTGATCTTCACGATGATCGCCGCGGTGGTGATCGTCGTCATCGCCCGGCTCGCGCGCAAGCTGTACAGCCTGCCCTGGGCGATCGCGCTCGGCCTGCTGCTCGGCGGCGCGCTCGGCAACCTCACCGACCGGATCTTCCGCTCGCCGGGCGTGTTCGAGGGCGCGGTCGTGGACTTCATCGCGCCCAAGCACTTCGCCGTGTTCAACCTGGCCGACTCGGCGATCGTGTGCGGCGGCATCCTGATCGTGCTGCTGTCGTTCCGGGGCCTCGACCCGGACGGCACCGTCCACAAGGACTGAGCCGCCAGGACGGGCGTTCGGGGCTGTCGGAGCCGTCCGGCATACTCGACGGGTGAGCACGATTCCCGAGATCCGTACCCTGCCCGTGCCCGACGGCCTGGAGGGCGAGCGCGTCGACGCCGCCATCTCCCGCATGTTCGGCTTCTCCCGTACCAAGGCGGCCGAGCTGGCCGCGGCCGGGAAGGTCACGGTCGACGGGTCGGTGGTCGGCAAGTCGGAGCGGGTGAGCGGCGGGGCCTGGCTGGAGGTCGAGATGCCGCAGGCGCCGGCGCCGGTGCAGGTCGTCGCCGAGCCGGTCGAGGGCATGGAGATCGTGCACGACGACGACGACATCGTCGTGATCGTCAAGCCGGTCGGTGTCGCCGCCCACCCCAGCCCCGGCTGGAGCGGCCCGACGGTCATCGGCGGGCTGGCCGCGGCCGGCTACCGGATCTCCACCTCCGGCGCGGCCGAGCGCCAGGGCATCGTGCACCGCCTGGACGTCGGCACGTCCGGCCTGATGGTGGTCGCCAAGTCCGAGTACGCGTACACGTCGCTCAAGCGCCAGTTCAAGGAGCGCACGGTCGACAAGCGCTACCACACCCTGGTCCAGGGTCACCCGGACCCGACCAGCGGCACCATCGACGCGCCCATCGGCCGCCACCCGAACCACGACTACAAGTGGGCCGTGACCGCCGACGGCAAGCCGTCCGTCACGCACTACGACCTCATCGAGGCGTTCCGCGCGGCCTCCCTGCTCGATGTGAAGCTGGAGACGGGCCGCACCCACCAGATCCGCGTGCACATGGCCGCCCACCGCCACCCCTGCGTCGGCGACCTCACCTACGGCGCCGACCCCACCCTCGCCAAGCGGCTGCGCATCACCCGCCAGTGGCTGCACGCCGTACGGCTCGGCTTCGAGCACCCCGGCAGCGGCGAGTGGGTGGAGTTCGCCAGCGACTACCCCGAGGACCTGCAGCAGGCCCTCGACCAGGTCCGCGCGGAGACCTACGCATGAGCGGGGACGGCTACGAGGTCCGGGTCGCCGAGGACCCCGCCGACCGCGAGGCGTGCTTCGCGGTGCGCAAGGACGTCTTCGTCCACGAGCAGGGCGTGCCCGAGGACATCGAGTACGACGCCTACGACGCCGACGCCGTGCACGTCCTCGCGATCCGCGCGGACGGCGTGCCGCTCGGCACCGGCCGGCTGCTGTACGGCGAGGCCGCCGCGGCCAAGAACGGCGGCGACCCGGACGTCGGCTCCCTGGGCCGGCTCGCCGTGACGCAGGCGGCGCGCGGGCTCGGCGTCGGCGCGGCGCTGGTGCGCGCCATCGAGGAGGCGGCACGCGCGCGTGGCCTGAGCGCGGTGGACCTGCACGCGCAGACGCACGCGCTGGGCTTCTACGAGCGCCTCGGCTACGAGGTGTACGGCCCCGAGTTCCCGGACGCGGGCATCCCGCACCGGGCGATGCGCCGCACGCTGTGACCGCCGCGAGCGCGCTGCGAGGCGACGAAAGCCGCAGCCGTGGCACGCTGGACATCTGGATGCTCCAGATCGTCTAGCCCCCCGGAGCGCTGACCGTGGATCAGTTGGCCCTGCTGTTCGTGCTGCTGCTCGGGGCCGTGGTGAGCGTCCCGGTCGGGGACCGGTGGGGGCTGCCGGCGCCGGTGCTGATGACGATCCTGGGCGTCGTCCTCGCCGTACTGGACTTCGTGCCCAACGTCGACATCCCGCCCGATCTGATCCTGCCGACACTGCTGCCGCCGCTGCTGTACGCGGCCGTGCGCCGGACGTCCTGGCGGCAGTTCGCGGCCAACCGACGGCCCATCTTCCTGCTGGCGGTCGCGCTGGTGTTCGTCACCACGGTGTGTGTGGCGGCCGTCGCCCACTCCATCGTGCCCGGGCTGCCGGTCGCCGCCGCGGTGGCGCTCGGCGCGCTGGTCGCGCCGCCCGACCCGGTGGCGGCCACCGCCGTCGCCGGGCAGCTGGGGCTGCCGCGCCGGCTGGTGTCGATCCTGGAGGGCGAGGGCCTGTTCAACGACGTGACGGCCATCGTGCTCTACCACGTCGCCATCGCCGCCGCCGTGAGCGGCACCTTCTCGCCGTGGCGGGCCGGGCTGGACTTCCTGCTGTCCGCCGTGGTCGCCGTCGCGGTGGGCCTGGCGCTCGGCTGGGGCGCGAACAAGCTGATGGACCTGCTCGGCGACGCCACCCTGCAGATCGGGCTGACCCTGCTGGTGCCGTACGCCTCCTATGTGCTCGCCGAGGAGCTGCACGGCTCGGGGGTGCTGGCCGTGCTGATGACGGCCCTGTTCCTCGCCGAGTACGCGGCGGACGCCGACGACGTGATGACCCGGCTCGCCGGGCACACTTTCTGGGACATCGTCGACACCCTCGTCACCGGCGTCGCCTTCGGGCTGATCGGCCTGGAGCTGCACAACGCGATCCGCACCGCGTCCGGGCGGTGGGGCGAGATGCTCGGCTGGGCCGGGACCGTCGTCGGTGTGGTGGTGCTGGTCCGGCTGGCGTGGCTGCTGCCGGCGACCTGGCTGACCAAGCGGCTGCACGCCAAGCGCGACTACGACGAGGACATCCCGATGAGCTGGCGGGAGACCGTCGTCATGTGGTGGTCCGGGATGCGCGGGGTGGCCTCCGTGGCGCTGGCCCTGGCCGTGCCGCTGAAGACGGAGGACGGTCTGCCCTTTCCCGACCGGGACGAGATCGTGTTCATCGCCTTCGGCGTGATCATGGCGACGCTGCTGGTGCAGGGGCTGAGCCTGCCGTGGCTGGTCAGGCGGCTCGGGGTGCGGGCCGACACCGAGCGGGAGAAGGAGTTCGAGAAGGAGCTGGCGGTGCGCGCGGCCAAGGCGGCCAAGCGGCGGCTGCGGGAGATCGAGTCGGTGGAGGAGCTGCCGGAGGAGCTCAGCGAGCAGATGCTGCGGCGGGCGTTCGACATCGGGGTGCGGATCAGCCCGGACATCGGCGAGGAGGAGCGGCGTGAGGCGCACCAGCAGCGGGTGCGGCGGCTGAAGCGGGTGCGCCGGATCCAGCAGGAGATGCTGAGTGCGGCGCGGCACGAGGTGCTGGCGGCGCGCAGCGAGCCGGGGGCCGATCCGGAGATCGTGGACCGGGTGCTGCGGCACCTGGATGTGCGTTCACTTCGCTGACACGTACTCAGGGAGCCGGGTGCCTATGATCGGATCATGACTCGCAATGTCGTGATCAGTGGTGGAGGAACGGGGATCGGGCTTGCCGCGGCGCGGGTGTTCGCCGGGGACGGGGACCGGGTGCTGCTGCTCGGGCGCCGGGCCGAGGTGCTGGAGAAGGCCGGGGTGCCGGGGGCGCTGACCTTCACGGCCGACCTCGGGGAGCCGGCCGACGTGCGGCGGGTGGAGCGGTTCGTCGCCGAGGAGTTCGGCACGGTGGATGTGCTGATCCACAGTGCGGGCGGGGCGGGCTATCTGGAGCCGGCGAGTGAGAGCGAGGATCCGCTGGAGCGGGTCGCCTACGACTGGAACCTGAACTTCCGGCAGAACACGCTCACGGCGGTGCTGCTGACGGAGGCGCTCAAGAACCGGCTCGCCGATCCTGGTGGCCGGGTGCTCTTCCTCAGCTCCATCGCCGCGTACCGGGGGTCCGGCAGCGGGGCGTACGCGGCGAGCAAGGCCGGGTTGCATCCGTACGCCCATGATCTCGCCCGGCAGCTGGGGCCGCGGGGGGTGACCGTGAACGTCGTCGCGCCGGGGTATATCGAGGACACCGAGTTCTTCGGGGGGACGATGACGGAGGAGCGGCGGGCGCAGCTGACCGCCGAGACCTCCAACGGGCGTGCCGGGACGCCGGGGGATGTGGCGGCCACGCTGCACTGGCTGGCCTCGGCGGGGGCCGCGCATGTCACTTCGCAGATCATTCAGGTCAATGGGGGTGCGGAGCGGGGGCATTGACGGGGGGTGCCTGCGGCGGCCCCTTGCCGTTGCGTCGTGGCTGGTGTAGCGCCCTGCGGCCGGTCGTCACTGCGGTTGTCGTCAGCCGCGGCCCTGGCCCGTGCGTGGGGGCTCGTAGGCGCGGCGTGTGCCGTCGGGGGAGGTGCGGGTTCGGGGCACGCCGGGTGGGGGGACGGCGTCCGCCGTGTTGACGCGGGGGAGCGCGTAGGGGTGCTCGGCGCACAGCCAGGCGATCATCTGCTCGCGGACGGTGACCCGGGCCGTCCAGATGTCGTCGGCGTCCTTGGCCGTGAGCAGGGCCCGCACCTGGAGGGTGTTCGGGGTGGAGTCGGTGACGGCCAGGCCGTAGTCGCGGCCGTCCCAGGCCGGGCACTCGCGCAGGATGTCCCGCAGCTTCTCGCGCATCTCCTCGATCGGCGCGGAGTGGTCCAGGTGCCAGAAGACGGTGCCGGTCATCTGGGGGGTGCCCCGTGACCAGTTCTCGAACGGCTTGGACGTGAAGTACGACACCGGCATGGTGATCCGGCGCTCGTCCCAGGTCCGTACGGTCAGGAAGGTGAGCGTGATCTCCTCGACCGTGCCCCACTCGCCGTCCACGACGACCGTGTCGCCGATGCGGACCATGTCGCCGAAGGCGATCTGGAAGCCGGCGAACATGTTGCTGAGCGTGGACTGGGCGGCGACACCGGCGACCACGCCGATGATGCCGGCGGAGGCCAGCAGTGAGGCGCCGGCCGCGCGCATCTCGGGGAAGGTGAGCAGCATGGCCGAGACCGCGACCACGCCGACCAGCGCCGAGACCACCCGCATGATGAGCGTCACCTGGGTGCGCACCCGGCGGACCCGTGCGGGGTCGCGGTGCATACGGGCGCTGGCGTAGCGGGTGTAGGACGTCTCGACGATCGCGGCGGCGATCCGGATCACCAGCCAGGCGGCCGATCCGATCAGCACCAGGGTCAGCGTCTGCCCGACGCCGACCCGGTGGTGCGGCAGCACCCGGGCCTCCACATAGGAGCCTCTGAGCAGGGCCGCGCACAGCACGAGCTGGTAGGGGATGCGGCCGCGGCGCAGCAGGCCCCACAGCGGGGTGTGCGGGTTCCTGGCGTCGGCCTTCTGCAGCAGCCGGTCCGTCGCCCAGCCGATGGCAAGGGTGAGCACGACCGAGCCGCCGATCACGATCAGCGGGCGGAGTACGTTCTCCATGCCCACGAACGTAACCGGCCGTGGCGGGTCACGAACATGTGAGTTCTCGGCCGAGGTGGGTACGGCACCATGGGTCCATGAACATCATGCTCTTTCACTCGACCTATGGCCTGCGCCCCGCGGTGCGCGAGGCCGCCGACCGGCTGCGGGAGGCCGGGCACGAGGTGTGGACCCCGGACCTCTTCGAGGGGCGCACCTTCGAGACGGTCGAGGAGGGCATGGAGCACAAGGAGCGGATCGGGAAGGACGAGCTGCTCAAGCGGGCCGTGCTGGCCGCCGCGCCGTACTCGGAGCGGGGTCTGGTGTACGCCGGTTTCTCGCTCGGCGCGTCCATCGCGCAGACGCTCGCGCTGGGCGACGACAAGGCGCGCGGGCTGCTGCTGTTGCACGGCACCTCGGACATCGCGCCGAACGCCCAGGTGGACGAGTTGCCGGTGCAGCTGCACGTGGCGGAGCCGGACCCGTTCGAGACGGACGACTGGCTGAGCGCCTGGTATCTGCAGATGGGCCGCGCGGGTGCGGACGTCGAGGTCTACCGGTACGCCGGGGCCGGCCATCTCTACACCGACCCCGGTCTGCCGGACTACGACGCGGAGGCGGCCGAGGCCACCTGGCGGGTGGCGCTCGGCTTCCTCGGCGATCTGTAGGTCAGGCTCAGCCCGCGGCGCGGTAGGCCGCCCAGCTCTGCTGCATGCGCGTCACCTGGCCGGAGGTGAACTGGTACATGCACGAGTCGTACGTGTAGTCCATGAAGTTGTGGATGGGGTCGGCGCCCGGCTTGCTGGCGCAGGTGTCGCGGCCGGTCGGGCACTGGTAGGCGGCGCTCTTCTCGGCGGGGGTGTCGTCGACGTAGTCGCCGTTGCCGTTACAGCCGCCCTGGAAGGTGTGGTACAGGCCCATCCAGTGGCCGACCTCGTGGGTCGCGGTGTCGCCCTCGTTGTAGTTGGCGGCGGAGCCGCCGGGCAGCGAGGCGTCCAGGATGACCACGCCGTCCATGGACGGGCTGGTCTTGTAGGAGCTGGGGAAGGTGGCCCAGCCGAGCAGCCCGCCGCCGAGGTTGGCGGTGTAGATGTTGAGCGCGTTGGCGCCGCCCTTGCGCAGGGCGGTCTTCATCGCCTTCTCCTCGGCCGAGCCGTCGGTGAGGTTGTACCAGGCGGCGTTGTCCGTGTAGTCGGTGCCGGCCAGGGTGAACTGGAAGCCGGAGTCGTTGTTGCCGGTGCCCTGGCCGGCGTACGCCGCGTTCAGCACGTTCATCTGGGCGTTGATGTCGGTCGAGCTCAGGTTGCCGGCGGCGCCGTCGTGGATGACGTGGAAGTACACCGGGATGGTCGCCGAGGTGGCCGCCAGCGCGCTGCGGCCGCTGGTGCGCAGCTGGTCGAGCTTCTTGTGCAGGTCGGCGTCCATGGCCTTGGCCTTGGCGTCGGTGACCTCGTTGGGCTCGGCGATGTGCTGTCCGGCCGCGGGGCGGGCCTCACGGGCGGCGGCGTTGCCGCTGTCGGCGCAGGCGGCGGCCGGGGCACCGGCGGCGGCGACGGTGGTCGGGGCCGACAGCGGGGAGAGCAGCAGGGTTCCGGCCACGGCGGCGGTGCCGAGCAGGCGTCTGCGCGTGGAGGGGGATATCCGGGCGAGCGCACGCATGGGTGTCTCCTGGTGGAGGCGGTGGGGTTGCGGCGCAGGGGGGTTTCCTGTGCCGTGGCCCGGAGATTACGTGCACATGACCAAGCTCGAAGAGCAGTGATCAGGCCAGATCGGCTCATAGGGATACCCCTGTACGGGGGTGGGTGGTGTGTCCGGATTCGACTGCGGATCACACCACCCACTCGGCACGGGGGTTGGAAAGTCAGCCGTTCAATGAAGTCGTTGGGTTGGCTGAAAATCGACCCTCGCTCACGGCTGTCACACAGGGTCGTAGGTGCGCTCGACCTTCTGCGTGCCGCTGCGGGTGCGGTAGGAGCGGACCCAGGAGGACGTCGCGTCCGGGTCGGTGCGGTCGGAGAGCACGTAGTAGTCCATCTGCGCCCGGTCGCCGGTCAGGTCCAGCACGCCGTAGCCGTGCCGGTCGGTGTCGACCCAGTGGACGTGCCGGTTGGCGGCGCGGATGACCGGCGAGGTGATCGCGGAGATCGTGCCCTCCGGCGCCTTCACGATGTCGTCGAGGTTGTCGGACGTCACGGAGGTGACCACGAACTCCGTGGCGGCCGACGGGGACAGCGGGTACGTCCCCGCGTCCACCGGCACGTCGTTGGCCCAGGCCATGTGGATGTCGCCGGTCAGGAAGACGGTGTTGCGGATGGCGTTGGCGCGCAGATGGGCCAGCAGTTCGCGCCGGTCGTCCGTGTAGCCGTCCCACTGGTCGGTGTTGAGGGCGATCCCCTCCTGCGGCAGCCCGAGCAGCTTGGCCAGGGGCTTGAGCAGGTCCGCCGAGAGCGAGCCGATGGCGAACGGCGAGATCATCACCGAGTTGCCGACCAGCCGCCAGGTGGTGTCCGAGGCCTTCAGACCCGCCTTGAGCCAGTCCAGTTGCGCCCGGCCGGTGAGCGTGCGGTCCGGGTCGTCCACCGAGCCCGAGGCGGTGGACGCCTGCTGGGAGCGGAAGGAGCGCAGGTCCAGCAGGGACAGGTCGGCCAGCTTGCCGAAGCGCAGCCGCCGGTAGGTGGTGCCGGCGAGCGCCGGGCGCACCGGCATCCACTCGAAGTACGCCTGCTTGGCGGCGGCCTGACGCGCCGCCCAGGTGCCCTCGGCGCCCTCGGTGTGGTTGTTCGCGCCGCCCGACCAGGCGTTGTCGGCGAACTCGTGGTCGTCCCAGATCGCCACGACCGGCGCCCGCAGGTGCAGCGCCTGCAGATCGGGATCGGTCTTGTACGTCGCGTGCCGGATCCGGTAGTCGGCGAGGGTGAGGATCTCGTGCGCGGGCGCGTGCGGCCGTACGACCGTGCCGCGGGCCGCGTACTCGCCCGAGCCGTACTCGTAGATGTAGTCGCCGAGGTGCAGCCAGGCGTCCAGGTCGGAGCGGGCCGCGAGATGGCGGTACGCCGCGAAGTGACCGGCCTCCCAGTTGGCGCAGGAGACCACACCGAAACGGAGGTTCGCGACGGCCGCGTCGGCGGCGGGCGCGGTGCGGGTGCGGGCGACGGGGGAGTCGGTGCCGCCGGCGGAGAAGCGGAAGTAGTAGTCCGTGGCCGGTTTCAGGCCGCGCACATCGGCCTTCACCGTGTGGTCCAAGGCGGCGGTCGCGGTGACCGAGCCCTTGGCGACGATGCTCGTCAGCGCCCGGTCCGTGGCGACGACCCACTCGACCTCGGTGTCCGGGCCGGTCCCCGAGCCGGGTATCGCCTCCGGGGTGGGTGTCACCCGGGTCCACAGCAGGATGCCGTCGGGCAGCGGGTCGCCGGAGGCCACGCCGTGCAGGAAGGCGGGCGCGGCGGAGGCGGCACGGGCGGGCAGGGCGGCGGCCAGCGGGCCGGCCAGCACAGCCGTCGCCGCCGCGGCCTTGACGACCGTACGGCGGCGAGGGGCAAGGGAGTTCGCCTCGTGGGCGAGGTCGGAAGCAGCTCTGTATCGACTGGTCACGACCGATCAGGTTACTGATCGGTATGCGCCACAGCGGGCGAACCGGCAAAAGTTCGCCCGCTGTTGGGTTTCCGGTGGGGTGCGCCGGGGACGGCCCCGGCGCACCGGCTCAGCCCTTGAGCGCCTTGTCGATCGCGGTGGTGAACTCGTCCACCGTCATCGGCGCGTTCTTGCCGTCGGCGCCCGTCAGCGTCTTGCCGTCCATCTTCAGGGTCGGAGTGCCCTCGATGCCGTCCTTGTCGAAGACCTTCGACTCCTCCAGCGCCCACCGGTCGTAGGTGCCGTCCTTCACGGCCTTCTGGAAGGCCGCGTTGCCCTTCAGGGCCGGAACGGTGTCGGCGATCTTGATCAGGTAGGCGTCGTCCTTGAACTTGTCGTCCCGCTCGTTGGGGTGGTACTTCACCGAGTACAGCGCGGTCTTGTACTCAAGGAACGCCTCGGGGCTGACGTTGAGCGCGGCACCCAGGGCGCTGAGCGCGTTCTTGGAGCCCTCGCCGCCCAGACCCTTGTCGAGGAAGGTGGCGCCGACGAACTGGATCTTGTACTTGCCCTGGTCCAGGTCCTTCTTGACGTTCCCGCCGACGGCCTGCTCGAACGAGGCGCACACCGGGCAGCGCGGGTCCTCGTACATGACCAGGGTCTTGGCGGCGCTGCTCTTGCCGATGACGACGGTGGTGCCGTCCGTGCCGGTGGTGTTGGCCGGCTTGACGAGCTTGGCGTCCTTGGCGGCCTCCCAGTAGCCCGGCTTGTTGGCCTGGACGACCGCGTAGCCTATGCCGCCGGCCGCGGCGAGGACGGCCACGGCCGACACCGCGACGGTGAGCTGCCGCTTGACCTTCGCCCGCTTGGCCTCACGCTCGCGCTCGGCACGCAGCCGCTCGCGCGCCGCCGTCTTGGCCGCCTGGGTGTTCCGCTTGCTCATGGTGATGATCTCCGGGGATGACGCGCGCGCCGTCGTGCGCGCGGGAAGTGGAAGGGGACTGCCGGTGCTCGGGCGCGCGCCTGACGTGACCGTTCGGCCACGAGGGTCAGGCGAACGCCACCGGGCGGGGCGGTCCGCGTCGTCCCAGGGAGTGCGCGACCAGGGGGCCGCGGACGGCGGCCGTACGGCGGACGGGGCGCGGCAGCCGGCGGACCGGGCCGCCCGGCCGGACGGCCACCGCGGCGACGGCCAGCAGCAGCGGACGGAACGTGGTCGCGGTCACCGCCCGCACCAGCTGGGCCAGGGCCCGCTCGCCCCGGCGCAGCCAGGCGGCGGCCAGCAGGCCGACCCCCACGTGCGCGGCGAGCAGCAGCCAGGCGGTGGCGGGGTCGGCGTGGGCGAGGACCGCCGGGAGCCGGTCGGTGTCCGTGCCGGTCATCCGGGCCAGCGGGGTGCCCACGTTCGCGCGGTTGCCGCACAGCACGTCCCAGCCGACCGAGCGCAAGGGGCCCGCGACCGGGCCGCCCGCCGCGCCGTAGCAGAGGTGCTGCCCCGTGGTGAACAGGGTGTCCGCGGCCAGCTCCAGCGGGATCAGCAGCGCGGCGATCCGGCCGAAGCGCCGCTCACCGCCCGCCAGCGCGTAGGCCAGCGCGAACACGGCCACCGCGACCACGGCCACCGTGCCGGCGGGCAGCGGGACCCGCGACAGCAGCACGTGCGACGCGGAGCTGAGCGTCACGACCAGTGCCGTGAACAACGCCGCGCGCAGCGCTCTGAGGTGGGTCCCGGATATGTCCATAGCAACTCAAGAGTGTGGCACGAGCTCCGGTAAGGGACCCCTAAAGGGTCCCTGTGAGAGCTCACACGCCCAGCGGGCCCCTCACAGCCCCGGAATCCGGCCGTTGCGGAACAGGTCGACGAAGATCTGGTGGTCGGCACGGGCGCGTGCGCCGTAGCTGTGCGCGAAGTCCACCAGCAGCGGGCCGAAGTCCTCCTCGTCGGCGGCGATCGCCGCGTCGATGGCCCGCTCGGTGGAGAACGGCACCAGCGACTCGCCCGAGGTGTCGTCGGCGGCCGCGTGCATCGTGGCGGTGGCCCGGCCGAGGTCCGCGACGACGCTCGCGATCTCCTCCGGGTCGTCGATGTCGCCCCAGTCCAGGTCGACCGCGTACGGCGAGACCTCGGCGACCAGCTGTCCGGCGCCGTCCAGCTCGGTCCAGCCCAGCCACGGGTCGGCGTGCGCCTGCAGGGCGCGCTGCGAGATGACCGTGCGGTGGCCCTCGTGCTGGAAGTAGTCGCGGATCGCCGGGTCGGTGATGTGCCGCGAGACGGCCGGGGTCTGGGCCTGCTTGATGTAGATCACGACGTCGTTCTCCAGGGCGTCGCTGTGCCCCTCCAGCAGGATGTTGTACGACGGCAGACCGGCCGAGCCGATGCCGATCCCGCGCCGGCCCACGACGTCCTTGACCCGGTAGGAGTCCGGGCGGGCCAGGGAGGTCTCCGGCAGCGTCTCCAGATAGCCGTCGAAGGCGGCCAGCACCTTGTAGCGGGTGGCGGCGTCCAGCTCGATGGCGCCGCCGCCGGAGGCGAAGCGGCGCTCGAAGTCGCGGATCTCGGTCATCGACTCCAGCAGCCCGAACCGGGTCAGCGAGCGGGCGTCGCGCAGCGCGTCCAGCAGCGGGCCCTGCGCGGTGTCCAGCGTGAACGGCGGCACCTCGTCGCTCTTGGCGCCCGTGGCCAGGGCGTGGATGCGCTCGCGGTAGGCGCCCGCGTAGATCCGCACCAGCTCCGTGATCTGCTCGTCACTGAGCGCCTTCGCGTACCCGATGAGGGCGATGGAGGCGGAGAAGCGCTTCAGGTCCCAGGTGAAGGGGCCGACGTAGGCCTCGTCGAAGTCGTTGACGTTGAAGATCAGCCGACCGTTGGCGTCCATGTAGGTGCCGAAGTTCTCCGCGTGCAGATCGCCGTGGATCCACACGCGCGAGGTGCGCTCGTCGAGGTAGGGCCCGCTGAGTATCCGCTCACCGGTCCCGGTGCCCTCGGCGTCGAGGTCGTGGTAGAAGAGGCACGCCGTCCCCCGGTAGAACGCGAACGCCGAGGCCGCCATCTTGCGGAACTTCACCCGGAACGCGGCCGGGTCGGCGGCCAGGAGCTCGCCGAAGGCGGTGTCGAAGACGGCGAGGATCTCCTCGCCGCGCTGCTCGCCGTTGAGCTGGGATGCCGACATCGCTGGGTGCCTCCTGGTGCAGGTGGTGCAGTGGGTGTGCGAAGCGTCTCTGCCGCTTCCAACGGATGAAGGTACGCCCGAGTGCCCGCCCGCCCGTCACCCGGCCGCCGCCCCTCATCGGCGCGCTTCGCGCGGCAGTAATCATCTCCAGTGTCAGTCCCGAGGCATAGACTTCGACGCTGAATCCCCAACCGTCCGCCGATCCGTCGCCGAGTGTTTCCACCGGAGGGCACACAGTGTCGAAGCCGCCGTTCACGCACCTGCACGTCCACACCCAGTACTCGCTGCTGGACGGTGCCGCGCGGCTGAAGGACATGTTCAACGCGTGCAACGAGATGGGCATGACGCACATCGCCATGTCCGACCACGGCAACCTGCACGGCGCGTACGACTTCTTCCACTCCGCGAAGAAGGCCGGAATCACCCCGATCATCGGGATCGAGGCGTATGTCGCCCCCGAGTCCCGGCGCAACAAGCGCAAGATCCTCTGGGGCCAGCCGCACCAGAAGCGGGACGACGTCTCCGGTTCGGGTGGCTACACCCACAAGACGATGTGGGCCGTGAACAAGACCGGCCTGCACAACCTCTTCCGGCTCTCCTCCGACGCCTACGCCGAGGGCTGGCTGCAGAAGTGGCCCCGGATGGACAAGGAGACCATCGCCCAGTGGTCCGAGGGCATCGTCGCCTCCACCGGCTGCCCCTCCGGCGAGGTGCAGACCCGGCTGCGCCTCGGCCACTTCGACGAGGCCCTCAAGGCGGCGGCCGACTACCAGGACATCTTCGGCAAGGACCGCTACTTCCTGGAGCTGATGGACCACGGCATCGAGATCGAGCGCCGGGTCCGCGACGGCCTGCTGGAGATCGGCAAGAAGCTCGGCATCCCTCCGCTGGTCACCAACGACTCGCACTACACCTACGCGCACGAGGCCGGCGCCCACGACGCGCTGCTGTGCATCCAGACCGGCAAGAACCTCTCCGACCCGGACCGCTTCAAGTTCGACGGCACCGGCTACTACCTGAAGTCCACGGACGAGATGTACGCCATCGACTCCTCGGACGCCTGGCAGGAGGGCTGCGCCAACACGCTCCTGGTCGCCGAGATGGTCGACACCACCGGCATGTTCGAAAAGCGCGACCTCATGCCGAAGTTCGACATCCCGGAGGGCTACACCGAGGTCACCTGGTTCAAGGAGGAGGTCCGCCGCGGCATGGAGCGCCGCTACCCGGACGGCATCCCCGAGGACCGCCAGAAGCAGGCCGACTACGAGATGGACACCATCATCTCGATGGGCTTCCCCGGCTACTTCCTCGTGGTCGCCGACTTCATCATGTGGGCCAAGAAGCAGGGCATCGCGGTCGGCCCCGGCCGAGGCTCCGCGGCCGGCTCGATCGTCGCCTACGCCATGGGCATCACCGACCTCGACCCGATCCCGCACGGCCTGATCTTCGAGCGGTTCCTCAACCCCGAGCGCATCTCCATGCCCGATGTCGACATCGACTTCGACGAGCGCCGGCGCGTCGAGGTGATCCGGTACGTGACCGAGAAGTACGGCGCCGACAAGGTCGCCATGATCGGCACCTACGGCACCATCAAGGCCAAGAACGCGATCAAGGACTCCGCGCGCGTGCTGGGCTACCCGTACGCGATGGGCGACCGCATCACCAAGGCCATGCCCGCCGACGTCCTCGGCAAGGGCATCCCGCTGTCCGGCATCACCGACCCCAGCCACCCGCGCTACTCGGAGGCCGGCGAGGTCCGCTCGATGTACGAGAACGAGCCGGACGTGAAGAAGGTCATCGACACCGCGCGCGGCGTGGAGGGCCTGGTCCGGCAGATGGGTGTGCACGCGGCCGGCGTGATCATGTCCAGCGAGACCATCACCGAGCACGTCCCGGTCTGGGTGAGGCACACCGACGGCGTGACCATCACGCAGTGGGACTACCCGAGCTGTGAGTCGCTCGGCCTGCTGAAGATGGACTTCCTGGGCCTGCGCAACCTCACGATCATGGACGACGCCGTCAAGATGGTGAAGGCGAACAAGGGGATCGACATCGATCTCCTGAGCCTCCCGCTCGACGACCCGACGACCTTCGAGCTGCTCCAGCGCGGCGACACCCTCGGCGTCTTCCAGTTCGACGGCGGGCCCATGCGCTCGCTGCTGCGGCTGATGAAGCCGGACAACTTCGAAGACATCTCCGCCGTGTCGGCCCTGTACCGCCCGGGCCCGATGGGCATGAACTCCCACACCAACTACGCGCTGCGCAAGAACGGGCAGCAGGAGATCACGCCGATCCACCCGGAGCTGGAGGAGCCGCTCAAGGAGGTCCTGGACGTCACCTACGGCCTGATCGTCTACCAGGAGCAGGTGCAGAAGGCCGCCCAGATCATCGCCGGCTACTCGCTCGGCGAGGCCGACATCCTCCGCCGCGTGATGGGCAAGAAGAAGCCGGAGGAGCTGGAGAAGAACTTCGTCATCTTCCAGGCCGGCGCCCGCAAGAACGGCTACAGCGACGAGGCGATCCAGGCGCTGTGGGACGTGCTGGTGCCCTTCGCCGGCTACGCGTTCAACAAGGCGCACTCCGCCGCGTACGGCCTGGTCTCCTACTGGACCGCCTACCTCAAGGCGAACCACCCGGCCGAGTACATGGCCGCGCTGCTCACCTCGGTCAAGGACGACAAGGACAAGTCGGCCGTCTACCTCAACGAGTGCCGCCGCATGGGCATCAAGGTGCTCCCGCCGAACGTCAACGAGTCCGAGGCGAACTTCGCCGCCCAGGGCGACGACGTGATCCTCTTCGGCCTGTCCGCCGTCCGCAACGTCGGCACCAACGTCGTCGAGTCGATCATCAAGTGCCGCAAGGCCAAGGGGAAGTACACCTCCTTCCCCGACTACCTCGACAAGGTCGACGCGGTCGTCTGCAACAAGCGCACCACCGAATCGCTGATCAAGGCCGGCGCCTTCGACGAGATGGGCCACACCCGCAAGGGGCTCATGGCCCAGTACGAGCCGATGATCGACAACGTGGTCGCGGTCAAGCGCAAGGAGGCCGAGGGCCAGTTCGACCTCTTCGGCGGCATGGGCGAGGAGACGTCCAGCGAACCGGGCTTTGGACTCGACGTGCAGTTCACGGACGAGGAGTGGGACAAGACCTACCTCCTCGCCCAGGAGCGGGAGATGCTCGGTCTGTACGTCTCCGACCACCCGCTGTTCGGCCTGGAGCACATCCTGTCCGACAAGGCCGACGCGGGCATCTCCCAGCTCACCGGCGGTGAGCACGCCGACGGCGCGGTCGTGACCATCGGCGGCATCATCTCCGGCCTGCAGCGCAAGATGACCAAGCAGGGCAACGCCTGGGCCATCGCCACCGTGGAGGACCTCGCGGGCTCCATCGAGTGCATGTTCTTCCCGGCGACCTACCAGCTGGTGTCCACCCAACTCGTCGAGGACGCCGTGGTGTTCGTCAAGGGCCGGCTCGACAAGCGGGAGGACGTGCCGCGGCTGGTCGCCATGGAGCTGATGGTTCCCGACCTGTCCAACGCGGGCACCAACGCGCCCGTGGTCCTCACCATCCCGGCCACCAGGGTCACCCCGCCCATGGTCAGCCGGCTCGGTGAGATCCTCAGCCACCACAAGGGCGACAGCGAGGTCCGGATCAAGCTCCAGGGCCCGACCAAGACGACCGTGCTGCGCCTGGACCGGCACCGGGTCAAGCCGGACCCGGCCCTCTTCGGCGACCTGAAGGTGCTGCTCGGGCCGTCCTGCCTGGCGGGCTGAGCGGCACACACGCGTGAGGGGCGCACCTGGTACCGGGTGCGCCCCTCGTCGTTTCCTGGGTCACAACAGACCCGTCATGCGCATTCAGTTGTGGCCGAAGCTGCGCTTCCGCTTGCGGGTGGCCACGTCGCCGGGGGTCGCTTCCACCTCGGACTGGGACTCCGTGTCCATCGCCGGCTGCCGGGTCGCCTGCTGGCCACGCTCGGTCGGGCGCTGCTTACGATCACGGTTCTTGTTCTTGGCCATGGTGATGCCTCCTGTGGGGGATCTAGGGGCCAGGGCCGCGACCAGATTCACATAGACTGACAACAAGCGCATATCGAACAATTACCGTGCGTGACACGGACTCTGGAGCCGCGCGAACCCGAAACGCCACGCCGAAGATCGAGTTCCGGCCGTTAACCCCCGCGTGGTCGGGCAGACTCGAAGGAAGCCCGAAGCAAACCTCCCAGGAAGAGGGTGAGTCGCGTGGACCGCTGCATCGTCCTGGTGGACGCCGGGTATCTGCTGGGGGCCGCCGCCAGTCTCCTCGCCGGGGAGCCCTCCCGGTCCCGGATCACCGTCGACCACGCCGCCCTCATCCAGGGCCTGCGCGAACGCGCCGAGGCCGACACCCAGCAGCCGCTGCTGCGCATCTACTGGTTCGACGGCGCCCCCGACCGCGTCCCCCAGCCCGAACACCGCCGACTGCGCGTGATGCCCCGGGTCACCGTCCGGCTGGGCGCCCTCACCCGCAGTGACGGCCGCTGGGCGCAGAAGGGCGTGGACGCCGCCATGCACGCCGAGCTGACCGAGCTGGCCCGCAACCGCGCCTGCTCCGACATCGTCCTCGTCACCGGCGACGGCGACCTGCTGCCGGGCATGATGGCCGCCAAGGAGCACGGCGTCGCCGTCCACCTCTGGGCCGTCCAGGCAGCCGACGGCGACTACAACCAGTCCGAGGACCTGGTCGCCGAGGCCGACGAACGGCGCGTGCTGGACCGCACCTGGATCACCCGGGCCGTCCGCGCCAAGGAGCTCACCGGCATCTGCGCCCCGCCGCCCGTGCCCCGGCCCGAGATCGCCGCGATCCTCTCCGCCCCGCTGCCCGAGTCCGCGCTCGGCACCGCCGAGCGCCCCGCGCCCGAGCCCCGGCACGCCCCGGCGGCCGCCACGCAGAACGGCGCGGCGGAGCGCGGCCCCGCCGCCAAAGGCGTCCCCACCCCCAAGGACCTCGCCGAGCTGCGCGCCGGGGCGCACGCCCCCCAGCCGCCCACGAGCGCGACCCTGCGCTGGTCCTCCGACAAAGGCTGGGTCGACCGCCCCGCGGTCCCCTCCGAGCCCGCGGAGGTCGCCTCGATGCCGACCCTCGCCCAGCTCACCACCGCCGAGCAGCGCTGGGCCGACCGCGAGGAGGACATCACCACGGTCGGCGGCGACCCCTACGAGGTCGGCCAGGTCTTCGCCCGCCGCTGGATGTCCCGCCTCGGCGACCAGACCCACCTGCAGCGGCTGTCGGCCATGTACCCCCGCATCCCGCACCGCATCGACGGCGAGCTGCTGCGCTACGCCGCCCGCTTCGGCCTGCTCGCCCACAAGGACGACCAGATCGACGAACGCGACCGCTACGCCATCCGGGCGGGCTTCTGGCGCGAGATCGACGTCCCGGCAGCCGCGGAACACGCCACGGCGGGGGAGTGACCCCGCAGGGAATCGCGACGGCGCCGCAGGCAGCGGCCCCATGCCTGCGGGAGTGACCCCCGTAGGCCGACCCAACGGCGAGCAAAGGGCCCCGACCCCGTAGTCTCGTCCCTTGTGAGTACGCGCGCGGCACCCTCGGAACGACCCCTCGGCGAGGTCGTGTGCGCGGTGCGCGGACTGACCAAGACCTATCCGGCCGTGCGGCCCCGCCGCGGCACTCCCGGCACGCCCGAGCTGCGTGCCACCGACGACGTGAGCCTGGACATCCGGCGAGGCGAGATCTTCGGCCTGCTCGGCCCCAACGGCGCCGGCAAGTCCACCCTCGTACGCCAGCTCACCGGCCTGATGCGGCCCGACGCCGGCAGTGTGGAGATCCTCGGCCACGACATCGTGCGCCACCCCGAGCGCGCCGCGCGCATCCTCGCCTACCTCGGCCAGGAGTCCACCGCACTGGACGAGCTGACCGTGTCGCTGGCCGCCGAGACCACCGGCCGGCTGCGCGGACTGGACGTCCGTCAGGCACGCGCCGAGCGGGACGCGGTGCTGGACGAACTGGGCCTGGCGCCGATCGCCGCCCGCCCGCTGAAGAAGCTGTCCGGCGGCCAGCGCCGCCTCGCCTGCTTCGCCGCCGCGCTCGTCGGGGAACGTCAGCTGCTGGTCCTCGACGAGCCCACCACCGGCATGGACCCCGTGGCCCGCCGCGCGGTGTGGTCCGCCGTCGACCGCCGCCGAGCCGAACGCGGGACGACCGTCCTGCTGGTCACCCACAACGTCATCGAGGCCGAGACCGTCCTGGACCGGGTCGCCGTGCTCGACCGGGGCCGGATCATCGCCTGCGACACACCCGCCGGCCTCAAGGAACAGGTCGCCGACGAGGTGCGGGTCGAGCTGGTGTGGCGCGAGCGCGCCCCCCTCGACGTGCCCGAGGTGGCCGCGCTGCGCGACCGGGCCGCCGAGTCCGGGCGCCGCTGGACGCTCCGGCTCGCGCCCGAGGAGGCCCGCGCGGTCGTCGCCACCGTCACCGGCGGGGCCGCCTTCGCCGCCCTGGACGACTTCACGCTCGCCACGCCCAGCCTGGAGGACGTCTACTTGGCGCTCGGCGGGGCCGCACGGCAGGGGCTGGTGAAGGCGTGAGCGCACCGGCCTCGGCCCCGCGTATGGGTCCACGCGACCGCCGTACGGAGAAGGAGCAGCTCCACGTGAGTGTCGTACCCGCCGAGAGCCTGTCGGGCAGCGCCCGGGAGGTGGAACGGCCCGCCGCCCCGGCCCCGGCCGCGCTCGGGCCGCGCGCCCGGCTGTGGCCGTCGTTGGGCGCCGTGTACCGGGCACAGCTGTCCCGGGCCCGGGTCGCGCGGATCCCGCTGCTGTTCGTGGCGACCTTCCAGTCCGTCGGCATCCTGATCATGATGCGCGGGGTGGTGGACGGCGGCAGCGAGGCCGAGTCCGTCGTCGCCGGTTCCGCCGTCCTCGTCGTCGCGTTCGTCGCGCTGAACCTGCTCGCCCAGTACTTCGGGCAGCTGCGCGCCAGCGGGGGGCTCGACCACTACGCCACGCTTCCGGTGCCGCCGGCGGCGGTGGTGCTGGGCGCGGCGGCGGCGTACGCCTCCTTCACGGTGCCCGGGACGGTGGTCACCGCGGTCTTCGGCTGCGTGCTGTTCGGACTGCCGCTGACCCACCTGTGGGTGCTCGTCGCGGTGATCCCGCTCGCCGGTGCCGCGCTGTCCGGGCTCGGCGCGGCCTGCGGGCTGCTCGCCCCGCGCCCGGAACTGGCGACGCTCCTCGGCCAGTTGGGCATGTCCGCGGCGCTGCTGCTGGGCGTGCTGCCGGCCGACCGGATGCCCGAGGTCGTACGGCTGGCCCGTGACCTGCTGCCGTCCACCTACGGCGTCGAGGCCCTCGCACGCACCTTCTCGGCGCATCCCGACTGGGCGTTCGTGCTCGGCGACCTCGCCGTGTGCGCCGGGGTCGGCGTGGCGTCGCTGGCCGCCGCGACGTGGGCGTACCGTCGGGCCGCCGTCCGGTGACGCGGCGCGCGGGCGTACCTGGCACGATGTGGGGGTGACCGCACCGCTGACACCGCCCTCCGGGCCGCACAACCGCTCCTCGCACCCCGCCGGCCGGCCGTTCCCGCCTGCGGCGGACGGATACGGGTACGTGACTCCTGCGCCGCAGGACGCCGTGTACGGACAGGACGGGCCCGGGATGAAGACGGAACTGCGTGAGGCTGCGGTGGTCACCGTGGCGTCGACGGTCGCCGGTGTGCTGTTCGGGGTGCTGTGGTGGTGGCTCGCGCCGCATGTGCCGCTCGTGGGGAGCGTGGTGGACGACAGCTGGGTCGTCTACCTCAAGGACAGCGAGGGCGAGCAGGCGATCGGCGTGGACGGCACGTTCACCCTGCTGGCGCTGGGCTTCGGCGTGCTCAGCGGTGCCGCGGTGTTTCTGTGGCGGCGGCGTGGGGGTGTGCCGCTGGTGGCCGGACTGGGCCTCGGGGGCCTGCTCGGCTCGCTGGTGGCGTGGCGGCTCGGGGTCTGGCTGGGCCCGGCGGGAGACGTGATCGCGCACGCCAAGGCCGTGGGGCAGGGTGTCACGTTCTCGGCGCCGCTGAAGCTCGGAGCGAAGGGCGCGCTGCTGGCGTGGTCCCTGTCGGCCCTGGTGATACACCTCGGCCTGACAGCCCTCTTCGGCCCCCGAGACCCAGACCCCCTGGGCGGCTACGGAGTACCTCCGGCGTAGCCCGGCGTCCACTGACACCCGGCACTGCGGCGGGCCGGGGGTGGGAAGCGCAACCCGGCGCGACGGGGCGCCCGGCGTTGTTGCTGGCCGGGGGTGGGATGCGCAGCCCGGCGCGACGGGGCGCCGCTGCGCCCACCCGTGCCGCCCCAGCGGCACGACTGCCCGCAGCTACGTGGGGGTACCCCCGCCCCGGCGGGCCGCCGCAGGCATTTCGGGGCGCGGGGAACTGCGCGACCAGCCACCCACCCACCCGCAGACGAACTGAACCTACGCCCGCCCCACCGGCGCCAGCACCGCCCCCGTCAGCTTGGCCAGGTCCCCCGGGGCCAGTTCGACCTCCAGCCCCCTGCGCCCCGCCGAGACACAGATCGTCTCGAACGCGGAGGCCGACACGTCCAGCACAGTCCGCAGCCGCTTCCGCTGCCCCAGCGGCGAGATCCCACCCCGCACATACCCCGTCGTGCGCTCCGCGAGCGCCGGATCGGCCATCGTCGCCCGCTTGCCCCCCACCGCAGAGGCCAGCGCCTTGAGGTCCAGCTGCCCGGCCACCGGCACGACCGCCACCGTCAGAACGCCGTCGACGTCCGCGACCAGGGTCTTGAACACCCGCTCCGGGGAGACCCCCATCGCCTCGGCCGCCTCCTCGCCGTACGAGGGATGGTTCGGGTCGTGCTCGTAGGCGTGGACCGTGAAGTCCACCCCCGCGGCCGCCAGGGCCACCGTCGCCGGCGTCCCACCGGACTGCTGCTGCTTCTTCGACTTCTTCGCCATCTTCGCCATTTCCGGCAGTCACCAGAGATCAGTTGAGACTCGTCGGCCCGCGCGTCAGATCCGCCGCGGGCAGCGACGGCAGCGTACGAATGATCGCCGTCTCCGCGCGAAGCAGTTTCAGCTCGTCCCGCAGCCGCGACGCCGTGTCCGGCGCCTGCAGTAGCCGCTGCTTGGCCGGCGTGTCGAGCATCATCGCCGCCGCGACCAGGTACGACACCACCGACGGCTCGTCCGGCAGGTCCGCGCCGGTCGACAGCGACCGCTCCCGCGCCCCCGCCAGCCGCTTCTGGTACTGCCGGAAGGCCCGCAGCACGCCCTCGGCCAGCGCGCCGGCCTCGTCACCCGGTTCCTCGGTCAGTTCCTCGAACTCCGCGCTCAGATAGGGCCCCGAGGCGTCCACGGACAGCAGCCGCACCCGGGTCGTGCCGGTCGCCAGCACCTCGAACGTGCCGTCGGCCCGTTCCCGGATGGTCGCGGCGTCCGCGATGCAGCCCACCTTGTGGAAGGCCTTCATCGGATCCGCTCCGAAGCCGGCCGCCGGACCGCGTTCGGGCAGCGCCGTCTGGTCCGGCATGCCGGGCGCGCTGGGCGCGACCTCATGGCCGTCGCGGATCGCCACGACGGCGAACCGGCGCGGTTCGTCCTCGGGGGTCTTCAGCAGCTCGCGCATCATGGCGCGATATCGCTCCTCGAAGACGTTCAACGGGAGGACGAGCCCGGGATACAGCACCGAGTTCAGGGGGAAGAGCGGGAGCCGGACGGTGGTCACGGCGCCAAAGCCTAATGGCCGACTCGGTGCACGTGTCCGCCGCGACCGCGCTACGGACGCCGCGGCGCCGGCGCGGACCCCTCCGCGGCCGCCTCCAGCAGCTCCCCACGGACCTGCAGAAAGCGGCCCAGCGGGTCCTCCGACTCGCGCTCCCACGGGAAGGAGGTGGCGTACGGGCCGTTCAGCCGCAGCTGTTCCAGCGCGTCGGAGGGACGGTCCAGCCGAGCCAGCACATGGATCAGCAGGTTCCGGACGGGCGCCGGCCACGGGTCGGCGGGCCCGAGCAGCGCCGACAACGCGATGCCCCGGTCGGCCGCCGCGTCCAACCGCTCCCGCTCCACCCACGCGGCCCGCCCGTCGGCCAGGCAGGCGAAGGCCACCCGCAGCGGCAGCGCCTGGACGAAGGAGTCGGCCGGGGCGTCCTGCGCGGCCCGGTCGGCGAAGTCGAAGCAGGCCCGGTGGGCGTCGCGCCCGGAAGCGGCCAGATAGCGCAGCGCGGCCACATGGCAGCCGTAGTGGTGCGGGGCGCGACGCACCGCGGCCTCCCACAGCTCCTCGAAGTACCGGTGCCCGGCCCGCGCGCCCCGCGCGTGGTCCAGCGCGATGCGCCACGGCACCGGGTCGCGGTCGTCGCTGCGCGCGGCCCGGGTGATCAGCGGGCTCACCTCGCGCAGCGCCTCGGTGCGGGCCGGGGAGCGCCAGGCCCGGTCGACCGCCAGCTGGGCCTCGACGAGCAGGGCGTCGGGGGAGTGCGGGGCGGCGGCCCGCCAGGTCTCCAGCCACTCGGGGCGGGAGCGGGCGAACGCGGCGAGCCGTACGGCGTACCGGTCCCGGCGCTCCCACTCGGCGGCGGCGCGGGTGGCGCCGAGCAGTGCGGCGGCGGGCGTGTGCTCCCCGCGCGCGGCCGCGACCAGCACCGGGGCCAGCCGGGAGTCGGCCGCGTCGAGGAGCACCTCCTCGTCACCGACGTGGGGGGCGTCCGGTTCGGGCCCGGCGGAGTGCGCGGCGGTGGGGGTCATCCGGCCCGAGCGGATGAACGGCAGCAGCAGAGCCATGGTGCCGACCATTGAAAAGCCGCAGGTCCGGGCGGCGCCAGTGGCTACACGGAACCTCCCGAAAGTTGTACGTCCGAAGGTCAAGGAAGCGCAAAACGTGATTCTTTCTCAACTTATCGAACCCCTGTGCTGCGTACCGAGGGTAATCCCAGGTGGGGGCGTTCCGGCCTACCCTCGCCGCAACAGCCGGGTCGCACCGGCCGCCACAGCCGTCGCCAGCACCCAGCCGAGCAGCACCATCGCCGCGGCCAGCCACTGCCAGCCGCCGCGCAGCTGCCATTGCCCCGCCTGGCCCAGATCGATCACCGGAAGCAGCAGGTCCAGCGCGAACAGCGCAGGGTCCCACGCGGGATGCCCGTCGCGCTGGACCGGCGGGGGCCCGGCGTGCGCGAAGGCCAGCGAGCCCGCCGCCCACAGCACCGCCATCCACACCGCGGCCCGCCCCGGCCGGTAGCCGTAGGCCACCGTCCAGTCCTGGGCGTACCCCCACAGCTTCGCGGCGAGCGGCAGCGTCTCGCGGCGGCGGCGCTGCTTGGCCAGCAGCACCTCCCGGGCGTCCTCGTCCTCACCCGCGCCCCGCAGCACCGCCGCCAGGCGCTCGTACGGCTCCGGGTTGTACTCGGCGGTCGCGGCGGCCACCCAGCCCAGCCGCTCGGCCAGCGGGAACGGGCCGTGCGGCACCAGGCTCTCGTAGGTGAAGCCGCCCATCTGCAGCCGGCCCGCGCCCGGCCAGGCGCTCGCCCGGTCGATCAGGGTGACGATCCGCGCCCCCGACAGCACCACCCGCCCGAGCCGCGGCCGCTCCCCGAGGAAGCGCAGCTCCGGCGTCTGCACCCGGCGCAGCGACACCTCCTGCTCCTCGGTGAGGGTGAAGCGGGCCCGCTCGAAGTCCACCGCGTCCCCGAACCGCCCGTCGTCCAGCCGCACCCCGCCCCGGCACTCGAACGCCTGGATCCGCGTCCCCTGCGCCGGTGTCACGCCCATCAGCGCCTGGCCGATTCCCGCCGGGGTCAGATACAGCGTGCGCTCGACCGTCAGCTGCGGTGCGTTCAGCGCGTGCCGGGCGGTGGGGTTGGCCAGCCGCGCCCCGCGCAGGCTGAGTGACACCCCGACCTTCGCGCCGCGCAGGCTCAGCTCGCCGTGCGACTGCAGCAGCTCCGCCTGCAGGTCCTGGCCGACGGTCAGGCCGTCCCCGGCGATGGACCGGCCGGTGCGGTCGCGGTGCACGACCGCCTGGTTGAGCAGCAGGTCGGTGCCTATGTGCGCGTCGGTCAGCCGGATGCCCCGGTGGAACCGGCAGCGCGGCAGATGCAGATCGCCCTCGGTGTGCAGCCGTGCCGCCTCCAGCCGCGGCACGGAGCAGTTCACCAGCCGCACGGTCGTGCAGCGGGCCTCCGGCAGCCGCACCTCGTGCTCGAAGCGGCAGCCGGTCAGCTCGACGTAGGGCGCGACCGTGCCGCCCGCGAGGTCCAGCGAGCCGGTGAGCCGCACCCCGGCCAGCTTCAGCGCGGACACGCGGCCCGCGAGGGCGGGCGGCCCGTCCAGCAGCAGCCAGGCCACGATCCGCGCCCGCACCGTGCGCTCCGGCCCCCACGGATGCTCGCCGTGCGGGTCGTCGACGACCGGATCGCCGCTGCTCAGGTCGTACACGCTGCCGTTGCGGAAGGCCAGCCACATCCCGGCTTCCGCGGCGGTCAGGTCGTCCGGCAGATCGCCGGTGTCGTGGAGGCCCACCTCCTCGGTCACGGCGCTCACTTCCTCCCCGGCTACTCGCGGGTTGCGCTCTTCGTACAGGCGTTCATGCCCGGTGGGTGACCTCTCGAACACTCAAAGTGACGGTCGTCTTCCGGTCAGTCCGCGCGCCCGCGGCCCCGTGCGGTATCACGTCGTGTATCAGCCATTGATACGGCCGCACGGCGCGCATCCCGGGTCTGAGAGAATTGAGTCCGTGATCTCCCGAATCGATCTGCGCGGCGACGCCCTTCCTGAGGGCCCCGCCCTGCGTGACCTGCTGCCCCGAGCCGACTTCGACGTTCAGGCCGCCCTGGAGAAGGTGCGTCCGATCTGCGAGGCCGTGCATCATCGCGGCGACGCGGCACTGATCGACTTCGCGGAGAAATTCGACGGCGTCCGGCTGGAACAGGTCCGGGTGCCGGCCGAGGCCCTCACCAAGGCCCTCGACGAGCTCGACCCGGCCGTGCGCGCGGCCCTGGAGGAGTCCATCCGCCGCGCCCGCCTCGTCCACCGCGCGCAGCGCCGCTCCACGCACACCACCCAGGTCGTCCCCGGCGGCTCGGTCACCGAGAAGTGGGTGCCGGTCGAGCGGGTGGGCCTGTACGCGCCCGGCGGCCGGTCCGTGTACCCGTCGTCCGTGGTGATGAACGTCGTCCCGGCCCAGGAGGCCGGTGTCGAGTCCATCGCGCTCGCCTCGCCCGCCCAGGCCGAGTTCGGCGGCCTGCCGCACCCGACGATCCTGGCCGCGTGCGCGCTGCTCGGCGTCGATGAGGTGTACGCCGCGGGCGGTGCCACCGCCGTCGCGATGTTCGCCCACGGCACCGAGTCCTGCCCGCCCGCCAACATGGTCACCGGCCCCGGCAACATCTGGGTCGCCGCCGCCAAGCGCTACTACACCGGCAAGATCGGCATCGACGCCGAGGCCGGCCCGACCGAGATCGCGATCCTCGCCGACTCCACGGCCGACCCGGTGCACGTCGCCGCCGACCTGATCAGCCAGGCCGAGCACGACCCGCTGGCCGCCGCCGTGCTGGTCACCGACTCCGTGGAACTGGCCGACGCGGTCGAGCGCGAGCTGGAGCCGCAGGTCGCCGCCACCAAGCACATCGACGACCGGATCGTGCCCGCCCTCAAGGGCAAGCAGTCCGCGATCGTCCTGGTCGACGGCATCGACGAGGGCCTGCGGGTGGTCGACGCCTACGGCGCCGAGCACCTGGAGATCCAGACCGCCGGTGCCACCGAGGTCGCCGAGCGGGTGAGGAACGCCGGCGCGATCTTCATCGGCCCCTGGGCGCCCGTCTCGCTCGGCGACTACGCGGCCGGCTCCAACCACGTCCTGCCCACCGGCGGCTGCGCCTGCCACTCCTCCGGCCTGTCCGTCCAGTCCTTCCTGCGCGGCATCCACATCGTCGACTACACGAAGGACGCGCTGGCCGAGGTCGCGCACCACGTGGTGACGCTGGCGGAGGCGGAGGACCTGCCCGCGCACGGCGCGGCGATCAAGGCCCGGTTCGAGTGGAAGGTACCGGAGAGCAAGTGACGTACGGAATCGACGATCTGCCCGTACGGGACGAGCTGCGCGGCAAGTCCCCTTACGGAGCGCCCCAGCTGGACGTCCCCGTACGGCTGAACACCAACGAGAACCCCTACCCGCTGCCCGAGCCGCTGGTCGAGCGGATCGCGGAGCGGGTGCGCGAGGCGGCCCGCGACCTGAACCGCTACCCGGACCGCGACGCCGTCGAGCTGCGCACCCGGCTGGCCGAGTACCTTACCCGCACCTCCGGGTACGCGGTGGGCCTCGACAACGTGTGGGCGGCCAACGGCTCCAACGAGGTCATCCAGCAGCTGCTGCAGACCTTCGGCGGGCCCGGCCGCACCGCCATCGGCTTCGAGCCGTCGTACTCGATGCACGCGCTCATCGCGCGTGGCACCGGCACCGGCTGGATCTCCGGGCCGCGGGGCGACGACTTCACCATCGACCTCGCCGCCGCCGAGAAGGCGATCGCCGAGAACCAGCCCGACGTCGTCTTCATCACCACCCCCAACAACCCCACCGGTACGGCGGTGCCGCCGGAGACGGTGATCGCGCTGTACGAGGCCGCGCAGGCCGCCAAGCCGTCCATGGTGATCGCTGACGAGGCGTACATCGAGTTCAGCCACGGCGACTCGCTGCTGCCGCTGCTTGAGGGCCGCCCGCACCTGGTGATCTCCCGCACGATGTCGAAGGCGTTCGGCGCGGCGGGCCTGCGCCTGGGCTACCTCGCCGCGCACCCGGCCGTCGTGGACGCCGTCCAGCTGGTGCGGCTGCCGTACCACCTGTCGGCCGTCACCCAGGCGACGGCGCTGGCCGCGCTGGAGCACACCGACACGCTGCTCGGCTATGTCGAGCAGCTCAAGGCCGAACGGGACCGGCTGGTGAGCGAACTGCTCGCCCTCGGCTACGAGGTGACGGCGTCGGACGCCAACTTCGTGCAGTTCGGGCGGTTCGAGAACGCCCACGACGTCTGGCGGCGGATCCTCGACCGGGGCGTCCTGGTCCGGGACAACGGCGTACCGGGATGGCTGCGGGTCACCGCCGGCACCCCGCAGGAGAACGACGCGTTCCTCGACGCGGTCCGTGAAGTGAAGAAGGAGCTTGAGTCATGAGCCGCGTGGGACGCGTGGAGCGTACGACCAAGGAGACCTCGGTCCTCGTCGAGATAGACCTCGACGGCACCGGGAAGACCGACATCGCCACCGGCGTCGGCTTCTACGACCACATGCTCGACCAGCTCGGCCGGCACGGTCTGTTCGACCTGACCGTGAAGACCGACGGCGACCTGCACATCGACTCCCACCACACCATCGAGGACACCGCCCTCGCGCTGGGCGCCGCCTTCAAGCAGGCCCTCGGCGACAAGGTGGGCATCTACCGCTTCGGCAACTGCACCGTCCCGCTGGACGAGTCCCTCGCCCAGGTGACCGTCGACCTGTCCGGCCGCCCGTACCTGGTGCACACCGAGCCCGAGAACATGGCGCCGATGATCGGCGAGTACGACACCACGATGACCCGGCACATCCTGGAGTCGTTCGTCGCCCAGGCCCAGATCGCGCTGCACGTGCACGTGCCCTACGGCCGCAACGCGCACCACATCGTGGAGTGCCAGTTCAAGGCGCTGGCCCGGGCCCTGCGCTACGCCTCCGAGCGCGACCCGCGCGCGGCGGGCATCCTCCCGTCCACGAAGGGCGCACTGTGAACGGTCTGTCCACGATCCTGATCGTCGTCGGCCTGTTCCTGGTCGGCGGGATCATCTCCTTCGTCAAGCAGCAGATGCCGCGGAGCCTGATCGTGCTGCTGTCCATCGGCGCGGCCATGTGCCTGGTCGCGGGCGTGATGCGGCTGGAGGTGTGGAGCTGATGAGCACCCCGAAGAAGGTCGTCGTCTTCGACTACGGCTTCGGGAACGTGCGCTCCGCCGAGCGCGCCCTGGCCCGCGCGGGCGCCGACGTCGAGATCACCCGCGACTACGACAAGGCCATGAACGCCGACGGCCTGCTGGTGCCCGGCGTCGGTGCCTTCGCCGCCTGCATGACGGGGCTCAAGGAGGCGCGCGGCGACTGGGTCGTGGAGCGCCGACTGGCCGGCGGCCGCCCGGTGATGGGCATCTGCGTCGGCATGCAGATCCTCTTCGCGCGCGGCATCGAGCACGGCGTCGAGGCCGAGGGCCTGGACGAGTGGCCCGGCACCGTCGAGCCGCTGCAGGCCGAGATCGTGCCCCACATGGGCTGGAACACCGTGGACGCCCCGGCCGACTCGGAGCTGTTCGCCGGCCTGGACGCCGACGCCCGCTTCTACTTCGTGCACTCCTACGCCGTCCACGACTGGACGCTGGAGAGCAACAACCCGGTCATCGCGGCCCCCAAGGTCACCTGGGCCACGCACGGCAAGCCCTTCGTGGCCGCCGTGGAGAACGGCGCCCTGTGGGCCACGCAGTTCCACCCCGAGAAGTCCGGCGACGCCGGAGCCCAGCTCCTCACCAACTGGATCGGAACACTGTGAGCAAGCTCGAACTCCTCCCCGCCGTCGACGTCCGCGACGGCCAGGCCGTCCGCCTCGTGCACGGCGAGTCCGGCACCGAGACCTCCTACGGCTCCCCGCTGGAGGCCGCCCTGGCCTGGCAGCGCTCCGGCGCCGAGTGGCTGCACCTGGTCGACCTGGACGCCGCCTTCGGCACCGGGGACAACCGTGAGCTGATCGCCGAGGTCGCCAAGGCGATGGACATCAAGGTGGAGCTGTCCGGCGGCATCCGCGACGACGACACCCTGGCCGCCGCCCTGGCCACCGGCTGCACCCGGGTCAACCTGGGCACGGCCGCGCTGGAGACCCCGGAGTGGGTCGCCAAGGTCATCGCCGAGCACGGCGACAAGATCGCCGTCGGCCTCGACGTGCGTGGCACCACCCTGCGCGGCCGCGGCTGGACCCGCGACGGCGGCGACCTGTACGAGACGCTGGACCGCCTCAACAAGGAGGGCTGCGCCCGCTACGTCGTCACCGACATCGCCAAGGACGGCACGCTGCAGGGCCCCAACCTGGAGCTGCTGAAGAACGTGTGCGCGGCCACCGACCGGCCCGTCGTCGCCTCCGGCGGCGTGTCCTCGCTGGACGACCTGCGCGCCATCGCCGACCTGGTGCCGCTCGGTGTCGAGGGCGCCATCGTCGGGAAGGCGCTGTACGCGAAGGCGTTCACCCTGGAAGAGGCCCTGGAGGCTGTGTCGTCATGACGTCCGAAGCCGTGCGGCGGGTGCAGAGCGGAAGTCCCTGGGAGGAGAGTTTCGGTTTCGCACGCGCCGTCGCGGCGGGCGACCGTGTGCTGGTGGGCGGCACCACGTCCTTCAAGGGCAGTGTGCTGTACGGCGAGGGCGACCCGTACGAGCAGGCCAAGGTGGCGTTCACCAGCGCCCTGGAGGCGATCGCGGAGTTCGGACTCGGTCCCGAGTCGGTGCTCCGGACCCGGATGTTCCTGACCCACGCGCGCGATGTCGACGCCGTGGGCCGCGCCCACAAGGAGCTGTTCGACGCCGTGCGCCCGGTCACGACCCTGCTGGTCGTGGAGGGCTTCGTCGACCCGCGCATCCTGGTCGAAGTAGAACTTGAGGCATTCAGAGGAGCCGTGGATTCATGACCCTGGCGGTCCGAGTCATCCCCTGCCTGGACGTGGACAACGGCCGGGTCGTCAAGGGCGTCAACTTCCAGAACCTGCGCGACGCGGGCGACCCCGTCGAGATGGCCAAGGTGTACGACGCCGAAGGCGCCGACGAGCTGACGTTCCTCGACATCACCGCGTCCTCGGGCAACCGGGAGACGACCTACGACGTGGTGCGCCGCACCGCCGAGCAGGTGTTCATCCCGCTCACGGTCGGCGGCGGCGTCCGCACGGCCGAGGACGTGGACAAGCTGCTGCGGGCGGGCGCCGACAAGGTCGGTGTGAACACCGCCGCGATCGCCCGCCCGGAGCTGATCCGGGAGATCGCCGAGCGCTTCGGCCGGCAGGTGCTGGTGCTGTCGGTGGACGCCCGCCGCACCGAGTCGGGTTCGTTCGAGGTCACCACCCACGGCGGCCGCCGCGGCACCGGCATCGACGCCGTCGAGTGGGCCCACCGGGCGGCCGAGCTGGGCGCCGGCGAGATCCTGCTGAACTCGATGGACGCGGACGGCACCAAGGACGGCTACGACCTGGAGATGATCGCGGCCGTGCGCAAGCACGTCACGATCCCGGTGATCGCCTCCGGCGGCGCCGGCAAGCTCGCCGACTTCCCGCCGGCCGTCGAGGCGGGCGCGGACGCGGTGCTGGCCGCGTCGGTGTTCCACTTCGGCGACCTGCGGATCGGCGAGGTGAAGCAGACGCTGAGGGAGGCGGGCCACCCCGTCCGCTGACCCGCTCACCCGAGGAGCCCCGGCGGTACCGCGACCGGCCGGGGCTTTTTCTCGGGCCGATACGAAAGGAAAGTTGCGCAAAATATGTTGTGCAACTTTTCTTTCGCATCTAGCGTGGGAGGTATGGCGGACAAGGAGAGAGACCACCGCATCCGGGACGTGGGCACGCTCAAGGCGCTCGCCCACCCCCTGCGGATGAACCTGTACCGGGCGCTGACCATCGCCCGCACCGCGACCGCGTCCCAGCTCGCCGAACAGGTCGACGAGGCGGTGTCACTGGTCAGCTACCACCTGCGCAAACTCGCCGAGCACGGCCTCATCGAGGAAGCCGAGGCGCAGAGCGCGGACGGCCGCGAACGCTGGTGGCAGCCCGCCACCGACGGCATCACCATCCGCGACGAGGACTTCCGCGACGCCCCGGAGAAGGCCGCCGCGCACACCGCCGCCAGCCGCCTCTTCTTCGAGCAGCGCGCCGACATGTACCGGCGCTTCCTCGACGAGCGCGCCCACTGGGGCGCCGTGTGGAACACCGCCTCCGACTCCTCCGAATGGCTGCTCAAGCTCACCCCGGACGAGCTGTCCCGGCTGTCCAAGGAGATGTACGACCTCGTCCGCAAGTACGAGCAGCTCGGCCGTGCCGCCGCGGAGGCGGGTGACACGGAAGGCCGCGAGAACGTCGCGGTGCACACGTACGGCTTCCCCTTCCGCATCTGAGCTCCCGCGACCCGGGACTCTTTTCCGAGAGGACGGTCCGCGTGACCACCACCCTCGCGTCACCCGCCCGCCCGGCCGGCAGACCCGCCCACCGCGACCCCAACGTGCTGCGCTGGCTCGGCGCCTACGCCTCCTCCGCGATCGGCGACAACGTCTACTACATCGCCCTGTCCTGGGCGGCCGTCCAGACCGGCACCCCCGCCCAGGCCGGGCTGGTCACCGCCGCGAGCGCCGTGCCGCGCGCCCTGCTGATGCTCGGCGGGGGAGTGGTCGCCGACCGCTACGGGCCGCGCCGGGTCGTCCTCGGCTCCACCGCGGCCCGCAGCACCCTCGTCCTCACCGCGGCCGTCCTGCTGTTCGTCACCAGCCCCGGACTGTGGACCCTCGGTGCGGTCGCCGTCGTCTTCGGTGTCGTCGACGCCGTCTTCCTGCCCGCGGCCGGCGCGCTGCCCGGGCGGATCACCTCACGCGACCAGCTCGCCCGCGTCCAGGGCATGCGGGGCCTGGCCACCCGGCTCGCCAACGTCCTCGGCGGACCCCTCGGCGGCCTCGGCGTCGCCGTCGGCGGCACCGCCGGCGCCTTCGGACTGGCCGCGCTGCTCGTCGGGGTGTCGCTGCCGCTGCTGCTGACCGTGCGGGCCGGCGCGCTGCCGCCCGACGAGCGCCAGGAGCGGCGCGCGCCCCTGACCGAGCTGCGCGACGGGCTGCGGCACATCCGGCGCCACCCGGTGCTGCGGCCGCTGGTGATCGCCGCCGCCCTCAGCGACCTCGGCTTCGTCGGCCCGATGAACCTCGGCCTGACCCTGCTCGCCCAGCAGCGCGACTGGGGCTCCTCCGGCATGGGCTGGGTGCTCGCCGGCTTCGGCACCGGCGCGGGCGCCGCCTCCCTGCTGCTCACCTGGCGCGGCCGGATACCCCGCGCCGCGGTCGTGGCCGCCGTGACCAACCTGGTGGCCGCCTTCGCCATCGCCGCGCTCGCCCAGGTCCCGTCCGTCGCCGCCGCGGCCGGCACGGCAGCCGTCATCGGCGTCACCGCCGGACTGTCCGGCGCCCTGTGCGGAGCGCTCGTCCAGGCCCACACCGAGGCCGCCTACCTCGGCCGGGTCATGTCCGTCTCCACGATCGTCGGCTTCGGCATCGCCCCGCTCACCTTCCCCCTCGTCGGCGCGGCCGTGACTTTGTGGGGCACCGGCCCGGTGTTCACGGTGTGCGCGGCGGTCAGCGCCCTCGCCGCCGCCGTCGTCCTGGGCACCCGCGACCTGCGCCGCGCCGAACTGCCGTAGGACGGCGGGGAGGGGCCCTAGGACCCCGCGACGCCGGGATGATCCAAACGACAGGGCCTAGATGCCCAGCTCCTTCGCCGTGTGCAGCCTGGCGATCGCGTCGTCGTCGCCCTCCAGGGACACCTTCGCCGCGCTCTGCCGGCCGTACAGGAACAGCAGCAGCTCCGACGGCTCGCCCGTCGCCGTGACCACCGGTGTGCCGCGCCGGGCCACCGCCGTCTGGCCGTCCGGGCGGCGCAGCACCAGGCCCGTCGGGACGCCGCGGCCCATCAGCCGGGCCGTGCGCTCCAGCCGGGACCACAGGGCGTCCTGGAACACCGGGTCCAGCTCGCGCGCCGACCAGTCCGGCTGGGCGCGGCGGACGTCCTCCGTATGGACGTAGAACTCGATCGTGTTCGACGCCTCGTCGATCTGCTTCAGCTGGAACGGCGAGAAGCGCGGCGGTCCGGTGCGGATGAGCCGGAGCAGTTCCTCGTACGGCTTGGCGGCGAACTCCTCCATCACCTTGTCCAGGCGGGACGCCAGCGGCTTGATCAGGATGCCCCCGGCGGCGTCCGGACGGCGCTCGCGCACCACCACGTGCGCGGCGAGATCACGGGTCAGCCAGCCCTCGCACAGTGTCGGGGCCTCGGGACCGGCCGTCTCCAGGAGGTCGGCGAGCAGAAGTCGTTCACGCTTGGCGAAGGTCGACATACAGTCAGCCTACGACCACCCTGTGGACACGGCACGGGCGTTGTCACCGCCGCGCGGCACAATGGCATCCATGACCAGCGCCAACCTCGACCCGGAGATCGCCGCGCGCATCAAGCGCAGCCCCGACGGCCTCCTTCCCGCCATCGCCCAGCAGTACGACACCGGGGAGGTGCTCATGCTCGGCTGGATGGACGACGAGGCCCTGCACCGCACCCTCACCACCGGCCGCTGCACCTACTGGTCCCGCAGCCGCCAGGAGTACTGGGTCAAGGGCGACACCTCCGGGCACTTCCAATGGGTGAAGTCCGTCGCCCTGGACTGCGACGCCGACACCGTCCTGGTCAAGGTCGACCAGGTGGGGGCCGCCTGCCACACCGGCGCCCGCACCTGCTTCGACGCGGACGTGCTGCTCAAGGACGCCGGTCCCGGCGCCCCCGGCTCGGATCAGTGAGGTCGGCCGCCATGGACCTGGAGACGTTCCGCAAGCTGGCCACCGACCGGCGGGTCATCCCGGTCACCCGCAAGCTGCTCGTCGACGGCGACACACCGGTCGCGCTCTACCGCAAGCTCGCCGCCGAGCGCCCCGGCACCTTCCTGCTGGAGTCCGCGGAGAACGGCCGCTCCTGGTCGCGGTACTCCTTCGTGGGCGTGCGCAGCGACGCCACCCTCACCGCACGCGACGGGCAGGCGCACTGGCTCGGCACCCCGCCCGTCGGCGTGCCCACCGACGGCGACCCGCTGGCCGCGCTGCGCGCCACCATCGAGGCGCTGCACACCCCGCGCGACCTCGCCCACGACCTGAACCTCCCGCCCTTCACCGGCGGCATGGTCGGCTACCTCGGCTACGACATCGTCCGCCGCCTGGAGAAGATCGGCCCCGGCGAGCACGACGAGCTGAAGCTGCCCGAGCTGACCATGCTCCTGACCAGCGACCTCGCCGTGATGGACCACTGGGAGGGCTCGGTCCTGCTGATCGCCAACGCGATCAACCACAACGACCTGGACACCGGAGTCGACGAGGCCTACGCCGACGCGATCGCCCGCCTGGACGCCATGCAGGCCGACCTCTCCAGCGCCGTCGCCCAGCCGCCCGCCGTGCTGCCGCCCTCCGAGCTGCCCGAGTACACCGCCCGCTGGGGCGGGACGGACTTCCAGGCGGCCGTGGAGGACATCAAGGAGCGCATCCGGGCCGGCGAGGCCTTCCAGGTCGTCCCCTCCCAGCGCTTCGAGACGCCGTGCACGGCGAGCGCGCTGGACGTGTACCGGGTGCTGCGGGCCACCAACCCCTCGCCGTACATGTACCTGTTCCGCTTCGACGGCTTCGACGTCGTCGGCTCCTCCCCGGAGGCGCTGGTCAAGGTCGAGGACGGGCGGGCCATGGTCCACCCCATCGCCGGCACCCGGCACCGCGGCGCCACCCCGCAGGAGGACCAGGCCCTCGCCGACGAGCTGCTCGCCGACCCCAAGGAGCGCGCCGAGCACCTGATGCTCGTCGATCTCGGCCGCAATGACCTGGGCCGGGTCTGCGAGCCGGGCTCGGTGGAGGTCGTCGACTTCATGTCGATCGAGCGCTACTCGCACGTGATGCACATCGTCTCGACGGTGACCGGCCGGGTCGCCCCGGGCCGTACCGCCTTCGACGTGCTGACGGCCTGTTTCCCGGCCGGCACCCTCTCCGGCGCCCCGAAGCCGCGCGCGATGCAGATCATCGACGAACTGGAGCCGTCCCGGCGCGGCCTGTACGGGGGCTGCGTCGGCTACCTGGACTTCGCCGGCGACTCCGACACCGCCATCGCCATCCGCACCGCCCTGCTGCGCGACGGCACCGCCTACGTCCAGGCGGGCGCCGGCGTCGTCGCCGACTCCGACCCGGTCGCCGAGGACACCGAGTGCCGCAACAAGGCGGCCGCCGTGCTGCGCGCCGTGCACACCGCCAACCGGCTGGGCAAGTAGGGCACGCCCCACCACGGTGGGGTGCTTCTCACGGGACCCCGGGTGACGGTTCACCCGGGGTCCGGGCGATAGTGGAGTACGTGACTGCCGTACCTCACCCCCGTAGCGAAGCCGTCCCCGCCCGGTCGGGCCGCCGCAGCCTCGCCCTCGCCCTGATGTGCGGAGCGCTCGGCGCGGCCGTCGCGCTGCTGTCCACCCGGCAGCGCTGGGCGGAGGGCACCGCGACGGTGGCCGGCGGCGCCTTCCCGCTGACCGCCAAGGGCAGCGACGTCACCGGCGTGCCCGCGGCCCTCGCCATAGTGGGCCTGGCCGCGCTCGTCGCCGTGTTCGCCGTACGCTGCGCCGGCCGGTTCGTCGTGGCCGCGGTCCTCGCCCTGTCCGGCGCCGGGACCGTCGCCGCCGCCCTGGCCGGCGCCTCCGACGGCGGCGCCCTCGACGACAAGGCCGCGGCCGCCTCCGGCGACACCTCCGCCACCGTGGCCGCCCTCACCCACACGGCCTGGCCCTACGTCGCCGCCGCCGGCGGCGCCCTGATCCTGCTGGCCGGTCTGCTCGCCCTGCGCTACGGCCGCCTGTGGCCCGCGATGTCCGGCCGCTACGAGCGCTCCGCCGCACCCCGCCCGCGCCGCGCCGCCCGGGCCGACGACCCCGACCGCCCGGACGAGCTGTGGAAGGCTCTCGACCGCGGCGAGGACCCCACGGGCCCCGACCCGGCCTGACCCGCCCGACGGCCCACCCCGGCGTACGGCACGCGCGCGCGTACGGGACAATGGAGCCGAACACCACGTCCGTCACGGACACGTACGACACGTATACGGCAACGAGGAGCAAGCAATGGCGGGCAGCAGCCACGGACACACCCCGGCCGCCTGGACCGGTGTCATCATCGCCTTCATCGGTTTCTGCATCGCCGGCGCCTTCGTGGTGATGGCCCAGCCGGCCGGCATGTGGGCCGGTCTGGGCGTCGCCGCCCTCGGCGGTGTCGCCGGCGGCGTCATGCGCTCCATGGGCATGGGCGCCCCGAAGTCCGCGTCCGAGCCGCTGGTGATGGCCGACCGCCCCACCGCCAACCGCGAGGCGGCCGTCGCCAAGGGCTGAGCACCACCCACGTCGCCGCGAGGGGCGTCCGGGCACGCACGCGTGCCGGGGCGCCCCTCACGACGTCCTGAGGCACCGGGGAGCACAATGCGAGACGTGACCCACGCACGCCCGGGCCGGCTGGCCGCGCCCGCCCTCGTCCTGGCCGCCGTCGCGGGCGCCTTCGCCTACGTCGGCGCCGTGGACCCCAACGAGCCCGGCCACTACCCCGCCTGCCCGCTGCTGCGCCTGACCGGCCTCTACTGCCCCGGCTGCGGCGGGCTGCGCAGCGCGCACGCCGTCGTGCACGGCGACGTCACGGGCGCGCTGCACGACAACGCGCCGGCCGTGCTCGGCTATCTGGCCTTCGCCGTGCTGTGGACCGTCTGGGTGGTTCACGCCGTGCGCGGACGGCCCTTCAGGCCCGACCTCCGGCCCGCGTACCTGTGGACGCTGGGCGGGCTGCTGCTGGTCTTCACCGTTGTCCGGAACCTGCCGTTCGGCGGCTGGCTCCATCCCTGACCGATCACCGAATGTCCAGGTAGTGGGACCGGCGTCAACCGGATGCGAGGTCATGGCCCGCGGGCGGATACCATCGCAGTGACCAATGGTTCCCCCCTGGTCGCTGGAACTGTCAACCGTCTGGAAGGGGGCCGCTCGCGTGAGTGTGCTCGACGAGATCATCGACGGAGTCCGTGCCGACCTCGCGGAGCGGCAGGCGCGCGTCAGCCTCGACGAGCTCAAGGAGCGCGCGGCCAAGGCCCCCGCGGCCAAGGACGGGGTGGCCGCGCTCAAGGGCGACGGCGTCAAGGTGATCTGCGAGGTCAAGCGCTCCAGCCCCTCCAAGGGCGCGCTGGCCGCGATCGCCGACCCGGCCGGGCTCGCCGCGGACTACGAGGCGGGCGGCGCGGCCGTCATCTCCGTGCTGACCGAACAGCGCCGCTTCGGCGGCTCGCTGGCCGACCTGGAGGCCGTCCGGGCCCGGGTGGACATCCCGGTCCTGCGCAAGGACTTCATCGTCACGTCGTACCAGCTGTGGGAGGCCCGCGCGTACGGCGCCGACCTCGCGCTGCTGATCGTCGCCGCCCTCGACCAGCCGGCCCTGGAGTCGCTGATCGAGCGCGCCGTCTCCATCGGCCTCACCCCGCTGGTCGAGGTGCACGACGAGGAGGAGGTCGAGCGGGCCGTGGACGCCGGCGCCAAGGTCATCGGTGTCAACGCGCGCAACCTCAAGACCCTTGAGGTCGACCGCGGCACGTTCGAGCGGGTCGCCCCGGAGATCCCCGACCACCTGGTCAAGGTCGCCGAGTCCGGCGTCCGCGGCCCGCACGACCTGATCGCCTACGCCAACGCCGGCGCCGACGCCGTCCTGGTGGGCGAGTCCCTGGTCACCGGCAAGGACCCCAAGGCGGCCGTCGCCGACCTGGTCGCCGCTGGCGAACACCCGGCACTGCGCCACGGCCGGGGCTGAGACCCCGCTAGGCTTGCCCCGATGACGTACCAGCTGACCCTGCCGACCAGGGACCCGTACGCCCGCCTCGCGCGCGGCTGCCGTCCCCGGGGCTGCCGCGCACCCGCACGCCGGGTACACGGCCGCAGGGTCCGCTACGTCATCGGAGACGAACCCGGGCAGGTCAACGGGCGTCGATGGCAGCGCGCCCCATAGGGGCGCGGGGAACTGCGCGACAAGCCACATACGGCAGGTAGCCGACAGACGACCCGAGCCCCCACGGCGAATAGTTTTTCCCAGAACACTCACCGTGAGGTACTCGCATGCCCAGCGACTTCTTCATCCCCGACCCGCAGGGTCAGGTCCCCAACTCCGCAGGCTACTTCGGAGAGTTCGGCGGCAAGTTCATCCCGGAGGCCCTCGTGGCCGCCGTGGACGAGGTGGCCGTCGAGTACGACAAGGCCAAGAACGACCCCGAGTTCGCCAGGGAACTCGACGACCTCCTGGTCAACTACACCGGCCGCCCGTCAGCCCTGACGGAAGTCCCCCGCTTCGCCGAACACGCCGGCGGCGCCCGCGTGTTCCTCAAGCGTGAGGACCTCAACCACACCGGCTCGCACAAGATCAACAACGTGCTCGGCCAGGCCCTGCTCACCAAGCGCATGGGCAAGACCCGGGTGATCGCCGAGACCGGTGCCGGTCAGCACGGCGTCGCCACGGCCACCGCCTGCGCGCTGTTCGGCCTGGAGTGCACGATCTACATGGGTGAGATCGACACCCGGCGCCAGGCCCTCAACGTCGCCCGCATGCGCATGCTCGGCGCCGAGGTCGTGGCCGTGAAGTCCGGCAGCCGCACGCTGAAGGACGCCATCAACGAGGCGTTCCGCGACTGGGTCGCCAACGTCGACCACACCCACTACCTGTTCGGCACGGTCGCCGGTCCCCACCCCTTCCCGGCGATGGTCCGCGACTTCCACCGCGTGATCGGCGTCGAGGCCCGCCGCCAGCTCCTGGAGCGGGCCGGCCGCCTCCCCGACGCCGCGATCGCCTGCGTCGGCGGCGGCTCCAACGCCATCGGCCTCTTCCACGCCTTCATCCCCGACGAGGGCGTCCGCCTCATCGGCTGCGAGCCCGCCGGTCACGGCGTCGAGACCGGTGAGCACGCGGCCACGCTGACCGCCGGCGAGCCGGGCATCCTGCACGGTTCGCGCTCCTACGTCCTGCAGGACGAGGAGGGCCAGATCACCGAGCCGTACTCCATCTCGGCCGGTCTGGACTACCCGGGCATCGGTCCCGAGCACTCCTACCTCAAGGACTCCGGCCGCGGCGAGTACCGCGCGGTCACGGACGACGCCGCGATGCAGGCGCTGCGCCTGCTGTCGCGCACCGAGGGCATCATCCCGGCCATCGAGAGCGCCCACGCCCTCGCCGGCGCCCTGGAGGTCGGCCGTGAGCTGGGCGAGGACGGCCTGATCGTGGTCAACCTGTCCGGCCGCGGCGACAAGGACATGGACACCGCCGCGCGCTACTTCGGGCTGTACGACACGGACGCGGAGGTGGCGGCGAACGAGGCCGACACGGCGGAGATCGAGGGGGACGCCAAGTGAGCGGGAACATTCAGCTTCTGACCGACACCCTGGCCGCCGCCAAGGCCGAGGGCCGCTCCGCCCTCATCGCCTACCTGCCGGCCGGGTTCCCGACCGTGGACGGCGGCATCGAGGCGGTCAAGGCCGTCTTCGACGGCGGCGCCGACGTCGTCGAGGTGGGCCTGCCGCACAGCGACCCCGTCCTGGACGGCCCGGTCATCCAGACCGCCGACGACATCGCCCTGCGCGGCGGCGTGAAGATCGCCGACGTGATGCGGACGGTGCGCGAGGCCCACCAGGCCACCGGCAAGCCCGTCCTGGTCATGACGTACTGGAACCCCATCGACCGCTACGGCGTCGAGCGGTTCACCGCCGAGCTGGCCGAGGCCGGCGGCGCGGGCTGCATCCTGCCCGACCTGCCGGTGCAGGAGTCGGCGCTGTGGCGGGAGCACGCCGACAAGCACGGGCTCGCGACCGTGTTCGTCGTGGCGCCCAGCAGCAAGGACAAGCGGCTCGCCGAGATCACCGCGGCGGGCAGCGGCTTCGTCTACGCCGCCTCCCTGATGGGTGTCACCGGCACCCGTGAGTCGGTCGGCGCACAGGCCCAGGACCTGGTGGGCCGCACCCGCGCCACCGGCACCGGCCTGCCCGTCTGCGTCGGCCTCGGCGTGTCCAACCGCGCCCAGGCCGCCGAGGTGGCCGGCTTCGCCGACGGTGTGATCGTCGGCTCGGCCTTCGTCAAGCGGATGCTGGACGCCCCGGACCACGAGGCCGGCCTGGAGGCGGTGCGCGCCCTCGCCGGCGAGCTCGCCCAGGGCGTGCGTGGCCAGGCGTAACGGGACAGACCGCACGGCGTAACGTAACAATCCAGACATACGGTCACTCGAACGGGTGGACCTGGGACCGGGGAGGCGCAATGCGCCTCCCCGGTTCGTTCTGGGGGTGTGAGCGAGAAGAACCGTGACGGAAAGCGCACCGCCAGGGAGCGGCTGGCGGTCGAGCGCGAGAAGCAGAAAGCCGCCGAGAAGCGCAGGCGTGCCCTGATCGTCGGGGCCAGCGTCGTGTGCGTGCTCGGCCTGGCGGCGGTGATCGGCGTCGTCGCCGCGAACGCGGGCAAGGACAAGGGAAGCAGCAGCGCGGGCCCGGTCGTCGCCCCCTCGGGCGCGCAGGGCAAGGACGCCCTGGCCATCCCGGTCGGCAAGGACGGCGCCAAGTCGACGCTCGTCGTCTGGGAGGACTTCCGCTGCCCGGCCTGCCAGGCCTTCGAGGCCGCGTACAGACCGACGATCCACGAGCTCACCGGCGCCGGCCTGCTCAAGGCCGAGTACCACCTGGTCACCCTGATCGACGGCAACCTCGGCGGCAGCGGCTCCCGGCACGCCGCGAACGCCGCGGCCTGCGCCCAGGACGCGGGGAAGTTCACCGCGTACCACGACGTGCTCTACCAGAACCAGCCCAAGGAGACCGACGACGCCTACGCCCAGGACAGCAAGCTGATCGAGCTGGCAGGCAAGGTCCCCGGCCTGGACACCCCCGCCTTCCGTTCCTGCGTCGAGGACGGCAAGCACAACAGCTGGGTCGCCAAGTCCCACCAGGCGTTCCAGAAGGGCGGCTTCCAGGGCACCCCGACCGTGCTGCTCAACGGCAAGAACATCTACCAGGACCAGACGATGACCCCGGCGAAGCTGAAGCAGATGGTCCAGGAGGCCGCCAAGGGCTGAGCGAGGGCGCGGCGGCCACAGCCGGAGGCCGGGCGGCGTCCTGCGGCGTTCTCGCACGGCCCCGTTATGGACCCGTAGCCGGGCCGCCTGCCGTCGGCCGGGTCCGGCACGGTAGCGTCGACCTTGCCATGGAACTTGCCTACATTCCCAGCCCGTCGCGCGGAGTGCTGTACCTCGGGCCCATTCCGCTGCGCGGCTACGCCTTCTGCATCATCATCGGCGTCTTCGTTGCCGTCTGGCTCGGCAACAAGCGCTGGATCGCCCGCGGCGGGCGGGCCGGCACGGTCGCGGACATCGCGGTCTGGGCGGTGCCCTTCGGCCTGGTCGGCGGACGTCTGTACCACGTGATCACGGACTACGAGCTGTACTTCAGCGAGGGCCGTGACTGGGTGGACGCCTTCAAGGTCTGGGAGGGCGGCCTCGGCATCTGGGGCGCGATCGCGCTCGGCGCGCTGGGCGCGTGGATCGGCTGCCGCCGCCGGGGCATCCCGATGCCGGCGTACGCCGACGCCGTGGCCCCCGGCATCGCCCTGGCCCAGGCGATCGGCCGCTGGGGCAACTGGTTCAACCAGGAGCTGTACGGCAAGCCGACCGACCTGCCCTGGGCACTGAAGATCACGTCGTCCTCGGACGGGCGGGTGCCCGGCACCTACCACCCCACGTTCCTGTACGAGTCGCTGTGGTGCATCGGCGTCGCCCTGCTCGTCATCTGGGCCGACCGCCGCTTCAAGCTGGGGCACGGCCGGGCGTTCGCGCTGTACGTGGCCGCGTACTGCGTGGGCCGGTTCTGGACCGAGTACCTGCGCGTGGACGACGCGCACCACATCCTCGGCCTGCGCCTGAACAACTGGACCGCGCTGCTCGTGTTCCTGCTCGCGGTGCTCTACATCGTGCTGTCGGCGAAGAAGCGGCCGGGCCGCGAAGCGGTCGTCGAACCGGGGGCCGTCGCCGAGCAGGTCGGGGAGCCCACCGGCGGCGAGGGCGCCGGTGAGGGTGAGGCCGAGGGCGAGGCGGAGAGCGCCGGGAAGGACGCCGAGGCGGAGCCCGAGGACGCGGTGGACGACGAGGCGAAGGACGAGGCCGGGTCCGCGCCCAAGAAGACCTGACCCCTCACCTCATACGGCCATGAAGGGCGCCCGGAGTCTTCCGGGCGCCCTTCGCCATGCCGGGCGCTCTTCCACATGCTGAAGGCGGTCAGCGGCGGCGGGCCAGGTCCAGGGTGCGGTGGGCCGCCGTCACCGCCGCCGCGTCGATGAAGCGGCCGTCGGGCAGGGCCTGGGCGCCCTGATGGGCGGCCGCCGCCTTGAGCACCTCCTCCGCGTCCTCGATCTCCCGGGCAGTCGGCAGATAGGCCCGCTCGATCACCGGAAGCTGGCGCGGGTGGATCGCCGCGCGCCCCAGGAAACCGAGGGCGCGGCCGTGGGCGCAGCTCGCGGCGAGAGCGTCGAGGTCGCGGATGTCGGGGTGCACGGACTGGGCCGGCGGCGGCAGCCCCGCCGCCCGCGCGGCGACGACCACCCGGGAACGCGGCCAGTCCAGCCCCGCGTCCCCCCGGACCCCCAGATCGCCCCGCAGGTCGGCCTCACCCAGCGCGATGCCGCGCACGGCACGGTGGGCCGTCGCGATGGCGTGGGCGTGTTCGATGCCGAGCGCCGACTCCAGGAGGGCGTACAGCGCGGGCACGCCGCCACCGGCGGCCACCGTGCGCTCGGCGACCCGGACGATCTGCTCGGGCCCGCCGACCTTCGGCAGCCGCAGCCCCGCCGCACCGGGTAGATGGGCCAGGGCCCGCAGGTCGGCCGCCGCGAGCGGGCTGTCCAGCGCGTTGATCCGCACGTGCACCGGCACCGGCTGCGGGTCGGTGAGCAGGTCGGCGGTCGCGGCGCGGGCGTACTCCTTGCGGTCGGGGGCGACGGCGTCCTCCAGGTCGACCACGACCACGTCGGCCCCGCAGCCGAGCGCCTTGGCGACGACGTGCGGCCGGTCGCCGGGCGCGTACAGCCAGGTCAGCGGGAAACCGGTGCGCCTGACGGCGGAGGGCGGGACGCGCGGCGGACTCGTCATACGGCGCCCTCCGCGCGCAGCGCGGCCACCTCGGCCTCGGTCAGGCCCAGCTCGGTGAGGACGGCGTCGGTGTCGGCGCCGTGCGGGCGGCCGGCCCAGCGGATCGCGCCGGGCGTGGCGGACAGCCGGAACAGCACGTTCTGCATGCGCAGCGGGCCCAGCTCCGGGTCGTCCACCGTGGTGATCGTGGAGAGCGCCTGGTACTGCGGGTCGGTCATCACCTCCCGTACGTCCTGCACGGGTGCGACGGCCGCCTCCGCCTTCTCGAACGCGGCGAGCACCTCCTCCCGGGTGCGGGCGCCGATCCACCGGCCGACCGCCTCGTCGAGCACGTCGGCGTGGCGGGCGCGGCCGTCGCCGGTGGCGAACCACGGCTCGTCGATCAGCTCGGGCCGGCCCACCAGCTCCATCACCCGCTGAGCCACCGACTGCGCCGAGGTGGAGACGGCCACCCAGTCGCCGTCGGCGGTGCGGTAGGTGTTGCGCGGGGCGTTGTTGGCGGAGCGGTTGCCGGTGCGCTCCTGGACGTGGCCGAGCTGGTCGTACCAGGTGGGGTGGGGGCCGAGGACGGTCAGGATCGGCTCGATGATGGCCATGTCGACGACCTGCCCGGCGCCGGTGCGCTCCCGGGCGGCCAGCGCGGTCATCACCGCGTAGGCGGTGGCGATCCCGGCGATGGAGTCGGCCAGCCCGAACGGCGGCAGCGTCGGCGGGGCGTCCGGTTCGCCGGTGAGCGCGGCGAAGCCGCTCATCGCCTCGGCGAGGGTGCCGAATCCGGGCCGGTGGGCGTAGGGGCCGAACTGGCCGAAGGCGGTGACCCGGGCGAGCACCAGCCGGGGGTTGGCGGCGGACAGCTCCTCCCAGCCGAGGTCCCACTTCTCCAGGGTGCCGGGGCGGAAGTTCTCCACGATCACATCGGCGCCGGCGGCGAGGCGCAGCAGGGTGGTGCGGCCGCCCGGCGTGGACAGGTCGAGGGTGACGGTGCGCTTGTTGCGGCCGAGCACCTTCCACCACAGGCCGATGCCCTCCTTGGCGGGGCCGTGGCCGCGGGACGGGTCGGGTTTCGCCGGATGCTCGACCTTGATCACCTCGGCGCCGAAGTCGCCCAGCAGCGTGGCCGCGAGGGGCCCGGCGAAGAGGGTGGCGAGGTCCAGCACACGCAGGCCGGTGAGCGGGGCGGCGGTCATGGACGGGATGCCTCCAGGTGCGTGAGGTGGGCGAGCGCGTCGAAGCCGACGCCGTCGAAGCCGCGGACGGAGGTGGCGAGCCGGTTCTTCAGCGGGGCCGTGAAGCGGTCGGGCAGCGCGGCGGGGGAGCCGGCCAGGAGCCCGGCGACGCTGCCGGCCGTCGCGCCGTTGGAGTCGGTGTCCCAGCCGCCGGACACGGCACGGCAGATGGACCCGGCGAAATCGCCGTCGGCGTGGGTGAGGGCGGCGGCGGTCAGGGCGGTGTTGGGCAGGGCGTGCACCCAGTGGTGGGTGGCGGAGTACCGCGCGTGGAGGCGGTCGACGACCGTGTCGAAGCCGGTGTGCGCGTGGGCGAGTTCCACCGCGTGCCGGACCGCCCGCGCGAGCCGGGAGCCGGGCGGCACGACGGTCAGGCCGACGCGCAGACAGGAGTGGACGTCGTGCTCCCCGGTGGCGGCCGCGGCGATGACGGCCGCGGTGAACATCGCCGCGTAGACGCCGTTGGCGGTGTGCGTGAGGGTGGCGTCGCGGTGCGCCTGTGCGGCCGCCGCCGCGGGGTCGCCGGGGTTGGTCCAGCCGTGCATGTCGGCCCGGATCAGGGCGCCGATCCATTCGCGGAAGGGGTTGCGGTACCGGGCGGTCGCCGGGGGCTCGATGCCGAGCAGCAGGTTGCGCAGGGCGATCCGCTCGGCGGTGAAGACCCGGCCGGGCGGCAGCTCGTCGAGCCAGAGCGCGGCGACGTCGGCGGTGGTGAAGGCGCGGCCGTGGCGCTGCAGCAACCGCAGGTTCAGCAGCGGGTAGTCGAGGTCGTCGTCCTCGGGCATTCCCTCGATGGTCTCGGCGAGCGAGGTGGCGGCCGACCGGCGGTTCCACGGGTACGCCGCCAGGAGTTCGGCCGGCACGCCGCGGGCGGTGAACCAGGTGCTCAGCGGCCAGTTGCCGACGGCCTGGGCGAGCGCGCGGATGCCGTCGAGCGGGAGTTTCTCGACGGGCTTGCCGAGCAGGCAGCCGGCGGCCCGGCCGAGCCAGGCGGCCTCCAGGCGCTCCGGTGTGACGGCCGTACGAGGGGCCGGGGCGGGCCAGTCGGGGCACAGCCCCTTGATCCGGTCCAGGCCGGTCGGCTCGTCCAGCCGGCTGGGCAGGTCGGCGAGTTCGTCCAGCAGGTCCTCGGCCAGCTGCCGCAGATAGCGGGACGCGGGCCGTTCGGAGGCGCCCGCCCGCTCGGGGGCGTCCGGGCCGCCGGCCGCCCGCCAGCGTGCCGCGATCGCCTTCGGCTCGCGGCCGTCCAGGGCCGCCTGGCGCAGTTCGTGGCCGATCAGGTCCTCTGGCTGGACCCAGGTCAGTCGGCGCATCCGGCGCCTCCGAGCCGCGCGAACGCCTCCTCGTGGGCCCGCCGGCGCTCCACGTCCCGGCGGAACACCTCCTGGGCGACCTCGGTGAGGGTACGGGCCGGTTCCCACAGGTCCAGGCGGCTGGCCTCGGCCACCGTCTTCGCCCATTCCTCGGGGACCGGGGAGCCGAGGGCGCCGGCCAGGGCGCCCGCCATCGTCGCGATGGAGTCGCAGTCGCGGCCGTAGTTCACCGCGCCGAGCACGGCGTGCCGGTAGTCGCCGCGCGCCACCAGCAACATGCCCAGGGCGACGGGCAGTTCCTCGATCGCGTGCAGCCGGGAGGGGCGGCGGGCGCCCAGCGAGGGGGAGCGGTAGTCGGGGCCCACGGTGTCGTACGGGGCCACCGCCTCCCGCAGCGGCACCAGCGCCGACTCGAAGTCCGTGTAGTGTCCGGCCACTTCGCACACCGCCTCGATCGCCGCCCGGGTGCCGTCCTTGGCCAGCTCCAGACAGGCGCGCACCACCGACTCAGGTGTCGCGCCCGGCGCGCACGCCGCCGCCACGGCCGCGGCGAAGACACCGGCCGCCTCACGGCCGTACGACGACTGGTGGGCGCCCGCCACGTCCAGCGCCTCGGCGTACGCGCCCGCCGGGTTGGCGGCGTTGACCAGGCCGACGGGGGCCATGTACATCGCCGCGCCGCAGTTGACGAGGTTGCCGGTGCCCGCCTCGCGGGGGTCGACATGGCCGTAGTGCAGCCGGGCGACCAGCCACTTCTCCGCCAGGAAGATCCGCTGCAGGGGCAGCGCCTCGGCTTCGAGCTCCGGGATCCAGCGGGGGGTGGTCATCAGGTCCGGGACCAGGTGGTCGGCGACGGCGTAGGCGTCCAGGTGGTCGCGGACCGTGCCGTACACCCGGACCAGGGCGTGGGTCATCAGGGTGTCGTCGGTGACGTGCCCGTCGCCCTTGTGGTACGGCGCGAGGGGGCGGGCGGTGCGCCAGTCGTCGCCGTGCCAGGGGCCGACGATGCCGTGGACGCGGCCGCCGTGGCGTTCGGTGATCTGGTCGGGGGAGTAGCCCTCGACCGGGCCGCCGAGGGCGTCCCCGACGGCCGCGCCGACGAGGGCGCCGGTGATCCGGCCCTCCAGGGCCTCGTCCCCCGGGGTTTTCTCTCCTTTGGGCGTCATGCCCGAATCATCCACCCGGCAGGGCCGGTTGTGCGGCTTCCAGCGACTCGGCGAGTTCCACCAGGTCGGTGCCGGTCAGGCGGGGCAGGGCGCAGCCGGTGAGGGTGCGGCAGGCTTCGCGCCACGTCTCGGGGATCGCCTCCGCGCCACCGAGCGCGCCGGTCAGGGCGCCGGTGAGGGCCGGGGCGGAGTCGGCGACCCGGGACAGGCAGGAGGCGGCGGGCACGGCGGCGGCGATGCGTCCGCCGGCGGCGGTGGCCAGGGCGAGGGCGACGGGGACGGTCTCGGCGGCGGCGATGCCGTAGCTGTAGACGTGGTCGACGATCTGGTGTTCCAGCGGCGGCACCAGGGCGAAGGCGCTGTCGGCGTCGTGGGCGAGGGCGATCGCGTGCCGGGCGTTGCGGCCGATCTCGGTGTCCGGCGGGAGTTCGGCGAGCGCGGCGGTGACACAGGTGCCGGTGTCGGCGCCGGTGAGGGCGAGCGCGAGGGCCGCCGCCATCGCGCGGGCGCCGTGCACGCCGTCGCCGTCCTGGGTGTAGCGGGCATCGAACTCGGCGAGGTCGGCGGCGGCCCGGGGGTCGCCGATGTGGGCGGCGGCCAGCACGCAGGCGCGTACGCAGGCGGCGTCGTCGAAGTAGTGCGGGTTGTCGTGGCCGGTGGCGGGCGGGCGCAGTCCCGCGGCGAGGTTGCCGAGGCCGGCCCGCACGGAGATCCGGGCGCGCAGCGGCAGCACGGCGGACTCGATCTCGGCGGCGCGCTCGGCCGCCGCGGCGACCTCGGCGGCCACGGCGGTCCAGGTCAGGTCGATGGCGGTGCGCACCCGGCGTTCCCGGCTGAGGTCACCGAGGGCGTCGTCGTCACCGGCCCGCAGCACCGCCTCGGCGGCGAAGGCCGCCCACTCGGCGTCGTCGGAGGGGCCGAGCCGCAGCGGCTCGGGGGGCTGGTTGAGGGCGATGGGGACGGGGAGGGTGGTCGTGGCGTTCTGCTCGGCGAAGGTGTCCAGCTCCCGGGTGAGGCGCCGCGTCCACTCCGGCATCCGGGCGGCGCGGTGCCGGGCGGAGGGCCAGCCGGCGGCGTCGCCCGCGGCGAGCCCGAGGAGCAGTCCTTCGATACGGCGGCTCATGACCGGGCCTCGTTGCCGTCGTCACCGGGATCCACCGCGGGCACCAGGGGCCCGGGTGCCCGGACGCCCCGGGCGGCCGGTGCCCACCCGCCGCCCGCCTCGACGGGCTGCCCGGCCGGGGTGGGCGGTTCCTCGCGGGTGTCCGGCACGGGGGCGGTGGATTCCTCCACCGGGTCCGGCAGGGGGGCGGACGGTTCCTCCAGCGTGCCGGGCAGGGGGGCGGACGGTTCCTCCAGCGTGCCCGGCAACGAGGCGGTCGGTTCCTCCGACGTGGCCGCCATCGGGGCGGTCGGTGCCTCCCACGTGGCCGCCGCCGGCATGGTTGGTTCCACCGGCGTGTCCGGCACCGAGGCGGTCGGTGCCTCCCACGTGGCCGCCGCCGGGATGGTCGGTACCTCCCGCGTGTCCGGCACCGGGGCGGTGGGTTCCTGCCGGATGTCCGGCACGGGGACGGCCGGTCCCTCCAGCGTGTCCGGTACGAAGTCGGGCACCAGGATCCGCGTCGCGTCCGTGCCGCTCGCCGCCGGCTCCGCCGCGTCCCGTCCTGCCACCTCCCGTCCCGCCACGTCCCGCCCTGCCACCAGCAGGTCCGCCACCTCCAGCACATGCCGTCCCTTCATCGCCGGCAGGCAGCTGCCCCGGGCCGGGCCGATCGCCGACGCCCAGTCGGCCGGGATCGCGGCCACCCCCTGGGTCGCACCCGCCAGAGCGCCGGCCACCGCCGCCGTGGTGTCCGCGTCGCGGCCCATGTTGACCGCGGTGAGGACCGCGTCGCGGAACTCGCCGTCCGCCGCCGCGTACGCGCCGAAGGCGAGGGCGACCGCCTCGGGCGCGAGGTCCGTCCACGGATAGCCGCCGATGACGACGGCGGAGCGCACCGCGCGTTCCCCGCCGTGGGCGGCCGTGACGGCCCGGCGCAGCGAGCGGGCCGTCCAGGAGTCGTCCGGTACGACGGTGAGGGCGGCCGCGACCACCGCCTCCGGGCTCGCGCCCCCCATCGCCGCGGCGACCCCGGCGGCGACCGCCTGGCCGCCGTAGATGCCCTCGCCGTCATGGCTGACCGAGCCGTCGATCGCGGCGAGCCGGGCCGCCTCGGCGGGGCGTCCCGCGGCGTGCACGCCGGACACCGCCGCGCGCATGGCCAGGCCGTCGCTCCAGGCGTGCCGGTGCTGGGCGGAGATGGGTGCGGCGAGTCCCCGGCGCAGGTTCTCCAGGGTGCCGCGTTCGCTGAAACCGGCGCCCTTGAAGGGGCCCTCGGCGCGGTCGGCGATCCACTCGTGCCAGGCCGCCTCGACGTCGGCCGGGGTGAGGGCCGAGCCGTGCCGGGCGAGCAGCAGTCCGGAGAAGATCGCGTACTCGGTGTCGTCGGTGCCGGCCGGCTCGGCCGCGACGAATCCGGTGACGCGGCCCCAGCGGGCCCGGATCTCGGAGGGCTTGAGGTTCTCCGCCGGCGCCCCGAGGGCGTCCCCGACGGCCAGGCCGAGCAGGGCGCCACGGGCCCGCTCACGGATCGAGGCCATTGCGGCGTCACCTCCGGGGAGTCCCGTCCAGGGTGTGGAACCCTTTGCGCCAGGTGTGCCACGGCGGCCGTACCGTCTCGCGCCCGCGGGCCGGGTGTCACCCGGTCGGAGCGCAAAACCGCAGGTTAGCCCAGCCTTTCCTTGCTGGCGTCGAAGGAATCACCGGCGTAGATTTGGCGTTGTCGGAAATTAGAACGTGTCCAGACTTAGCTTTGCCTAAGCTTTCTTGGGGGACCGCAATGGCCATCATCGAGACCCAGGCGGCGCTGCACGAGGCGCACCGCGACAACCACACCCACCGTGACGTCAACGGAGGGTGGCTGCGCCCCGCCGTCTTCGGTGCGATGGACGGCCTGGTCTCCAACCTCGCCCTGATGACCGGTGTCGCGGGCGGTTCCGTCGGCCAGCACACCATTGTGATCACCGGGCTCGCGGGCCTGGCCGCCGGCGCCTTCTCGATGGCGGCCGGCGAGTACACTTCCGTCGCCTCCCAGCGCGAGCTGGTCGAGGCCGAACTGGACGTCGAGCGGCGCGAGCTGCGCAAGCACCCCGCCGACGAGGAGGCCGAGCTCGCCGCGCTGTACCAGGCGCGCGGCGTGGAGCCGGAGCTGGCCCGCGAGGTCGCCCGGCAGCTGTCCAAGGACCCCGAGCAGGCGCTGGAGATCCACGCCCGCGAGGAGCTCGGCATCGACCCGAGCGACCTGCCGTCGCCGCTGGTCGCGGCCGTGTCGTCGTTCGGCTCCTTCGCGCTGGGCGCCCTGCTTCCGGTCCTGCCGTATCTGCTCGGCGCCACCGCGCTGTGGCCGGCCGTGCTGCTCGCCCTGTTCGGGCTGTTCGCCTGCGGCGCGGTGGTCGCCAAGGTGACCGCGCGGACCTGGTGGTTCAGCGGTCTGCGCCAGCTCGCCCTGGGTGGTGCGGCGGCCGGTGTGACGTACGTCCTGGGCAGCCTGTTCGGAACGGCCGTAGGATGACGGGGCTGGTACTTATGCGATGGGCCGCATAAGTTCTCCATTACCCGCTGGTTTCAGTCGTATGACGGCGGGGCATGAGCCGTAAGCGCTGTGGGCAATGAGGCCTGCGGCACACCCCCGGGGCGTGCGACGACGCCCGCCCCGACCCGGACCGACGGACATCGATCTGTCCGCGTCGGTCCCCCCAAAACCTTCCGCCACGGGGCTGCGTCAACCCCCGCCCGCGCACCCGCGGCGTCCGCATGCTGGAACGGAGTATCCGGTTCCCGAGAACCGCTCCATCATGTAACCTGCACGAAATTTTGAGATCACGCAGAGGGCCAACGTCGTCCCTCGGCACCTGCACATGCCACTTGACGACGACGGGAGAGCCGATGCGTACGCCGCGCCAGCCGTCCCAGCATTCCTCGAACGACAGCGCGACCTGGTCGTTCATGGATGCTCGCCCTGCTGCGCAGGGTATGTACGACCCCCGCAACGAGCACGACGCCTGCGGCGTCGGCTTCGTCGCCACCCTCACCGGCGAGGCGTCCCACACGCTGGTCGAGCAGGCCCTGACGGTCCTGCGCAACCTGGAGCACCGCGGTGCCACCGGCTCCGAGCCCGACTCGGGCGACGGCGCCGGCATCCTCTCCCAGGTCCCGGACGCGTTCTTCCGCGAGGTGGCCGGATTCGAGCTGCCCGAGGCCGGCGCCTACGCCGTCGGCATCGCGTTCCTGCCCGAGGACGGCACCGCCGACGCCGTCTCGAAGATCGAGACGATCGCCTCCGAGGAGGAGCTGACCGTCCTCGGCTGGCGCGAGGTCCCGGTCGCCCCGGAGCTGCTCGGCGCCACCGCCCGCTCCACCATGCCGGTCTTCCGCCAGCTCTTCGTCACCGACGGAGCCTCCACGGGCATCGCCCTGGACCGCAAGGCGTTCGTGCTGCGCAAGCGCGCCGAGCGCGAGGTCGGCGTCTACTTCCCGTCGCTGTCCGCCCGGACGATCGTCTACAAGGGCATGCTGACCACCGGCCAGCTGGAGCCCTTCTTCCCGGACCTGTCCGACCGCCGCTTCGGCTCCGCGATCGCGCTGGTGCACTCCCGGTTCTCCACGAACACCTTCCCGTCGTGGCCGCTCGCGCACCCCTACCGCTTCGTCGCGCACAACGGTGAGATCAACACCGTCAAGGGCAACCGCAACTGGATGCGCGCCCGCGAGTCCCAGCTGGTCTCCGACCTGTTCGGCTCGGACGGCAAGGGCCTGGAGCGCATCTTCCCGGTGTGCACGCCCGACGCCTCCGACTCCGCCTCCTTCGACGAGGTGCTGGAGCTGCTGCACCTGGGCGGCCGTTCGCTGCCGCACTCCGTGCTGATGATGATCCCGGAGGCGTGGGAGAACCACGACTCCATGGACCCGGCCCGCCGCGCCTTCTACCAGTTCCACTCCACGATGATGGAGCCCTGGGACGGCCCCGCCTGCGTCACCTTCACCGACGGCACCCAGGTCGGCGCCGTCCTCGACCGCAACGGCCTGCGCCCCGGCCGCTACTGGGTCACCGACGACGGCCTCGTCGTCCTCGGCTCCGAGGTCGGCGTCCTCGACATCGACCCCGCCAAGGTCGTCCGCAAGGGCCGCCTGCAGCCCGGCCGGATGTTCCTCGTCGACACCGCCGAGCACCGCATCATCGAGGACGACGAGATCAAGCGGGCGCTCGCCGAGGAGCAGCCCTACGCCGAGTGGCTGGAGACCGGCGAGATCGAGCTCGGCGACCTGCCCGAGCGCGAGCACATCGTCCACACCCACGCCTCGGTCACCCGCCGCCAGCAGACCTTCGGGTACACCGAGGAGGAGCTGCGCGTCATCCTCGCCCCGATGGCCCGCACCGGCGCCGAGCCGATCGGCTCCATGGGCACCGACAGCCCCATCGCGGCCCTGTCCGAGCGCCCGCGCCTGCTCTTCGACTACTTCACCCAGCTGTTCGCCCAGGTCACCAACCCGCCGCTGGACGCGATCCGCGAGGAACTGGTCACCTCCCTGCGCTCCTCGCTGGGCCCCGAGGGCAACCTGCTCGACCCGACGGCCGCCTCCTGTCGCTCGGTGACCCTGCCCTTCCCGGTCATCGACAACGACGAGCTGGCCAAGCTCATCCACATCAACGCCGACGGTGACATGCCCGGCTTCAAGGCCGCGACCCTCTCCGGCCTGTACCGGGTGCACGGCGGCGGTGACGCGCTCGCCGCGCGCATCGAGGAGATCTGCGCCGAGGCCGACGCGGCCATAGAGAACGGCGCCCGCCTGATCGTCCTGTCCGACCGCCACTCCGACGCCGAGCACGCGCCGATCCCGTCGCTGCTGCTCACCGCGGCCGTCCACCACCACCTCATCCGCACCAAGCAGCGCACCCAGGTGGGCCTGCTGGTCGAGGCCGGCGACGTCCGCGAGGTCCACCACGTCGCCCTGCTCATCGGCTACGGCGCCGCCGCCGTAAACCCGTACCTGGCGATGGAGTCCGTCGAGGACCTGCTGCGCGCCGGCACCTTCCTGAACGGCCTGGAGCCCGAGAAGGCCATCAAGAACCTGATCTACGCCCTCGGCAAGGGCGTGCTGAAGGTCATGTCCAAGATGGGCATCTCCACCGTCGCCTCCTACCGCGGCGCCCAGGTCTTCGAGGCCGTCGGCCTGGACGAGGCCTTCGTGGAGAAGTACTTCAACGGCACCGCCACCAAGATCGGCGGCGTCGGCATCGACGTCATCGCCCAGGAGGTCGCCGCCCGCCACGCCAAGGCCTACCCGGCCTCCGGCATCGCCCCGGCGCACCGCGCGCTGGAGATCGGCGGCGAGTACCAGTGGCGCCGCGAGGGCGAGCCGCACCTGTTCGACCCGGAGACGGTCTTCCGCCTCCAGCACTCCACGCGCACCGGCCGCTACGACATCTTCAAGAAGTACACCGAGCGCGTGAACGAGCAGTCCGAGCGTCTGATGACGCTGCGCGGCCTGTTCGGCTTCAAGTCCGACCGGGGTCCGATCCCCATCGACGAGGTCGAGCCGGTCTCCGAGATCGTCAAGCGCTTCTCCACCGGCGCCATGTCGTACGGCTCCATCTCGCAGGAGGCGCACGAGACCCTCGCCATCGCCATGAACCAGCTGGGCGGCAAGTCCAACACCGGTGAGGGCGGCGAGGACCCGGAGCGCCTGTACGACCCGAAGCGGCGCAGCGCCATCAAGCAGGTCGCCTCCGGCCGCTTCGGCGTGACCTCCGAGTACCTGGTCAACGCGGACGACATCCAGATCAAGATGGCCCAGGGCGCCAAGCCCGGCGAGGGCGGCCAGCTGCCCGGCCACAAGGTCTACCCGTGGGTGGCCAAGACCCGTCACTCGACGCCGGGTGTCGGCCTGATCTCCCCGCCGCCGCACCACGACATCTACTCCATCGAGGACCTGGCCCAGCTGATCCACGACCTGAAGAACGCGAACCCGCAGGCGCGGATTCACGTCAAGCTGGTCTCCGAGGTCGGCGTCGGCACGGTCGCGGCGGGTGTGTCCAAGGCGCACGCGGACGTGGTGCTGATCTCCGGCCACGACGGCGGCACCGGCGCCTCCCCGCTCACCTCGCTCAAGCACGCCGGCGGCCCCTGGGAGCTCGGTCTCGCCGAGACCCAGCAGACCCTGCTGCTCAACGGCCTGCGCGACCGGATCGTCGTGCAGACCGACGGCCAGCTCAAGACCGGCCGTGACGTGGTCATCGCCGCGCTGCTGGGCGCCGAGGAGTTCGGTTTCGCGACCGCCCCGCTGGTCGTCTCCGGCTGCGTGATGATGCGCGTGTGCCACCTGGACACCTGCCCGGTCGGCATCGCCACCCAGAACCCGACCCTGCGCGACCGCTTCAACGGCAAGGCCGAGTACGTGGTGAACTTCTTCGAGTTCATCGCGCAGGAGGTCCGCGAGCTCCTCGCCGAGCTGGGCTTCCGCTCCATCGAGGAGGCCGTCGGCCACGCTGAGGCCCTCGACGTCACCCGCGCGGTCGACCACTGGAAGGCCCAGGGCCTGGACCTGCAGCCGCTGTTCCACGTGCCCGAGCTGCCCGAGGGCGCGGTGCGCCACCAGGTCATCGCCCAGGACCACGGCCTGGAGAAGGCCCTCGACAACGAGCTGATCAAGCTGGCCGCGGACGCGCTGGCCGCCTCGGACGCGACGGACGCACAGCCGGTCCGCGCCCAGGTCGCCATCCGCAACATCAACCGCACGGTCGGCACCATGCTCGGCCACGAGGTGACGAAGAAGTTCGGCGGTGCGGGCCTGCCCGACGACACCATCGACATCACCTTCACCGGCTCCGCCGGCCAGTCCTTCGGCGCCTTCGTCCCGCGCGGTGTCACGCTGCGCCTGGAGGGCGACGCCAACGACTACGTCGGCAAGGGCCTGTCCGGCGGCCGGATCATCGTCCGCCCGGACCGGGGCGCCGACCACCTCGCCGAGTACAGCGTCATCGCCGGCAACACCATCGGCTACGGCGCCACCGGCGGCGAGATGTTCCTGCGCGGCCGCACCGGCGAGCGCTTCTGCGTCCGCAACTCCGGTGCGACGGTCGTCTCCGAGGGCGTGGGCGACCACGGCTGTGAGTACATGACCGGCGGTCACGCGGTCGTCCTCGGCGAGACCGGCCGCAACTTCGCGGCCGGTATGTCCGGTGGCATCGCCTACGTCATCGACCTCGACCGCGACAACGTCAACGCCGGCAACCTCGACGCGATCGAGGCGCTGGACGAGGCGGACAAGCAGTGGCTGCACGACGTCGTGCGCCGCCACCAGGAGGAGACCGGCTCCACCGTGGCCGAGAAGCTCCTGGCCGAGTGGGACACCGCCGTCGAGCGCTTCAGCAAGATCATCCCCAGCACGTACAAGGCAGTGCTCGCCGCCAAGGACGCCGCCGAGCGAGCCGGTCTGTCCGAGACCGAGATCACCGAGAAGATGATGGAGGCGGCGATCAATGGCTGACCCGAAGGGCTTTCTGAACCACGGCCGCGAGGTCGCCAAGTCCCGTCCGGTCGAGCAGCGCGTCAGGGACTGGAACGAGGTCTACGTCCCCGGCTCCCTGCTGCCGATCATCTCCAAGCAGGCCAGCCGCTGCATGGACTGCGGCATCCCGTTCTGCCACAACGGCTGTCCGCTCGGGAACCTCATCCCCGAGTGGAACGACTACGCCTACCGCGAGGACTGGGGCGCGGCCTCCGAGCGCCTGCACGCCACGAACAACTTCCCGGAGTTCACCGGCCGCCTGTGCCCGGCTCCGTGCGAGTCGGCGTGCGTGCTCGGCATCAACCAGCCGCCGGTCACCATCAAGAACGTCGAGGTCTCGATCATCGACAAGGCGTGGGAGACCGGGGACGTCGTCCCGCAGATCCCCGAGCGCCTGTCCGGCAAGACCGTCGCCGTCGTCGGCTCCGGCCCCGCCGGCCTGGCCGCCGCTCAGCAGCTCACCCGGGCCGGTCACACCGTCGCCGTCTACGAGCGCGCGGACCGCGTCGGAGGCCTCCTCCGCTACGGCATCCCCGAGTTCAAGATGGAGAAGCGGCACATCAACCGCCGTATCGAGCAGATGCGCGCGGAGGGCACCCGCTTCCGCACCGGCATCGAGATCGGCCGCGACCTGAAGGCCACCGACCTGAAGAAGCGGTACGACGCGGTCGTGCTCGCCGTCGGCGCCACCACCGCCCGCGACCTGCCGGTGCCCGGCCGCGAGCTCAAGGGCATCTACCAGGCCATGGAGTACCTGCCCCTGGCCAACAAGGTGCAGGAGGGCGACTTCGTGACGCCCCCGATCTCCGCCGAGGGCAAGCACGTCGTCGTCATCGGCGGCGGCGACACCGGCGCCGACTGCGTGGGCACCGCCCACCGCCAGGGCGCGGCCTCGGTCACCCAGCTGGAGATCATGCCCCGACCCAACGAGGAGCGGAACCCGGTCAGCCAGCCCTGGCCGACCTTCCCGGTCCTGTACAAGGTCACCTCGGCCCACGAGGAGGGCGGCGAGCGGATCTACTCCGCCTCCACCACCCACTTCGAGGGCGACGAGGACGGCAACGTCCAGTGGCTGCACCTGAGCGAGGTGGAGTTCGTCGACGGCAAGCTGACCTCCAAGCCGGGCACCGAGCGCAAGATCCCCGCCCAGCTGGTCACCCTCGCCATGGGCTTCACCGGCACCGACCGGGAGAACGGCCTGGTGGAGCAGTTCGGCCTGGAGCTCGACGAACGCGGTAACATCGCCCGCGACGCCGACTTCCAGACGAACGTGCCCGGCGTGTTCGTCGCCGGTGACGCCGGCCGCGGTCAGTCCCTGATCGTGTGGGCGATCGCGGAGGGCCGCTCGGCCGCCCGCGGCGTCGACCGCTTCCTGACCGGAGCCAGCGACCTGCCGGCCCCGATCCGCCCGACCGACCGCGCCCTGGCGGTCTGACGGCACGGGTGACCCCACGGGGTCACCCGGGGTCACCCCCCAAAAAACGTCCCGTACAACGGCGTGCGGAACACAGACGGCGCCTGCCCTGTCCCCGACCGGACCTTGGGCAGGCGCCGTCGCCTTTCCCTGCTCCTACGGCACCCGGTACGTCTCCCCGTACACCTGCCAGGTCAGCGGCGTGTCCAGGGCCAGGTTGCCCGCCTCCAGCCAGCGGCGCTGGGCCGTGTCGACACGGGAGGTGTCCAGCGTGGACCGGCGCTCCTTCATCGCCGCGCGGCACACGTCCAGGAAGACACCGAGGTACGCCTTCTCGTCGCCGCCCTGCGCCGGCGTCCTCGCCTGCCCCATCGCGCGCTCGCGCAGCACGTAGAAACCGTCGGCGTCGATGCCCGGGCCGTGGAAGACCATCGCGTCGTAGTACACGAACTGCCCGAGCGTGCCCAGGCCGTCCAGCTTCGCCAGGCGCACCGCCGGGTCGAAGTACACCTCGTCCCGCTCGGCCTCCTGCGCCTGCCGGAAGGCGGGCAGCCGCGCCTCCGCCCGCCACGCCGCGGTGAAACCGGGATCGAGCCCCTCGTGGGAATCCGTCCCGTCGACCGCGCGCAGCGCCGGCAGATAACGGGCCAGACCGTTGTCCGGATGGTCCCGGGTGTAGCGCTCGACGAGGCTCAGCAGATCGTGGGTGCCGGTGCAGAAGCCGATGATGCCGGCCGTGTAACCGCAGCCGTCGCCGATGTCCTCGATGGCGCCGTAGGAGGCCCGCCAGTCCAGCGTGGAGTTCTCGGCGCTGGCCACGATCCGCTGCGCCAGCTCCTTCTTCCCGGGCGCGGCAAGCCCCGGCGGGGCGTCGGCCAGCACCTCCGCGTCCTCCGACCGCTGCGCGGGCGCGTGCTCGGCCTTGGCCTTGGCGTCCTTGCGGGACTCCTGCACGGTGGACGCGCCGCCGGACGGGGGACCGGAGTCGCCCGAGGGGTCGACGAAGTAGAACGCCACCACCGCTACGACGGGAAGGGCGGCGAACAGCAGACAACCGGTGCGTTTCATGGTTCTCGTCTCGGTGCGATGGTCCGGCGGCTCAGGCCGCGCCCGACGTCAGCGCGGCAGCCTTGCCCCAGGCACATATCACCAGCAGCGCCAGCACGGCCACACAGGCGCCCGCCTGCACCAGGGCACGCCGGCCGTCCCGGGGCGCGTAGGCATACGCCAGGGCGACCGCGCCGCCGGTCAGCAGACCGCCGAGGTGACCCTGCCAGGACGTCAGACCGGCCGAGATCAGCATCCACACCACCAGGCCGGCCATGAACCGGTTGACCTGCCCCAGGTCACCGCCCAGGCGCCGGGCGAGGACGTAGAACGCCGCGCCCAGACCGAAGATCGCGCCCGAGGCGCCCACGGACTCCTGCGCCGGGTCGGCGGCGAGCAGCTCCAGCACCGAGCCGCCGAGCGCCGACAGCAGATACAGGGCGAGGTAGCGGACCCGGCCCAGCTGGGCCTCCACGACCCGGCCGAGCTGCCACAGCGCGACCATGTTCATCACGATGTGCGCGATCCCGAACGTGCCCTCGGTCGGCCGCAGATGCAGGAACGCGCCGGTCAGCAGCCGCTCCCACTCGCCGGCCACGACCCCCTGGGCGTGGTAGCCGGCCGGGAAGCCGCTGACGTAGACGTAGTAGCCGCCGTCCGGGCCGACCAGCCGGGCGCCGAGCATCGCGAACCGGTCGACGATCCCCGGCCGCACCAGCTCGCCCAGATAGGCCAGCACGTTGAGCCCGATCAGCACGCACGTCAGCACCGGCGTCGCCGAGACCCGCCCGCCGACGACGGTACGGGCCTGCCGCACCGAACGGGCCCCCTCCTTTACGCACTCCACGCACTGGTGGCCGACCGCGGCCTCCCGCATGCAGTCGGGGCAGATGTACCGGTCGCAGCGGGTGCAGCGGACGTGGGACTCCACCTTGGGATGGCGGAAGCAGGTGGTGACGGCGGACTCGGGTTCCACGCCGGCTCCTTGCGGATGTGGGAGGGACGGTGAGCCGGTGGGGACGGCGGCGAACAAAATAGCGAACGCTGTCGGCCGACGGGAGGCCAGGGCCCGCTGTGGCGTACCCTCGCAGCCGGAACCACGAAGCCGACGGGGGAGCGCGCGTGGCAGCGATCAGCCTGACCAAGGTGGAGGAGACCGCACCCGCGCTGGTCAGCCTCTACAAGACGGCCGGTGTCTCACTGACCAAGTACGGCCTGGAGGACCTGAGAGCGGCCGTCTACCTGGTGGTCGACTACTCGGGCTCCATGAAGCCGTACTACAAGGACGGCACCGTGCAGGCCCTGGCCGACCGTGTCCTCGGCCTGGCCGCACACCTGGACGACGACGGCACCGTGCCGGTGGTCCTCTTCTCCACGGACGTCGACGCGGTCACCGACATCGCGCTGGCCGACCACCGGGGCCGTATCGAGCGGATCGTGGCCGGTCTCGGCCACATGGGTAAGACGAGCTACCACCTCGCGATGGACGCCGTCATCGACCACTACCTCGACAGCGGCGCCCGGGAGCCCGCGCTGGTCGTCTTCCAGACCGACGGTGGCCCGATCAACCGGCTCGCCGCGGAGCGCTACCTCTGCAAAGCCGCACGCCTCCCGCTGTTCTGGCAGTTCATCGGCTTCGGCGACCCGCACAGCCGGCAGTTCGACTTCCTGCGCAGGCTCGACGACCTCCCCGTACCGGACAAGCGGACGGTCGACAACGCCGGCTTCTTCCACGCGGGCGCGGACCCGGGCAAGGTCTCCGGCGCCGCCCTGTACGACCGCCTGATCGGCGAGTTCCCCCGCTGGCTGACGGCGGCCCGCGCCCAGGGGATCATCCCGCCACGCGCTTGAACTGCTCCTCGCTCAGCTCCAGTTCCAGCGCCCGGACGTTCTCGGCGAGGTGACCGGGAGAGGACGTGCCCGGAATGGGGAGGACATTGGGGGAGCGGTGCAGCAGCCAGGCGAGGGCCGTCTGGGAGACGGTCGCACCCAGTTCCCCGGCGACCCGCGCCAGCGGGCCGTGCTCGCCGACACTGACCGGGAAGTACGGCACGAAGGCGATGCCGCGCGCCGCGGTGTGGTCGATCACCGCATCGTGACCGCGCTCGGCGAGGTTGTACAGGTTCTGCACACTGGCGATCGGCGCGACCTTCGAAGCCTCCTCGATCTCGGCGACGCCCACCTCCGACAACCCGATGTGCCGCACCTTCCCCTCCTCCTGGAGCTGCTTCAAGGCGCCGACCTGATCCGCGAGCGGATAGGCGGGATCGATCCGATGCAGATAAAAGAGATCGATGCGATCGGTGCGCAGCCGACGCAGACTCAACTCGGCCTGCTGACGCAGATAGGCCGGATGACCGTGGGGGATCCACTCGCCCGGACTCGGCCGCAGCACGCCCGCCTTCGTCGCGATCACCACGTCGTCACGGAACGGCGCGAGGGCCTCGGCCAGCAACTCCTCGTTCGCGCCGAGCGCGTAGGCGTCGGAGGTGTCGAAGAGGTTCACCCCGAGGCCGACCGCCTCGCGCAGCAGGCCGATCGCGGCGGCGCGGTCGGTGGGGGCCGTCCAGATGGGCGCCGTCATGCCGCTCCGCTCGTGCGGCGCACCCGCCAGCCGCATCGCGCCGTAACCGATCCGCCGTACGAACAGGTCGCCACCGACGGGGAATACAGTCGTGTTCGTCATGGCTGCGACGCTACGAGCTCACACCCATGTGAGGTTCAAGCTGGAGTGAGGGGGATCACATGAAGATCGGAGAGCTGTCGCGCACCACCGGAGTGAGCGTGCGCCTCCTGCGCTACTACGAGGAGCAGGGCCTGCTCGACGCCGATCGCACCCCCGGCGGCCAGCGCGTCTACGACACCGACGCGCCCGCGACCGTACGCCGCATCCGCACCCTCCTGGACGCGGGCCTGCCCACCCGGCTGATCCGCGAGGTGCTGGACTGCGTGTGCGGCAGCGACGCGGAGGTCGAACCCTGCCTGACGCCCCTGCTGCTGGAACAACTGCGGGACATCGAGGACCGGATCGCCGGCCTGGAGGGCTCCCGTCGCTCACTGGCCCGCCTGCTGGCCTGAGCCCGCGCCGGGTACGGCCACAATGGACCCGTGCCGACCAAGAAGAAACCGCAGGTGCCCGCCACCCCGGAGCGACGCCGGGAACTCCTCGCCACCGCCGCCGAGGTCTTCGCCGAACAGGGCTACAACGCCACCACCGTGCGCCGGATCGCCGACCACGCGGGCATGCTCGCCGGCAGCCTCTACTACCACTTCGACTCCAAGGAGTCGATGCTGGAGGAGATCCTGCGCACCTTCCTCGACGAGCTCTGGAACGGCTACGACACCGTCCTCGCCGCGGGTCTGACCCCCCACGAGACCCTCCGGGCGCTGGTCACCGAGTCCTTCCGGGAGATCGACCGACACCGCGACGCGGTCGCCATCTACCAGAAGGAGTCCCGCCACCTCGTCACCCAGGAGCGCTTCGCGTTCCTGGCGGACTCGCAGCGCCGCTTCGAACAGGCATGGCTGTCCACCCTGGAACGCGGCGTGGCCGCCGGCGAGTTCCGCGCCGACCTCGACATCCGCCTCACCTACCGGTTCCTGCGGGACACCGTCTGGGTCGCCGCCTCCTGGTACCGGCCCGGCGGCCGCCACACGCCCGAGGAGATCGCCCGCCAGTACCTGTCGATGGTCCTGGACGGCATCGCGGTCAGGACCCGGTGAGGCGGGCCGCCGCAGCGCGCTGCCGCTGAGCCATCACCGTCAGAAACCGGACCACGGTCTCCAGTTCCTCGGTGCTGAACTCCTCGCACGCCTCGACGATGTCGCGGGCCCAGTCCTCGAAGAACCCGGCCAGCTCACCGATCCGGCCCCGCTCCAGCTCCACCAGCACCCGCCGCTTGTCCGTCGGATGCTTGACCCGCCGCGCGAAGCCCTTGGCCTCCAGCCGGTCCACCAGCCCGGTGACGGAGGCGGGGGCCAGCCCCGTCAGCCGCGCCAGATCCTTGGCGGTGAGCGGCCCGTGCCGCTCCAGCAGGTCGAGGGTCTTCTCCTCGGTCGCGTTCAGCCCCTGCTTGGCGGCGACCGCCGAGTGGAACATCACCGTGACGCCGCTGTGCTCCCGGCCGACGGCCATGAGCTGCTCAAGAACCTCGGCCCGCTTGTCATCGGTCATGGGCTCACCCTACTAAAAAACTTAGTTCGCCCAAACGAACTACTTGTCCCGGCGGGCCCATGCCTGCAACTATTTCGTTAGACCGAACGAAATAAATCGAGGCCGGGGAGCCCCCATGTCCACAACCGTCACCACCCCCCAACACCCCCGCAACCCACCCCACCCCCACCGCTGGGCCGCAGCGGTCGTGATGATGACGGCGGCCCTGATGGACCTGCTGGACGTGACCATCGTCAACGTCGCGGTCCCCTCCATCGGCCGCGACCTGCACGCCTCGGCGAGCGATCTGCAATGGCTGATCTCCGCCTACCTGCTGGGCTTCGGGGCCACCCTGATCGTCTCCGGCCACCTCGGCGACCGCTACGGACGCCGCGGCCTCTTCCTCACCGGCACCGCCGGCTTCGGCCTGGCCAGCCTGGCCTGCGGCATCGCACAGTCACCGGGCCAGCTCATCGCCGCGCGAGCCGTGCAGGGCGTGCTGGCGGCCGTCCTGGTCCCGCAGGTCATCGGCTCCTTCCGCACCCTGTTCACCGGCAGGGAACGCGGCGCCGCCTTCGGCATGTACGGCGCGGTCTCCGGCTTCGCCTCCGCGGTGGGCCTGCTGCTCGGCGGCCTGCTGACCGACGCCGACCTGTTCGGCTGGGGCTGGCGCACGGTCTTCCTGGTCAACGTGCCCATCGCTGCGGCCACCTTCATCGGCGGCCTCCTCCTGGTCCCGGCCACCAAAGAGCGCTCGGCCGGCCGCCCCGACCTCTTCGGCAGCGTGCTACTCGCGGCCGGCCTGGTGGCGATCGTGCTGCCACTGGTCCAGGGCCGCGAGAACGGCTGGCCGCTGTGGGGCTGGCTGTGCCTGACCGCCGGCGTGAGCGCGGTGACCGCCCTCGCCCTCCACGAGGCACGCCGCCGCACGGCACACACCACCCCCCTCCTGCCCGCCCGAGCCTTCAAACTCCCCGCGTTCTCCTTCGGCGTCCTCGTCCAACTCCTGTTCTCCCTCGGCATGCAGGGCTTCTTCCTGGCCTTCGCCATCTGGCTGCAGGCGGGCGAGCGCTACACACCGATGCAGGCCGGCCTCGTCACGGTGGCCTTCTCCGCCGGCGGCTTCCTGACCGCGCCCGCCGCGGACGCCCTCGCGGTGAAGTACGGCCGGGCGGTACTGGGCGCCGGCGCGCTGATGATGGCCGGCGGCTTCGGCTGGGTCTGGGCAGCCGTCAGCGACGCGGCCGGCCCGCACACGGGGGCGTGGCCCCTGACACCGGGCCTGCTCGTGGCCGGGGCCGGCCTGGGCTTCCTGGTGGTCCCCCTCGTCAACGTGGTCCTGTCGGCAGTCCCCACCGACCTCGCGGGCGGCGCGTCCGGCATCTTCTCCACGGCCCAGCAGTTCGGGGGAGCGCTGGGGGCGGCGCTGATCGGCACGATCTTCTTCAGCAACACGGGCCAGGGCTTGTCCGACGCGCTGATCTCCACGATGCCGTGGATCACGGCAACGTTCATCGCGTGCGCAGCGCTGACCCTGGCCCTACCGCAACACGCGGTGAGCGACCGGGGTGAGTGAGACGGGCCGGGCGGCCCGGCGTCGGCAGGTGCCCGGCGCGGCAGCGGGCCGGGGGTAGGTGCGCTCACCGGCGCTGGCGGGGTGCCGCTGCGCCCACCCGTGCCGCCCCAGCGGCACGACTGCCCGCAGCTATGCGGATACGGGTGCCGCCCCCCGGCGCGGTGGCCCGCAGCTAGGCGGATACGGGTGTCGCCCCCCGGCGCGGTGGCCCGCAGCTAGGCGGGGACAGGTGCCGCCCCGCGCGGCGGCCGCCAGCTAAGCCGATGGCGGGCCGCAGTCGCCCACGGCGGGGAGGGGACGGGTGGGGGGTGTCCGCCCGCAGCGGCCGGCACCGCCAACGGCACCCGTGTCGGGGACAGTGGGCCGGACCGAGGACGGATACCCCCCACCCCGGCCCGACCCACCCACCGGGCACAAGGCGCTACGCACGCCACGACGCGACCGCAACGGGCCGCCGCAGGCATTCAAGGGGCGCGGGGAACTGCGCGACCAGCCCCCACCCACCCGCAGACGAACAACTACCCGCTAGAACCCCGAACCCGCAGCTCCGGCAAAATCGTCACCCGATGCCGAGCCCGCCCCGGCTCAGCCAGCCGCCGAGCGATCAGATCCACCGCCGCAACCCCCACCGCCCGCTTCGGCGGAGCAACCGCACTCAGCGGAACATCCGCCAACGCCGCGACCTCATCGTCGTACGCCACGAGCGCGCAGTCATCGGGCACCCGCACCCCACGCGCCCGCAACCGCTGCAGCAGCACGATCGCGTCATGGTCGTTGTGCACGAGCGCCGCATCGATCCGCCCGGCCACAACAGCGTCCGTGAACGACCCGAGCACCCGCTCCCGCTCCCGCTCCCCACCCGCCCCTGCGAAGGCAACGGCACCACGAAGTCGCTAGCCAGCCCCACCCCCGCGAGCCCCCCGACAAACCCCTCCCGCACCAGCTCCCGGTGCGGACTGTCCTCCCGCAGCAGCAGCCCGATCCGCTTCCGCCCGAGCCCGGCAAGATGACGAACGGCGATCCGCGCGCCATAGGCATGGTCGCTGCCCACCTGCTCGGCCTCCATGAGGTCGTCAGGCCGCCGCTCGACGAGCACAAACGGCACCTCGATGCCCCCGCCCCCCTCAAGCGCCAACCC
>NZ_PQSS01000027.1 GCF_002920535.1 Streptomyces sp. Ru71 | reverse complement strand
TTGCCATCGGCCGGGACCAGGTCCAGCAGCACCTCGCTGCGGCGGTCCACCGGGTCGGAGGACTCCACCCGCGGCGGGTTCTCCCGGTTGTTCTGCGGCAGCAGGGAGAGGAGGTAGCGGACTTCGGCGAGGCAGGTCTCCTCGTCGTCGTAGGCGAAGTGGCACACGCCGGAGGTCTCGGCGTGCACGTCCGCACCGCCCAGCCCGTTCTGGGTGATCTCCTCGCCGGTGACCGCCTTGACGACGTCCGGGCCGGTGATGAACATCTGCGAGGTCTCACGGACCATGAACACGAAGTCCGTCAGGGCCGGGCTGTAGGCCGCACCGCCCGCGCACGGGCCGAGCATCACCGAGATCTGCGGGATCACCCCCGAGGCCTTGGTGTTGCGCTGGAAGATCCCGCCGTACCCGGCGAGCGCGGAGACGCCCTCCTGGATACGCGCACCGGCGCCGTCGTTGAGGGAGACCAGCGGGGCACCGGCCGCGATGGCCATGTCCATGATCTTGTGGATCTTCGTGGCGTGCGCCTCGCCCAGCGCACCGCCGAAGATCCGGAAGTCGTGGGCGTAGACGAAGACCGTACGGCCCTCCACCGTGCCCCAGCCCGTGATCACACCGTCGGTGTACGGCTTCTTCGCCTCCAGACCGAAACCGGTCGCCCGGTGCCGGCGCAGCTGCTCGACCTCCCGGAAGGACCCCGGGTCCAGGAGCAGCTCGATCCGCTCCCGAGCCGTCAGCTTGCCCTTGGCGTGCTGCGCCGCGGTCGCCTTCTCGCTGGGACCGGCCAACGCCTGGGCACGGATCTCGTGCAGTTCGGCGACCCGCCCGCGCGCGTCCGTCGGCTCGCCGGTGGGCTCACCCGTCGTCTCTTCCAAAACGGTCATGTAGCGACCTTACGAAGACCGCCAAGGAAAGCGAGCCGTCGACTCCGTACAGTCTCCAGCCCGTTTTCCTGGTACCCCTGAACAGAACCTCACGAGCATGCAGCCGTTCCGACTGCTCAGAGGGCTTCCGGCTTGTGGGGGTCGTACAAATCAGGAGGGCGAGAGTCGCCTCACATTCACCGGTCCGCCATGCCATCACCGGAGTGAACGCCGTCCGTCCGGAGCCTAGCGAAAAAACCTCCGCCGAGGATGTTGAACTTTGAACGGAATAGGTCTACCGTCGAAGTCGTTGGCAAAGTTGAACATTCAACATCCCGTCCCCAAGGAGCACACCATGGGCATCTTCGGCCGCAAGAACACCGTCGAGACCGCCACCGCCACCGCCCCCGCCGCGCCCGTCAACCCGGACCTCGCGGCCCTGACCGGCGACTACACGATCGACCCGAGCCACTCCACGATCGGGTTCGTCGCCCGGCACGCCATGGTCACCAACGTCAAGGGCGGCTTCCTCGACTTCTCCGGCTCGCTGCACCTGGACGGCACGGACCCGTCGCAGTCGACGGCCTCCCTCGACGTCAAGATGGACAGCATCGACACGGGCAACGCCGACCGCGACGGTCACCTGAAGTCCGCGGACTTCTTCAAGACCGACGAGTTCCCGACCATGACCTTCCGCTCCACCAAGGCCGAGGCCCTGGGCGGCGACGACTACCGCATCACCGGCGACCTGTCGATCCTCGGCGTCACCAAGCCGCTCACCATCGACCTGGAGTTCAACGGCGCCGCGAAGGACCCGTTCGGCAACGAGCGCGTCGGCTTCGAGGGCAAGGCGGAGATCCTGCGCTCTGAGTGGGGCCTGACCTGGAACGCGGCGCTGGAGACCGGTGGCGTGCTGGTCTCCGACAAGATCAAGCTGGTCTTCGACATCTCGGCGATCCGCAACGCCTGACGCCACACCCCGGCACCGCACGGGCCACCCTTCTTCCGCCTCCGCGCGGAGGAAAAAGGGTGGCCCTTGCCGCGTTCGCACCGACCCCGGTCCGGCCGGCCTCGCCGAGCCGTGCCGGCCCCGAAGTCACCGCTGACCGGCCTCAGAACCCGCCTCCGAAGTCACCGCCACCGCCCCCGAAGTCGCCGCCGCCCCCGTCTCCGAAGCCGCCGCCGAAGTCCCCGGGGTCGAAGTCGGCGCCCGACACGTCGCCGCCCGTGTAGCCGTCGGCGCCGAAGTCGCCGTACCCGGTGCCGTAGTCGGCGCCGTACGACGGGGTGGCCATCATGCTGCCGAGCAGGGTGCCGACGAGCAGGCCGGGCAGCAGCCCGCCGCCGAAGTAGCCGCCCGCCCAGGGTCCGTAGGCCGGACCCGCGTCCCAGTAGGGGCGGCGGCCGTAGTCGGTGTCGACCTCGCGGACCATCGGGTCGTGGCCGTCGGCCAGCCGGGTCCGGTCGGCGGCGCACACCGGGACCTCGCGCGGGGCGCCGCCGGGCGGCATCCAGGTGGCGTCGGCGACCGAGGGGCCGTGGCGCGGGTCGAAGAAGCACGGCGGCCGGCGCTCGGGCAGCGGGCGGCCCTCGCGGCGGGCGGCGAGCTGGGCGAGCGAGAAGCGGCCGTCCTCCAGTGCCTCGGTGACGCCCCGCACATCCTCGGGCCGCCGGGCGGAGCCCATCAGCGACTTCGCCTGCTCGTAGGCGTCCAGGGCCCTTTCGTAGTCCGCGCGCATCGCGTCGTCGGCGCCCGCCCCGGCCGGGTGGAAGTCCAGACGGTCCAGCTCCTCGCCGAAGGCGGTGATGTCCTCGTCGACCACCACGCGCAGCCTCTCCAGAGCGGCCCGCTGCTCCTCCTCGCGGCGGCGCCGGCCGCGCCGGACGACGGCGTACGCCCCCGCGCCGCCGGCGACCACCACGGCGGCCGTGGTGATCAGCGCGGTGGTGGACACCCCGCCGCCGTTGCCGGTGGAGCCCCAGCCGGACGGCGCCGAGCCGCGCATGTTGAGCAGGGCCCGGTCGGTGAAGTCGGTCAGCTGGGCCTTGGCGTCGCGCTCCCCCTGCACGCTGGTGACGAGGTTGCGCACGGCGGTGTTCGGCAGCACGGTGTGGTCGGCGCGGGCGTCGAAGCGGTCACCGAGGCGGACGGCGTACAGGCCGGTGATGCCGGTGGCGGTGCGCAGGTCGACGAAGAGCTTGTCGGTCGGGTGGTTCGCGGGCAGGACGACCACGAAGAGCGGTTTGTCGGCACTCTTGATCCGCTTCGCCAGGGCGTCCGCGTCGGCGGCCGACAGCTGGGCGGAGGCGGCCGGGTCGACGTAGACGGGGCTCTGGCGCAGGGCCCGTCCGATCGTGGACAGGTCGGAGTCCGCGACCGCACCCGGGGCCGGCGCCCACAGCAACACCGAGAGCGCGGCGAGCAGGACGGCCGCCAGCAGGGCCGGGAGGCTTCGGGTCCGTACGACGGCCTTCATACGTCGAACGTACCCGAAACCCCCCAAACCTCCCATCCGCGGTGAGCGGAATCAGGCCGCCCGGTAGGCCGCCGCCAGTTTCTCCACCGCCTGGCCGTAGCGCCCGGTCAGCAGCAGGTGGTCCGCCTCGGCGAAGGGCGCGGCGACCGCGGGGGTGATACGCCCGCCGGTCCGCTGCTGGACGATGAGCCGGGCCTTGCCGACCAGTGCCCGGCCGGCGGCGTCCGCGCCCGCCCGTTCGGCGGCCCGGGCGGCTACGCCCAGAGCCCTGAGCGTGGCCGCGCCGCCCTTCGGCACCTCGGTCAGCGTGGTCAGCCCCCAGCCGTACGGGAACTGCGGGTCGTAGGCGGCGTCGCCCACGTTGATCGGCAGCTGCGCCTCGGAGCGCGGCCAGGTGACCGGCAACTGCCCGGTGAACGGGCGCCTGCCGTACAGCACGTCGGCCACGCCGTCGCCCTCGGTGCCCGGCAGCCAGGAGGCGACCAGGGCGTCGATCTCGCCGAGCCGGTCGCCGATCAGCTGCGGCCGCCCCGAGACGATCAGCACCACGCACTTCATCGCCGCGCACACCCGGTCCACGGCGGCCCTGTCGGCGGCGCTCAGCTGAAGGTCGTGCCCGTTGCCGACGTCGCCGACGCCCTCGGCGTAGGGGGTCTCGCCGACGACGACCACTCCGACGTCGTGGCCGGCCGTCGGCGCGGAGGCGTCCTTGGACCAGGTGATCTCGGCTCCGCTCTTGCGCAGGCCCGCCAGGATGGTCGTGCCGGAGGTGATGTTCCCGGAGGAGCCCTGCCAGGTGATGGTCCAGCCGCCGGTCTGGTTGCCGAGGTCGTCGGCGTTGGAGCCGGCCACGTACACCTTCTGCGACGGCTTGAGGGGCAGCAGGCCGCCGTCGTTCTTCAGCAGCACCTGCGACTTCGCGGCGGCCTCCCGGGCGACCGCGCGGTGGGCCGCGGACCCGATCGCGCCGGCCCCGCCGGTGTCGGCCCACGGGTGCTCGAACAGCCCGAGCCGGAACTTCTCGGTGAGGATGCGCGAGACGGCGTCGTCGATCCGCCGCTCACTGATCCGTCCCGCGCTCACCTCGGCGACGAGCGCGGCGGTGAAGTCCTTGTAGCCGTAGGGCACCATCATCATGTCGACACCGGCGTTCACCGAGGCGCGGACGCGGGCCGGGTAGTCGCCGGGGAGCTGGTCCAGGGCGTTCCAGTCGCTGATGACGAAGCCGTCGAAGCCCATCCGGTCCTTGAGCACCCCGTTGATCATGTCGCCGCGGGCGTGCATCTTCACCGCGCCCCTGCCGTCGCCGACGATGTCGAGGGAGGAGTACGACGGCATGACGGTGCCGATGCCCCGCTCGACGGCGGTCTCGTACGGCGCCAGGTGGATGTCCTCAAGCTCCTGCCGGGTGACCGTGGTGACGCCCTGGTCGATCGTGTACGTGCCCGTGGTGGAGGAGCCGTAGGCCGTACCGCCGTCCCCGACGAAGTGCTTGGCGGTGGCGAGCACCTTGTCACCGCGGCTGAGGTCCCGGCCGTCGGCACGGCCCTGCAGGCCCTGGATCACGGTCTCCATGGACCGCACGAGGGCCGGGTCCTCGCCGAAGGACTCATAGGAGCGCCCCCAGCGTTCGTCCCGGCTCACGCACAGACAGGGTGCGAAGTCCCAGGGCACGCCGGTGGCCCGCACCTCGGCGGCGGTCACCGCCCCGGTTCGCTCGGCCAGGGCGGGGTCACGGGTCGCGCCGATCCCGACGTTGTGCGGCATGATCGTCGCGCCGGCCAGGTTGTTGTGGCCGTGCACGGCGTCGACGCCGTAGACGAGCGGGATCTGGAAGCGGGTGGCCCGGGCCCGCAGCTGGAAGCCGTCGATCATCCGCGCCCATGCCTCGGGCGTGCTGGGCGTGGGCGTGGAGCCGCCGCCGGAGAGCAGCGAGCCGAGGGCGTAGCCGGCGATGTCGCCCGGGGCGCTCATCGCACCCCGCTCGGCCTGGGTCATCTGCCCGGCCTTCTCGGCCAGGGACATACGGGACAGCAGATCGGCGACGCGCCTGCGCACCGGCAACTTCGCGTCGAGGTAGGGCAGTCCGTGCGCGTCGATCACGACCTGCGGGGTCTCGGCGGGCGCCTTGGCACCGGTGACCGCGAGCGTCAGCGGGACGGTCTCGGCGGCTTCGGCGTCCCGGTCCTTGCGGGTGGGCACCTCGACCACCCGTGCCGTGCCCGAGGGGGTACCGGCCGGGAAGGTGAGGGTGCCGGAGACCGGGGCGTAGTCCTGCCCGGCGGTGGCGGTGCCGCCCCGCGTCGCGTACGTGACCGTCACGGGATCGGTGAGGGGCTTCTCGCCGGTCGTGGCGACGGTGACCTTCACGGAGGCGGTGCCGCCCTCCCGGACCGGATACACGGCGGCATCCGTGCTGACGGAGGCGCGCAGCGACTGGTCGGCCGTGCCGTAGAGCTCCACGCCGTCCATGGCGAAGGTGCCCGGGGCGCCGGTGGGCAGGGTGACGGCGTAACCCCACATCTGCGTGAGGCCCAGCACATGATCGATACCGCCGACGGGCTGGTAGTCGGTGCGGTAGGTGAAGTCGGTGAAGGGCAGCTCGATCAGCTTCCAGCCGGTGAAGTCGTCACCGAAGGACGTGGTCCACAGCTCGGAGGCCTCGCCGTGCGCGCCTCCGTCCTTCAGCTCGAAGGCGACCTTCTTGCCGGTGCCGCGCCCTTCCCACCACAGGCGGATGCCCCGATGGGCGGACCAGTCGTGCGGCGGCTCGTTCACCGCGTAGTCGTGGCTGAAACCCCCGTACCCGCTGATGTCATAGGAACCGGCCAGAACCTTCCCTCCCTCCGGGGCGTCGGGCCGGTCGGCCAGGCTCAGCGTGGGCGGGTCGTCGGCGTCCCCGCCCCAGGTGAAGATGCCCTCGGCGGGCTGCTGGGCGAAGGGAACCTCGCCCTCGAAGCGGTCGACGGGGACCGGGGCCGGGCCGTCGGCGGCTCGTGCGGACGCCCAGGGCAGCAGGGCGGCGAGGAGTGCGGTGGAGGCGAGCAGGGCGGTTCTTCGCATGGACCTTCCCTCGGCTCTCGGGAAACCTCACAAGGCTTAGTTCACGCCGTGAGTTAACCCATGTACGCCTCTGTCGTCAAGACTTGACGCCCCCTCACCACCCCTCTTTACTCCTGGCTCGCACGCCTTCATCCCCCACACTCGGAAGGGCGGCGCACCATGAGGAGACCCACCACGGCCCTACGCCTCCTGCTCGCCGGACTGCTCACCGCGGCCGGCGTCACGGCGGCGGCCGCGCCCGCGCAGGCGGCCGGCGAGCCGGTCACACCCTGGCTGACCACCACGGACGACGCCGGCGGCCGGCACGTCGTACGCGGCCTGGAACCACAGACACCCATCACCTTCCAGCCCGGCACCGGCGGCAGCGGCGAGAACATCACCGTCGACGAGAACACCCGCTACCAGACGTTCACCGGCGCCGGCGCGTCCTTCACGGACACGGCGGCCTGGCTGCTGAACAGCAGCGGGGCGCTCTCCGCGGCGACCCGGGACGCGACCATGCGGGCCCTGTTCTCCCCCACGGACGGCATAGGCCTGTCGTTCCTCCGCAACCCGATGGGCGCCTCGGACCTGGCGCGCTACGGCTACACCTACGACGATGTCCCGTCCGGCCAGACGGACCCCACGCTCTCCCGCTTCTCGATCGCCCACGACCAGGCAGACGTCCTCCCCCTGACCAGACAGGCCCTCCAACTCAACCCGTCCCTCACCGTCATGGCCTCACCGTGGACGGCCCCGGCCTGGATGAAGGACAGCGGCCAGCTCAACGGCGGCTGGCTGAAAGCGGAGGACTACGGCGCCTACGCCACCTACTTCGTGAAGTACCTCCAGGCCTACCGCGACCAGGGCGTACCTGTCTCCTACGTCACCGCGCAGAACGAGCCGACCTGCTGCTCGGGCTACCCGTCGATGAGCTGGAACGCCAGCGGCCTGGCGTACTTCACCAAGAACGAACTGCTGCCGAAACTCCAGTCGGCCGGGCTGCCGACGAAGGTCCTCGCCCACGACTGGAACTGGGACACCTACGACGCCTACGCCGCCCAGACGGTCGACGACCCCGCGATCCGCTCCCACCCGAACTTCGGCGGCATCGCCTGGCACGGCTACGGCGGCGACGTGGCCAAGCAGACGACGGTCCACAACCAGTACCCCCAACTGGACGCCTTCGGCACCGAACACTCCGGCGGCACCTGGATCGGCAACCAGCAGCGCGAGGACCTGCTGAACATCATCGACTACACCCGCAACTGGGCGAAGTCGGTGACGAAATGGTCCCTGGCCGTGGACCAGAACATGGGCCCGCACAACGGCGGCTGCGGCACCTGCACGGGCCTGATCACGGTGCACAACGGCGACGCGCGCACCGGCCAGGTGGACTACACGGTCGAGTACTACGACATGGGCCACCTGACGAAGTTCGTCCACCCCGGCGCCCACCGCATCGCATCCACAACGTCCACCGCCGTACCGAACGTGGCGTGGCGCAACCAGGACGGCTCAAAAGCCCTGATCGCGTACAACGACTCCACGTCCCCCCGCACGGTGACGATCAACTGGGCGGGACAGCACGCCACTTACTCCCTTCCCGGCAAGACGTCGGCGACCTTCACCTGGTCCGGGACGCAGTCCGGAGGCGGCAGCTCATTCGTCGGCCTCGCGGGCAAGTGCCTGGACGTGGCCGGGGGTTCGACGGCCAACGGCACGGCGGTCCAGCTGTACGACTGCAACGGCACGGCGGCCCAGCGGTGGACAGTGCCGTCCGACGGCTCGATCCAGGCGCTGGGCAAGTGCCTGGACGTGACGTCCGGTTCGACGGCGGACGGGGCGAAGGTCCAGCTGTACGACTGCAATGGCACGGGCGCCCAGAAGTGGTCGTACAACGCGGCCACGGGTGACATCGTGAACCTGGCCGCGAACAAATGCCTGGACGTCACGGACAACACGTCGGCGAACGGCACCCGAACCCAGATCTGGACCTGCACGGGAGCGGCCAACCAGAAGTGGCACCTCCAGTAACGCACCCAGCACTGCAGCCGGCCGGGGGTGGGTGCGCTCACCGACGCTGGCGGGGTGCCTCCACGACGGCGCGGCACCCGCGTACGGCGGGGAGGGGCCGGGGTGGGGGTGTCCGCCCGCAGCGGCCGGCACCGCCGACCCTCACCGTGTCGGAGACAGTGGGCCGGACCGAGGACGGACACCCCCACCCCGGCCCCGACCCACCCACCGGCCCAAGGCGCTACACCAGCCACGACGCGACAGCGACGGGCCGCCGCAGGCATAAAAGGGGCGCGGGGAACTGCGCGACCAGCCACCACGCACCCGCAAGGGGCCGCCGCAGGCACCCGCGAGCAACCCCCCACGCACCCGCAGACGAAAACCGGCCCGGCGCCGCAGGCACCCGCGAGCACCCCCCACACACCCGCACCCGCGCGCATCCTGGAACCATGACCACCCCACGCGACCTGCTGATCACCGCCCTGGACGTCCCGGCCGGCAGGCCCCTCGCACAGGGTGAGCTCTCGCTCACCCTGGCCGGGGCCGAGCTCATCGACCTGATCGGGCGCGAGCTCGCGCACCTGGAGGACGACCGCATCGTGCCCCGGCTGCAGCCGACCACCGGCGACCGGCTCCTGGACGAGGCAGCCGCGGCCCTGAGCCGCGAGACACCGTACGAGTCCGTCGAGGACTGGCTGTGGCGCCGAGGCAAAGGCCTGGCCGCCGCCTACGCCGCCGACCTGAAGGCACGGAACCCCACCGGCCACCACCCCACCGGCCACCGCCGACTGCGGCACAAGCACACCCCGCCCGACGACCCGGCCCGCACCCACGCCGCCGCCCGCTGGGCCTCCCACGACCCCGTCCTCGCCTCCCTCGCCGCGGCCCTCGACATCCCCGAGGGCGCCACGGACGAGCAGGACCCCACAGAGCTCCCCGACGACACGGTCACCATCGTCGCCGCCATCCGCAACGCCCTCACCGAACTCGCAGCCGTCCGCCAGCGCCGCCGCATAGAGGACGACGCCTTCGCGAACATCTGGCGCGGCGCCTGACCGCCCTCGCCCGCTACTGCGCCGGCTGCACGCCGGCCCGCAGCAGCCCGTACGTGTAAGCGTCCTCCAGCGCCTGCCACGACGCGGCGATGACGTTCTCGGCCACGCCCACCGTGGACCACTCCCCGGCACCGTCGGTCGTGGAGATCAGCACCCGGGTCGTGGACTGCGTACCGTGCACCCCTTCCAGGATGCGGACCTTGTAGTCGACCAGGTCCAGCTTCGCCAGCTGCGGGTAGATCTTCTCCAGCGCCACCCGCAACGCCCGGTCGAGCGCGTTGACCGGACCGTTGCCCTCCGCCGTGGCGACGATCCGCTCACCCTTGGCCCACAGCTTCACCGTGGCCTCGTTGGCGTGGGTGCCGTCGGGCCGGTCCTCGACGATCGCCCGCCAGGACTCGACCTCGAAGTACCGCAGCGGCCTGCCCTGCACCTCGGCCCGCAGCAGCAGCTCGAACGACGCGTCGGCGGCCTCGTACGTGTAGCCCTTGAGCTCGCGCTCCTTGACCCGCTCCACGACCCGCCCGACCAGCTCGCGGTCGCCGCCGAGGTCGATGCCGAGCTCCTTGCCCTTGAGCTCCACCGAGGCACGGCCGGCCATGTCGGACACCAGCATGCGCATGGTGTTGCCGACCCTCTCCGGGTCGATGTGCTGGTACAGGTCCGGGTCGACCTTGATCGCGGAGGCGTGCAGCCCGGCCTTGTGCGCGAAGGCGGAGACACCGACGTACGGCTGGTGCGTGGACGGCGTGAGGTTCACGACCTCGGCGATGGCGTGCGAGATCCGGGTCATCTCCCGCAGCCGCCCCTCGGGCAGCACCTTCTTGCCGTACTTCAGCTCAAGAGCCGCCACCACCGGGAAGAGGTTGGCGTTGCCGACCCGCTCCCCGTACCCGTTCGCCGTGCACTGCACATGCGTCGCGCCGGCGTCGACCGCGGCGAGGGTGTTGGCGACCGCGCACCCGGTGTCGTCCTGCGCGTGGATGCCGAGCCGGGCGCCGGTGTCGGCGAGGACCGTGGCGACGACCGCCTGGACCTGCGCGGGCAGCATGCCGCCGTTGGTGTCGCACAGCACCACCACATCGGCGCCCGCCTCGGAGGCGGCCCGCACCACGGCCTTGGCGTACTCGGGGTTGGCCCGGTAGCCGTCGAAGAAGTGCTCGCAGTCGACGAACACCCGGCGGCCCTGCGAGCGCAGGTAGGCCACCGTGTCGCGGACCATCTCCAGGTTCTCGTCGAGCGTGGTGCGCAGCGCCAGCTCCACATGCCGGTCGTGCGACTTGGCGACCAGCGTGACGACCGGGGCGCCGGACTCCACCAGCGCCCTGACCTGGGGGTCCTCGGCGGCGGTCGTACCGGCGCGGCGGGTGGAGCCGAAGGCGACCAGCTGGGCGTGCTTGAAGTCGATCTCTGCCTGGGCGCGGGCGAAGAACTCGGTGTCGCGCGGGTTGGCGCCGGGCCAGCCGCCCTCGATGAAGCCCACGCCGAAGTCGTCCAGGTGCCGGGCGATCGCGAGCTTGTCGGCGACGGTGAGGTTGATGCCCTCACGCTGGGCGCCGTCCCGCAGGGTGGTGTCGAAGACGTGGAACGAGTCGTCGAGCTCGCTGGTTGCCGTCTCGGTCATGGTCTCAAGGCTCCTGTTGTGGATCTTCGGTCTTACCGGAATGACCGGCTCCACCGTCCCCCCAATGGTCCCTCACGCCTGGCTCCCGGCTGAAGGTGGGCCAGGAAACAGAAAAACCTCTCGCGGGTGCGAGAGGTCTGCGCGCGGGTCGAGGACGACGGTGTCCGCCCGTACCTGGTCGTACGTGGCGGTCACTGCGGACCGGCGCGTCTGCTGCCAATAATCGTGGCGAACGAGAGCACGGGGGCAGTCTGGCACAATCCGCCCGCGTGCTCACCGCCCGTCTCAGGATGCGAGCGCCGCGCTGGTCACCGCGGGCACCACGCACCGCGACCACCGGCTCACCGCGCGCCCGTTCAGGCGTCCGCGAGGAGCGAGTCGTCGAGGAACTCCCGGACGTGGCCAAGGGTCTGCGCCCGGTCGGTACCGCGCAGGCCGATCGCCACATGGATGGAGAAGCCGTCCAGCAGGGCGCGCAGCCGGGCCGCGAAGCGGTCGGGGTCGACGCGGCGGAACTCGCCGTGCGAGATGCCCTCGGCGATCAGCGCGACCAGGTCGCGGTGCCAGGCGCCCTCGATGGCGGCCTGGCGGGCCCGGGCGTCGTCGTCGGCGTTCTGGGAGCGGTTCCACACCTCCAGCCACAGCGTCCAGTGCGGGTCGCGGTGGCCGTCGGGGACGTACAGGTCGACGTAGGCGTCCAGCCGCTCGCGGGCGGTGCCGTCGCCGTTCAGCAGCCGGGCCCGTGCCACGCCGAGCCGGCCCTCGCTCCACTCCAGGGTCTGCAGCAGCAGTTCGTCCTTGGAGCGGAAGTAGTACAGCAGATGGCCGCTGCTCATGCCGACCTCGCGGCCGAGCCCCGCCATGGTGAGCTTCTCCAGACCGCGCTCGGCGATCATGTCCATGGCGGTGGCCAGGACCTCCTCGCGCGGCGGCGCGTTTCTGCGCGCACGGGCCGCACCGGCCATCTGCTGCTCCTGTGTCTCGAAAAGGTGCTGTGGATCAGACCTTCGGCTGCTGCTGGGTGATGCAGTGGATGCCACCGCCACCGGAGAAGATCGTACGGGCGTCCACCAGGGTCACCGTCCGCTCGGGGAACAGCCGGCGGAAGATCCCGGCGGCGATCTCGTCGCGCGGGTCGTCGAAGCCGCACAGCACGACGCCGCCGTTGCAGAGGTAGTGGTTGATGTAGGAGTAGTCGGCCCAGTGGCCGTCGGCCTCCAGGACGGTCGGGGCGGGCACCTCGACGACCTCCAGCTTGCGGCCGCGCGCGTCGGTCGCCGACTTCAGGAGGGAGATGACCTCCTTGGTGACCTCGAAGTCGGGGTGCGCCGGGTCCGGCTGGTGGTGGGCGACCACGACACCGGGGCGGGCGAAGGCGGCGACGATGTCGACGTGGCCGAGGGTGCCGAAGCCGTAGGGCGGGTAGTCGCCGGTGAGGCCGCGCGGCAGCCAGATGGCCTTGGTGGTGCCGAGGTGGGCGTGGATCTCCGCCTCGACCTGCTCCTTGGTCCAGTGCGGGTTGCGCTCGGGGCCGAGCTGCACGGTCTCGGTGAGCAGCACGGTGCCCTCGCCGTCGACGTGGATCGCGCCACCCTCGTTGACCAGCTCGGAGGCGTAGGTCTTGGCGCCGGCCAGGTCGGAGACATAGGCGCCGATCTTGGAGTCGTGCTCCCAGCGGGCCCAGTCCTGGGCGCCCCAGCCGTTGAACGTCCAGTCCACGGCGGCCAGTTCGCCACGGCCGTTGGTGAGGAAGGTGGGGCCGATGTCGCGCATCCAGGCGTCGTCGAGCTCGCGCTCGACGATCTCGATGTCGGCACCGAGCAGGGCGGCGGCCTCGGCGGACTGGCCGGGGCCGCAGACCACGGTGACCGGCTCGAAGCGGCGGATGGCGCGGGCGACGGAGGCCCAGGCGACCCGGGACGCGGCGAGGTCCTCGGGGTCGTCGAAGGTCGGGTTGGGGCTCGGCCAGGCCATCCAGGTGCGCTCGTGCGGGGTCCACTCGGCGGGCATGGAGAAGCCGTCGGCGACAGGGGTGCTCATAGGGCGGGTCCTTAGCGGAATCAGAGGAAGTAGAGGCGGTTGAGGGAGACGGAGTCGGCGGGCTCCGAGCTGAGCGGCTCGCCGTCGAGGGTGACCAGGCCGGTGCGCTGGTCCACGTCGACCTGTCCGGTACGGGAGTTCAGGCGCAGGTCGGCCGGGCCGATGCCGCGCGTGCCGCGCACGGCGACCCGGCGGCGCCGGGTGGGCATCGTGTCGTGGCCCTGGTCGACGGCGGCCTGCGCGACGAACGCGACGGAGATGTCGGCCGCGGTGGCGCCGAACGCACCGAACTGCGGTCCCAGCACGAGCGGTTCGCAGGTGTCGGTGGCCGCGTTGGGGTCGCCGACCACGCCGTACGCCGGGAATCCGGACTTGAGGACGAGCTGCGGCTTGGCGCCGAAGTACTCCGGCCGCCACAGCACGATGTCGGCGAGCTTGCCGACCTCCAGGGAGCCGACCTCGTGGGCGAGGCCGTGCGCGATGGCCGGGTTGATGGTCAGCTTGGCCATGTAGCGCAGCACGCGCTCGTTGTCGTGGTCGGTGTCGGGACCGCCCAGCTCGGCCTTCATCTTGCCGGCCATGGCGAAGGTGCGGCGCACGGTCTCGCCGGCCCGGCCCATGCCCTGGGCGTCGGAGGAGGTGATGCCGATCGCGCCCAGGTCGTGCAGCACGTCCTCGGCGCCCATCGTCCCGGCGCGGATGCGGTCGCGGGCCATGGCGGCGTCGCCGGGCAGGTCGGGCTTGAGGTCGTGGACGGAGACGATCATGCCGTAGTGTTCGGCGACGGCGTCCCGCCCGAAGGGCAGCGTCGGATTGGTCGAGGAGCCGATGACGTTCGGCACACCGGCCATCTTCAGCACGTTGGGGACGTGTCCGCCGCCGCAGCCCTCGATGTGGAAGGCGTGGATGGTGCGGCCCTCCAGCACCCGGAGGGTGTCCTCCACCGACAGGCACTCGTTGAGGCCGTCGCTGTGCAGGGCGACCTGGACGTCGTGCTCCTCGGCGACCCGCAGCGCGGTGTCCAGCGCGCGGGTGTGGGCGCCCATGTCCTCGTGCACCTTGAACCCGGACGCGCCGCCCTCGGCCAGCGCCTCCACCAAAGGCGCCGCGTGCGAGGACGAACCCCGCCCCAGGAAGCCGATGTTGACGGGCCAGGCGTCGAAGGCGTTGAAGGCGTGCCGCAGCGCCCACGGCGAGTTGACGCCGACGCCCCAGACGGGGCCGAACTCCTGCCCGATGATGGTGGTCACGCCGGAGGCGAGCGAGGCCTCCATGATGCGCGGCGACAGCAGGTGGACGTGGGTGTCGACGGCGCCGGCGGTGGCGATCAGCCCTTCGCCGGACACGATGGACGTCCCCGTGCCGACGACGACGTCGACGCCGTCGAGGGTGTCGGGGTTGCCGGCCCGGCCGATGCCGCAGATGCGGCCCTCGCGGATGCCGATGGACACCTTGCGGATGCCCTGCACGGCGTCGATCACGACGACGTTGCTGATCACGACGTCGCAGGTATCGCGGACGGCGGCGGCCTTCAGGTGCAGTCCGTCGCGGGCGGTCTTGCCGAAGCCGGCCAGGAACTCGTCGCCGTACTTCTGCGCGTCGGACTCGACCTTGATGGTCAGCCCGCTGTCGCCGAGACGGACGCGGTCGCCGGCGCGCGGGCCGTGGGTGGCCGCGTACTCCTGCGGCGTGAGCCGGCGGGCTTCGGCGGGGTGGCCTCCGGGGCGGCTCATCGCTCTGCCTCCTTGTCGGTGGTGTCCGGTACGCCGAGGTAGCCGCAGGCGGCGGCCCGGCGCAGGGCCTCGTCCTTCGCGCCCGGCGCGTCCAGCGGTCCGTCGACCAGGCCGGCGAAGCCGATGGCGATCCGCTCGCCGCCGATCGGCACCAGACCGACCTCGTGCGTCTCGCCCGGCCCGAAGCGCATCGAGGAGCCGGCCGGGACGGCGAGCCGCATGCCGTAGGACCGCTCGCGGTCGAAGTCCAGGCGCGGGTTGGCCTCGAAGAAGTGGAAGTGCGAGGTGACCGACACCGGCACGGTCGCGGTGTTGGTGACCGTCACATGGACCACCGGTTCGGGGTCGGAGTGCATCGGGCCCGGGAGCAGCGCACCCGGCCCCTCCTCCCCGAGCCCTGCGCCGATGGGGTCGGAGACGACGGCGAGGCGGGAGCCGTCGTCGAAGACGGCCTCGACCATGACCTCGGTGACGACGTCGGCGACGCCCGGCAGGACGTCGTCCGGGCCGAGCACCGAGCGGGCCGCCTCGATGGCCTCGGCGAGCCGCTTGCCGTCCCTGGCGGCCTCGCAGACGGTGTCCGCGATCAGCGCGGTCGCCTCCGGGACGTTCAGCCGCAGCCCGCGGGCCCGGCGGGCACGGGCCAGCTCGGCCGCTCCGAAGAGCAGCAGCCGGTCACGTTCCGTGGGGGTCAGTCTCACCTCGCGGCACCTCCTTGCCTTCCTCGCTTTAGAGCACCACTCTAAACACGAGATTCACGCAACGGAAATATTGACGGACCAGCTTTGCGCACGTCACATTGAACGTCGCTCTAAACCCTCACAGGTGGCCGTCGAAGGAGACCCAGCCATGCAGATAGAACAGCGCGGAGTCGACACGATCCCCGACGAGGAACGCACCAGCGGGCCGCGCGACCTCGTCTCGATCCTCCTCGGCTCCAACCTCTGCCTGGGCGTCATCGTCTTCGGCTGGCTCCCGCCCTCCTTCGGACTGGACTTCTGGTCCTCGATCACCTCGATCCTCGCGGGCACCGTCGTCGGTACGGCCCTCACCGCGCCGCTGGCGCTGATCTCGCTGCGCACCGCGACCAACCTGTCCACCTCCTCCGGCGCCCAGTTCGGCGTGCGCGGCCGGCTGATCGGCTCGATCGTCGGCCTGCTGCTCGCCCTCGGCTACACGGCGCTGACCGTGTGGGTCGGCGGCGACGTCTCGGTGAGCGTGCTCGGCCGCATGGTCGGCCTGCCGGCCGACGGGCTGTCGTACGGCGTGATCTACGCGCTGCTGGCCGCCGCGACCGTCGCGGGCGCGGTGTACGGCTACAAGGTGCTGCTGACCATGTCGCGCGTGCTGGCCATCGGCATGACGGCCCTGCTGGCGCTGGGCATCTTCGCCTACGCCCCGCACTTCACCACCGCCGCGCTGCCCGAGGCCGGCGGCTATCTGCTGGGCGGGTACTGGCCGACCTGGCTGCTGGCGGCGGTGGCCGCGGGCCTGTCCGGACCGATCGCCTTCATCACCCTGCTCGGCGACTACACCCGCTACATCTCCCCCGCCCGGCACACCCCGAGCCGCATCCTGCACGCCACCTGGCTCGGCCTGATCCTGGGCCTGCTGGTGCCGCAACTGTTCGGCACCTTCACCGCCTACGGCGCCCGCGCCGCCCTGGACTACGCCGGACCGCTGGTCGACGCCTCCCCCACCTGGTACCTGATCCCGCTGCTGCTCGCCGCCTCCGCCGGCTCGGTCGGCAACGCCGGTCTGATGCTGTACTCGATGGGCCTGGACCTGGACGCGATCCTGCCCCGCGCCTCCCGTGCCCGCGCCACCTACACCGTCGCCATCGTCGCCACGGCCTGCGTCTTCGTCGGCCACTTCCTGTGGGACGCGCAGTCGGCGATGACGTCCTTCGTCCTCCTGCTCACCGCGATCGGCACCCCCTGGGCGGTCATCACCCTCATCGGCTTCGCCCGCTGTCGTGGCCGCTACGACGCCGACGCGCTCCAGGTCTTCAACCGCCGCTCGCAGGGCGGGATCTACTGGTTCCGGGCCGGCTGGAACGTCCAGGCCGCCGTGTCCTGGGCGATCGGCGCCTTCACCGGCCTGCTCGCGGTGTCCCTGCCCGAGTACCAGGGCCCGCTGCTGAAGTTCACCGGCGGTGTGGACTGCAGCTTCCTGCTGTCGGGCCTGGTCGGCGGCGTCGTCTACCTGGCGCTGACCGCGCGGGGCGCGGGCGTCCCCGCGCTGCCGACCGACCCGGCGGAACCCGCCGAGGCGGTGACCGTCGCCCCCTGAGGGCACCCCACAGACCCCCGGGCCGGCCGTGGACGGACGGCCGGCCCGGGCCTTCTCCCCAGGAGCGCCCGGACTGTGCACCCGGACGCCCCGCACACGAAAGGGCCGCCCCGGACTCGACATCCGGGCGGCCCTTTGCATGCGGGGGGATCAGCCGAGCTTGTGCATCCAGCCGTGCTTGTCCTCGGTGATGCCGCGCTGGAGGCCGAGCAGGGCCTCGCGCAGCCGGAGGGTGACCGGGCCGGGGGTGCCGTCGCCGTGGCTCCAGGCGTCCGACTTGGTCTTGACGTGGCCGATCGGCGTGACGACCGCGGCGGTGCCGCAGGCGAAGACCTCGGTGAGGGCACCGGAGGCGGCGTCCTCACGCCACTGCTGGAGCGTGACCACACCCTCCTCGGCGGTGTAGCCGAGGTCGCGGGCGACCTGGAGCAGCGAGTCGCGGGTGATGCCCTCAAGGATGGAGCCGGTCAGCGCCGGGGTGACGATCCGGTCGCCGTAGACGAAGGCGACGTTCATGCTGCCGGACTCCTCGACCTTGGTGCGGGTCACCGCGTCGAGGTAGACGACCTGGTCGCAGCCGTTGGCGGCGGCCTCGGCCTGCGGCAGCAGGGAGGCGGCGTAGTTGCCGCCGGTCTTGGCGTCGCCGGTGCCGCCCGGGACGGCGCGGACGTGGTCCTCGGAGACCCAGATGGTCACCGGCTTCACACCACCCGCGAAGTAGGCGCCCGAGGGGGAGGCGATCAGCATGAACAGGTACTCGTTGGCCGGGTGCACACCGAGCCCGGTCTCCGAGGCGAACATGAACGGCCGCAGGTAGAGCGACTCCTCACCGCCGTGCGGCGGAACCCAGTCGGCGTCCTGCGAGAGCAGCGCGTCCAGAGCGGCGATGAACAGCTCCTCGGGCAGCTCGGCCATCGCCATGCGGCGGGCGGAGTTGCGGAAGCGGCGCGCGTTGGCCTCCGGACGGAAGACCGCGACCGAGCCGTCGGGCTGGCGGTACGCCTTCAGCCCCTCGAAGATCTCCTGCCCGTAGTGGAGCACGTGGCAGGAGGGGTCGAGGGAGATCGGACCGTACGGGACGAGCTGCGCGTCGTGCCAGCCGCGGCCCTCCGTCCACTTGATCGTCACCATGTGATCGGTGAAGTGCCGGCCGAACCCGGGGCTGGCGAGGATCGCCTCGCGCTCCGCGGCGGGCAGCGGGTGGGCGGAGGGCTTGAGCTCGATCGTGGGCGTCGTCATGAGTGGTTGTCCTTCACCGGTTGTCGTGACGGGCCGCGTTCCTCATCACCTCGCAATAGCCGGTTTCCGGCCAGTGCTAGGACGTCCGAGCTTCCCCTCATATCGCGGCTCCGCGTCCGATTATCGCGCGGGGGCTGCGGCTGAAGGAATCCGGGTGGGGCGGGCCCAGGGGGTCGATGGTTCCACCCGGGGCCGCACAGGGAAAGCCGCCGGGTGCTGGAATGCGACCCGGCGGCTTGGAAGTGTTCTTCGCTCAGCGCACCGGATCAGCCGGCTACGCGTACGGCGAGGGCGTCGCCGATCTCCGACGTGGAGCGGGCGGGCTTGCCCACGCGCTCGGCGAGGTCGGTGGCGACCGCGTCCTCGATCCGGTCGGCCTCACCGTCGTAGCCGAGGTGGCGCAGCAGCAGGGCGACGGACAGGACCGTGGCGGTGGGGTCGGCCTTGCCCTGGCCGGCGATGTCCGGGGCCGAGCCGTGCACCGGCTCGAACATGGACGGGAACTCGCGGCTCGGGTTGATGTTGCCGGAGGCCGCGACGCCGATGCCGCCGGAGACGGCCGCGGCGAGGTCGGTGATGATGTCGCCGAAGAGGTTGTCGGTGACGATGACGTCGAACCGCTCGGGCTGGGTCACCAGGTAGATGGTGGCGGCGTCGACGTGGATGTACTCGGTGGTGACCTCGGGGTACTCGGCGGCCACCTTGTTGAAGATGTTCGTCCACAGATGACCGGCGAAGGTCAGCACGTTGTTCTTGTGGACGAGCGTGAGCTTCTTGCGCGGCCGCGCCTGAGCACGCGCGAAGGCGTCCCGCACGACCCGCTCGACGCCGAAGGCCGTGTTCACGGAGACCTCGGTGGCGACCTCGTGCTCGGTGCCCTTGCGGATGGTGCCGCCGTTGCCGGTGTACGGGCCCTCGGTGCCCTCGCGCACGACCACGAAGTCGATCTGCGGCTCACCGGCGAGCGGGGTGGCGACACCCGGGAGCAGCTTGCTCGGCCGCAGGTTGACGTGGTGGTCGAAGGCGAAGCGCAGCTTCAGCAGGAACCCGCGCTCCAGCACGCCGGACGGCACGCTCGGGTCACCGATGGCGCCGAGCAGGATGGCGTCGTGCCCCTTGAGCTGCTCCAGGTCGTCGTCGGTGAGGGTCTCACCGGTGGCGTGGTAGCGGCGGGCGCCGAAGTCGTACTCCTTGGTCTCCAGCTTCACATCCTGCGGGAGGACGGCGGAGAGGACCTTCAGGCCTTCGGCCACGACTTCCTGCCCGATGCCGTCACCGGGGATCACTGCGAGATCGATGCTGCGAGACATGCGGGCACCCTACTCCTCGTCCCATGGAATGACACGGACCGTCCGCCATCCGGACAAGGAGCGGGCGTGCCTGCGGGGTCGTTCAGTGACCGGTGGCGCCGCCGTTGTCACGGCGGTCGAGCGCGCGCTGGAGGGCGGCGGCGGCGTTCTTGCGGTCGGACTCGCTCGTACGGGAGACGTGGCGGACTCGGCGGCGGACGGTCGTCTCGGCCATGAGGGATCGACTCCTTCGGGCAAAGGCAGAGGGGTTACGAGACGCCGGAGGCTGGCGGGGAGCGACTTGGCCGCAGGGGTTGCCTGCCTCGGGCCCGGCTCACGTCCGCCCATCGCTTGGTCTAGCGAGACGTTCGGCTCCTACAAAGCTAGGACAGGACGGCGCATCTGTCTCCACAATTACTCGGACTTCCTACTATCTGAGACGGCGAACTACGTCACACTGAGCTGACCTGGCTTTTCTTAGGCAGACGAGGCTGCTCACAGCTGGGCAGACAGGGCTGCAGCCAACCCAGGGGCGCGGGGAACTGCGCGATCAGCCACGACGCAGCCGCAGACAGACGACGACCCGCGCTCACCCGGACGACTGATCCTCGTCAACGTCCGGGACAACCCCGCACACCCCCGGGAACCGTGTCGACATGAGCAACGCGGCCAAAGCAGTTCTGGAAGGCGGCCCCGACGACCTGCCGGAGCGGATCGTCCCGATCACTCCGCCCGGGACGGAGCTGAAGATCCCCCACCGGGGCGGATACGAGCACTTCCGCTCGACCACCCGCCACCAGGACACCGAGCAGGGACAGCTCCCGGTGTACGAGTGGTGGGAGCGCACCGAGATCGCCGAGTAGCCGAGAAGAGAACGCCGAACGGGCCGGGTCCCGTGCGGAAGACCCGGCCCGTTCGGCACCCGCGGGCGTCAGCCCATGTGCGGGTAGGTGTAGTCGGTCGGCGGCACCAGCGTCTCCTTGATGGCACGCGTCAGCGTCCACCGCAGCAGGTTCTGCGGCGCCCCGGCCTTGTCGTTCGTCCCCGAGGCACGGCCCCCGCCGAAGGGCTGCTGCCCGACCACGGCACCGGTCGACTTGTCGTTGATGTAGAAGTTGCCGGCCGCGTAGCGCAGCTTCTCCATCGTGTACGCCGCCGCCGCGCGGTCGTTCGCGATGACCGACCCGGTCAGCGCGTAGTCCGACACCGACTCCATCTGCGTCAGCATCTCGTCGTACTTGTCGTCCTCGTAGACGTACACCGCGAGGATCGGCCCGAAGTACTCGGTCGTGAAGACCTCGTTCTCCGGGTCGCTGCACTCGATGACGGTCGGCCGGACGAAGTAGCCGACCGAGTCGTCGTAGGAGCCACCCGCGACGATCGTGCACGAGGGGTCCGCCGCCGCACGGTCGATCGCGGCCTTGTTCTTGGCGAAGGCCCGCTCGTCGATGACCGCGCCGATGAAGTTCGACAGGTCGGTGACGTCACCCATGGTGATGTAGTCGACCTCGGCCGCGAACTCCTCCTTGAAGCCGTCGTTCCAGATCGACGCCGGGATGTACGCCCGGGAGGTCGCGGAGCACTTCTGGCCCTGGAACTCGAAGGCACCGCGGGTCAGCGCGGTCTTGAGCACCGCACGGTCGGCCGACGGGTGGGCGACGACGAAGTCCTTGCCGCCGGTCTCACCGACCAGACGCGGGTACGAGCGGTACTTCTCGATGTTCATGCCGACCGTCTTCCACAGGTACTGGAAGGTCTTGGTCGAACCGGTGAAGTGGATGCCGGCCAGGTCGCGGTGGTTGAGGGCCACCTCGGAGACCTCGATGCCGTCACCGGTGAGCAGGTTGATGACGCCCTTGGGCAGGCCCGCCTCCTCCAGCAGCCGCATCAGCAGCACGGCGGCGTGGGTCTGCGTCGGGGACGGCTTCCACACCACGACGTTGCCCATGAGCGCCGGCGCGGTGGGCAGGTTGCCCGCGATGGCCGTGAAGTTGAACGGCGTGATCGCGTAGACGAAGCCCTCCAGCGGGCGGTGGTCCAGCCGGTTCCACACACCCGGGGAGTTGGCCGGGGGCTGCTCGGCCAGGATCTGGCGGGCGTAGTGGACGTTGAACCGCCAGAAGTCGACCAGCTCGCACGGGGTGTCGATCTCGGCCTGCTGGGCGGTCTTGGACTGGCCGAGCATGGTGGAGGCGGCCAGCGTCTCGCGCCACGGGCCGGACAGCAGCTCGGCGGCGCGCAGGAAGATCGCCGCGCGGTCGTCGAAGGACAGCGCACGCCAGGCCGGGGCGGCGGCGAGGGCGGCGTCGATGGCGGCCTGCGCGTCCGCCTTCGTGGCGTTGCGGTAGGTGCCCAGGACGGCCTTGTGGTTGTGCGGCTGCACGACCTGGAACGGCTCGCCGCCGCCCATCCGCCGCTCACCGTCGATGGTGCAGGGCAGATCGATCGGGTTCTCGGCCAGCTCCTTGAGCTTGGCCTCCAGGCGGGCACGCTCGGGCGAGCCGGGGGCGTAGCCGTGCACCGGCTCGTTGACGGGGGTGGGGACCTGGGTCACAGCGTCCATGGGTTCCGTAACTCCTTACTGAGCGGGTGGGTGTGCGGGCTCAGCCCTTGCTGACCATCGAGCGGAGGAAGAACTGCAGGTTCGCCGGCTTCTCCGCGAGGCGGCGCATGAAGTAGCCGTACCAGTCGGTGCCGTAGGCGGTGTAGACGCGCATGCGGTGGCCCTCGGCGGCCAGCCGCAGGTGCTCCTCGCCGCGGATGCCGTACAGCATCTGGAACTCGTACTCGTCGAGCTTGCGCCCGGCGCGGTGGGCGAGTTCCTGGGCGATGGCGATCAGACGCGGGTCGTGGGACCCGATCATCGGGTAGCCCTCGCCCTCCATCAGGGTCCGCAGGACGCGGACGTACGCCTTGTCGATCTCGTGCTTGTCCTGGTACGCGACGGACGCGGGCTCCTTGTAGGCGCCCTTGACCAGGCGGACCCGGCTGCCCGCGGCGGCCAGCCGGCGGGCGTCGGCCTCGGTGCGGAAGAGGTAGGCCTGGATGACGCAGCCGGTCTGCGGGAAGTCCTTCCGCAGCTCCTCGTGGATGGCGAACATCGAGTCGAGGGTGGTGTGGTCCTCGGCGTCGAGCGTCACGGTGGTGCCGATCGCGGCGGCGGCCTCGACGACCGGGCGGACGTTGGCGAGGGCCAGCTCGTGACCGCCCTCCAGCGCCTGGCCGAACATGGACAGCTTGACGGACATCTCGACCTTCTCGCCGAGTCCGAGCGGCTTGATCCGCTCGATCAGCTCCAGGTACGCGTCCCGGGCGGCGGTGGCCTGCTCGGGGGTGGTGATGTCCTCGCCGACGACGTCCATCGTCAGCTCCAGGCCCTTGGCCGTCAGGTCCTCGATGATCGGGACGATGTCGTCGACCGTCTCCCCCGGGATGAAGCGGTCGACGACCTGCTTGGTCACCGGGGCCGCCGAGATCAGGCGTCGCATCCGGTCGCTGCGCGACGCGGCGAGAATCACGGGACCCAGCACGGGGCACCTCCACAACGAGCAAAACAAGGCCGAAACCCGACGATTCGGGTACGGCACGGAGAACCACCGTGAAACCTAAGGATCCCTCCGATCGTCTGCCATCGACAGCTGTCACGCATCCGTGCCCGGGATCTCAGACAGTTGTATGAAGGCCGGGTCGACATGCGGGAGAATGCCCGGGTGACGGCGGAACACAGGGGTGACTACCAGGAGCTCATCGACGAGATCTCGGAGCTTCTCGACGCGCCCGCGACCCTGGAGAACCGGGACTTCGAGCTGATCGCCTTCGGCGCCTACGACGACGAGGGCGACCTCGACCCGACGGTCCTGGACCCGGTCCGCACCCGCTCGATCCTCACCCGGCGCTCCACGGCCGCCGTCCGCGCCTGGTTCGAGGGCTTCGGCATCACCCGGGCGACGGGGCCGGTCCGTATCCCGCCCACCCCGGACGCCGGGGTGTACCGGGGCCGGATCTGCCTGCCGGTGCGCCATCGCGGGGTCGTCCTCGGCTACGTCTGGCTGCTGGACGGTGACCCCGGGCCGACGGACGCCCAGCTGGCCGCGGCCATGGAGGTGACGGCCCGCATCGGCGCGCTGCTCGCGGACGAGGCCCAGCACGGCGCCGACCTGACCCGCGAGCTGCGGGCGGTGCTGGCGGCGGAGGCCGGCTGGCAGCGGGACGCGGCGGTGGCGGAGCTGCGCACGGCGCTGGGGGTGCGCGCGGACGGGCCGCACACGGTGGTGTGCGTGGCTCCCTGGCCGTCGGCCGATCCGGCGGAGGCGCCGTCGGTGCGGACCCTGCCGGGGGCGGAGGCGTTGTGCACGGTGCCGTGGGGGGTGAGCGAGCACTGTCTGGCTGTGCTGGTGCGGTTGCGGTCGACGCAGACGGTGGCGGCGGGGGTGTCGGTGGCTATGCGGTTGCGGGAGCGGGTGGGGGCGGGTGCCGGTGCCCCGGGGTCCGTTGTCGCGGGGGTCGCGGCCGCCCGGGCCGGTATCGCGGAGCTGGGTGTGGCGTGGCAGGAGGCGTCGGCGTCGGCGCGGGCCGCGTTGGCCGACCCGCGTTTCGGTCCGGTCGCCGAGTGGTCCGGCATCGGGCCGTACCGCCTGCTGACGTCGCTGCCGCCGGCGCCGGTCGCGGATCCGGTGGTCGCGCCGCTGCTCACCCCGGCGCAGCGGGAGCTGGCCCGTACGGCGGAGGTTTTCCTGGACTGTGCGGGGCAGGCGGGACGGACGGCGGCGGCGTTGGGCATCCACCGGCAGACGCTCTATTACCGGCTGTCGCGGGTGGAGCAGCTGACGGGGCTGGATCTGGACGACGGGGAGGACCGGCTGCTGCTGCACATGGCGTTGAAGGCGGCGCGTCTGTAGTGTGCGGGGCCTTTGTCTGCGGCGCCTTTGTCTGCGGGTGGGTGGGTGGTTGCTCGCGGGTGCCTGCGGCGGCCTGTGCGGGTTGCGTCGTGGCTGGTCGCGCAGTTCCCCGCGCCCCTTGAATGCCTGCGGCGGCCCGTCGCTGTCGCGTCGTGGCGTGCGTAGCGCCTGCGGCTCGTTGTGGGTCGGGGCCGGGTGGGGGGTATCCGTCCTCGGTCCGGCCCACTGTCCCCGACACGGGTGCCGTTGGCGGTGCCGGCCGCTGCGGGCGGACACCCCCCACCCCGTCCCCTCCCCGCCGTACGCGGGTTCCGCGCCGTCGTGGCTCACCTAGCTGCGGGCAGTCGTGCCACGGCGTCAGTTTGGCAATGCTCCCTTGAGTACCCGGCGCAATCCCTCCGTGAGTTGGGCCGCGTTGGTCGCCGAGTCCGGGTCGAAGAGCCACTGGACCATCAAGCCGTTGAGCAAGGTCTGGTAGAAGCGCCCCTCGGTGTCGACGCTTTCGTCGTCCAGCTCCCCCTCGGGCACACCGTTGAACATCGACAGGATGCCCTTACGGCCCTCCACCTGCGCCTCCGCCAGGAGCTTGCGTACCTCGGGGAGACGGTCGCCCTGGAAGAGCAGTTCGAAGCTGAGCAGCCAGATCGCCCGGGACTCCGGCACGGACCGGATGATGCCCTCCCACACCTGCTGGAACCGCTGGAGTGAGCCGGCCGGCGCGGCCGCCTCGCCGCTCGCGCCCCAGCCGGGGTCGAAGGTGTCGCCGACGCTCTCGATCAGCTCGACGTACGCCTGGACGAGCAGGGCGTCCTTGGAGCCGTAGTGGTAGCCGATGGAGGCGAGGTTGGTCCCCGACTCCTTGACGATGTCGCGCGCCGTCGTGCGCAGGAAGCCCTTGTCCAGCAGGCAGCGCTTGGCGCCTTCGAGCAGATCCTCACGGTGTCCCATGCCGTCAGCCTACCTTCCGTCTATACGAGCGTCCTATACAGATGTTCTAGACAAGCGTTTTATACGTGCGTATAGTCGCCGGCATGACGAACCCGACGAGCACCACCCAGCTCCCGGCCGCCCGGGCCGGACGCCGTGAATGGACCGCCCTCGGCGTGCTGATGCTTCCGCTGCTGCTGGTCTCGATGGATGTCTCGGTGCTGTACTTCGCGATCCCCGCGATCGGCGCCGACCTGGAGCCGAGCGGCACCCAGCAGCTGTGGATCTTCGACATCTACGCCTTCGTGCTGGCCGGCCTGCTGATGACGATGGGCTCGCTGGGCGACCGCATCGGCCGCCGCCGGCTGCTGCTGATCGGCGCGGCGGCGTTCGGCGCCGCCTCACTGGTCGCCGCGTACGCCAACAGCGCCGAGACGCTGATCGCGGCCCGCGCGGTCCTCGGCATCGGCGGGGCCACGCTGATGCCCTCGACCATGGCGATCGTCCGGACGATGTTCACCGATCCCGGGCAGCGCGCGAAGGCGATCGGGATGTGGTCCGGCGTGATGACGGCCGGTATCGCGCTGGGCTCGGTGATGAGCGGGGTGCTGGTCCAGTACTTCTGGTGGGGCTCGGTGTTCCTGGTCAACCTGCCCGCGATGGCCCTGCTGCTGGTCCTCGGGCCGGTGCTGCTGCCCGAGTCGAAAAACCCCGAGCCCGGCCGGTTCGACTGGGTGAGCGTGCCGCTGTCCATGGCCGCGGTGCTGCCCGTCATCTACGGTCTGAAGGAGATCCCGTCCGAGGGGTGGCGGGTCGAGTACGTCGGTTCGGTCGGCGTCGGGCTGCTCTTCGCGGTGCTGTTCGTCCGCCGTCAGCGCACGGCCGCGTCGCCGATGATTTCGCCCGCGCTCTTCCGCGGACGCGGCTTCGCTCCGGCCGTCGTGCTCAATCTGGTCTCGTCGTTCGCGATGATGGGCTCGGCCTTCTTCACCACGCAGTACCTGCAGTCGGTGCTCGGCAAGAGCGCGATGGAGGCCGCCCTGTGGGCGCTGCTGCCGTCGGTGCCGATCGGTATGGCGGCCCCGGTGGCCACGGCCTTGGTGCACAAGGGCGTCGAGCGGGCGTATGTCGTCACGGCCGGCTTCCTCATCGGCGCCGCCGGGTACGGGATGCTGGCGCTGGCCGGTACCGACTCGATGTGGCTGGTCCTGGCCGCGTGCGGGGTGCTGGCCTCCGGGATCGTCATGGTGATCTCGCAGATGACCGACCTGGCGATGGGTACGGCCCCGGTCGAACGGGCCGGGTCCGCGTCCTCGCTGCTGGAGACCGGCGCCGAGTTCGGCGGCGCGCTGGGGATGGCGGTGCTCGGCTCCATCGGTACCGCGATCTACCGCCACGACATCCCGGCCTCGGCGCCGGACGCGGCCCGCGAGACTCTGGGCGGCGCGCTCGCGGTCGCCGACAAGGTGCCGGGGCTGGCGACCGTCGCGCGGGAGGCGTTCACCAGCGGGATGCAGGGCGCGGCCATCGCGGGCGCGGTGCTGCTCGCGGGGGCCGCGGTGGCGGCGGCCCTCACCCTGCGGGGGGTGCGGGTGCGGGAGCAGGCGGAGGTCGAGATCGCCGCCTGAGGACGCGAAAAGCCGGGTGGGGCTGAGGAGAACCTCAGCCCCACCCGGCGTTCTGCGAACAGACTCAGACCAGGTTCACCGAGCGGGCCGACGTGGCGCCGATCTCCGCCGCGACCTCGGTCAGGACGCCGGCGGGCACCGTGTCGTCCACGGTGAGGACGGCGAGCGCCTCGCCGCCGACCGCCGCGCGGGCGACCTGCATGCCGGCGATGTTGATGCCCGCCTCGCCGAGGATGCGGCCGACGGTGCCGACGACACCGGGACGGTCCTCGTACTTCAGCACCACCATGTGCTCGGCGAGCGCCAGGTCGACGTCGTAGTCGCCGACCGCGACGATCTTCTGGACGTGCTTCGGGCCGGCCAGCGTGCCGGAGACCGACACCTCCTCGCCGGTGCCGAGCGTGCCGCGCACGGTGACGACGTTGCGGTGGTCGGCCGACTCCGAGCTGGTGGTCAGGCGGACCTCGACGCCGCGCTCCTGCGCGAACAGCGGGGCGTTGACGTAGGAGACCGTCTCGTCGACGACGTCCTCGAAGACACCCTTGAGGGCGGACAGCTCCAGCACCTTCACGTCGTGCTGGGTGATCTCGCCGTACACCTCGACGTCGAGGCGGACCGCGACCTCGCCCGCGAGCGCGGTGAAGATGCGGCCGAGGCGCTCGGCCAGCGGCAGACCCGGCTTGACGTCCTCGGCGATGACACCGCCCTGGACGTTGACCGCGTCCGGGACCAGCTCGCCGGCGAGGGCGAGGCGCACGGACTTGGCGACCGCGATGCCCGCCTTCTCCTGGGCCTCGTCGGTCGACGCGCCGAGGTGCGGGGTGCACACGACCTGGTCGAACTCGAACAGCGGGGAGTCCGTGCAGGGCTCCTTGGCGTACACGTCGAGGCCGGCGCCGGCGACCCGGCCCTCCTTGAGGGCGGAGTACAGGGCCTGCTCGTCGACGATGCCACCGCGCGCGGCGTTGATGATGCGCACGCTCGGCTTGACCTTGTGCAGGGCCTCCTCGCCGATCAGACCCAGCGTCTCGGGGGTCTTGGGGAGGTGGACGGTGATGAAGTCGGAGACCTCAAGCAGCTCGTCCAGGGAGAGGACCTTCACGCCCATCTGCGCGGCGCGCGCGGGCTGCACGTAGGGGTCGTAGGCGACGACCTTCATGCCGAAGGCGGACATGCGCTGGGCGACCAGCGCGCCGATGCGGCCGAGGCCGACGACGCCGAGGGTCTTCTCGGCCAGCTCCACGCCCGTGTACTTGCTGCGCTTCCACTCGCCGTTCTTCAGCGCGGCGTTGGCCTGCGGGATGTTCCGGGCGGTGGCGACGATCAGACCGCAGGCCAGCTCGGCGGCGGTCACGATGTTGGAGGTGGGGGCGTTGACGACCATCACGCCGGCCTTGGTGGCGGCGGAGACGTCGACGTTGTCCAGGCCGACGCCGGCGCGGGCGACGACCTTGAGCTTGTTCGCGGCGGCGATCGCCTCGGCGTCGACCTTGGTGGCCGAGCGGATCAGGATCGCGTCCACGTCGGCGATGGCCGGCAGCAGTTCGGCGCGGTCCGCGCCGTTGCAGTGCCGGATCTCGAAGTCCGGGCCGAGCGCTTCGACGGTGGCGGGCGACAGCTCTTCAGCGATGAGTACGACGGGTTTCGAGCTCACGTGAGTCCTCACATGTGCGATGCGGACGGCCGTCCCGACGGCCGCAGGCGGTGGAGGGGGGCTAGCCGCGGAAGACGCACGACGCTGTGGGCCTGACGCGTGTTGTGCAGAAGTGTAGTGGCGTGGCTGATGGCGTATTACGCCTCGGCGGAAGGATCACCCGTCCGTGGCTGGACGGGGTGGACAACGCCGCACTACCGACGTTACCCGAGGTTCGCCGAAGGGGCCGGAACGCGTTCGTTCCGGCCCCTCGGCATGAGGCTTACGCCTCCTCGTTCACCCAGCTCATCAGCTTGCGCAGCTGCTTGCCGGTGGTCTCCAGCAGGTGCTCGGAGTCCTGCTGCTTGTACTCGTTGTACTTCTTCAGACCGCCGTGGTACTCGTCCATCCAGGTCTGGGCGAAGGTGCCGTCCTGGATCTCGGTGAGGACCTGCTTCATCTCGGCCTTGGTGGCGTCGGTGATGATGCGCGGGCCGGTGACGTAGTCGCCCCACTCGGCGGTCTCGGAGACGGACCAGCGCATCTTCTCCAGGCCGCCCTCGTACATGAGGTCCACGATCAGCTTCAGCTCGTGCAGGCACTCGAAGTAGGCGATCTCCGGCTGGTAGCCCGCCTCGACCAGGGTCTCGAAGCCGGCCTTGACCAGGGCGGCGGTGCCGCCGCACAGCACGGCCTGCTCACCGAACAGGTCGGTCTCGGTCTCCTCGGTGAAGGTCGTCTTGATGACGCCGGCGCGGGTGCCGCCGATGGCCTTGGCGTACGACAGGGCCAGCGGGAAGGCGTTGCCGGTGGCGTCCTGCTCGACGGCGGCGATCGCGGGGACGCCGCGGCCCTCCTCGTACTGGCGGCGGACCAGGTGGCCCGGGCCCTTCGGGGCGACCAGGGCGACGTCCACACCGGCCGGGGGCTTGATGAAGCCGAAGCGGATGTTGAAGCCGTGGGCGAAGAACAGCGCCTTGCCGTCCTTCAGGTTGGGGGCGATGGACTCCTCGTAGACCTGGGCCTGGATCGGGTCCGGGATCAGGATCATGATGACGTCGGCCTCGGCGGCGGCCTCGGCCGGGGTCACCACGCGCAGGCCCTGCTCCTCGGCCTTGGCCTTGGACTTGGAGCCCTCGTGCAGACCCACACGCACGTCGACACCCGAGTCACGCAGCGACAGCGCGTGGGCGTGGCCCTGGCTGCCGTAACCGATGACCGCGACCTTGCGGCCCTGGATGATGGACAGGTCGGCGTCGGCGTCGTAGAACAGCTCGGCCACTTTGGGTTCTCTCCTTGTGTACGGGTGTTGCGTCCCACCGTATGACGGCGGGGGGAGGGGAAGTTTCGGGGTCTCGGTATACGGGCGGCCGGTGTCACCCGGCCGCCCGAATCCGTCGTTACGCCGACCGGTCCAGGGCGCGCAGCGACCGGTCCGTGATCGAGCGGGCGCCGCGGCCGATGGCGATGGTGCCGGACTGCACCAGCTCCTTGATGCCGTACGGCTCCAGCATCTTCAGCATGGCGGACAGCTTGTCGCTGGAGCCGGTGGCCTCGATGGTGACGGCGTCGGGGGAGACGTCGACGGTCTTGGCGCGGAACAGCTGGACGATCTCGACGATCTGGGAGCGCGTCTCGTTGTCGGCGCGCACCTTCACCAGGACGAGTTCGCGCTGCACGGCCTGGGAGGGCTCCAGCTCGACGATCTTGAGCACGTTGACCAGCTTGTTGAGCTGCTTGGTCACCTGCTCCAGCGGGAGGTCCTCGACGCCGACCACGATGGTGATGCGGGAGATGTCGGGGTGCTCGGTGACGCCGACCGCGAGCGAGTCGATGTTGAAGCCGCGCCGGGAGAACAGGGCGGCGATGCGGGCGAGGATGCCCGGCGTGTTCTCCACCAGGACGGAGAGCGTGTGCTTGGACATGATTCGTGAAGCTCTCTTCCTCGGTCAGTCGTCTTCGTTGTCGCCGAAGTCGGGGCGGACGTCCCGGGCGGCCATGATCTCGTCGTTGGAGGTGCCGGCGGCGACCATCGGCCAGACCATGGCGTCCTGGTGGACGATGAAGTCGATGACGACGGGGCGGTCGTTGATGGAGTTCGCCTCCTCGATCACCTTGTCGAGGTCGGCGGGGTCCTCGCAGCGGATCGCGTAGCAGCCCATGGCCTCCGACAGCTTGACGAAGTCGGGGACGCGGGTGCCCTGGGCGGGCGCCTTGCCGTCGTGCTCCGGGCCGGAGTGCAGGACGGTGTTGGAGTAGCGCTGGTTGTAGAACAGCGTCTGCCACTGGCGGACCATGCCGAGGGCGCCGTTGTTGATGATGGCGACCTTGATCGGGATGCCGTTCAGGGCGCAGGTGGTGAGCTCCTGATTGGTCATCTGGAAGCAGCCGTCGCCGTCGATCGCCCAGACCGTCTGGTCGGGGGCGCCGGCCTTGGCGCCCATGGCGGCCGGGACGGCGTAGCCCATGGTTCCGGCACCGCCGGAGTTCAGCCAGGTCGCGGGCTTCTCGTAGTTGATGAAGTGCGCGGCCCACATCTGGTGCTGGCCGACGCCCGCGGCGAAGATCGTGCCCTCGGGGGCGAGCCGGCCGATGCGCTCGATGACCTGCTGCGGGGACAGCGAGCCGTCCTCGGGCTGGTCGTAGCCGAGCGGGTAGGTGTCGCGCCAGCGGCTGAGGTCCTTCCACCAGGCGCTGTAGTCGCCCTTGTGGCCCTCGCTGTGCTCCTTCTGCACGGCCTGGATCAGGTCGGCGATGACCTCGCGGGCGTCACCGACGATCGGCACGTCGGCGGCGCGGTTCTTGCCGATCTCGGCCGGGTCGATGTCGGCGTGGACGATCTTCGCGAACGGCGCGAAGCTGTCCAGCTTGCCGGTGACGCGGTCGTCGAAGCGGGCACCGAGGGCGACGATCAGGTCGGCCTTCTGCAGCGCGGTGACGGCGGTGACCGCACCGTGCATGCCCGGCATTCCCACGTGCAGCGGGTGGCTGTCGGGGAACGCGCCGAGCGCCATCAGGGTGGTGGTGACGGGCGCTCCGGTCAGTTCGGCCAGCACCTTGAGCTCGGCGGTGGCCTGGGCCTTCAGCACGCCGCCGCCGACGTACAGGACGGGGCGCTTGGCGGAGTTGATGAGCTTGGCGGCCTCGCGGATCTGCTTGGCGTGCGGCTTGGTCACCGGGCGGTAGCCGGGCAGGTCCATGGTGGGCGGCCAGGTGAAGGTGGTCTTCGCCTGGAGCGCGTCCTTGGAGATGTCGACCAGGACCGGGCCCGGGCGGCCGGTGGAGGCGATGTGGAACGCCTGCGCGATGACCCGCGGGATGTCCTCGGCCTTGGTGACCAGGAAGTTGTGCTTGGTGATCGGCATGGTGATGCCGACGATGTCCGCCTCCTGGAAGGCGTCCGTGCCGATCGAGGTGGAGGCGACCTGGCCGGTGATCGCGACCATCGGCACGGAGTCCATGTGCGCGTCGGCGATCGGGGTGACCAGGTTGGTGGCGCCGGGGCCGGAGGTGGCCATGCAGACGCCGACCTTGCCGGTGGCCTGTGCGTAGCCGGTGGCCGCGTGGCCGGCGCCCTGCTCGTGCCGGACCAGGACGTGGCGCACCCGCTTGGAGTCCATCAGCGGGTCGTAGGCGGGAAGGATCGCACCGCCGGGAATGCCGAATACCGTGTCCGCGCCGACCTCCTCAAGGGAGCGGATGAGGGACTGCGCACCCGTGACGTGCTCGACGGGGGCCTGCTGTCCTCCGGAACGGGGCCGCGGCTGCGGATGAGGGGCCCCGGTGGCCTGCTCGGTCATCGGCATTCTCTTCTCGATGCTGAGGGTTTTTGCGAAGTTTGGGCGGTGTGCGTTTGCTGCCTGTGCAACAAAAAACCCCTCGTGCCATAAGGCAAGCGAGGGGAGCGCGCCGGGTGGGGTTCGCTGAGCGATCAGGGCTCAGCGTCAGCCGACGCGCTTTCCAAGTACGAGAATTCGGGTGCGCATGGCACTGACCCTCCCCCCGGCACACACCCGGTGTCAAGTGGGTGGGACGGGAGTCTCATTATGTGAGCGCAGTGCCGTCCCGCCTCCCAGAACGACGGGAACACCTGCGCGGTAACCGCCCGCGAAGGCCGGCTCGGCCGGGCCGTGCGGCACCGGGCAGTGGCCGGAAGTGAGCGCTCTGCGCAGCCGGTACTCGTCCAAAGGACCGGCGAACGCCATGCCCTGGCCATGGGTGCAGCCCATCGCGCGCAGGGCGACGACCTGCTCGGGCAGGTCCACGCCCTCGGCCACGGACTGCAGTCCGAGGTCGCCGGCGATCCGCAGCAGCCCGCCGGTGATCTTGTGCAGCCGGGCGGACTCCACGATCCCCTCGACCAGACCCCGGTCCAGCTTGAGCACGTCCACGGGCAGCCTTCTCAGGGCCGTGATGGCCGCGTAGCCGCTGCCGAAGCCGTCCAGGGCGATGCGTACGCCGAGCCGCTTGAGGGCGGTCAGGCGGCGCTCCAGCTCCTCCAGCGGGACGCGCGGGTCCAGGTCGGCCAGCTCGATCACCAGGGCCCCGGAGGGCAGCCCGTGCCGGGTCAGCAGGGCCTCGATCGAGCCGAGCGGCATCGACCGGTCCAGCAGCCGGCGAGCCGAGACCCGCACCGCCACTGGTACGGCCCGCCCGCTCCCGGTGCGCTCGGCGGCCTGCTCGACGGCCTCCTGGAGCATCCAGCGGCCCAGCTCGGCGGTCTTGTCGCTGTCCTCGGCGACCCGCAGGAACTCGGCGGGCGTGAACAGCACGCCCTGCGAGGAGCGCCAGCGCGCCTGCGCGGACACCGCCGTGATCCGGCCGTCGTCCAGCCGCACCACCGGCTGGTGCAGCAGGCAGAACTCGCCGTCGTGCAGCGCCGCTCTCAGCCGGGTGGCCAGTTCCGCCTTGCGGACGACGTCCTGCTGCATCTGCGGCCGGTACAGCTCCACCCGGCCCTTGCCCGCCGCCTTGGCCCGGTACATCGCGAGGTCGGCGTTGCGCAGCAGCTCGCCGGCGCCCAGGCCGGGTTCGGCGAAGGCGACGCCGATGGAGGCGGCGACCCGTACGTCGTTGCCGTCGATCTCGTACGGCTGGGACAGCGTCACCCTGAGGCGGTCGGCGAGCTCCAGGATGTGCCGCTCCCGTGCCGTGCGGTCGCGGGTGTTGTCGCCGGTGATCAGGGCGGCGAACTCGTCGCCGCCCAGCCGGGAGGCGATGTCCCCGTGCCGGACCGCGTCCTGGAGCCTGCGGGCGGCCTGCACCAGCAGCTCGTCGCCGGCCTGGTGGCCGATGGTGTCGTTGACGGCCTTGAAGCCGTCGAGGTCGATGAAGAGCACCGCGGTGTTGCGCAGGGCGAGCCCGCGGTCGCTGGCGCGGCGGCCGGACAGCGCCTGCTGCACCCGCCGGGTGAACAGGGAGCGGTTGGGCAGGTCGGTGAGCGGGTCGTGCTCGGCGTTGTGCTGGAGCTGCGCCTGCAGGCGCACTCTTTCGGTCACGTCCCGGCTGTTGAAGATCAGGCCGCCGTGGTGGCGGTTGATGGTCGACTCGACGTTGAGCCAGCCGCCGTCGCCGGAACGGAAGCGGCACTCGATGCGGGTGGTGGGCTCGTCGTGCGGGTTGGCGGCGAGGAAGCGGCGCACCTCGTGCACCACGCAGCCCAAGTCCTCGGGGTGGATCAGACCGGCCAGCTCCGTGCCCACCAGGTCCTCGGCCGGGCGTCCGTAGACGCCGGCGGCGGCCGGGGAGACGTAGCGCAGGATGCCGCTGGGCGCGGCGATCATGATGACGTCGCTGGAGCCCTGCACCAGGGAGCGGAAGTGGTTCTCCTTCTGCGCCAGTTCCTGGGTGAGGGTGATGTTGTCCAGCAGCATGATGCCCTGCCGGACCACCAGGGCGAGCACGACCGTGCCGCCGGTCAGCAGCACCACGCGGGAGACGCTGTGGCCGTTGAGGACGTTGTAGAGGATCCCCAGCGTGCAGACGGCGGCGGCGAGATAGGGCGCGAGGGCGGCGAGGGAGCCGGTGATGGGCCGGGTGGCCGGATACCGGCTGGGGTCGCCGGCGGCGGCCGGGAGCTGTGCGGGGCCGGGCGTCGTCGCGGCGGCCGCGGAGGTGCGGGAAGGCGTGACGGGCGCGTCCGGCACCGGGTGGTCGCCGCCCCGCCGGCCGCCGGGCAGGTGCTCGTGGACCACGCGCGTGTGCCCGTGGACGGCGTCCGCCCGTCCGCGCCGGGGCGCGGCCCAGGGGGCGTAGGCGAGCAGCAGGGAGCCGGCGAACCAGCCCGCGTCGAGCAGTTGCCCCGAGTGGTAGTTGTTGTGCAGCAGCGGCGAGGTGAACAGCGCGTCGCACATCACCGTCAGGGCGAGCGCGCCGATCGCGGTGTTGACGGCCGTGCGGTTGACCGCCGAGCGCCGGAAGTGCAGCACCAGCACGATGCTGACCAGGGCGATGTCCAGCAGCGGATACGCCAGCGACAGCGCGGCGTGGGCGACGCTCGGCCCGTCGAACTTGGCCGCCTGGGCGAGCGCGAGGCTCCAGGCCAGGGTGAGCAGCGAGCCGGCGATCAGCCAGGCGTCCAGCGCCAGGCACACCCAACCGGCCTTCGACACCGGCCGCTTGGCCAGCACCAGCAGGCCGACGATGGCGGGCGGCGCGAAGCACAGGAAGAACAGGTCGGCGACGGAGGGGCTGGGCACGGGCCGGTCCAGGACGACCTCGTACCACCCCCAGACGCCGTTGCCGAGGGCCGCCATCGCCGAGGAGCACCCGAACAGCAGCCAGGCGGGTCGAAAGCGGACCCGGCGGGTGCGCGCGTGGAGGAAGCAGGACACCGCCGCCGTGCCCGCGGCGGCGGCCAGCCCGAAGTCGCCCATGACGAGCGCGAGTTCGCGGGAGCCCCAGTCCAGCGCGGCGCCGACGCCGTAGGCGGCGCAGAGCAGGGCCAGCAGCAGCTGGTGCCAGAGACCTCGTCCGCCGGCGCCGGCCGGTGGGCGCAGCAGCGGCGCGGGGGACGGCGGCGGGGTGCGCAGGGCGCCGTCCAGGGTGGTCAGGGGAGGCGGGGACGAGCTCACCGCGGCCTCCCGGTCCGCGCCGCTCCCGGGTCCCGAGGGTCCCGGTGCGCTGGGTGGGCACTCCTCCTGCGGGCGCCGGGCCTGCGGGCGTGCGGGGTGTGGTGACCGCTGTGGTGACCGCGGTGACTGCTGTGACCGAGGTGTTGACCATGGTGGCTCTGCTGACCGCCGTGGCCCGTGTGGTGACCGCGTCCGTAGGCGGCCGTGCGCCAGGGTCGGCGGCCCGTCAGCGCCGGATCGTCGGTCCATAGGCCGTGCATCGTCCGTCGCCCCCCTCACAAGTCCGATCTGTCCACCCCCGGCGCCGAACGGCGCCCGGCGCAGCCCCTGTCGGGACGATACACCAGTCTCGTCACTCAGGGACATACTTCCTCTACGCTCCGTGACGGACGGCGGAAGCGTGGGCACGGCCCGCGTTCAGGGGACTGCGGAGGGTACCCGCCGCGGATCGCGCGGGGGCCGGCCCGCTCTACGCGCCGCCCTCGGACCCTGTCGTGAGGATGACGTTGCGCAGCGGCTCCCGGTTCACGAAGCGGGTCAACTGGTCCACCAGCAGCCGCTTGGCGCGCGGCAGGAACGCGGACGTGGGGCCGCCGACGTGCGGGCTGATGAGCACGCCGGGCGCGCGCCACAGCGGGTGCTCGCGCGGCAGCGGTTCGGGGTCGGTGACGTCGAGTGCGGCGGTGATGCGGCCGCTCTCCAGTTCGGCGAGCAGGGCCTTGGTGTCGACGACGGGCCCGCGGGCGACGTTGACGAGCAGGGCGCCGTCCTTCATCCGGGCGAGGAAGTCACCGTCCACCAGGTGACGGGTGGTGTCGGTGAGCGGGGTGGACAGCACGACGACGTCCGCCTCGGGCAGCAGGGCGGGCAGTTCGGTGAGTGGATGCACAGGACCGCGCTCCGTGGTGCGCGCGGAGCGCGCGACGCGCACGACCCGCGCGAGCTCGAACGGCGCGAGCCGGTCCTCGATCGCGGCGCCGATGGAGCCGTAGCCGACGATGAGGACGGTCCGGTCGGCGAGGGCGGGGCGGAAGCCGCCGAGCCACTCGCCCCGCTCCTGGGCGCGCACGAAGTCCGGGATGCCGCGCAAGGGCGCCAGGATCAGGGTCAGGGTCAGCTCGGCGGTGCTCGCCTCGTGCACACCGCGCGCGTTGCACAGGCGGACGCCGGGGCGCAGGTGGTGCAGGCCGGGTTCGACGTGGTCGATGCCCGCGGAGAGGGTCTGGACGACCTGGACGCCGCGCATGGCCGGCAGCGGGCGGATGCCGAGGCCGCTGGGCTTCATGTACGGCACGACGTAGAAGGCGCAGTCGGCCGGGTCGGCGGGGAAGTCGGGTTCGCCGTTCCAGAAGCGGTACGTCGGGCCCTGCGGCAGGCCCTCGATCTCGTCGGGCGGGATGGGCAGCCACACGTCAGCAGTCAGGTCACCGGTCATGGGTGGAGGCTATGTCAGGTCCGCGCAGGCGCAGAGGTTAGGTTGGGGACGCCAGGAGAGGGAGGGTCACGAGCAGGTGGAGCGCAGGACGATCGGCGCGGCGGCACTCTCCGTGGGGGCCGTCGGACTCGGGTGCATGCCGATGAGCTGGGCGTACAGCGGGTCGCGGCAGCGGGGCGAGGAGTCGGTCAGGGCGGTTCACCGGGCGCTCGATCTGGGCTCGACGCTGCTGGACACCGCGGACATGTACGGGCCGTTCACCAACGAGCTGCTGCTGGGGCGGGTGCTGAAGGAGCGGCGGGCGGACGCGTTCGTGTCGACGAAGGTCGGGCTGCTGGTCGGTGATCAGCACATCGTGGCCAACGGGCGGCCGGGGTATGTGAAGCGGGCGTGCGACGCCTCGCTGCGGCGGCTGCAGACGGATGTCATCGACCTGTACCAGCTGCACCGCGCCGACCCGGAGGTGCCCGTCGAGGAGACCTGGGGTGCGATGGCGGAGCTGGTGCGGGCCGGGAAGGTGCGCGCGCTCGGCCTGTGCGCGGTGGGCGTGCGGGGCGGGCGCCGGGCCGGGGCCGGGCTGTACGACGGGACGCTGCGGCAGTTGCAGCGGGTGCAGCAGGTGTTCCCGGTGAGCGCGGTGCAGGCCGAGCTGTCGGTGTGGTCGCCGGAGGCGCTGCGGTCGCTGCTTCCGTGGTGTGAGGCGCGTGGGATCGGCTTCCTGGCGGCGATGCCGCTGGGCAATGGCTTCCTGACCGGGACGCTGACGCCGGGCGAGGGGTTCGAACCGGACGACATGCGGGCGCGGCATCCCCGGTTCACCGCGGAGATGATGGCGGCGAACCAGCCGATCATCGCCGGCCTGCGACGCGTGGCCGGGCGCCACGGGGACGACGTGACCCCTGCCCAGGTGGCGCTGGCGTGGGTGCTGGCGCAGGGCCGGCACGTGGTTCCCGTGCCGGGGGCGAAGCGGGAGCGGTGGGTGTCGGAGAACGCGGGGGCGGCGGGGGTGCGGCTGACCGCGCGGGATCTGGCGGAGCTGTCCGCGTTGCCTGCGGCTCGGGGATCTTGGGACTGAGGGGTCGTAGGTCGTCCGCGGGTTCGTCGTGGCTGGTCGCGCAGTTCCCCGCGCCCCTGGGTGGGTGCGGGGAATCGTGCTACCCCGGGGCAGCGGACACGGCGGCGGTGTATGACAGGTAGGGGTCGTCGGGTGAAGGGACCATGATCGTGCAACGTCGAGCTGTGTCGGCCGTGTTGGCCACGGCGGCGCTGATGGTGACAGCCGGTTGTTCCGCCGACGGGAACGGCCCGGGCAGGACGGCTCCGGCGTCCGGCAGCGCGGCCCCGCACCCCTCCTCCCCCGCCGCGTCCGCCTCGCCCGGTGAGTCCGCGCCGCCCGCCAAGGGCACCGTGAAGGTGCTGCGTACGGTCGCGACCGGGCTGGACTCCCCGTGGGGCCTCGCCCCGCTGCCGGACGGCGACCTGCTGGTCTCCTCGCGGGACCAGGGGACGATCACCCGCGTCGACCCGGAGACGGGGACGAAGACCGAGCTGGGCGAGGTGTCCGGGGTGGCGGCGGCCGGCGAGGGCGGGCTGCTGGGCATCGCGCTCTCCCCGGACTACGCCTCGGACCACATGATCTACGCCTACTTCACCTCCGCCTCGGACAACCGCATCGCCCGCGTGCTGTACGACGACAAGCGGCCGGAGGGCGAGCAGCTGGGCGCCCCGGACACGGTGTTCAAGGGGATACCGAAGGGGATCATCCACAACGGCGGGCGGATCGCGTTCGGGCCGGACAGGATGCTGTACGCCGGTACGGGTGAGAGCGGGGAGCGGGGGCTCGCCCAGGACAAGGAGTCCCTGGGCGGGAAGATCCTGCGGCTCACGCCCGAGGGTGAGCCCGCGCCGGGCAACCCCTTCCCCGACTCCCCGGTGTATTCCTACGGCCACCGCAATGTGCAGGGCCTGGCCTGGGACGACCGCCAGCGGCTGTTCGCCTCGGAGTTCGGGCAGGACACCTGGGACGAGCTGAACGCGATCAAGCCGGGCGGCGACTACGGGTGGCCGGACGCGGAGGGGCGTTCCGGCAACCCCGCCTATGTGAACCCGGTCGCCCAGTGGCACACGGACGAGGCCTCACCCAGCGGTGTCGCCTGGGCCAAGGGCTCGATGTGGATGGCCGGGCTGAAGGGACAGCGGCTGTGGCGCATCCCCCTGAAGGGCACGCGGGCGTCGGCGGCCCCGCAGGCGTTCCTGCGGGGTGAGTACGGCCGGCTGCGCACGGTGGTCCCGGCGGGCGGCGACCGGCTGTGGGTCGTCACCAGCAACACCGACGGGCGGGGCGAGCCGAAGAACGGGGACGACCGGATCCTGGAGCTGCGGGTGAGCTGACCGGCCGTCTCACTGCTCCCCGGGCTCGTCCTCCTCCGGCTCCGGGTGCGGTGGGCGTACGACCACCTTGCCGGACGCCAGGTCTATCGGGCCGCGCCCGGGATCGCCGTCGCCGACGTCCTCCCGGGTCAGCTCCAGCCGGTTCTGCTCGTCGTGGGTGTGCTTGCGGCCGGGCGCGAACAGTTCCTCGAACGCGTTGAACATCGCCCCTCCCCCCTGCCAGGTCCGTCCAGCGTACGTCTCACCGGATGTCCCGCCCAGTGAGGGCCTCGGAGTACAGGCCCAGCCGGTGGGCCACGGCCGCCGCCTCGCCCCGGCCGGAGACGCCCAGTTTGGCCAGGATGTTCGACACGTGGACGCTCGCGGTCTTCGGGGAGATGAACAGCTCCTCGGCGATCTGGCGGTTGGTGCGGCCGGCCGAGACGAGGCGCAGCACATCGCGTTCCCGGGTGGTCAGGCCCAGCGCCTCGGCCGGGTCGGCGGGCGCCGACCGGGACTGGGCCGGGCCGGTCAGGGGCAGCCGGGCACGGCGGGCGAGCAGCGCGCCCGAGTCGGCCAGCGGGCGGGCGCCGAGGTGCTCGGCGACGGCGTGCGCCAGCCGCAGCAGCTCGGTGGCGCGGGCACGCTCGTCGTCGCCGCCCTCGGTCACCAGCGCCTCGGCCAGGCGGTAGCGGACACGGGCGAGGTCGTAGGGGCGTTCCAGGGCCTCGAAGGCGGTGACGACGGGCGACCAGGTGTCGGGGGTGGCCCGGCCCTCGGCGCGCAGCAGTTCCGCGCGGACCCACTGCTCGTGGGCTCGCCATATCGGGGCGCCCGTGGTGGTCTTCTTGACCGCCTCCGCGATACGGGCGAGGGCCTGCTCGCGGCCCTGCGCCGCGACGGGCAGGGCGAGCGCGTCCGCCTCGGCGGTGGCGGCGGCCAGCAGCAGGGGCCAGACGAAGCGCTGGGTGCCGGGCGGTGTGCCGGTGTCCAGGGCCCGGGCCAGTTCCGCGCGGGCGTCGGGCAGGCGGCCCTGGGCGGCGGCGACGCCGACGGCGATGCGGGCCACCGGCAGCCACTGCTGGGGCATCGGGTCGTGCGAGCCGAAGTGGCCGCGGGCGGCCTGCAGTTGGCGTTCGGCCTCGGTCACCTCGCCGCGGGCGAGGGCGAGATGGGCCAGGCACAGCGCACCCGCGCCCTGCGGCTTGGCGCTCTGTCCGCGCCTCAGGGCGTTCTCGGCGGCCTGGGCGGCGCCGTCCCACTCCCCCAGCGAGTACAGCGAGTCGGACAGGTTGCCCCACACCCATGACTCGGAGTCCAGCAGACCGTACGTGCGGGCGTAGGCGGCGCCGTCGCGCAGCAGGGCAGCGGCCTCGCGGGAGCGGCCGACCGACTCCAGCTCGGAGGGCAGGTTGACGTAGGCGCGGCCGGCGACGCTGGGCACGCCCTCCTGGGCCGCCTGCTCCAGCACCTGGCGCATCTCGGCGAGGCCGTCCTCGACGGCGCCGGAGTCGACCATGAGTCCGCCGAGGGTCAGCCGGGCGTTGAGTTCGATGGACCGGGCGCCGACCATGCGCGCGTACTGCACCGCGCGCTCGGCGGCGGCGAGGGCTTCCGCGCCGGGCTTGTGCAGCATCGACCAGCCCGCGGCGACGGTGAGCACCTCGGCGTGCACGGTGGACGGCGGCAGGCCGCGCACCAGCTCCTGGGCGGTGGCGAGTTCGTCCCAGCCGTCGCCGCGGGCGAGGGCCTGCACCAGGCGGGAGCGCTGGCTCCAGAACCAGGCGGCGCGCAGCGGATCCGGGTCGTCCTCCAGCAGGCGCAGCGCCCGCTTGGTGATCTTCAGGGCGCGTTCGCGCTCCATGGCCAGCCGGCCGGCGACGGCCGCCTCGGCCATCAGGTCGAGGTAGCGCAGCGGCGTGCCGGCGGGGTCGCAGCCGCACGCGGGATACGCCTCGGCGTGGTCGAGGGGCCGCAGCCGTGCCCGTACGTCCTCGGGGACCGCGTCCCACAGCTCCATCGCCCGCTCCAGCAGGCCCAGTTGCTCGCTGTAGGCGTGGCGGCGCCGGGCGGTGACGGAGGCGTCCAGGACGGCGGGCAGGGCCTTGGCGGGGTCGTGGGCGTGGTACCAGTAGCTGGCCAGGCGCATGGCGCGCTGGTCGGCGGGGACGAGGGTGGGGTCGCACTCCAGGGCCTCGGCGTAGCGCCGGTTGAGGCGGGAGCGCTCGCCGGGCAGCAGGTCGTCGCTGACGGCCTCGCGGACCAGGGAGTGACGGAAGCCGTAGCCGTCGCCGGCGGGGGTGGGGATGAGGATGCTGGCGTTCACGGCGGCCCGCAGGGCCTCGATGAGGTCGTCCTCGGCGAGCGAGGCGACGGCGGCGATCAGCCGGTACTCGACCGTGGAGCCGCCCTCGGCGGCCACCCGGACGACCCGCTGGGCGCTCTCGGGCAGCGCCTCGACGCGGACCAGGAGCAGGTCGCGCAGGGTGTCGGTGAGGCCGGTACAACAGCCCGCGTGGGCGGCGACGGCGAGCTCCTCGACGAAGAAGGCGTTGCCGTCGGAGCGTTCGAAGATGTCGTCGACCTGGGCGGGGTCGGGTTCGCCGGCGATGATGCCGGCGACCTGGCGGCACACCTCGTCGCGGGTGAAGCGGGCTAGGTCGAGGCGGCGGACCGTGCGCAGCCGGTCGAGTTCGGCGAGGAGGGGGCGCAGGGGGTGGCGCCGGTGGATGTCGTCGGAGCGGTAGGTGCCGAGGACGACGAGGCGGCCGGAGCGCAGGGTGCGCAGCAGGTAGGCGAGCAGGTGACGGGTGGAGGCGTCGGCCCAGTGCAGGTCCTCCAGGGCGACGACGACGGTCCGCTCGGCGGCGATCTGCTGGAGCAGGCGGGCGGTGAGTTCGAAGAGGCGGGCCATGCCCTCCTCGTCGTGCCGGCCGGGGCCGGCCTCGCCCAGCTCGGGCAGCAGCCTGGCCAGTTCCTCCTCCTGGCCGGCGGCCGCGGCGGCGACGTCGGCGGGCAGTGCGCGGCGCAGGGCGCGCAGGGCGGCGGAGAACGGGGCGAACGGCAGCCCGTCGGCGCCGATCTCCACGCAGCCGCCGAGCGCGACGACGGCGCCCTGCCGGCAGGCGGCGGTGGCGAACTCCTCCACCAGCCGTGTCTTGCCGACGCCGGCCTCCCCCGCGATGAGCAGCGCCTGCGGCTCGCCCGCGGCGGCGCGGGCGAGCGCGTCGTGCAATGCCCCCAACTCGTCGGCACGACCGACGAACACCGGACTGACGGACTTGGTCTCCACGGCGCAGAGCATCCCATGAGGCTCTGACATCCACGCACCGTTTTTCGCCCCGGGCAGAGCGACACCGCTGGTCAACGACCCGGCAGCGGCGACCTGCCCGGCAGGGGCCGGCGGGGACCCGGCAGCGGCCACCCGTCCGGCAGGAGCCGGCGGCACCGGGAGCCCGGCCGGGGCCGCCGCCGGAAAACCGAACACCGGCCCCGTGGGGAGGCCGGTGTGCGGGGTGGTGCCGGGCGGAGGGGGTTCGGTGGATCTCTCCGGGTGCGGGTGGCCGACCCCCGTACGGCCTCCCGCACCCGGCGTCACGCCGTTCACGCGGCCCTGGTGGACCAGCGGCGGCGGGAGCGGCCGGTATGGCCCTCCGCCTCGGCGGTGCGTGTGGCGGCATCGTGGCGGGCGGCACGGCGGGCGCGGACGGCCTCACGGACCAGGCGCTCCTGCTCGGCGCGGCGGATCAGTTCTGCGGTGCGGGCCTGCTGGACCTCGTACTCGTACATGTGTGTCCCCCTGTGAGACGAGAGTGGGTTCGCTTGCTGCGATGCCTCAACTCTCGTCTCCCAGGGGGGTCCGCCACATCGGGAGACTTCCGCATCTTGCGTGCCGTGGGGGGCCTTAGACGCGGGCAGGCGGTCCGAGGACCGGCGTAAGGCACTGCCGGGGGCCTAAGACCAGGGCGGAGGTCAGCCCGTGGCGGGCAGGCCCAGCAGCACGTCCGTGTACTTCAGGACCGCCAGCAGCAGGCCGACGACGCCGAGCGAGACGCCCGCCCAGGCGGCCGACCTGATCCACGGGGCCTGCGGCCGGCCGGGCTCGCCGAACGCGGGCCGGGCGAGGACGACCACGCCGACGACCAGCGCCGACAGCGCGAACAGGCCGCCCCACAGCGCCGTGGCGTGCCAGGCGTCGCCGTAGCCCTCCTTGACCATCTTCGCCACGTCGGAGGACGACGAGGTCTGCAGCTGGCCGATGAGCGACTCGCGCGCGGAGGCCACGGTGCCCATCCAGCTGCCGGTGAGCGAGACGACGCCGAGCCCGGCGGAGACCACGGCACCGGCGCCCTGGCCGACCCCGGAGGGGCCGCCCTCGTGCGGCGCGGCCTCCTGTTCTTCCGTCTGCGGCGTGCCCTGCCCGGTCTGTGTCTCCTCCTCGGTCTCCGTCACCTCGTCGGCCGCGGTCACCGCGGCCTGGTCCTCAGTCTTGGTAGCCATGCCCGGCACCGTACGGACGGAGTCTGAGAGGTCCCTTAACGTCGATCAGTGCCCCGCCGCACGCGTCACGCGCGCGTGGCGCGCGCCTCGCGCCACTCGGGGGCGAGGACGGACCAGACCTCCAGGTCGTGCCGTACCCCGTGGTGGAGGTAGGCGGAGCGCCGCACGCCGTCGCGGGTCATGCCGAGGCGCCGGGCGACGTTGAGGCTGGGCGTGTTGCCCGCGGAGGCGACCCATTCGACGCGGTGGATTCCGCGCTCCTCGACCACCCAGTCGATCAGCACCCGCATGGCCCGGGTGATCAGCCCGCGTCCGGTCGCGGCGGGCTCCAGCCAGCAGCCGACCTCGCAGGTGCCGTTGGCGGCATCGAAGTTCAGCGTGAGCACGCCGCCGACGAGCTTGTTGTCCAGCCAGATCCCGTGCAGCGAGGCCGTGTCGGCGGCGCGCATGTCGGCGTACCGCTGGAGGGCCTCGCGGGCGGTGGCGACGTCGACGGCCTTGGAGCCGAACGGGACGTACTGGTTGATGAAGTCGCGTCCCCGCTGCAGGTGCGCCAGGAACTCCTCGGCGTGCCAGGGCTCCAGCGGCCGCATTCGTGCGCCGTCGTCACCCAGGGATATCGCGTACATCCTGCCGCTCCTTCGCCAGCACGTCCGCCACCTCGGCGTCCGTCGCAGCGGCCAGCCTCTCATGGGCGGCGCGGCACTCGGGCGGCTCGATGCTGATGCGGGGCAGCACCCGGTCCAGCCGGCGCGGCAGCCACCAGTTGGCGGCGCCGAGCAGGTGCATCAGGGCCGGGACGAGGAGGGTGCGCAGGACGAAGGCGTCCAGGGCGACGGCGGCGGCCAGCGCTATGCCGAACATGGCGATGACCCGGTCGCCGCTGAGCACGAAGGCGAGGAAGACGGAGATCATGATGACCGCCGCCGAGTTGATCACCCGGCTGGTCTCGGCGAGGCCGACACGGACGGCCCGGCGGTTGTCGCCGGTCTCCAGCCACTCCTCGTACATCCGGCTGACCAGGAAGACCTGGTAGTCCATGGAGAGGCCGAAGAGGACCGACACCATGATCACGGGGAGGAACGGTTCGATGGGGCCGGCGCGGCCGAGTCCCAGCAGTTCGCTGCCCCAGCCCCACTGGAAGATCGCGACGACGACGCCGAACGCGGCGGCGACGGCGGCGACGTTCATCACGGCGGCCTTGAGCGGGATGCCGATGGACCGGAAGGCGAGCAGGAGCAGCAGGCAGCCCAGTCCGATGACGACCCCGACGAAGAGGGGCAGCTTGCCGACGATCACGCCGGCGAAGTCGTCGTAGGAGGCGGTGACGCCCCCGACGTACACGTCGAGGGAGGTGCCGGCCTCGGCCCGGGGCAGCACCTCGGTGCGCAGCCGGTCGACCAGCTCGCTGGTCTCCTGCGACTGCGGCGCGGACTCGGGGACGACGGTGAGGTGGGCGGTGCCGCCGCCCGGCCCGTAGGTCACGGGGGTGACCGAGGCGACGCCCCGGGTGGAGCGCAGGGTGGCGTCCAGGTTGTCCAGGGCGAGTTTGTCCTGGGCGCCGTCTACGCGCGTCACCAGGGTCAGCGGGCCGTTGACGCCGGGTCCGAAGCCGTCGGCGAGGAGGTCGTAGGCCTTGCGGGTGGTGGAGGTCTTCGGGTCGTTGCCCTGGTCGGAGGTGCCCAGGTGGAGGGAGAGGGTGGGCAGCGCGAGCAGGGCGATGACGGCGACGGCGATGCCGCCGAGCTTCTTGGGGTGCCGCTCGACGAACGCCGACCAGCGGGCCGCGAAACCGGTCGGCAGCTCCGGCTCGGGCCCGTGCTCGGCCAGTCGGCGCCTCTCGCGGCGGCTGAGGGCGCGCATGCCGATGAACGACAGCAGGGCGGGCAGCAGGGTCACGGAGGCGGCGACGGTGAGCACGACGGTCAGCGAGGCGGCCACGGCGACGCCGTTGAGGAAGCTCAGCCGCAGTATCAGCATGCCGAGCAGGGCGATGCACACGGTCGCGCCGGCGAAGACGACGGCGCGGCCGGTGGTGGCGACGGCGTTGGTGGCCGCCTCGGTCACGCTGAGCCCGCGTTTCAGGCCCCTTCGGTGCCGGGTGACGATGAACAGCGCGTAGTCGATGCCGACGCCGAGCCCGATCAGCATGCCGAGCATGGGCGCGAAGTCGGCGACCGTCATGGCGTGCCCGAGCAGTTCGATCCCGGCGTAGGCGGTGCCGACGCCGACCAGGGCGGTGGCGATGGGCAGCAGCGAGGCGGCGAGCGAGCCGAAGGCGAGGAAGAGGACGACGGCGGCGACGACGACCCCGACGATCTCGGCGAGATGCCCGCCGGAGGTCTTGGTGAGCGCCATGGCGCTGCCGCCCAGCTCGACCTGGAGTCCGTCGGTCTCGGCGGCCTTGGCGGTGTCCACCACGGACTTCGCCTCGGCGGCGGCGATGTGCTCGACGGGGGCGTCGAAGGTGATCGTGGCGTAGGCGGTGTGTCCGTCGGCGCTGATCCGGCCGGCGCCCTGGCCGTTGTAGGGGCCGCTGACGGAGGCCACGCCGGGCAGGTCGTCGATCTTGTCGAGGGTGCGGGTCATCGTCTGCTCGACGTCGGCGGCGCGTACGGTGCCGGACGTGGTGTGCCAGACGACGGTGTCGCTGTCGCCGCCCATCCCGGGGAAGCCGGCCTGGAGCAGTTCGGCGGCGTGGCCCGACTGGGTGCCCGGGACGTCGTAGTCGTTGGAGTAGGCGGAGCCGGTCACGGCGGCGGCCGCGGTGACTCCGCCGAAGGCGAGGAGCCACAGCAGAACGGCGATCAGGCGCCGTCGGACACACCATTGTGCAAGGGCTGCCACGAACCTGCTCCCAGAGTGACTGAATTGTGGATCTTTGACCGGGAACAATCGCTCATTAACCGAACAGCCCGCAAAGAACGCATGACGAATGCGAAGCCACTCTTACAGGTGGAAATGATCCTTTGCGGCTTTCGTGTCCTTGTTCACAGCAGTTGGGAGGGAGGTCACAGGACAGCCGGCGGCACTCTGTCACCCGAAGTGGTGTCACTCACATGCGACAGGCCCCGGGGACTCCAAGGTCCCCGGGGCCTGTGCCGTGCGGCGTCGCGGGCTCAGCCCTCGCTGACGCCCAGCTTCTGAAGGATCAGCTCCTTGACGCGGGCCGCGTCGGCCTGGCCGCGGGTGGCCTTCATGACCGCGCCGACCAGGGCGCCGGCCGCGGCCACCTTGCCACCGCGGATCTTGTCCGCGATGCCCGGGTTGCCGGCGATGGCCTCCTCCACGGCGGCGGTGAGCGCGCCCTCGTCGGAGACGACCTTCAGACCGCGCTTGTCGACGACCTCGTCCGGGGTGCCCTCGCCCGCGAGAACGCCCTCGATGACCTGCCGGGCCAGCTTGTCGTTCAGGTCGCCCTTGGCGACCAGCTCGGTCACCCGGGCCACCTGCTGCGGCGTGATCGCCAGCTCGTCCAGCGCCTTGCCGGACTCGTTGGCGCTGCGGGCCAGCTCGCCCATCCACCACTTGCGGGCCGAGGCGGCGTCGGCCCCGGCGTCGATGGTGGCGACGATCAGGTCCAGCGCACCGGCGTTGAGGATCGCCTGCATGTCGGTGGCGGAGATGCCCCACTCGGCCAGCAGCCGGTTGCGGCGGGCCAGCGGCAGCTCGGGCAGGGCCGCCCGGATCTCCTCGACCCACTCGCGCGAGGGCGCGACCGGGACCAGGTCGGGCTCCGGGAAGTACCGGTAGTCCTCGGCCTCCTCCTTCACCCGGCCCGAGGTGGTGGAGCCGGTGTCCTCGTGGAAGTGGCGGGTCTCCTGGACGATGGTGCCGCCGGAGGAGAGCACGGCCGCGTGCCGCTGGATCTCGTAGCGGGCCGCACGCTCCACCGAGCGCAGCGAGTTGACGTTCTTCGTCTCGCTGCGGGTGCCGAACTTCTCGCTGCCCTTGGGCATCAGCGACAGGTTCACGTCGCAGCGCATCTGGCCCATCTCCATGCGGGCCTCGGACACGCCGAGGGCACGGATGAGCTCGCGCAGCTCACGGACGTACGCCTTGGCCACCTCGGGGGCGCGCTCACCGGCGCCCACGATCGGCTTGGTGACGATCTCGATGAGCGGGATGCCGGCGCGGTTGTAGTCCAGCAGGGAGTGGGACGCGCCGTGGATACGGCCGGTGGCGCCGCCGACGTGCATCGACTTGCCGGTGTCCTCCTCCATGTGGGCGCGCTCGATCTCCACGCGGAAGGTCTCGCCGTCCTCCAGCTGCACGTCGAGGTAGCCGTTGAAGGCGATCGGCTCGTCGTACTGGGAGGTCTGGAAGTTCTTCGGCATGTCCGGATAGAAGTAGTTCTTCCGGGCGAAGCGGCACCACTCGGCGATCTCGCAGTTCAGCGCGAGGCCGATCTTGATCGCGGACTCGACGCCGGTCGCGTTGACGACCGGGAGCGCGCCGGGCAGGCCGAGGCAGACCGGGCAGGTCTGGCTGTTCGGGTCCGCGCCGAGCGCGGTCGAGCAGCCGCAGAACATCTTGGTCTTGGTGCCGAGTTCGACATGGACCTCAAGGCCCATGACGGGGTCGTAGGAGGCGAGTGCTTCCTCGTACGACACCAGGTCGGTCGTGGTGGTCACGGTGAAACTTCCCTCTCAGCCCAGCAGGACGTCGTCGTCGCCCAGCCGCTTCAGCTCGCGGTACAGGATGGCGAGGCCGGTGACGATCGCGACCGCGGAGACGGTGGCGTCGATCAGCCGCAGCGTGTCCTGCTCGGCGCGGGCCTTCTTGATCTGCTTGGCGACACCGAGCGCGCCGAACGCGGTGGTGGCCATCGACAGGTACGTACCGGACTTGGACTTCTTGAAGTCCTTGGCCTTGGACAGCTTGCTCACAGCGACGGTGCCTCCTCCAGGAGCGGGTGCCCCCACTTTTCCACGAAGGCGGCCTCGACCGCGGCGCCCACCTTGTACAGGCGCTCGTCCTTCATCACCGGGGCGATGATCTGCAGGCCGACCGGGAGGTTGTCCTCCGGGGCGAGACCGCAGGGCAGGGACATGGCCGCGTTGCCCGCCAGGTTGGTCGGGATGGTGCACAGGTCCGCGAGGTACATCGCCATCGGGTCGTCGGCGCGCTCGCCGATCGGGAAGGCGGTGGTCGGGGTCGTCGGGGAGACGATCACGTCGACCTGCTCGAAGGCCTTGTCGAAGTCCTGCTTGATCAGCGTGCGGACCTTCTGCGCGGAGCCGTAGTACGCGTCGTAGTAGCCGGAGCTCAGCGCGTACGTGCCCAGCATGATGCGGCGCTTGACCTCGGGGCCGAAGCCGGCCTCGCGGGTCAGGGAGGTGACCTCCTCCGCCGAGTGGCCGCCGTCGTCGCCGGTCCGCAGGCCGTAGCGCAGGCCGTCGAAGCGGGCGAGGTTGGAGGAGCACTCGGAGGGCGCGATCAGGTAGTACGCCGACAGCGCCAGGTCGAAGGACGGGCAGTCCAGCTCGACGATCTCGGCGCCCAGCTCCTTCAGCAGCGCGACGGACTCGTCGAAGCGCTGGATGACGCCGGCCTGGTAGCCCTCGCCGCGGAACTGCTTGACCACGCCGACGCGCATGCCCTCGACGCCGCCGTTGCGGGCGGCCTCGACGACCGGCGGGACCGGGGCGTCGATGGAGGTGGAGTCCATCGGGTCGTGGCCGGCGATCACCTCGTGCAGCAGGGCCGCGTCCAGGACCGTGCGGGCGCAGGGGCCGCCCTGGTCGAGGGAGGAGGAGAAGGCGACCATGCCGTAGCGGGAGACGGCGCCGTACGTCGGCTTCACGCCGACCGTGCCGGTGACGGCGGCCGGCTGACGGATGGAGCCGCCGGTGTCGGTGCCGATGGCGAGCGGGGCCTCGAAGGCGGCGAGCGCGGCGGAGGAACCGCCGCCGGAGCCGCCGGGGATCTTGGTGAGGTCCCACGGGTTGCCGGTCGGGCCGTAGGCGCTGTTCTCCGTCGACGACCCCATGGCGAACTCGTCCATGTTGGTCTTGCCGAGGATGACGACGTCGGCGGCCTTCAGCTTGCGCGTGACGGTGGCGTCGTACGGCGGGATCCAGCCTTCAAGGATCTTCGAGCCGACGGTCGTGGGCACGCCCTCGGTGGTGAAGATGTCCTTCAGCGCCAGCGGGACGCCGGCCAGCGGGCCGAGCTTCTCGCCGCGCTCGCGCTTCTCGTCGACGGCACGCGCCTGGGCGAGCGCGCCCTCGCGGTCGATGTGCAGGAAGGCGTGCACCTTCTCGTCGACGGCCTCGATCCGGGCCAGGTGGGCCTCGGTGACCTGGACGGCGGTGAGCTCGCCGGAGGCGATCTTCGCGGCGATCTCGGCCGCGGTGAGCTTGATGATGCTGTCCGTCATGGTCAGTCCTCCCCCAGGATCTGCGGCACCTTGAAACGCTGCTGCTCCTGGGCGGGGGCGCCGGAGAGCGCCTGCTCGGGGGTGAGCGAGGGACGGACCTCGTCCGCGCGCATGACGTTCGTCAGCGGGAGCGGGTGCGAGGTCGGCGGTACGTCTTGGTCGGCGACCTCGCTGACGCGGGCCACCGCGCCGATGATGTCGTCCAGCTGGCCTGCGAAGTGGTCGAGCTCTTCGGGCTTCAGCTCCAGACGCGCCAGCCGGGCGAGGTGGGCGACCTCCTCGCGCGTGATGCCAGGCATGCAGCGATCCTCTGGGGTGAGTGTGTGTGGTTTGGGGCCAATCCTATGGGGCGGGGGCCCGTGCCCGTGAAACGGTTTGCCGCGGCCCCGGCGGTCACCGGCGGCGGCCGTCCCAGGCGTCGCTCTTCAGGAAGTGGTTGTCGTACCGCTCCTGTACCTCCAGCAGGCTCTCCACGGTGGCCTCGCCCAGGCGGATGCGCTGAAGGTGGCGGAAGTACTCGAAGCGCTCGACGCCCGGGGTGATGACGATGAGCAGGTCGGCGGTGCTGCCCGGGGCGGCGGCGAAGGCGTGCGGGCGGTCCGGCGGGACGATGATCAGGTCGCCGCGCTCGGCGGTGACGACGTCCTCGCCGGAGAGGACCTCGGCCTCGCCGTCCAGCAGGTAGAACATCTCGGCCGAGTTGTGGTGGACGTGCGGTCTGGCGCCGTCGGCGCCCTCGGCGAGGGTCACGCGGACGGTGGACAGCGCGCCGCCGCTGGCGCTGCTGTCGGCGAGCAGCCTGACGGCGACGGGGTCGCCGCCGACGACCTCCGCATCGGCGTCGCGGACCAGGACGGTCTCGTCGAACTTCGGTACGAACAGCGACATGACGCGTTCCCCTTGTCGGATGTGGTCAGACCGTTGCCGGACGCGGTCAGACCGCGAAGAGCAGTCCGGCGCTGATCAGTACAACGACGGCGGTGGCGAAGTGGATCCCGAAGGCGACGGCTTTCGCGCCGCCGTTGCGCAGCACGATGCAGGTGTCCACGAGCGGGACGAGCGCCACGCAGAGCATGAACCAGGCCTCGGCGCGGGCTCCGGCGAAGGCGAGCAGGGCGAGGCCCACCAGTCCGAAGGTGCCGTCCCTGAGTCCCTTGACCGACAGGTAGGCGCCGGCGTCGCCGCGCGGGTCGGCCGGGACGCCGTAGCCGGCAGCCGCGGGGGCGGGCTGGAACCAGAAGCGGTAGCCGAGGAAGAGGCAGAACAGGTCGAGCAGCACGGCCAGGGTGTAGGTGGTGACGGTCATGGAGTCCCCCTGTGTCGGTTTTCTAGCAGCGCTAGGAACAAGAGCGAAGCTAGCAGAGCGCCGACAGATTCGCTAGCGCTGCTAGAATTTCTTCCATGACGATCCAGACGCGCCGGGAGCGCGAACGAGCGGAGCGCGAGCGGCTGATCGTGACGGCCGCGCGGGAACTGGCGGAAGCCGAGGGCTGGGACGCGGTGACCACCCGGCGCCTGGCCGCCGAGATCGAGTACAGCCAGCCCGTCCTCTACAGCCACTTCAAGGGCAAGGACGCGATCATGGCGGCGGTCGCGGTCCAGGGCTGCGCCGACCTGGCCACGGAGCTGCGCGCGGCGCGGGAGGCGGCGACGGGCACGCGGGAGGCGCTGGCGGCCGCGGGCGAGGCCTACACCGCCTTCGCCAGGCGGCGGCCGGCGCTGTACGACGCGATGTTCACGCACATCGTCGACCTGCCGTTCGCCACGCCCGAGGCGCCGGCCCCGCTGCAGGACGCCTTCGGCGAGCTGCTGCGGGCGGTGGAGCCGATCGCGGCCGAGGGCGACGACCTGGCTCTGCTCACGGAGACCTACTGGGCGGGGCTGCACGGCCTGGTGACCCTGATGCGCAGCGGCAGGCTCCCGGAGGGCGGCCACGAGCAGAGACTGCGGCTGCTGACGGCACACTTCAGCGCGGGCCGCTGAGCGCGCACCGGACAGCCCACCCGGGCGTCACGCGGCTCCGGGTGAGCCCCCTTCGGCGTCACCCGGCAGTCTCGAAGGCCGTTTCACTCGGCGGCGGGGAGGACTGCCTTGGGACGTTGCCAGCCTCGGGAGCCGCGGGCCAGGAGCCAGGCCGTCGTCTCCTCCGGGGGCATCGCGGCGGCGACCAGCCAGCCCTGGACGGCGTCGCAGCCGAGATCGCGCAGGCGCTCCCAGGTCTCGTCGTCCTCCACGCCCTCGGCGACGACCAGCAGGCCCAGGGAGTGGGCGAGGTCGACCGTGCAGCGCACGATCTCGGCGTCCTCGGTGTCCACGGCGAGCCGGGCCACGAAGGAGCGGTCGATCTTCAGCTCGCTGACCGGGAGGCGGCGCAGATGGACCAGGGAGGAGTAGCCGGTGCCGAAGTCGTCCAGGGACATCTTCACGCCGTGTCCGGTGAGCCCGGCGAGGGTGTCGGCGGCCCGCTGCGGGTCCTCCAGCAGGACGTGTTCCGTTATCTCCAGCTGCAGCGCCCCCGCGGGGACCCCGTGCCGGGCCAGCCGGGCGGCGACGGAGCCGGCGAAGCCGGGGGTGTGCACGTCGCGCGGGGAGACGTTGACGGCGACCGGGACGAACAGCCCCTGGGAGCGCCACTCGGCGACCTGGCCGAGCGCGGTGTCCAGGACGTACTCCGTCAGGTGCGGCATCAGGCCCGAGGACTCGGCGATCGCTATGAACTCGTCCGGCGGCACCTTCCCGCGCTCCGGGTGCACCCAGCGCACCAGCGCCTCCAGGCCGGCCACCTGGCCGTCGAAGCGGACCTTGGGCTGGTAGTGCAGCTGGACCTCGTGCGCGTCCAGCGCCCGGCGCAGATCGCCGAGCAGTCCGAGCCGGTCGGGGGTGTTGGAGTCCCGCTTGGACTCGTAGACCTCCACGCCGGTGCGGTCCCGCTTGGCCTGGTACATCGCCACGTCGGCGCGGCGCAGCAGGCCCTCCGCGTCGAGCGCGTGGTCGGGGAAGACGGCGACGCCGGCGCTGGCCTCCAGCACGAGGGTGAGGCCGTCGAGGTCGAGCGGGGAGCTGAGGTCGGCGACCAGGCCGCGGGCGACGCGCATCGCCGAGGTCGTGGAGTCGGCGACCGGCAGTAACACGGCGAACTCGTCGCCGCCGAGCCGCGCCACCTCCGCCCCGCGCGGCAGGGCCAGCCGCAGCCGGTCGGCTATCTGCAGCAGCAGCCGGTCACCGGCGAGATGACCGAGGGTGTCGTTGACCGACCGGAAACGGTCCAGGTCGATCAGCATCAGGGCGGCGCGGGCGCCTATGCGCTCGGCGTCGTCCAGCGCGGTCCAGATACGCTCCAGCAGCCACTGGCGGTTGGGCAGCCCGGTGAGCGGGTCACGCAGCTGCTCCTCGGCCCGGGCCCGGGCTATCCACAGGGTGGAGTCGAGGGCGATCAGCGGGATGGCGAACAGCGGCAGCAGCACGGGCTTGGCGGTGGCCACCACGCACACCAGCGGGGCTATGCCGAGCAGCGCGACGGCGACCAGCCCCTGTCTGACCAGCGCGGTGCGCGCGACCGTGGGCAGACCGCCGGACCGCGGCGCGTGCAGGTACCACAGCAGGGTGCGGGTCACCGCGAGGTAGGCGACCGCGACGAGCACCACCTCGGGGGCGGTGTAGAAGGTCCAGGTGCCGGGGTCCGAGGGCGCCTCGACGGACGGTACGGCGCCGAAGGCGGCCAGCACCAGGGCGCCGGCGCCGATGCCGAGCAGGTCCACCGCGCCGTGCAGCACCCCCTGCCGCCAGCGGTGGCGCCGGGCTATGCCGACCAGGACGACGACGGTGAGGCTGACCATGCCGGCCGGCACCCAGCCGTACAGCAGCAGGACGGCGAGGGTGAGGGCGGCTCCGGAGCCGGTGCCGCCCCACCAGCGGGCGCGGCCCAGCATGACCAGGTGGCCGACGATGACGCCGGTCAGCAGGGCCAGCGACCAGCCGACCGAGCCGGAGGGGAAGAGGGCGTGGCCGCTGGCGAAGGCGCGGTAGAAGCCGGCGCCCAGGACGAACCCGGCGGCCGCGACGACCGCCGCGGGCAGCGGGGGCCAGGACAGGTGGCGTTCGTGCTCGGCGCCGGGCAGGCCGGCGGCCGGCCGTGCGGGGCCGAGCGCTTCGACGCCGGCGGCCAGACCGGCACGGCGCCGGACCCGGGCGAGCCGGTCGACGCCGGCGGCCAGGCCGGTGCGGCTCCGGGGGGCGTCGGGTCCGTCGGCGCCGGGCGGCGGGCCGGCGCCGTGGCGGGCGGGGTCGGGTGCGTCGGTGCACATGCGCTGCGGGGCGGCACGCTCCCGGGCGCCCTCGCGCCCCGCACGTGTCACCCACCGGCTCCCCCGCCATACGCCCGCCACACGGCGCAGGCGCAGCCGTGAGCCGGGGGCGGTGCTCTCGGTCGGTTCCATTCCCGTCCCTCTCACTGCCGGCGGTGCCCACGCCACGCGGCCCGATGCCCGACATCCATCAACGGCTCCGCGTTGGAAAACCCTTCCCCTTGCCCATGAAGAGCACGGGAATGCCCCGACCGCAGCTGGGCACGGCAGGCGCACATCTCAACAGTAGGCCGCAGACGGCTTCCACGGGCAGCGGTCGTCGACGGTTGCCCGAATGCGCCCCGGCCACCCGTATGCATCTGATATGCGCCGATCGAGTGGCCTTCAACCGCTACTCCTCGGCCGAAAGCGCGACGTCCGCCGCGGCGTCCGGTCCCTGGCCGAGCAGGACGTTGAAGCCGTCCTCGTTCAGTACCGGCACCTTGAGCTGCATCGCCTTGTCGTATTTCGATCCCGGGTTGTCACCCACGACGACGAACGAGGTCTTCTTCGACACCGATCCGGTCACCTTGGCGCCGCGGCTCTGCAGCGCTTCCTTGGCCCCGTCCCGGGTGAAGTGCTCCAGGGTGCCGGTGACGACGACGGTAAGCCCTTCCAGCGGGCGCGGTCCCTCGTCCTCCCCGGTGCTCTCCTCCTCCATGCGGACGCCGGCGGCCTTCCACTTGCGCAGGATCTCCTGGTGCCAGTCCTCGGCGAACCACTCCTTGAGGGAGGCGGCGATGATGGCGCCGACGCCCTCGGTGCCCGCCAGCTCCTCCTCACTGGCCTGTTCGATGCGGTCGATGGAGCGGAACTCGCGCGCCAGGGCCTCGGCGGCGACCGGTCCGACGTGCCGGATCGACAGCCCGGTGAGCACCCGGGCGAGCGGGCGCTGCTTGGCGGCCTGGATGTTCTCCAGCATGGCCAGGGCGTTCTTCTTCGGCTCGCCCTGCTGGTTGGCGAAGACGGTGACGATCTTCTCCTCGCCGGTCTTCGGGTCGCGCTTGGGCAGACCGCTGTCCTGGTCGAGGACATACGCCTTGATGGGCAGCAGCTGCTCGACGGTCAGGTCGAACAGGTCGCCCTCGTCGACGAGCGGCGGTTCCTCAGGCTCCAGCGGCTTGGTGAGGGCGGCCGCGGCGACGTACCCGAAGTGCTCGATGTCGAAGGCCTTGCGGCCCGCGAGGTAGAACAGGCGCTCGCGCAGCTGGGCCGGGCAGGTGCGGGCGTTGGGGCAGCGCAGGTCGACGTCGCCCTCCTTCATGGGCCGCAGCGGCGTGCCGCACTCGGGGCACTCGCTCGGCATCACGAACTCGCGCTCGGTGCCGTCGCGCAGGTCGACGACGGGGCCGAGGATCTCCGGGATGACGTCACCGGCCTTGCGCAGCACGACCGTGTCGCCGATGAGGACGCCCTTGGCCTTGACCACGTCCTGGTTGTGCAGGGTGGCGAACTCGACCTCGGAGCCGGCCACCGTCACCGGCTCCACCTGCGCGTACGGGGTGACCCGGCCGGTGCGGCCGACGCCGACGCGGATGTTGACCAGCTTGGTGTTGACCTCCTCCGGCGCGTACTTGTAGGCGATGGCCCAGCGCGGCGCGCGGGAGGTGGTGCCGAGCCGGCCCTGGAGCGGGATCTCGTCGAGCTTGACGACGACGCCGTCGATCTCGTGCTCCACGGAGTGCCGGTTCTCGCCGTAGTAGGCGATGAACTCCCGCACGCCGTCGAGGCCGTCGACCACCTTGTTGTGCCGGGAGGTGGGCAGACCCCAGGTCCCCAGCAGGTCATAGGCCTGGGAGAGGCGGGTGAGGCCCTCGTAGCCCTCCAGGGCGCCGATGCCGTGGACGACCATGTGCAGCGGGCGGGTGGCGGTGACGCGCGGGTCCTTCTGGCGCAGCGAACCGGCGGCGGCGTTGCGCGGGTTGGCGAAGGGCTTGTCGCCCGCCTCGACCAGACGGGCGTTGAGCTCCTCGAACTTCTCCCCCGGGAAGTAGACCTCGCCGCGGATCTCCACGAGGGCGGGGACCTTGTCGCCCTTGAGGCGGTCCGGGATCTCCGCGATCGTGCGGACGTTGGGGGTGATGTCCTCGCCGGTGCGGCCGTCGCCGCGGGTGGCCGCGCGGGTGAGCCGGCCGTGCTCGTAGGTGAGGTTCACGGCGAGGCCGTCGACCTTCAGCTCGCACAGGAAGTGGTACGTCTGGTCGCCCAGTTCGCGCGCGATGCGGTCGGCCCAGGTGGCGAGCTCGTCGTCGTTGAAGGTGTTGTCCAGGGAGAGCATGCGGGAGCGGTGCTCGACGGACGTGAACTCCGTCGCGTACGAGCCCGCGACCTTCTGGGTCGGCGACTCCGGCGTGCGCAGCTCCGGGTACTGCTCCTCCAGCGCCTCAAGGGTCTTCAGGAGCCGGTCGAACTCCGCGTCGCTGATGACGGGAGCGTCCTTCACGTAGTACCGGAAGCGGTGCTCCTCGATCTGCTCAGCGAGCTGCGCGTGCTTCTCACGTGCCTCGGCGGGCACTGCCGTCTCCGCCTGCTGCTTGTCGCCGGCCACCGTGTTTCCTCCCGTTACTCAGGGTTGTCCGCGAGGGATCTCGCCGCCCGGACGCAGTGGGCGAGCGCCTGACGCGCGTACGCCGGAGAGGCGCCCGCGAGCCCGCACGCCGGCGTGACCGTGACCGCCCGGGCGAGCAGCCCCGGATGCAGCCCCAGCCTGCGCCACAGCGTCCTGACACCCATGACGCTACCGGCAGGGTCTGACAACGGGCCGTCCGTGCCCGGGACGACACCGGCGAACAGCCGGGTGCCGCCCTCCACCGCCTCACCGATCGCCTCGTCGTCACGCTCGGTGAGCAGGGAGAAGTCGAAGGAGACGGCCGCCGCGCCCGCCCGGCGCAGCAGGGCGAAGGGCACGTCGGGGGCGCAGGAGTGGACCACGACCGGTCCGTCGCCGTGCACGCCGACGACGTCCCGCAGCGTGGCCTCGACGATCTGGCGGTCGACGGCCCGGTGGGTGCGGTAGCCGCTGGCGGTCCTGACCTGGCCGCGCAGGACGGCGGTGAGGGACGGCTCGTCCAGCTGGAGCACGAGCTGCGCGCCGGGGACGCGGCGGTGGACCTCGGCGAGGTGCAGCCGCAGTCCCTCGGCGAGGGAGGCGGCGAGGTCGCGGCAGGCGCCGGGGTCGCCGAGAGCGGCCTCGCCGTTCTTCAGCTCCAGGCTCGCGGCGAGCGTCCACGGCCCGACCGCCTGCACCTTCAGCGGGCCCTGGTAGCCCTGGGTGAACTCCTCCATCGCGTCGAGGTCCTCCCCCAGCCACGACCGGGCCCGCTTGCTGTCGCGGCCCGGCCGGTCGCCGATGCGCCAGCCGCTGGGCTCCACGCGCGCGTACAGCTCGACGAGCATCCCGGCGGTGCGCCCGATCATGTCCGCGCCGGGTCCGCGCGCGGGCAGCTCGGGCAGGAACGGGAAGTCCTCGAAGGACCCGGTGACGGTCTTGGCGGCCTCCCGGGCGTCACCACCGGGCATCGAACCGACGCCGGTGGCCGCACCGAACCTGAACTGACTGTCTTCGCTCACGCCTGAAGCCTACGTAAGCGTCACCGGGGGTCGTTCCCCGAGTGCCTGCGGCCGGGACTCCCGGCGCCGTCCCCGCGGGGTGTCAGCGGCCGGGGCGCACCGTCAGGTCGTTGACCTCCGCGTCGCGCGGCAGGTCGATCGCCATCAGGATCGTCGTGGCGACCGACTCGGGGTCGATCCACTTGCCCGGGTCGTACTCCTTGCCCTCCTGCTGGTGGACCTTGGCCTGCATGGGGCTGGCCGTGCGGCCGGGGTAGACGGAGGTGACGCGGACGCCGCTCGCGTGCTCCTCCTGGCGCAGGGAGTCGGCGAGGGCCTTCAGCCCGTGCTTGGAGGCCGCGTACGCGGACCACTCGGCGTGCGCGTTGAGGCCGGCGCCGGAGTTGACGAAGACCACGTGGCCGCGGGCGACGCGCAGCTGGGGCAGCAGCAGGCGGGTCAGCTCGGCGGGGGCGATCAGGTTGACGGCCAGCTGGTGGCGCCAGGACTTGGGGGTCAGGTCGCCGACCCGGCCGAGGTCGACGACGCCCGCGATGTGCAGCAGCGAGTCCACGCGGTCCGGCAGGGACTGGTGGGACAGCGCCCAGGACAGCTTCTCGGGGTCCGCGAGATCGCCGACCAGGGTCTTCGCGCCGGGGAACTCGGCGGCCAGCTCCTTCGCACGGCCCGCGTCGCGCGCGTGCAGCACGAGGTCGTCCCCGCGCGCGTGCAGGCGGCGGGCCACGGCCGCGCCGATGCCGGAGCCGGCTCCGGTGATCACATGTGTAGCCATGCCCGCCATGCTCGCATCACCGCCGGCTCACACGATGCCCTGGCTCTCCTCCAGGTAGGCCAGCGCGCCCACCGGCTCCTCGGCGAAGAACACCAGGTCGGTGAGCGGCCGGGGCAGGAAGCCCTCGTCCTCCATGCGCCGGAACTGCACCTTGAGCCCGTCGTAGAAGCCCGCGGTGTTCAGCAGCACCACGGGCTTGTCGGTGTGGCCGTGCTTCTTCAGCTCCAGGATCTCGGTGGCCTCGTCGAGCGTGCCGGTGCCGCCCACCATGATCACCACCGCGTCGGCCTTCTCCAGCAGCAGCTTCTTGCGCTCGGCGAGGTCCTTGGCGATCACCATCTCGTCGGCGCCCGGGCGGGTCTTGTGCGCCAGGAAGTCCACCGAGACCCCGCACAGCCGGCCTCCGGCCTCCTGCACACCGTCGGCGACCACCTTCATCAGACCGACGTCCGAGCCGCCCCACACCAGCGTGTGGCCGCCCTTGCCCAGCAGTTCGGCGAACTCCCGCGCGGGGGTGGTGTAGCGGTCGTCGAGGTCGGCGGCGGAGAGGAAGACACAGATACGCATGGAGTCACCGTACGCGGGAAGAACACGCGCGCGGAAAGCGCTGCCGGGACATGACCCAGGGACACACCATCACCGTCGAGCGGAGCGACCGGCACGTGCGCGTGGTCCACGACGGCCACGTCATCGCCGAGAGCGACCGCACGCTCGTCCTGCGCGAGACCGGCTGTCCGCCGCGGTACTACCTGCCCGCCGAGGACGTCCGGCTCGACCTCCTCGCCCCCTCCGACACGCACACCTACTGCCCGTTCAAGGGCACGGCGTCCTACTGGTCGCTGCCCGGCGCACCCGACCTGGTGTGGTCCTACCCGGACCCCAAGCCGGAGGTCGCCGAGATCAAGGGCCGTCTGTGCTTCTACGACGTCGAAGTGTCGTGAGCGATCAGCCGGCCGTTCTGCGGCAGTCTGCAGTGCCATGGAGAAGCAGGAGAAGCAGGACGGTCACGACAGGCTGACGGCGGTTTCGCGGGACGGCACCCGCATCGCCTGCACCCGCCACGGACACGGCCCCGCCGTGATCCTGGTCAGCGGCGCGATGTCCACCGGGGGCACGCTGGCCCCGCTGGCCGGGCGGCTCGCCGAGCGCTGCACGGCCGTGGTCTACGACCGGCGGGGGCGCGGCGAGAGCGGCGACACGGAGCCGTACGCGGTGGAGCGTGAGGTCGAGGACCTGGCCGCGCTGATCGACGCGGTGGGCGGGGAGGCGGCCCTGTTCGGCGTCTCCTCGGGCGGTGCGCTGGTCGTCGAGGCGGTGGCGAGCGGGCTGCCGGTCCGCCGGGCGGGTGTGTACGAGGTGCCGTTCGCGGACTTCCTCCCGGGCGGTGCCGAGCAGCAGGCCGCCTACGCGCGCAACCTGACGGCGGCGCTCGCCGAGGACCGGCGCGGGGACGCGGTGGAGCTGTTCCTGCGCCTGACCGGCCTCGGCGAGGAGGTCATCCGGGGCGCACGGCAGTCCCCGATGTGGGCCGGCATGGAGGCGATCGCGCCCAGCCTGGCGTACGACGCGGCGGTGATGGGCGACGGCCTGCTGCCCCGCGAGCGGCTCGCCGCGATCTCCGTGCCCTTCCTCGTGGTCGCGGGCGGGGCGAGCCCGGCGTGGATGCGCGAGGGGAACCGGGCGCTCGCCGAGGCGGCACCCCGCGGCGACTTCCGGGTCCTGGAGGGCCAGACCCACATGGTCGAGCCGGACGTCCTGGGCCCGGTGCTCACGGAGTACTTCTGCGGGTAGGCGACGGGCGGCCGCGTCAGGCCACGCCCGCCGTCGCGCGCGTGGTCGCGGCGATCGTCGCCGAGCCCACCACGCGCGTGCCGTCGTACAGGACGATCGCCTGGCCGGGGGCGACGCCGCGGACCGGCTCGGTGAAGGTGACCCGCAGCTCGCCGTCGACCAGCTCGGCGCTCACCTCGGTCTCACCGCCGTGGGCGCGCAGCTGGGCGGTGTAGGTGCCGGGGCCGGCCGGGGCGATGCCGCACCAGCGCGGCTTGATCGCGGTGAGCGCGGTGACGTCCAGGGCGGCGGCCGGGCCGACCGTGACGGTGTTGGTCACCGGGGAGATGTCGAGGACGTAGCGCGGCTTGCCGTCGGGGGCCGGGGTGCCGATGCGCAGGCCCTTGCGCTGGCCGATGGTGAAGCCGTACGCGCCCTCGTGGGTGCCGAGCCTGTTGCCGGACTCGTCGACGATGTCGCCCTCGGCCTTGCCGAGGCGCTTGGCGAGGAAGCCCTGGGTGTCACCGTCGGCGATGAAGCAGATGTCGTGCGAGTCGGGCTTCTTGGCGACGGCGAGACCGCGGCGCTCGGCCTCCGCGCGGATCTCCTCCTTGGTGGTGACCGTGTCGCCGAGCGGGAACATCGCGTGCGCCAGCTGCCTGTCGTCCAGCACGCCGAGCACGTACGACTGGTCCTTGGCCATGTCGGAGGCGCGGTGCAGCTCGCGGGTGCCGTCCTCGCGGACGATCACCTTGGCGTAGTGGCCGGTGCACACCGCGTCGAAGCCGAGGGCGAGCGCCTTGTCGAGCAGCGCGGCGAACTTGATCTTCTCGTTGCAGCGCAGGCACGGGTTCGGGGTGCGGCCGGCCTCGTACTCGGCGACGAAGTCCTCCACGACGTCCTCGCGGAAGCGGTCGGCGAGGTCCCACACGTAGAAGGGGATGCCGATGACGTCCGCGGCTCGGCGGGCGTCGCGGGAGTCCTCGATGGTGCAGCAGCCCCGCGCGCCCGTGCGGAAGGACTGGGGGTTCGCGGAGAGCGCGAGGTGGACGCCGGTGACGTCGTGGCCCGCCTCGGCGGCGCGGGCCGCGGCGACGGCGGAGTCGACGCCGCCCGACATGGCGGCGAGGACGCGGAGGGGGCGGGAGCGCTGCGGGGTGTCAGTCATAGCCCTTCCAGAGTACGGGTGCGCGGGAACCGGGACGGCCGGATATGCGTTCACGATCACATGGGGGATGCGAAGAGCGACGCGGACCGGCGGATCGGGCGGCGTGCCCTGCTCATCGGCGGTGCGGCGGCCGCCGTGGGCACGGCGGTGCTGGCCCGTGACGAGCTGGGGCATCTGTGGTGGCGGCTGCCGGGGGTGGAGAAGCCGCGGGTGGCGGGCGCGGTCGACTTCCGGGGCGCGCTGTGGGTGGCGGCCTCCCCGGCGAACTACCGCCGCGCCGACCGGCCGGACGACTACCCGATCGACCGGGTGGTCGTCCATGTCACGCAGGGCGGCTACGGCAGCGCCGTGAAGGTGTTCCAGGACCCGGGCCACAAGGCGGCGGCGCACTACATCGTCCGCAAGGACGGACGCGTGACGCAGATGATCCGCGAGCTGGACGTGGCCTTCCACGCGGGCAACCGGGAGTACAACGAGCGCAGCATAGGCATCGAGCACGAGGGGTTCGTGGACCGGCCGCGCGACTTCACCGACGCCATGTACGCCGCCTCGGCGCGGCTGACGGCGGGGATATGCCGGCGCTACGGCATACCCGTGGACCGGGAGCACATCATCGGCCATGTCGAGGTGCCGGGCACGGACCACACCGACCCGGGTCCGCACTGGGACTGGGACCGCTATCTGGGGCTGGTGCGACGGGCGCGCACGGCACCCGCGTGAGGCGCGCGAACCCGGTGGTAAAAAATCCGGTTTGCCCCTCTTCCTTTGCCCTGCAGCCGTTCTATCCTGGTAAGTGGCCTACGGGGCGAGTGAGGGAGTCCAACCGGAGTAGCCGACTTGAGCGAGAAGCTTCGGCTTCCGCTGAGGCCGACGTCGACGGTCGGGCTGAGAGGCCGAAGGGCGAGCGACCCGACGGCGACCCCCAATACCTGATCCGGACCATGCCGGCGAAGGGAACCCGTCTCGTAGGTCCTTTTCGCGCGCCCGGGGCGGGCGGCGCCGTCGGTCAGACGAGCCCCGCCGCGCGGGCCCGTTCCACCGCCGGCCCGATGACCTTCGCCAGCGCCTCGACGTCGGCCTCGGTGGAGGTGTGGCCGAGGGAGAAGCGCAGGGTGCCGCGGGCCAGGTCGGGGTCGACGCCGGTGGCGAGCAGGACATGGCTGGGCTGGGCCACCCCCGCGGTGCAGGCGGAGCCGGTGGAGCACTCGATGCCCTGGGCGTCCAGCAGGAGCAGCAGGGAGTCGCCCTCGCAGCCGGGGAAGGTGAAGTGGGCGTTGGCCGGCAGCCGGCCCTCCGGCGCGGGGTCGCCGCCGAGGATCGCGTCCGGCACCGCCGCGCGGACGGCGTCGACCAGCTGGTCGCGCAGGGCACCGATCTCCCGGGCGAACCACTCGCGCTGCTCGGCGGCGAGGCGGCCGGCGACCGCGAACGCGGCGATCGCCGGGACGTCCAGGGTGCCGGAGCGGACGTGGCGCTCCTGGCCGCCGCCGTGCAGGACGGGCACGGGGCTGTACTCGCGGCCGAGGATCAGGGCGCCGATGCCGTAGGGACCGCCGATCTTGTGGCCGGAGACGGTCATCGCGGCGAGTCCGGAGGCGGCGAAGTCGACCGGGACCTGACCGAAGGCCTGCACCGCGTCGGAGTGCAGCGGGACGCCGAACTCGGCGGTCACGTCGGCGAGTTCACGGACCGGCTGGATCGTACCGATCTCGTTGTTCGCCCACATGACAGTGGCGAGGGCGACGTCGCCCGGGTCCCGCTCGATGGCCTCGCGCAGCGCGTCGGGGTGGACCCGGCCGTGGGCGTCCACCGGGAGGTACTCGACGGTGGCGCCCTCGTGCTCGCCGAGCCAGTGCACGGCGTCCAGGACGGCGTGGTGCTCGACGGGGCTGGCGAGGACCCGGGTGCGGGCCGGGTCGGCGGCGCGGCGGGACCAGTACAGGCCCTTGACCGCCAGGTTGTCCGCCTCGGTGCCGCCGGAGGTGAACACCACCTCGCTGGGGCGGGCGCCGAGCGCTTCCGCGAGGGTCTCGCGGGCCTCCTCGACGGTGCGGCGTGCCCTGCGGCCCGATGCGTGGAGGGACGAGGCGTTGCCCGTGATGCTCAGCTGGGCGGTCAGGGCCTCTGCCGCCTCCGGGAGCATCGGGGTGGTCGCGGCGTGGTCGAGGTAAGCCATGGTGACGCCGATTCTACGGGGCGTCTTCGGCTGGGCTTGGGTGGAGAGTCGGCCGGGGTTGCAGCGAGGTTGTGCGCCTTACCTCGGCTGCGGCTGGAGTGGGTGGCGTCGCGCCCGGCGCTGCAGGCCGTGCCCACCCGTTCCGCCCTGCGGAACGACTGCCCACGGTGGTACGGGCGTCCGCCCATGGCGGCCAGACGCCAGCGCACTGGCGGCCCGTCGGCGGTCTAGAAGCTCCAGGACACCGAGTGGTCCGCCTGCATGAAGGCGAGGAGGACCACCAGGTCGGCCACTCCCAGGGTCAGGCCCAGGTAGGCGCGGCCCGGGCGGGTCGTGCCGCGCCACAGGGCGATGGCCGCCAGGGCGATGGCGATGGGGCCGAGGAAGAGGTTGAGGACGAGCAGGCCCAGCAGGCCGAGGACGAACGACGCGACGGCCATGCCGTCGGTGTCGCGGCTGCCGGTGCGGCGCGCGGCCGGTGCGGTCAGTTGCATGATGGTCGGCTCCCGACGGTCGGAGATGGACGGCTGGACGGTCAACGGGCCGACGTGCCGCGCCGGCGGGCGTGGCGCTCGCGCAGGGCGAAGACAGCCAGCCACAGGGCGATGACGACGGCCGCGACGGCGGTGAAGGACAGCGGCGCGTGGGCCACGGTGCCCATCACGACACCGAGGAGCAGAAGTGCGGCGACGAGGAAGAGCATGGGATGAAACCCCCTCCGAGATGCTCTCGTGAAGTTTCGGTGAACGGTTGTAGTTACAGTTGTTCACTGACTCCCCAGTCTAGCGCGCCGGACGGCTTTCCAATTCCGGAGAACAGTTGTTAACTGCATGGCATGAGTCACACCCTCGGCATCCGGCAGGCCCAGAAGCAGAAGACCCGCCAGGCGCTCCTGGACGCGGCGCTCGCCCTGCTGGAGGAGCAGAGCCTGAGCAGCCTGGGACTGCGCGAGGTCACCCGCGCCGTCGGGGTCGCCCCGACCGCCTTCTACCGCCACTTCCGCTCCATCGCGGATCTGGGCGTGGCGCTGGTCGAGGAGGCGCTGGGCAGCCTGCACCCGATGATCCGGACCACGGTGTCCACGGCGGGCGACCACGAGGAGCGCATCGTGCGCGCCGTCGAGCTGATCGCCCGTCATGTGGACGCGTACCCCGCACATGTCCGGTTTATCGCCCGTGAGCGACATGGCGGGGTCCAGCCGGTGCGCGAGGCGATCCGCGGCGAACTGGAGCGGTTCGCCGAGGAGGTGAAGGCCGAGCTGGCGGGCGACCCCGTCTCCGAGGGCTGGAGCGAGGACGACCTGCTGATGCTCGCCACCCTCTACGTGGACCAGATGCTCATCACCGCCTCCCTCTTCCTGGAGACCCTGGAGCGGCCCGAGGAGACGCGGGAGGAGGAGCGGGAGCGGGTCACCCGGCTGGCCACCCGCCAGATGCGCCTGATCAGCATCGGCCGCCGGCACTGGCAGAACTGAGGCGCCTCAGCCGGGCCCGTACAGCTCCGTCACGGACCGTGCCGCGCGGGCCAGTTCCGCGCGGACCTCGGGCGGCGAGAGCACCTCGACGCGGTCGGAGAACGCGAGCAGCTGACGGGCCTCGGCGACGACGCCGTACGACAGCCGGGCGGTCACCCAGTCGCCCCGCCCGTCGTCGTCGGGGGGTTCGACGAGCGTGGCGGCCATCATGCGCTGGAACATGCCGAGCCGGTCGCGCCGGACCCGCACCACCACTTCCAGACCGCCCGGCCGCTCCTCCACCTGACGGCGCAGCACCTCCCAGACGTCGGCGAGTTCGACGCCGGGCCGGCGCCGCACCGGGGCGTCGAGCGACGTCGCCGAGCGCACCCGGTCGGCACGGAAGAGCCGCGGCCGCCCGCGCCGGTCGGCGACGAGGTACCAGACGCCCGCCTTGGAGACCAGGCCGTAGGGGTCGACGGTGTAGGTGCGCGGCTCGCTGTCGCCGCTGTGCCGGTAGCGCAGCCTCAAGCGCCGGTCGGTGAACACGGCGTCCTGCAGCACGTCCAGGTCGACGGCCTGCCGGGGGCCGCCGCGCCAGCGGGTGGCGTCGACCAGGATGCGCCGGCTGGTCACCTCGGCCGCGGGGCGGTGGGGTTCCGGCAGCGCGGCCATCACCTTGCGCAGTGCGGAGCCCAGTGCGGCGTCCAGACCGAGGGCGGCGTGCGCGCCCTGGGCGGCGAGGATGAACAGGGCCCGGGACTCGTCGGCGGTCAGGCCCGTCACATCCGTACGGAAGCCGGCGAGCAGCCGGATGCCGCCGTGCCGTCCGCGTTCGGCGTAGACGGGGACGCCGGAGGCGGACAGGGCCTCGATGTCGCGGTAGATGGTGCGCACCGACACCTCAAGACGCTCGGCCAGTTCGTGCGCGGGGACGCGGCCGCGGGTCTGCAACAGCAGCAGGATCGACAGCAGGCGGTCGGACTTCACGGCATCAGAATCCCGCCGGAGCAGAGCCGCAGGCAAATGCTGACGGAAGCTGTCAGGTTATGGGCCGAGCATCGGCGTACCGACCGAGAGAGAGGTACCCGATGAACGTCATCGACCCGCGCCCCGTCTACGCCCGCGCCACCGAGCAGGCCGCCGCCCTCATCCGTACCGTCCGGCCCGAGCAGCTGGACGGACCCACCCCCTGCACCGAGTTCGACGTGCGCCGGCTGCTCAGTCACATGGTCGGCGGCACGCTGCGGATCGCGGTGGTGGGCGAGGGCGGGGACGGCATGGCCGTGCACCCGTTCGCGGAGGGGGTGGAGGACGCCGGCTGGCCCGAGGCCTACGACGAGGTCAGGGCCCGGGTGCTGAAGGCGTGGGAGTCCGACGAACGGATGGCGGCGCCGGTGCGGGTGCCGTGGGGCGAGGTGGCCGGGTGGCAAGCGCTCTCCGGCTATGTGATGGAGATCGTCACGCACACCTGGGACCTGTCCGAGGCCGTCGGCCACCCGCTCGCCCTGGACCCCGAACTGGCCGGTTTCGCGCTGGCCACGGCCGAGCGCGTGCTGCCCGCGACCCGGCGCGGCGGCGACACGCCCTTCGAGCGGGTGCGGCCCGCCGCCGAGGACGCCGGTGTCTACGACAGGCTCGCGGCCTGGCTCGGCCGCGCCCCGCTCAGCCGAGCCTGACCCGGGCCAGTTGCCGGGACTGGGCGACCAGGCGGTCGGCGCTGTCCCAGACCTCGGCGTCCTCCTCCAGGAAGCCGCCGGCCAGGTTCCGGGTGGTGATGGCCACCCGCAGCGGGCCGGCGGCCGGGCGGGCCCGGACGTGGACGGTCAGTTCGACGGTGGGCACCCAGCCCTTGAGCCCCATCTCGAAGGCGGTCGGCGGCAGGGCGTCCACGGCGAGCAGCAGGGAGAGCGGGTCGGGGTCGCGGCCGTCGGCGAGACCGAACCAGGCGCGCATCTCGCCCTTGCCCGACGGCTGCCCGAGCGCCCAGCCGAGGGTGGCCGGGTCCAGCTTCAGCATCAGCCGGTCGGCGATGGCCGAGCTGCCGTCGACCGGCTTGGGACCGTCCTCCGGGCCGAAGCAGTGCTCCATGGGCGGGAGGGCGGGCGGCTTCGCCGTGGTGCGCACGTCGTCGGGGAGCGCGGCCAGGTCGCCGTAGGAGGCCAGGACGCGGATCCGCTCGACCTCGCGGCCCTCCTCGTCGTACTGGAAGAGGGAGGCCTGGCCGGTGGAGAGGGTGCGGCCGGCGCGCACGACGTCGGTGCGGACCACGGCGGGGCCGGGCTGAGAGGCCGTCAGGTAGTGCGCGGAGACGGTGAAGGGGTCGGGGTGGGGCAGGGCGTCCGCCAGGGCGCGGCCGAGGACGGCCAGCAGGTAGCCGCCGTTGACGGCGCTGATGATCGTCCAGCCGGCCGAGAGGTCGATGTCGTAGACGCCCGGGGCGCGGCGGGTGACGGCGGTGTCCCGGTCGAACTCGCTGTCGCCGATCGTGGCCCGGCGGGCCGCTGCGGAAGCTGCTTCTGACATGACTGAACGGTACAACAGGTAACTACTAAGCGGTAGCTTTTCTCCGCCGCGATCCGGCCGCGAGCCCTCCGCGCACCGCCGCACAGGTGAGGGTTCGGCAATTAATCGGTAAGTGTCCGTACTAGTCCGTAAACCTTGTCGCGGTTATCGCCCTCTCTAGGGACATGAGCCTCACCGGGACTCCGTTCCTCTACACCCTGATCGTGCTGGCCGTGGTGGCCGTGCTCGTTCCGCTGGTCCTGTGGTCGCGGCTGCGCGGACCGAAGGTGCTGCGCGCCGCCGCCCGGCTGCTGATGCTGCTGTTCGCCCAGGGCACCGCCGTCGCCCTGGTCTTCGTCCTGGTCAACAACTCCAACAACCTGTACGACAACTGGGACGACCTGCTCGGCACCGGCGACCACGTCCACCAGGCCGCCGACCTCGGTGCGAACGGCACCGGCAACATCGCGCTGGACAAGCTGCCCAAGGTCGAACAGAAGTTCAGCCCGGCGACGGGGCCCGGGATGCGCGCGGCCGGCGGGGTGCAGGTCACCCAGCTCAAGGGCCAGGTGTCCGGGGTGGACGCCGAGGTCTACGTCTGGCTGCCGCCGCAGTACCACCTGCCCGCCTGGCGGCACTACAAGTTCCCGGTCGTCGAGCTCCTGCCGGGCTACCCCGGCTCGGCCAAGGCCTGGTTCGGCTCGATGAAGGCCCACGAGCAGCTGCTGCCGCTGATGCGCTCCGGGGAGGTCGCGCCGTTCATCCTGGTCGCGCCGCGCACCAACCTGCTGGCCGGTGTGGACACGGGCTGCGCCAACATCCCCGGCACGGTCAACGCCGACACCTGGCTCAGCATCGACGTGCCCAAGATGGTCAAGGACAACTTCCGCACGCAGCCCTCGCCGGGCGGCTGGGCGGTCGCCGGGTACTCCGCCGGCGCGCACTGCGCCGCCAAGCTCGCCGTCGCCCACCCCGACCGCTACCGGGCCGCCGTGAGCCTGTCCGGGTACAACGACCCGATCGGCGAGAGCAACTCCCTCGCCGCACAGACCCCGGCGCTGCGGGCCGCGAACAACCCCTATGTGCTGCTGCGCAAGGCCGCGACGCCGCCGCAGGTCGCCCTCTACCTCTCCGGCCAGCCCGGCGACGGCTACGAGGCGGCCCTGGCGCTGAAGCAGGCCGCCAAGGCGCCCACGACCGTGCACGTGGTCTATCTGCCGCGCACCGCGGGCGGGCACACCATGGCCCTGTGGAAGCCCCAGGTGGACACCGTCTTCCGCTGGCTGTCGGTGCAGATGGGCAAGCACGGCGTCAAGGACCACACCCCCACCGCTCCCCGGTCGCCGTCGCACTCCGGCACCACGCGGGCCGAGCTGGCCAGTGGGGCTCCCGCCCAGCGGGGGGCCGGGCGCAAGGACTGAGACCTACTCCTCCGTGACCGTCGAACGCCGGTTCCAGGCGCGCGGAGCCCGCCAGTGGAAGCGCATCGCGAGCAGCCGCAGGACGAAGGCCGCGAGCGCGGCGAGGCCGCTGGCCAGCGGGGTGAGGGCCTCGTAGCGGATGCACAGGGCGACCATCGTGGAGCCGACGATCGCCGGCACCGCGTACAGGTCGCGGTCCCAGCGCAGCAGCGAGGGCACCTCGTTGGCGAGTACGTCGCGCAGCACGCCGCCGCCGACCGCGGTGGCCAGGCCCAGGGTGGCCGACGCGGTCAGGCCGAGGCCGTAGGCGTACGCCTTCGTCGTCCCGGCGACGCAGAACAGGCCGAGGCCGGCGGCGTCGAAGACGAGGACCGCGGCCTGGATCCGCTCGACGTGCGGGTGCAGGAAGAAGACCACGAGCGTGGCGAGCAGCGGCGTGAGGAAGTAACCGAGGTCCGTGAAGGCGGCCGGCGGCACCGCGCCGATGATCAGGTCCCGGAACAGCCCGCCGCCCAGCGCGGTGACCTCGGCGAGGACGGCGATGCCGAAGACGTCGAAGTTCTTGCGCACGGCCAGCAGCGCGCCGGAGATGGCGAAGACGAAGATGCCGACCAGGTCGAGCGTGTGCTGGACGGAGGGGCTGAAGAGCTGGGGGATCACCCGAACATTCTGACGCCTCGCGGGGCGTGCACCTGGCAAAGCAAGGCGCACGCCCCTGGGGCGCTTACTTGTCCGACTTCCCGGCGGTGCCCGACTCCCCGGCCTCGGCAGCCGCGTCACCGGTCTCGGCAGCCGTGTCACCGGCCTCGGGAGCGGTGTCACCGGCTTCCGGGGAAGCCTCCTCGGCCTCCGGAGCAGCGTCTTCCGTGTCGGAAGCCGCCGCGTCCGCAGCCGCGTCCGCCTCTGGAGCAGCCTCGTCCGCCGCCGAAGCGCCGTCAGCCGCCTCCTCGGAAGCCTCCTCAGCCTCTCCGGAAGCCTCGTCCGCCTCCGCGGGAGCCGCGTCCGCCTCCGCAGCGGCGTCAGCCGCCTCCGCGGCCGGCGTCTCGTCCCCGGTGGTGGCCTCTGCCGCCGCCACCTCGGCCGCGACCGCCGCCGACGTCGCCGCCGACTCCGCCAGGACCTCGTTGGAGACCAGCTCCGCCGCCTCCTTGGCCGCGGTCAGCAGAACCGTGTCCTGCGGCTGCTGGTCCTCGAAGTTCTCCGGGTGGTGGCAGGCCACCCGCTGCCCCGGCCGCAGCTCGATCAGCGGCGGCTCCGTGGTCTTGCAGATCTGCGTCGCCTTCCAGCACCGCGTGTGGAAGCGGCAGCCGCTGGGCGGCGAGATCGGCGAGGGCACGTCGCCCTTGAGCAGGATGCGCTCGCTCTTGGCGTGCTTGCGCCGCGGGTCCGGGATCGGCACCGCCGACATCAGGGCCTTGGTGTACGGGTGCATCGGCGACCGGTACAGCTGGTCGCGGTCGGCCAGCTCCACGATCTTGCCGAGGTACATCACCGCGATCCGGTCCGAGACGTGCCGGACGACCGACAGGTCGTGCGCGATGATGACGTACGTCAGGCCCAGCTCCTCCTGGAGGTCGTCCAGCAGGTTCACCACCTGCGCCTGGATCGACACGTCCAGAGCGGAGACCGGCTCGTCGGCCACCACCAGCTTCGGGTTGAGCGCGAGCGCGCGGGCGATGCCGATGCGCTGGCGCTGACCGCCGGAGAACTCGTGCGGATAGCGGTTGTAGTGCTCGGGGTTGAGCCCGACCACCGACAGCAGCCGCTGCACCTCCTTCTTGATGCCGCCCTCGGGCGTGACGCCCTGGAGCTTGAAGGGGGCGCCGACGATCGTGCCGATGGTGTGGCGCGGGTTCAGCGACGAGTACGGGTCCTGGAAGATCATCTGCACGTCGCGGCGCATCGGGCGCATGCCCGCCACCCCGAGGTGCGTGATGTCCTTGCCCTCGAACTCGACCGTGCCGCCGGTCGGTTCGAGCAGCCGGGTGATCAGCCGGCCCATGGTCGACTTGCCGCAGCCCGACTCGCCGACCACGCCGAGGGTCTCACCGCGGCGCACCTCGAAGTCGATGCCGTCCACCGCGTGGACCGCGCCGACCTGCCGCTGGAACAGGCCCTTCTTGATCGGGAAGTGCTTCTGCAGCCCGGTCACCTTCAGCAGGACGTCACCCTCGGCGGCGTCCTTGGTGAGGGTGGCCGCACCGGCGGCCTTCGGCTCGGTGCCGTCGCTCTGCGCGGGCAGGGTCACGTCCGTGTCCTTGGAGTTCTCGCTCACAGCTTCGGCGCAATCTCTTCGGTCCAGATACGCTCCCGCTGCTCGGCGCTCATGTGGCAGGCGGCCCAGTGGCGGCTGCCGACCTCGGCCAGCTCGGGGCGGACCGTGCGGGTGACGTTGTCCTTGGGCACGTCGGCGTACGGGCAGCGCGGGTTGAAGGCGCAGCCGGACGGGACGTTGATGAGGGAGGGCGGGGAGCCCTTGACCGGGATCAGGCGCTCCTGCTGCTCGCGGTCCAGGCGCGGCATCGAGCCGAGCAGGCCCCAGGTGTAGGGGTGGCGGGGCTCGTAGAACACCTTCTCGGCGGGTCCGCGCTCGACGCAGCGGCCGCCGTACATCACCAGCAGGTCGTCGGCGAGTTCGGCGACGACGCCCAGGTCGTGGGTGATGATGATGACCGCGGAGCCGAACTCCTTCTGCAGGTCGCGGATCAGGTCGAGGATCTGCGCCTGGACGGTGACGTCGAGGGCGGTGGTCGGCTCGTCCGCGATGAGCAGTTCGGGGTTGTTGACCAGCGACATGGCGATCATCGCGCGCTGGCGCATACCGCCGGAGAACTCGTGCGGGTAGCTGTCCACCCGCTTGTCCGGCTGCGGGATGCCCACCCGGTCGAGCATCTCGACCGCCCGCTTGCGCGCGGTCTTCTTGTCGACGTTGTGGTGGGTGCGGTACGCCTCGACGATCTGCTGACCGATCGTGAAGTACGGGTGCAGCGCGGACAGCGGGTCCTGGAAGATCATCGCCATCTGCCGGCCGCGCAGCTTGCGCACGTGGTCGGGGTCGGCGGACAGCAGCTCGGTGCCGTCCAGCCAGATCTCGCCGGAGATCTGCGCCTTGCGCTTGCCGTACTGGCCGGCGGTGTGCAGGCCCATGATGCCGAGCGAGGTCACCGACTTGCCGGAGCCCGACTCGCCCACGATGCCGAGGGTCTTGCCCTTCTCCAGCTGGAAGCTGAGCCCGTCGACGGACTTGACCAGGCCGTCGTCGGTCGGGAAGTGCACCTTCAGGTCGCGCACTTCGAGGAAGGCCGACGGCGGCGCCGAGGCGGGGGTGGGCTCGCCCACGGCCGCCCCGGTCTTGCTCAGTTCGGTCATGCGAGCCTCACTCGGGGGTCGATCACGGCGTACAGGACGTCCACCACGAGGTTGGCGAGGAGCACCGCGAGAGATGTGATCAGGGTGACGCCGAGGATGATGGGCAGGTCCTGGTTCTTGATGGCGTCGAGCACGGCACGGCCGAGACCGGGCAGGTTGAACGTGGACTCGGTCAGGATGGCTCCGCCGATGAGGGCGCCGAGGTCCATGCCGAGCATGGTCAGCAGCGGGGTCATGGTGGAGCGCATGGCGTGCTTGCCGATGACCGTCTGTTCCTTCAGGCCCTTGGCGCGAGCCGTGCGGATGTAGTCCTCGCCGAGGATCTCCAGCATGGTGGCCCGGGTGATGCGGGCGTACATCGCCGCGTAGAGGAAGGCGAGGGTGGCCCAGGGCAGGATCATGCTCTCGAACCAGCGGGCCGGGTTGTCGGCGAACGGCACGTACTGCGAGTCGACCCAGTGCAGCCCGATGTCGAAGATCGCGATGCTGAGCAGACCGGTGAAGTAGATGGGCAGGGAGACACCCGACAGGGCGACGACCATCGCGCCGCGGTCCCAGATGGTGCCCCGCTTGAGGGCGGAGAGCACACCGGCCGCGACACCGAAGATCAGCCACAGCACGGCGGCGCCGAGCGCGAGTCCCAGGGTCACCGGGAAACGGTCGGTCAGCACCGGCCAGACGGCCTGCTCGCTCTTGAACGAGTAGCCGAAGCACGGCGCGGAGCAGTGCACGACGTCACCGCCGCCGGAGTAGGTGCGGCCGGCGATGATGCCCTTGAAGAAGTGCCAGACCTGGAGGTAGACCGGGTCGCCGAGGCCGAGCTTCTGCCGCACGCCCTCCACGGCCCCCGGGTCGGCCTGCTTGCCCACGAAGCTCAGGGCGATGTCGACGCCCGCCCACTTGGGGATCAGGAAGAAGATGCAGAACACGGCCAGGATGATGACCACGAGCATCACTATGGCGGCGAACAACCGCCTGATGAGGTAAGCGAGCACAGCTTACGGCCCGCCGCGGGACCGCGGGCCCCGGAGGTCGTCCGGGGGCCCGCGGTCACGCCGCGCCGGCCTTCACCTGCCTTTCGTGCCGTACGGCGGGTGTGCCGGGTTTACTTCGAGTTCTTCAGACCGAGGTTGACGAAGTCGTACATACCGCTGTAGCCGTCGGTGGTGTAGACGTTCGCCAGGTTGTCGCTGCGCCAGTTGATGAACTTCTCGAAGACGAAGGGCAGGTAGTAGCCGCCCTCCATGACCTTGTGGTTGATCTCCGTGGCGATCTTGGTCTTGCCGGCGTCGTCCAGCGTGTTCACGTAGGAGTCGAACAGCCCGTCGATCGTCTTGTCGTTGATCAGGGCGTAGTTGTTGTTACCGCTCTGCTGGATGTACTTGCTGTCCCACAGCGGCAGACCGAAGCCCTGCACGGACGGGAAGTCCGGGCCCCAGCCCATGATGATGATGCCGTAGCCCTTCTTCTGCACGTTCGAGGGGCTGCCGATGATGCCGGTGGTCTGCGAGCCGTCGTACTGGTCGATGTCGACGTTGATGCCGACCTTCTTCAGCGACGCCTGCAGGGACTGGGCGGTGGCCACCTCGACCGGCTTGTTGTTGCGCACCGCGATGGTGGTCTTGAAGCCGTTCGGCTGGCCGCAGGCCTTCAGCTCTTCCTTGGCCTTGGCGGCGTTGCCGTTCTTGTTGGCACCGGCGAGCTGGTACGGGTCGTACTTCTGGCCCTCGCCACCCGCGACGGACGGCGGCAGCATGTTGGTGCCGATTTCACCGCCGGCCAGGGGGCCGCCACGCGCGGTCTGCAGGGAGACGTGGTCGGCGCCGTAGATCACGGCCAGGCGGCAGTGGATGTTGTCGAACGGCTTCACGCTCTGCGGGAAGACCGCGTAACGGATGTAGCCGGACGTCGGGTTGTCCAGGTTGGCCTTGTGCTGCTTCAGGGCGATCTGGCGGCCCTGCGGCGACATGCCGGTCTGGTTGATGTCCAGGTCCAGGTCGCCGTTGATCAGGCGCTGGTCCAGCTCGTTGGCGTTGGAGAAGAACTTGACCGTGATCTTGTCCGGGTACGCCTTGCGGACCGGGTCCGAGGCCTGCTTCCAGTTGGTGTTGCGGACGAGGGTGAGGTCCTTGCCCGGGTTGTACGACTGGAACTTGTACGGGCCGGAGGAGAAGGGCTTCAGACCGTACTTCGACTTGGTGTCCATGTCCTGGCGGACCGGGGACGCCGAGGTCAGGGCCAGCATCTCCTCGAAGTCCGAGTTGGCCTTCGGCAGGTGGAAGACGATGGTCTTGTCGTCCGGCGTGTCGATCGCCTTCAGGCCCAGGTGGTCGGCGGTGGTGTCCTTGTAGGGGCCCTTGTACTCGCCCTTGGGGTCGAGCACGTCCTTCAGGTAGGTCGGACCGCCGGAGAGGACGTCCTGCGCCCAGATGCGCTCGATGCCGTACTTGAGGTCCTTGGAGGTGATCGGCTTGCCGTCCTCCCAGGTGATCCCGTCGCGCAGCGTGTACGTGTAGGTCTTGCCGTCGTCGGTGACCTTGGCCAGGCCGGTGGCGAGGTCCGGGGTGAGGGTGGCGCCCTCCTTGCCCGGGGCCGGCTTGTTCGTGACCAGCTGGCGGCTGTAGTAGCGGGAGAAGTTCCACATGAAGCCGTAGTAGCCGCGCGTGGTGTCCCAGGAGTCGGCGTCCTGGGCGGCGCCGAACCTCAGCGTGCCGCCCTTCTTGGCCAGCGAGGCCTGGGCGACCTTGTTGTTGGCGGCGTCGAAGCCGGCGGCACCGGACTTCGAGCCACCGTCGTCGCTGCCACCGCCGCCGCACGCCGCCGTGGTCAGCAGCCCGGCGACCACGAAGGCGGCGGCCATGGCCTGCTTGCGCCGCCCTGAGGTGCGTTGCGTAGTCACGATCTCGGATCCTCCGGATTTGATGAGAGACCCCGTGCCAGGTGCTGCCACGGGTCGCTTGGGGTACGGCACTTCAGCGGGAGCCCTTGGGGTCGAGCGCGTCGCGCACGCCGTCGCCGAAGAGGTTGAAGGCAAGAACGGTGACGAAGATCGCCACGCCGGGGACCACCATGTACATGGGGTCCGAGTCGTAGTAGTCGATCGCGCTCGAAAGCATCTGCCCCCAGGAGGCGGTGGGCGGCTTGACGCCCACGCCCAGGAAGCTGAGTGCCGCCTCGGTGAGGATGTTGGTGGGGATCATCATCGTCGTGTAGACGATGATCGGCGCCACGAGATTGGGCAGCAGCTCCTTGAACAGGATGTACAGCCGCCCGGCGCCCAGCGATCGGGCGGCCTCGACGTACTCGCGCTCGCGCAGCGAGAGCGTCTGGCCGCGCACCACGCGTCCGATGTAGGGCCAGCCGAAGAAGCCGATGACCACGATCATCATGAACACGCGCACGCCGGTGCCGGACAGGCCCAGCATGTTGTTCGGCATGACGGAGACCAGCGCGATGGTGAACAGCAGCTGCGGGAAGGCCAGCAGGCCGTCCATCACCCGGCTGATCAGCGAGTCGACCCAGCCGCCGAAGAAGCCGGCGAGGATGCCCAGGACCGTGCCGAGGACGACGGCGACGATCGCGGACAGGAAGCCGACCAGCAGGGAGATCTGGGCGCCGTAGACGATACGGGCGAAGATGTCGCGGCCGTTGACGGGCTCGACGCCCAGCCAGTGCTCCCCGCTCATACCGCCCAGCGACCCCTTGGGGGTGCCGAACAGCGGGTCGATCAGGTTCTCGTGATAGGCGTTCGGGTCCTGCCCGGCCGCCTTGGTGATCAAGGGTGCGAGCAGGGCGACGACGATGAGGAGCAGCACGACGACGCCGCCCGTGAGGGCGAGCTTGTCCCGCTTCAGGCGCTCCCAGGCGATCCGGCCCAGGGACCGGCCCTGGACGGCCTTCGCGCCGGTGGTCGCAACCGCCGCTTCCTCGGCCGCGCTCGGGGCCGCTTCCGCGGTCGGCTCGTGCAATGGTGCCGTCATCTGGCAGGGACCCCTCTCAACCGGCGGTAGCCGGCCCGCACTTGCCGCTGTGGCGGCATGGTCAGTCCGTCGTACTCAGTCGTACACAGGGGCGACTGGGCCCCTTGGAGCGGGAGTCTTCAACGCTTGTGCGATCAGTTGCCAGACTTGGCGGTGAAAGGATGCCTAAACGTGATGCTGTCTGGGGGGTTCCGTTATCCGGACGGCGGGTGGCGCGGGCCGGACGGGGACTAACCGGGACGAATCGGACGGGACGGGGTCATCCGCCTTGATCTACGCGCGCAGAAGGGTGCGGAGTGCTCTCCGGTTCCCGTGTGGCGCTGAGCCGGCGTCAGTACCGGCCGGGTGCCGGCGGCGGGTAGCCGTAGCCGGCCGCGGGCGCCTGGGCCGGGGCCGGGGCCGCCGCGTGGGCCTCACGGTCGTAGAACGGGCGGGCGGTGGCCCGCATCCACATCACGACCGGGTCGTAGTCGTCGCTCATCGCCACGGTCGACACCGGCAGGCCGTCCGGCACCGCGCCGAGGGACTGCTGCATCATCGCGCGTACGGAGTCCACGGCGGCCGGCGAGGTGTCGTAGACGTCCAGGCCGATGACGAGGTACGGCGATCCGAGCGCCGGCTGCACCCAGGCGCGGCGCAGCGAGCGGATCGCCGGGGTGCGGTGCGCGTTCTGCGCGAGCAGGGCGTAGAACTGCGGGATCTCGATGGCCGGCTCCGACAGGCGCAGGGGGCCGGCGGGCTGGCGGTCCAGGCCGGTGGCGATGCGGCGCAGATCCAGCCAGGGGATGCCGACGCCGCCGCCGGGGGCGTGCGGGTTGAGCCACAGGCCGTAGTGGTCGGGGTAGAGGGCGCGGGCCACCTCCAGGCCGTCGACCACCTCGTACGACCGGTTCCAGCCGCTGGCGCTCAGCTCCTGGGCGGAGGTGACGCACGGGGCGTAGCCGTGGCCGTCGACCTCCATGCTTCCGTACTGGGCGTCCGGGGAGCCGGCCTGGCCGTGCCACAGCAGCATCCAGATCTGGCCGGTGGCGGGCGTGGCGAGGGCGCGCAGCAGCGCCTCGTAGGCGTCGTACCGCCCGGGCGTCACCTGGCGCAGCATGTGCTCGACCTGGCCGGTCGCGGCCGTGCCGCTCGCGCTCACTTCGAATCGCCCTTTCTTACAACACCCTCGACCGAGCTATGAAACCAGGTTAAGTGGCGGGTGGGGAGGACCGGGGAGAGCGGTGCGTTGGGCGGGTCAGCCCGCCTTGCTGTAGAACGGCCGTACCTTCTCCCTCAGCCAGAGCGCCACGGGGTCGTCGCCGGCCAGGTCCAGCAGGATCAGGTTGACCGGCCAGGGGGCCGGGGTGCTGCCCAGGGCCCGGCCCAGCGCGTCCAGCGGGGCGTTCCTCAGATCGCCCTCCCACTGGGAGAGTTCGACGCCGACGAACATGACCGGGTCGGCCGTCTCGATCGCGGCCAGGCACCGGCGGGCGGTCAGGACGATGCCGGTGGCCTCGAACTCGGCGGACGCGGCGGAGAGGAAGTCGACGGGGTCGTCCTGCCAGTCCGGCTCGAACAGGCGGACCCGGCCGCCGCTCGCGGGGCCGTCCAGCGGGGTGCGGCCGGAGCGGCACAGCTCGGCCACCGCCTCCGGCGGCAGCGGGACGCCGACCACGCCGCCCGGGTTCACCGCGATGCCGACCTGCGCGGGCAGGCCGCGGGCGAACTCCACTGCGGGCGCGACGGTGTACGCCATGTGGGAGCCGGTGGCCTGGCGGAACTGCTCCTCGGAGCTGAAGACGGGTACGTAGGCCTGGCCGTCGAGCTCGGTGGTGGGCAGGTCCAGGGGGCCGCTGTGCGGGCCGCCGCCGTTGGGCAGCGGGATCCACAGGAAGCTGCGGCCCAGGACCTCCACGATCCTGCCGCCGGCCCCCGGCACGCCGAGGGAGGCCGACAGCACCTCCTCCAGCTCGTTGCCGGGCCATCCGCCGTGCGGATGGGGGTGCGCCGGGGCCGGGAAGTCCGCCGGAAGGTCGGCCGGGAAGTCCATCTCTCCACCATCTGCTTCGAACCGCTGCTGTGGCTGAAAGGCTAACCGCTGGGAGCGAAAGGAGTTTCAGCCCGGGCACCACCGCGCGCGGACGCCTTCTGGGATACGGCGCGGGGTGGCGCCGGGGCTGCGGTGACTGGGGCGGGGTGGGGCGGATGCGGCCGACCGGACCCGCCCGCCGGCATCTCGGCCTGACGCGCCTCGGCGCACCCGCACGGCAGGCACCGACGCCCGTCGCCCCCGGACCGGCACCCGGCCGCCCGCGGCGCACCCGCACACCACACCCCGGCACCCCAGGACAAAGCCCCGCCCGTGCGGGCCCCTCAGCCCGTGAACGTGATGCGGTGCAGGGTGTTGGCCGCCTCGCGGTCCAGGAGGGTCGCCGAGGTGCAGCCGGGTGGGAGGTCGCCGCGTTGGACTGCGTCGCGGAGGCGGGCCGTGGCCCGGCGGTGGCGGCGGAAGGCGTAGTGGGAGACCCCGCGGCCGCGCTCGCGCTGGCCGGTCAGGGCCGTCTCCGGGTCGACGTCGAGGAGCAGCAGATGCAGCGTGCCGCCGCGCCGCCGGGCGGCGCGGGCCAGCCAGGCGCGCACCCAGGACTGGGTGCCGCAGTCGTGCACGACGACGCCCTCGCCGCCGCGCAGGGCACGGCGCAGGGCGGCGTAGTGGGCGAGGCGGACCAGGGGGCGGTAGACCGCGTACGGCAGCAGCCGGGGCACCCGGGCGTCGAAGCGGTCGCGGGTGTCCTGGGAGTCGACACGCGGCCCGGGCACCGCGCGCCGCATCAGCGTGGACTTGCCGCCGCCGGGCAGCCCGGTGACCACGACCACGTCCCCAGGGCCGAACAGCAGGGCGCGCGGGCTGCGGCCGGCCCGCTCGCGCAGGTCCCGCACCACCGGGGCGGGCCGGGTCTCCAGGGCGGGCGTCGCGGGCTGCGAGGGCAGCGCGATGCCCGAGGTCGTCGCATACGCCGTGGTCCTGTCCACCGTCATCGTCCTCCCCTGGGGGTCAGGTAGTGACCTGCCCATCAAACGTAAAGAGAAGGTAATGCCGGTTGCCTCGCGTTTTCGTGTGCGTACCGCCACAACCCGGTTACAGATGCGGCCTGCCGCGAACGGACGAGGCATGCAATGATGAGCCCGCCAACTGCATACCGGCCGTTTGAATCCGCGCGGGAGAGTTCCCAGCCACAGCTGGGGCGCCGAAGGAGCAAGTCCCTCCCTTGAATCTCTCAGGCCCCGTTACCGCGCGGGCGAGGCACATCTGAAAAGCGGGTCGCCACCGTCCGGGCGGCTCCACCCAAGGTGCAAGCCAGGACCGCATGCGCGGTCATGGCGAACCTCTCAGGTTCCGATGACAGATGGGGAGGAACTTCCTCGCCTGTCCTTCCCCTGGGAGACGACCGACCGATGAGCAGTACCGAACTCCGTCACACCGCGCTCGATGCCGTGCATCGCTCGCTCGGCGCGACCATGACCGACTTCGCCGGCTGGGACATGCCGCTGCGTTACGGCTCCGAGCGCGACGAGCACAACGCCGTCCGCACCAAGGCCGGGCTTTTCGACCTCTCGCACATGGGCGAGATCATCGTCACCGGCCCGCAGGCCGCCGCCCTCCTCGACTTCGCGCTGGTCGGCAACATCGGCGCGGTCAAGACCGGCCGCGCCCGCTACACCATGATCTGCCAGGCCGACGGCGGCATCCTGGACGACCTGATCGTCTACCGGCTCGCCGAGACCGAGTACATGGTCGTCGCCAACGCCTCCAACGCCCAGGTCGTGCTGGACGCGCTGACCGAGCGCGCCGCCGGCTTCGACGCCGAGGTCCGCGACGACCGGGACGCGTACGCGCTGCTCGCCGTGCAGGGCCCCGAGTCCCCCGGCATCCTGAAGTCCCTCACCGACGCCGACCTGGACGGTCTGAAGTACTACGCCGGCCTGCCCGGCACCGTCGCCGGCGTGCCCGCGCTGATCGCGCGCACCGGCTACACCGGTGAGGACGGCTTCGAGCTGTTCGTGAAGCCCGAGCACGCCGTCGAGCTGTGGCAGGCGCTGACCAAGGCCGGCGAGGGCGCCGGCCTGGTGCCGTGCGGGCTGTCCTGCCGGGACACGCTGCGCCTGGAGGCGGGCATGCCGCTGTACGGGCACGAGCTGACCGCCGAACTGACCCCTTTCGACGCCGGGCTCGGCCGGGTGGTCAAGTTCGACAAGGAGGGCGACTTCGTCGGGCGCGAGGCGCTCGCCGCCGCCGCCGAGCGCGCCGCGAGCAACCCGCCGCGCGTCCTGGTCGGCCTGGTCGCCGAGGGCCGCCGCATCCCCCGCGCCGGGTTCCAGGTCGTCGCGGACGGCAAGGTCGTCGGCGAGGTGACCTCGGGCGCCCCCTCCCCCACGCTGGGCAAGCCGATCGCCATGGCCTACGTCGACGCGGCGCACGCGGCGCCGGGCACGGCCGGTGTCGGCGTGGACATCCGAGGCACGCACGAGCCGTACGAGGTCGTGGCGCTGCCGTTCTACAAGCGTCAGAAGTGACACTGTCGTAGGCCATCGGACGTGACATGGGGCACATCGCCCCTGGTCACACGTGTCTTCGCAGTCCCCCATTCATCAGCACTCCCGCGCGTACAGGAGAATTCAGGCCATGAGCAACCCCCAGCAGCTGCGCTACAGCAAGGAGCACGAGTGGCTGTCGGCCGCCGAGGACGGCGTCTCGACGGTCGGCATCACGGAGCACGCGGCCAACGCGCTCGGTGACGTGGTGTTCGTCCAGCTCCCCGAGGTCGGTTCCACCGTGGAGGCGGGCGAGTCCTGCGGTGAGCTGGAGTCGACGAAGTCGGTCTCCGAGCTGTACTCCCCGGTCAACGGCGAGGTCACCGAGGTCAACGAGGACGTCGTGAACGACCCGTCCCTGGTGAACTCGGCCCCCTTCGAGGGCGGCTGGCTGTTCAAGGTCCGCGTCTCGGACGAGCCGGCGGACCTGCTGTCGGCCGACGAGTACACCGCCTTCACCGCCGGCTGAGAGGGCGCACACTCCACCATGTCGCTTCTGAACACTCCCCTGCACGAGCTCGACCCGGACGTGGCCGCCGCGGTCGACGCCGAGCTGCACCGCCAGCAGTCCACGCTGGAGATGATCGCCTCCGAGAACTTCGCCCCGGTGGCGGTCCTGGAGGCCCAGGGCTCGGTGCTGACCAACAAGTACGCCGAGGGCTACCCGGGCCGCCGCTACTACGGCGGCTGCGAGCACGTCGACGTCACCGAGCAGATCGCCATCGACCGGGTCAAGGAGCTGTTCGGCGCCGAGTACGCCAACGTGCAGCCCCACTCCGGCGCCTCCGCCAACCAGGCGGCCCTGTTCGCGCTGGCCCAGCCCGGCGACACCATCCTGGGCCTGAACCTGGCGCACGGCGGCCACCTCACCCACGGGATGCGGCTGAACTTCTCGGGCAAGCAGTTCAAGGTCGTCCCGTACCACGTCGGCGACGACGGCCTGATCGACATGGCCGAGGTCGAGCGGCTCGCCAAGGAGCACCGCCCCAAGGTGATCATCGCCGGCTGGTCGGCGTACCCGCGCCAGCTGGACTTCGCGGAGTTCCGCCGGATCGCCGACGAGGTCGAGGCGTACCTGTGGGTCGACATGGCGCACTTCGCCGGTCTGGTCGCGGCCGGGCTGCACCCGAACCCGGTGCCGTTCGCCGACGTCGTGACGTCCACCACGCACAAGACGCTGGGCGGCCCGCGCGGCGGCATCATCCTGGCCAAGCAGGACTTCGCCAAGAAGCTGAACTCCTCGGTCTTCCCGGGCTTCCAGGGCGGCCCCCTGGAGCACGTGATCGCGGCCAAGGCGGTCTCCTTCAAGCTGGCGGCGTCCGAGGACTTCAAGGAGCGCCAGGGCCGTACCCTGGAGGGCGCCCGCATCCTCGCCGAGCGGCTGACCTCGCCGGACGCCCGTGCGGCGGGAATCAACGTCCTGACCGGCGGCACCGACGTGCACCTGGTCCTGGTCGACCTGCGCGAGAGCGAGCTGGACGGCCAGCAGGCCGAGGACCGCCTCCACGAGGTGGGCATCACGGTCAACCGCAACGCGGTCCCGAACGACCCGCGCCCGCCGATGGTCACCTCGGGTCTGCGGATCGGCACGCCGGCCCTGGCGACCCGCGGCTTCACGGCCGAGGACTTCGCCGAGGTCGCGGACGTGATCGCCGAGGCGCTGAAGCCGTCGTACGACGCGGACGCGCTGAAGGCCCGGGTCCAGGCGCTGGTGGAAAAGCACCCGCTGTACCCCGGTCTGAACAAGTAAGTCACTGTTTGCGGGGCATCGCGCACACTGGGAGAACCCCACGCGCGGTGCCCCCCACCCCCGTCCTACAGGAGTCTTCCCGTGGCCATCTCGGTCTTCGACCTGTTCTCGATCGGCATCGGCCCGTCCAGCTCCCACACGGTCGGCCCGATGCGGGCGGCGCGCATGTTCGCGCGCCGGCTGCGCAACGAGGACCTGCTGGCCTCGGTCGCGTCCGTGCGCTGCGAGCTGTACGGCTCGCTCGGTGCGACCGGGCACGGCCACGGCACCCCGAAGGCCGTGCTGCTCGGCCTGGAGGGGGACTCCCCGCGCACGGTGGACGTCGAGACGGCGGACGAGCGGGTGGAGGCGATCAAGGCTGCGGGCCGGATCACTCTGCTCGGCGAGCGCGAGATCGCCTTCTCCTTCGACGACGACCTGGTCCTGCACCGCCGCAAGGCCCTGCCCTACCACGCCAACGGCATGACCCTGTGGGCGTACGACGCCTCGGGCGCCGAGCTGCTGACCAAGACGTACTACTCGGTCGGCGGCGGTTTCGTGGTCGACGAGGACGCGGTCGGCGCGGACCGGATCAAGCTCGACGACACCGTGCTGAAGTACCCCTTCCGCACCGGTGACGAGCTGCTGCGGCTGACCAAGGACACGGGCCTGTCGATCTCCTCGCTGATGCTGGAGAACGAGCGGGCCTGGCGCACCGAGGAGGAGATCCGCGCCGGTCTGCTGGAGATCTGGCGGGTGATGCGGGAGTGCGTCGAGCGCGGCATGAGCCGCGAGGGGATCCTGCCGGGCGGGCTGAAGGTGCGGCGCCGCGCCGCGACCACCGCGCGCAAGCTGCGCTCGGAGGGCGACGCGAAGGCCCTGGCGATGGAGTGGATCACGCTCTACGCGATGGCCGTGAACGAGGAGAACGCGGCGGGCGGCCGGGTCGTCACCGCCCCGACCAACGGTGCCGCCGGCATCATTCCCGCCGTCCTGCACTACTACATCAACTTCGTGCCGGGCGCCGACGAGGACGGCGTGGTCCGCTTCCTGCTCGCCGCGGGCGCGATCGGCATGCTGTTCAAGGAGAACGCCTCCATCTCCGGCGCCGAGGTCGGCTGCCAGGGCGAGGTCGGCTCCGCCTGCTCGATGGCCGCGGGCGCGCTCGCCGAGGTCATGGGCGGCTCGCCGGAGCAGGTGGAGAACGCCGCCGAGATCGGCATGGAGCACAATCTCGGCCTGACCTGCGACCCGGTCGGCGGCCTGGTCCAGATCCCGTGCATCGAGCGCAACGGCATGGCCGCGGTCAAGGCGGTCACGGCGGCGCGCATGGCGCTGCGCGGCGACGGCTCGCACAAGGTGTCCCTCGACAAGGTCATCAAGACGATGAAGGACACGGGCGCGGACATGAGCGTGAAGTACAAGGAGACCGCCCGCGGCGGTCTCGCGGTGAACATCATCGAGTGCTAGGCGAACGGGCCTGGGCCGCTCTGGGGGTCATCCGGCCCGTCGCTGGAGATCGGACAGACCGTCCAGGGCCCGTTCCGTGACCTCCTCGACCGGGCCGACGGCGTCGACCGTCAGCAGGATGCCCGCGTAGTGGGCGAGCAGGGGTGCCGTCAGACGCTGGTACACCCGCAGCCGGTTGCGGATGACGTCCTCCGTGTCGTCCGGGCGGCCCCGGTCCGACAGGCGTGCCACGACGACCTCGTCGGGAGCGGCGAACTCCAGCACCGCGTCCAGTGCGCAGCCGGCGGCGCCCAGCACGGTGGCGAGCTCCCGCGCCTGCGGCACCGTGCGGGGGAATCCGTCGAGGAGGAAGCCGTGCCGGGCGTCCGGCTGGGCGAGGCGTTCGCGGACCATGCCCGATGTGACGTGGTCGGGGACGAGTTCACCGGTGTCGAGGTAGCGCCGGGCCTCCCGTCCGAGCGGGGTCCGGCGCGTCACGTGCTCCCGGAACAGGTCTCCGGTGGAGATGTGGGGGACGCCGAGCCGCTCGCTGAGCACGGCCGCCTGGGTTCCCTTGCCCGCTCCGGGAGGGCCGATGAGGACGAGTCGCATCAGTGCTGCGCACCTTTCGGGTTCTGTGTCAGGTCGTGTTGTCGGTGCCGGCGTCGTCGTACGCCGCGGTCAGGCGGCACGGGAGGGGCAGGCGGGTTCCTCGCTGAGCACGAGCACCGGCCCGTGCTCGGGGTTGGTCCGGCGGGTCAGGAGGTCGCACACCACTTCGGGCACGCCGGCCCGGTAGGCGCCCGGGCCCAGTGAGGGGCTGGGCAGCAGGGTGTGGACGTCGACCCGGGGTGCCAGTTCGGCGGCCAGCCACTCGGTGAGCTCGGTCAGGCCGGCCAGGGCCGCGTCCTGCGGTCCGTCCCGCCCCGTGGCGGCGGCCACGTTGACCACCGAGCCGCCGTGCGCGGCCATCCAGCGCCGGTAGGCGCGCTGCACGCAGGCCAGCGGCGTGACGAGGCCGCCGTGCAGGAGGTCGTGCAGGGCCTGTGGGTCCAGTTCCATCAGCGGACCGGGGCGGGGGCGGGCCGCGACGAGGTTCACCAGGTGGTCGAGGCGGCCGAGACGTTCGACGACCGTGTCGACGGCCCGGCCGAGACCGACGAGGTCGTCGCGGGCACAGGGCAGCGCGAGCAGCGCCGGTCCCGGTGGCGGCGCGAGGCGGGCCGCGTCGGCGTCGGGCCCGGCCAGCGCCACCCGGGCGCCGCGCTCCAGGAGGCTTGCCGCCACGTCGGCGGCGAGGTCGCCCTCGCCGGTGACGAGCACGACCCGCTCGGCCGGGGTGCTGGTGGGTCCCATGTCCGACTCCCCTCGTGCAGCAGCCGGTCAGCCGGCCTGCGGTGAACCGCCGGACAGACCGGCGTTGATCAGGTCCATGACCGAGGCGTCCGCGAGGGTGGTGACATCGCCGACCTCACGGTTCTCCGCGACGTCGCGCAGCAGCCGGCGCATGATCTTCCCGGAGCGGGTCTTGGGCAGCTCGGGGACGACCATGATCTGCCGGGGCTTGGCGATGGGGCCGATCTCCTGGGCCACGTGTTCGCGCAGCGCACCGGTGACGTCGCCCGCGGACCAGACCGTGCCGCCGCGCAGGATGACGAAGGCGACGATGGCCTGCCCGGTCGTCGCGTCGGACGCGCCGACCACGGCGGCCTCCGCGACCGCGGGGTGCGACACGAGCGCCGACTCGACCTCGGCGGTGGAGATGCGGTGCCCGGAGACGTTCATGACGTCGTCGACCCGGCCGAGCAGCCAGATGTCGCCGTCCTCGTCGTAGCGGGCGCCGTCACCGGCGAAGTAGTAGCCCTGCGCGGAGAAGCGGGACCAGTACGTCTCCCGGTAGCGCGCGTCGTCGCCCCACACGCCGCGCAGCATCGACGGCCACGGCTGGTCGAGGACCAGGTAGCCGCTCTCCCCCTTGCCGACCTCCCGGCCCTGGTCGTCGACCACCTTGGCGGAGATCCCCGGCAGCGGGGTCTGCGCCGAACCGGGCTTGGCGGCGGGGCCGCCGGGCAGGGGGGCGATCATGACCGCGCCGGTCTCGGTCTGCCACCAGGTGTCCACGACCGGCGCCCGGTCGCCGCCGATGTGCTCGCGGTACCAGCGCCACGCCTCGGGGTTGATCGGCTCGCCGACGCTGCCGAGCACCCGGATCGACGACAGGTCGTAGCGGGCCGGGACGTCCTCGCCCCACTTCATGAAGGTGCGGATGAGGGTGGGGGCGGTGTAGTAGACGGAGACCCCGTACTTCTGGATGATCTCGAAGTGGCGCCCCTCGTGCGGGGTGTTGGGCGTGCCCTCGTACATCACGGACGTCGTGCGGTTGGCCAGCGGCCCGTACACGATGTAGGTGTGCCCGGTGATCCAGCCGATGTCGGCCGTGCACCAGTAGACGTCGGTGTCGGGATCGAGGCCGAAGACCGTGCTGTGGGTGGCGGCGGCCTGGGTGAGGTAGCCGCCGGAGGTGTGCAGGATGCCCTTCGGCCGGCCGGTCGTGCCCGAGGTGTACAGGATGAACAGCGGGTGCTCGGCGTCGAAGTCCTCGGCGGTGTGCTGGTCGTGCCGGCCGTCCACCACCTCGTGCCACCACAGGTCGCGGCCCTCGGTCCAGGGCACGTCGATGCCGGTGCGGCGGACCACCAGGACGTGCTCCACGCAGGGCGTGGCCGCGGTCGCCTCGTCCGTGTGCGCCTTCATCGGCTCCGCCCGGCCCCGGCGGTACTGGCCGTCCGAGGTGATCAGCAGCCGTGCCTCGGCGTCCTCGATACGGGACTGGAGCGCGGCCGGGGAGAACCCGCCGAACACCACGCTGTGCGGCAGTCCGAGCCGCGCGCAGGCCAGCATGGCGAACACGGCCTCGGGGATCATCGGCAGCTGGATCGCGACCCGGTCCCGGCGCGCA
>NZ_PQSS01000026.1 GCF_002920535.1 Streptomyces sp. Ru71 | reverse complement strand
AGGTCATCAAGCTCGAACAGGAACGCCTGGTCTACCAGGCCCGCCTGCGTTCCCGCTTCGGCCGCGCCTGGCGCCGCAAGGCCCCGGTGGAATCCCTGATGCCGCTGCGCCTGGCCCGCTACGGCGTCCCCCTGTCGGAAACGGCCCCGGCAGGCCTGGCAGCAGCAGGCATCGGCGTATCGCCCGACCACGTCGACAGCGAGCGGCCCGCCGCCCCCGCCGCCACGGCCGCCCCAGCGGCCACCGCGGTCGAGGCGGCCCGCCGCGTCCGGCGTGGCGCGGGCGAGCTGCGGCTGGCGCTGCCCGAGCCCATGGATTCCCCGGAATTGACCGACGAGCCCGCCGAGCCCGAGTCGCTGCTCGGCCCCAAGGAGACGGCGGAGTCGGCCGCCGACCGGTTCGCGGACGCCTACCGGGCCTTCGTCGCCCAGTTCCGGGTCGAACCCACCACCGCCCAGTGGGCCTTCTGGCTCCACGACACCTACGGCGTCTCCACCACGTCGGGCACCCCGTTCCCGGACGCGCCCCTGGGCCCGCTGCTGCAGGTCCTGCGGGAGCGCCACGGGAGCGTCACCGAGGGCGACGACCGGCCCGGCAGTCCCGCGCCCGACGGGGGAGCGACGCCCGCCGTCGTCGGCGATCGCTCCTACGCAGAGGCACGGCGATAGCCCACGCCGGGCCCGGGCCGTGCGGCCCGCCGTCCGGGGACCGGTGGCCCTTCCCGGGCGCCGGTCCACGGAAGCACGCTCGGAGGGCCGGGGTTCCCCGGGTGCCGGTACCCGGAGGGACGCTCGGAGTTGCCGGTCCCCGAAGCCGCGCTCGCAAGGCCCGGGGTTTCCGACTCCCGCCCGCGGAGGGACCCTGGTGGGGGGCGCGGACCCGGCCGCGGAGGTGTGCCTCCCGCCCGCGCTCGCCGAGGCGGGCGGCGGCCGGCCCCCGCCCGGCGCACACCCACCGGGCGACCAGGGAGGTGAGGGCCGTGATCAGATCGGTCGTGGCCGGCGTGGACGGTTCCCGCGAGGGCTTCGCGGCGGCGGACTGGGCGGCCCGCGAGGCCCTGCGCCGGGGCGTGCCGCTGCGGCTCGTGCACGCCTGGGAAGGGGGCCTGCCGGAGGGCGGCACCGAGTTCTCGCTGCCCGAACTGAGGGCTCCGCAGCAGCACGCCCGCCGGGTGCTGCACGGCGCGCTCGGTCAGCTCGGCCGGCGCTATCCGCGGCTCGCGGTCTCCGCCGAGCAGGTCGCAGGGCCGCCCGTTTCCGCACTGCTCGGCGAGGCGGAGAACGCCGACCTCCTGGTGATCGGGAGCCAGGGGAGCAGCGGCCTGAGCGGATTCGTGTCCGGGGCGGTCGCCATGGCGACCGCGGCCCGCATGGAACGGCCGATCGTGCTGGTGCGGGCCGACGAGACCGCGGAGTCCGAGCATCTCCCGGACAGCGACGGCAGGCCGTCGGTCCGCACCCCGCTCCGCGACGTCACGGTCGCCGTCGACGTCGACGGGACGTACGAGGAGGTGCTGGACTTCGCCTTCCGCGCCGCCGAACTGCGCGGAGCCCCGCTGCGGGCGGTGCACGCCTGGCACGTGCCGTACGCCGAGGGCGGCCCGGCCGCCGCCCACCGCGCCCGGACGAGGGCCGCGGCGGAGCAGGAGCTGGAGCGGCTGCTGGAGCCCTGGCGGCGCAAGCATCCGGCGGTGGCCGTACGGGAGAACCTGCACGAAGGCCGTCCGGCGCACGTCCTCGTCCGGGCCACGGGCGGAGCGGGCCTGGTCGTGGCGGGCATCCGCAGGCGCCGCACGGAGGGGCGCCCGCACACCGGCCCCGTCCCGCACGCCCTGATCCACCACGTACGGTGCCCGGTCGCGCTGGTCTCCCACGAGTGAGCGGCCCGCGCGGCCACACCGGGCTCTAGGGCAGGCCGGGGTGGATCTCGAAGACGTCCGCCAGGCGCACGTGGCGCAGGATCATCAGGAAGCGCGGGCTGTCCGAGATCAGCCGCAGCCGGCCGCGCCGCTCCAGGGCCCGGCTGCGCACCCGGCACAGGACGCGCAGTCCGGAGCAGTCGATGAAGTTCACCGCGCGCAGGTCGATCACCACGTCGGGCCGGCGCCCGGCCGTCAGCGCGTCCAGCCGGTCGGCCAGAGCCGGTGCGGTGAGCAGGTCGATGTCTCCCCGGAGTTCCACGAGGGTCGCCTCACCGTGGGAGCGATCCATCCGGTGAACGCGCTCCGTGGCTTCCGGCGCGGACGGGTGCGGGATGTCGTCCATGCACAGAGACAATCGGCACCACGGCTCGGGAGGTAGGGCCGGAAGGCCCCATCTGCGGCCCCGGGGGTCCCTGCAGCCCGCGGTGGGCCCCGTCGGCCGGGCGGGTGGGGCCGACCGGCCCAAGCGCCGTGCCGCCGATCACGTCAGGGTGGAGCCATGACGCGACCGTTCACGCGGCCGAGCAGAGGAAGGGCACACCATGGCCGAGCACAGCGTGCCGAGCCCGGTGCGGGAGACCCCGGCGGGCGACCTGGGACGCCGCCTTGCCCCGCGCCGTCCGGAGCCGGGACTCACCCGGGAGCACGCAGTCACCCGGGCGGGCATGTCCCCGAGCGGTCCGGGCCCGCTGGAGGAGCACCCGGCGGGCGACCTGGACGCCGTGCTCCGTGACGACGGATTCGGTGAACTCTGCCGGGGAGAGTGCCTGCGGCTGATGGCGGCCGTGGGCGTCGGCCGGCTCGTGTACACACGGCAGGCCCTGCCGGCCGTACTGCCCGTCGCGTTCCGCCTGGACGCCGACGGGTCCGTCCTCGTGTGCGCCCGCGCCGACTCGGGACTGGTCCGCGCGGTCGACGGGGCGGTGGTCGCCTTCGAGACCGACGACGTCGACCCCGCCCGGCGCAGCGGCTGGAGCGTGGTCGTCACCGGGGCCGCGGCGGTGGTCACCGACCCCGCCGAACACGCACGGCTGCTCCGCACCGGCCCCCGCTCCTGGGCGCCCTCGCCGCAGGAGGTCTTCGTGAGGGTGACACCGGAACTGGTGACGGGCCGCGAACTGCACACGGGACAGGGCCCCTGGGCCGCCGGCCTGTCCCCGTGACCTGTCCGGGCTGTCCCCCCGACCCGTACGGCCTGCCCCCTGACCCGGTCGACCTGTCACCATGACCCGTACGGGCCATGCGGCGCCGACCCGTACGGCCCGTGGCAACAGGGCCGACCGGCCCTGGCGTTCCGGTCCCGGACGGCGAATGATCTCTTTCAGGGGGCGTCGCAGCCCCCTGGGCGGACAGCCACCCACGACGGGAGCAGCTCATGTCGGACAGCCGGCCGGCCGGCGCCGAGAGACCGATCCAGGTCTTCCTGCTGGACGACCACGAGGTCGTACGGCGCGGAGTGCACGACCTGCTCAACGACGAGCCCGACATCACCGTGGTCGGGGAGGCCGCCACCGTCGAGCAGGCCCTGGTGCGCGTGCCGGCGCTGCGCCCCGACGTGGCGGTGCTCGACGTACGCCTCCCGGACGGCGACGGCGTCACCGTGTGCCGGGACCTGCGCTCGCGCCTGCCGGACCTGGCCTGCCTGATGCTGACCTCCTTCGACGACGAGGACGCCCTGCTGGACTCGATCATGGCCGGCGCCGCGGGGTACGTGCTCAAGCAGATCCAGGGCTCCGACCTGGTCTCCGCCGTGCGCACGGTGGCCGCGGGCCAGTCGCTGCTGGACCCCAGCGCCGCCGGGCGGCTGATGGCCCGGCTGCGGCACGGCCGGGCCGAGGAGGAGCCGGACGCGCTGCCCGGGCTGACCGAACGGGAGCGGGAGATCCTGGCCCTGATCGGTGAGGGCCTGACCAACCGGCAGATCGGACAGCGGCTGTTCCTCGCTGAGAAGACGGTGAAGAACCACATCTCCCGCCTGCTGGCCAAGCTCGGTGTCGAACGCCGTGTCCAGGCCGCCGTCATCGCCAGCCAGACCCACGACCGCCTCCGCCCGCCGGGAGACCCCGGACAGCCCCGGTGAGAAGGGCCACCCACCCGGTTCACGTGGGCGTCCAGCCCCAGGCCCGATACCGTGGCAGATGACGGCGATGTCCGGCCGACGGCACGGCAGGGATCGGGAGGAGCCACGCGTGGCAGGCGCCGGGGACAACGAGGCCCGCGTGCGGCTTCCGCAGCTCAGACTCGATGAGCTGCTGGCGGAGCTGCAGGCCCGGCTGGACGCGGCCCGCGGCACCAGGGACCGGGTGCACAGCCTGCTGGAGGCGGTGCTCTCCGTCGGCCGGGAGCTGGATCTGGAACAGGCCCTGCACAGCATCGTCGAGGCCGCGGCCACGCTGGTCGACGCCGAGTTCGCGGCGCTGGGGGTGATCGGCCCCGACGGCAGACGGCTGTCGGCCTTCCACACGGTCGGCGTAAGCGACCAGCAGATCGCGCGGATCGGCCCGTTCCCGGAGGGACACGGCATCCTGGGCGAGCTGATCCGCCACCCGGAGCCGCTGCGCCTGGCGAAGCTGTCCCAGCATCCGGCCTCCTACGGCTTCCCGCGGGATCATCCGCCGATGAGCACCTTCCTCGGCGTCCCGATCCGGGTGCGCGAGCAGGTGTTCGGCAATCTGTACCTGACCGAGAAACGGGGCGGGGTCGAGTTCGACGAGGAGGACGAGGCGGTCCTGTCCACCCTCGCCGTCGCGGCCGGCGTGGCCATCGACAACGCGCGCCTGTACGAGAACTCCCGGCTGCGGGAACGCTGGCTGCGGGCCATCGCCGAGATCACCCACAGCCTGATGTCCGGCAGCGAGCACGCCCAGGTGCTCGGGCTGATCGCGGAGCGCGCCCGGGAGATCACCGGTGCCGCGCTGGCGGTGGTCGCCATACCGATGGAGGGGACCGGGTCGCTCACCGTCGAACTGGCCATCGGAGCACAGGCGGAGGCCCACCGTGGGCTGGTGCTGCCCGTGGAGGGCAGCTTCATGGGCACGGCCTTCGCCACCGGGACCCCGATGACCAGCCCCGACGCCTCCCACGACAACCGCGTCACGGCCGGACGCCGGCGCTTCATCGGCCTCGGCCCGGCCGTGGCCGCGCCCATCGGCACGGGCCAGGGCGCACGGGGTGTGGTGCTGCTGGTCCGCGACGCCGGGCAGATCCCGTTCACCGAGAAGGAGATCGAACCGCTGCAGGGGTTCGCCGCGCAGGCCGCCGTCGCCATGGAGCTCGCCGAGCGCCGCCAGGACGCGGAGGAGATCGCGGTGCTCAAGGAGCGCGACCGGATCGCCCGCGATCTGCACGACCTGGCCATCCAACGGCTCTTCGCCACCGGGATGACCCTGCAGAGCGCGGGCCGGTTCATCGAGCACTCCGAGGCCTCCGCGCGCGTGGCGCGGGCCGTGGACGACCTCGACGAGACGATCAAGATCATCCGGTCCACGATCTTCGCCCTGCGCGCCCGGGAGGGGGGCGGCGGGTCAGGGCTGCGCGCGCGTGCCGTACAGGCGGTGGGCGAGGCCGCCCCGGTGCTCGGCTACGCGCCCAGCGCGCGCATGGAGGGGCTGCTCGACACGGACGTACCGCGCGAGATCGCCGACCAGGTGCTGGCCGTGCTCTCCGAGGGCCTCACCAACATCGCCCGGCACGCGCACGCCGACCGTGCCGACGTGGTGCTGGTGACAGACGGCCGTGAGGTGCGGCTGACCCTCACCGACAACGGCGTGGGCATCCCCGCCGGGGGCCGCCGCAGCGGCCTGCGCAACCTGGCCGAACGGGCCGAGCACCTGGGCGGCACGCTGAACTGGGAGACCCCCGAGGGCGGAGGCACCCGCCTGACCTGGCAGGCCCCGCTCCCGGTTCCCCCACCGAGCCCCTGACCGGCCCCGCCGACGACACCGGGCCCCTGGCCCGCGGCCCATCCAGGCCTTGCCCTGCGGCTCCTCCGGGCCCTGCCCTGCGGCCCCGCCAGGCCCTGCCCCACGGCCCCGCTGCGGCCGCCGGACCGCTGGCCTGCCGCATCTGCCGGGCTCCGGACCGGGGGTCTGCTGCGGCCGCCGGGCTGCTTGCCGTGGCCCTGCCGCAGCGGTGGGCTCCAGGCCGGGGGTTCTGTCGTAGCCCCGCCGGACCTGTGGCGGCGGGCGACGCCGCCTGGTCTCCGACGTCCGTTTGGTGGCCACCGGCTGGTGGCCCGCGTCGGCCGACGCGGGCCGTCGGCCCCGTACGGTCTCCAACGCCCGGTCGGTGGCCGGTGCCCCTCGCCGGTCGGCCCGGTCCGCCCAGCCCGCGCCGGCAGATCCTCCAGCCTGGCGTCGGCAGGTCCCCCCGCCCGTGCCGGCGGGACCACCCCGCCCGTGCCGGCGGGTCCACCACGCCCGCGCTGGCGGGTCCACCACGCCCGCGCTGGCGGGACCACCACGCCCGCGCTGGCGGGACCACCACGCCCGCGCTGGCGGGACCACCCAGCCCGTGCCGGCGGGACCACCCCGCCCATCCCGACGGGACCATCCCGGCCATCCCGGCGGGACCACCCAGCCCGCGCCCGCAGGGCCGGACGGCCTGCCCGCAGGGGTCGGGTCGCCTCTACCCGTTGCGGACTCCGGGGTGCGAGTGTGGGCCTCGGATCCCGTGCCTCGTGGTTCATCCGGCAGGCGAAAGGCGGTGTGCGCATGGAGCTGCCTCTCGTCGTGGGGGTCGACGGGTCCCTGGCGAGCGCCGCTGCGCTCGACTGGGCGGTCGACGAGGCCGTCCGCCACGGTCTGACCCTGCTGCTGGTGCACGCCTCCCTCTGGGAGCGCTACGAGTCCACCGGCATGGCACACCGAGACGGACCGCCCCGGGCGCCGGCCGTCGTCGAGGCCGCCGCCGAGCGGGCGCAGCGCCGCGATCCCCGGGTGAGCGTGGCGACGGACGTGGCGCCGGAGGACCCGGTGGACGCCCTGGTGAGCCGGGGCCACGACGCCTTCGCCGTGGTGATCGGTGCGCGCGGCCACGGTGGACTGCCGGGCCTGCTCCTCGGCTCGGTGGGGTTCTCCGTCGCCGCCCACGCGCCGTGCCCCGTGATCGTGGTCCGCGGCGACCGGGCCGGCCTGGCCGGTGCGCATGAGCGGATCCTGCTGGGCGTGGGCGGCCCGGAGGCCGGCACCACGGCGGTGCGCTTCGCGTTCCGGGAGGCCGAGGCCCGCTGCTGCCGTCTCGACGCCGTGCACGCGTGGCGCCGCCCCGTGCACGTCGGTGATCGCGCGCGCCTCCAGGAGGAGCGGGCCGCCGCCGTACTCGACACCGCGCTGCGGGACGTGGAAGCGGCGCACCGCCGGGTGCCGGTACGCCGTGCGACGGTCGAGGGCCCGGCGCACACGGTGCTGGTCCACTTCTCCGCGGCCGAGGATCTCGTGGTCGTGGGCGCCCGGCATCGCTCCGGCCGCCGGGGTCTGCAACTGGGCAGGGTGGCCCACGCCTTGCTGCATCACGCGCGCTGCCCCGTGGCCGTCGTACCGCAACCGGTCTGAAGGCTCACCCGGGCCTAGGACGCGTCACAGGTTCGCGGCGTGATCCGGGACGTAGGTCCGCAGCTCGCGCGGCGGGCGCTCGTACCCGGTGGACTCGGGCCGCTCCGGAAGTTTCAGCGAGGGCGGCGGCACGTCGTGGTACGGCACCGAGTCGAGCAGGTGGGCGATCATGTTCAGCCGGGCCCGCCGCTTGTCGTCGCTCTCGACGACGTACCAGGGCGCCTCCGGGATGTCGGTGTGCACCATCATCTCGTCCTTGGCCCGCGAGTACGCCTCCCAGTGCGTGATCGACTCCAGGTCCATCGGGGAGAGCTTCCACCGCCGCAGCGGATCCTCCAGCCGGCGCCGGAACCGCTCCTGCTGCTCGGTGTCGCTCACCGAGAACCAGTACTTGCGCAGCAGGATGCCGTCCTCCACCAGCATCCGCTCGAAGATCGGGCACTGGTGCAGGAAACGCAGGTGCTCCTCCTTGGTGCAGAAGCCCATCACATGCTCCACCCCGGCCCGGTTGTACCAGGAGCGGTCGAACAGGACGATCTCCCCGGCGGCCGGCAGATGCGTCACGTACCGCTGGAAGTACCACTGGGAGCGCTCGCGCTCGGTCGGTGTCGGCAGGGCCGCGATGCGTGCGACGCGCGGGTTGAGATGCTCGGCCACCCGCTTGATGGTGCCGCCCTTCCCGGCCGCGTCACGGCCCTCGAAGACGACCACCAGCCGGGCGCCCTCGGCCCGCACCCACTCCTGCAGTTGCACCAGCTCCGTCTGCAGCCGCAGCAGTTCTCGCTCGTAGACCTTGCGCGGCACCTTCGCCGCCTTCCGGCCGGCCATGTCGCCCGCCTTCCTGGCCCCTGACCGGGCCCGCCGCCGTCGACGCTCGCAGTGTAGGCACCCGCGCCGCCGCCGCGCCTCGTGGACGCGGCATGGCAACGGCACGTGGTGCACGGGGCCGGCGGCGGCGATGGCAGGATCGGCCGTCATGAGCACGGAACGAACGGAACGGCCCGTCGCCCTGGTCACCGGGTCCACATCGGGTATCGGGGAGGCCGTCGCCCGCAGGCTGGCGGCCGACGGCATGCGGGTCGTGGTGCACTCGCGGAGCAGCGCGCGGGCGGGCGAGGAACTGGCGGCCGAGCTGGGCGGGACGTACCTGCGTGCGGACCTGGCGGTGGAGGACGAGGCCCGCGCGCTGGTCGAGCGGGCCGTCGACCGGTACGGGCGGCTGGACGTGCTGGTGAACAACGCCGGCATCAGCTGGCCCGTACCGCACCACGACCTGGCCGCGGCGGCGCCGGCCCACTGGCGCGAGACGCTGGAGGTCAACCTGATCGCCCCGTGGGTGCTGTGCACGGCGGCGCTCCCGGCGCTGCGCCGGGCTCCCGGCGGCGGCAGCATCGTGAACATCACCAGTCACGCCGGGGTACGGCCCAAGGGCTCGTCGGTGCCGTACGCGGCGAGCAAGGCCGCACTGAACCACGTGACCCGGCTGCTCGCGGCGGCACTCGCACCCGGTGTGCGGGTCAACGCGGTGGCGCCGGGGCTGGTGGACACGCCGATGACGAAGGACTGGGCCGACGCGCACGACCTGTGGCGTCAGCGCGCCCCCATGGGCCGCCCGGCCCAACCCGCCGACGTGGCCGACCTGGTGGCGTCGGTGATCGCCCACACCTACCTCACCGGCGAGGTCATCATGCTCGACGGCGGCCTCAACCTGACCTGACCGACGCCGGGCAAGTGCGCCTTGACAGCCGGGAATTGTCAAGGCGTACTTGCCTCATGGCCCTTCCCGATCTGGACGACCTCATCGCCGAAGTGGACCGGACATGTGCCACCGCGCACCGCCCCGGAGACCAGGAACAGCCCGACTGGCTCGCACTGCTGTCCACCGCCGCCGGCATCGCTGGCCGACTCCAGGCCCTGGCCGACGACTTGGTCGAGGACTATGTCGAGCACTGCCGGATGCACGGCAGTTCGTGGACCGACATCGGCGCGGCGCTCGGCGTCACCCGGCAGGCCGTGCAGCAGCGCTTCCACGCGCCGCACAAGCGCTACGGACCCGAGACCATGACCGAGGACCTCCGAGAGGCGATGGTCCACGTCAAGCAGGCGGCGGTGGCCCACCGCAACAACTACATCGGCACCGAACACCTCCTGTGGGGCCTCACCGCCCGGACCAACAGCGCCACCCGGCTGCTGGAGTCCGCGGGCGTATCGCCCCAGGCGGTCCACGACGCCGTCGGCGCCCGGCTGCGTCAGGGAGCCTCCCAGGCCGCCGAACGGATCGCGTGGACGCCGTACTCCCGCAGGGCCATGGCCACCGCGGAGGCACGCGCCGAGCAACGGGGCTCGCAGCACATCGACTGCGCGGACCTGCTCGTCGGCCTGGCCCGGCTGGCACGCGGCACGGCCGCCGCGGTTCTCGCGGAGGCGGGCACCGACCTGGCGATGCTCGGTGACGAACCGGCGAAGGAGCCGCGATGACGGGCCGGCGTGACGGGGAGGACATCCCGCGCGAAGGGCAGAAGCAGCACCCGAGCGAAGTGACGCAGGCGCCGCGCGAAGGGGAGAAGGCACCCCAGGACGGCACCACGGCCGCGCACGGAGACGGTACGGCGGACGCCGAGAAGGTCAACGCCGAGGTCTGGCACGCCTACGGGGCGCACCACATCCGCCGGGCCACACCCCTGGCCGAGGTGGAGGAGATCGGCTGGGGTCCGGCGGGCACCGGACCGGGGGACGACGTCCTCGGGGACCTGACGGGCCTGCGGGTTCTCGACCTCGGCTGCGGCCCCGGCCGACACGCCGCGCATCTCGCCCGTGCGCGCGGCGCCGCCGTGGACGCGGTCGACGCCTCACCGACCCAGATCGAGCGGGCCCGGACACACTACGGCGACCTGCCGGGCCTGCGGCTGATCCAGGCGGACGCCGTCGCGCATCTGCGCTCGTCGGCGCCGTACGACGTGATCTACTCCCTGTCCGCCCTCCACTTCATCGACCCGCACCGACTACTGCCCGCCCTGGCGGCGGCCCTCCGACCCGGTGGCCGACTGTGCTTCACCGTGCTGCACACCAACTCGGCCGGGGACGGGCCCTCTTCGGCCGTGACGCCCCGGCCCGAACTCCTGCGCCTTGCCGGCGGTGGCGAGTTGACCTGCCTGATGTGGGTGCTCACCCCGAAGCTGTGGGAGGACCTGCTGGCGCGCTACGGGCTGCGGGTCGAGAAGGTGACCGCGCTGGACGCACCGGAGGACGGCAACCATGCCTCCTACCGGCTCTTCGAGGTGCGCAGGCCCGCCCGGATCACCTCCCGCCCCCGCACCGCGCGACCGCCCGTCCCGCAGGCGGCGGCCGGGGTCGGCATCGTCGTGGCCGGGCCGCGGGGTCTGCTGCTGGGCCGTCACCGGCGCGGGACGATCGAGCTGCCCGGCGGCACGGTGGAGCCGGGCGAGTCGCTGGAGCGGACGGCCGTCCGCGAACTGGCCGAGGAGACCGGTCTGCACGCCGACCCGGCCGACGTCCGCCTGCTGGGCATGCTCGTCGACCAGGTCGGCGACGTCGTCCGCATCACGTTCGGCGCGCTCGTCACACGGTGGCGCGGCGAGCCGGCCGACCAGCCCGGCGAGAGGGTCGGCGACTGGCGCTGGTGGCCGCTGGACGCGCTGCCCTCGGGCCTGTTCGAGTGCAGCGCCCAGATCCTCACCGCCTGGCGTCCCGGCCTGCCCATCGACCACCCGCCCGCTCACTTCACGCCCTTCGCCGGGCCGGACGCCGCCGATCAGGACGGGAAGTAGTCGCTGAGCACGCAGCCGTCGACGAGCGCCTTCTCCGTGCGGTGACCGCTCGGCGGCGAGAAGTCGGGGTCGCAGGTCAGGAAGGCGAGCCCGGAGGGGGACAGGGCCTGGATCTGGTCGTCGCCGACGGGGACGACCGCGTAGTTCTTGCCGACGGCGAAGAGGTCGTTGTTCTTCTTGGCCGCGGTCTGGAACTTCCTCATGTCCGACACCAGGAGCAGGGCGATGGGGTGCTCGAAGTCCTTGCAGACGGCGCGTTCCCGGATGCCCCAGGCCGGGTCCGCCGCCTCCTGCGCGCCCCAGGCGGCGTCCGAGCCGTCGTGGGCGGCGTCGTACTGCGTGCCGGGCTGCACCTCCTTGCAGGAGGTGAAGAGGTCGACGTAGCGGGCGAGGGTGTCCATGTCGGACGCCTCGGGCAGGTCACCGCCGAAGCCCTGCTCGGTCGCGCCGTCGCCGTCACCGCCGCCGCTGCCGGAGCCGGCCCGCGCGGCCGATGACGGTGCGGGCGGGAGCAGGCCGGTGCCGTCGGAGCCGGCGGAGGTGTCGTCGCCGCCGCACCCCGCCGTCGCCGTCAGCGCCACGAGCGTGGCGCCCACGGCGAGTGCTCGCTTGAAGTGCATGATGTCCGTTCTCTTGTCGCTGACATGATCGGCATGACCCTAGCGGAGCGAACGACTCCTCCCCCTGAGGGAGTTCAACCGGTGGAACGCCCGGACAGGCGAAGGGGAGTGGCTGGATCCTTTCCCGCTCCCGTAGTCGCCTCACTGCTCGAAGTCAACGCTTGACCTGCGGGACAGGTGCTGCGATCTTGACGGGCAGCACCTGATAGCAAGCGCTTTCCGGCCGGTGCCGCCCGCCCGGCAGGCCCTTCCGCGTCAAGGGGGACGCAATGACGGATCCCGCCCAGTCCACCGGACCCGGCACCGCGACACCGGCCACCGCAGCAGCCGAAACCGCCCGCCGGCCGCTGTTTTCCGGCCACCCCACGCACCTGTGGGGCTTTCTGCTCGTCGGCTGGCTGGTGAGCTACGCCGACCGCACGGTGACCGGCCCCGTGGTGGCCTGGATGATCGAGAACAAGGCCGGCTTCATCGGCGACGCCACCCACCCGGCCGCGCTCGGCGGCCCTCATCGGGTCGATGTTCTTCACCGGCTACATGCTCACCCAGTACGCGGGCGGCCGGCTCGGCGACCGCTACGGGCACCGGGAGATGCTCGTCGTCTCCCTGCTCTGGGCCGGGCTGATGACCCTGGCCTCCGGTGTGGTCGGCGGGCTCGTCGGATTCGTGGTGGCCCGGGTGCTCACCGGGCTCGGCGAGGGCGTCTTCTACTCCAACGACCGCGTGCTCGTCATCGCCCACACCCCGCCCGCACGCCGCACGATGGGCCTCGGCGTGGTCCTGTCCGGCCTGTCGATCGGCCTGACCGTCGGCGTGCTGGCCACCCCGCACCTCATCGACTGGGGCACCACCACCTGGGGCCCGGGCGGGCGGGCGTGGAGCGTGCCGCTGTACGTCTTCGGCCTGTGCTCGCTGCTGGTCGCCGCGGCGACCTGGGCGTTCTTCCGGGCGCGCGGCGACCGGCCGCTGCGGCTCGGGCCGCCCGCCCTGCGGCTGATCACCTACTCGGTCCCCGCCGCCGTCGCCATCACCGCGCTCTTCCTGGTCGCCGACGCGTTCGGCTGGCCGGAGTGGCTCACCGCGCTCGGCTCGGGTCTGCTCTTCGCGATGATGCTGACGGTCGTGGTGCGCGGCATCGCGCGGGCCGGGCACGCGGGGGCCCTGCTCAACCGCAATGTGTGGCTGGTGTACATCGGCTTCGTCGCCGTCATGTGGAACCTGTGGTTCTTCTCGTTCTGGTCGGTGCAGATCGTCGCCGAGGCCGCCCACAGCAGCCTGACCGCCGCCGCCCTCACCGCCGCCTTCAACGCGGGCACCGGCATCATCGGCTTCCCCGTCGGCGGCTGGATCGCCGACCGCCGGGTGCGGGCCGGCAAGGGGCGCAAGCCGCTCGCGGTGGTCTGCGCGAGCGTGCACACCCTGCTGGCCGCCGCGTTCGGCGCGAGCCTGCTCGCGGGGAAGCCGTCCCTGCTGCTGCTCGGCCTCATCCTGTTCTGCTCGGGCCTGTTCTTCAACGCGCTGCAGCCCATCGTCCACAGCATCCTCGGCGACCTGACCGACGACAGGCACCGCGGCTCCCTCTTCGGCCTGTTCAACCTGGTCGCCGAGATCGGCGCGGTGGCCAGCCCGGTGGTCAGCGGCGTGCTGCGCGACGCCACCGGCAGCTGGGCCCCGGGCGTCTTCACGGCGGCCGGCGTGATGGCCGTGTCGGTGGTGCTGTACGCCCTGGTCCGCGAACGCGTGCCGGGCAGGGCCGCCTGACCCGGCCGTACGGCGGGGATGCCGCACGGTAGCGTAGTGATCATGGTGGACTGGGAGTTGCGCCCGGCGTCGGCGGCGGACATCGACATGGCGGTCGAACTGCGGGCGGTGGCCATGCGGCCCGATCTGGAGCGGCTCGGGCGGTACGACGAGCACCGGGTGCGCCGGCGGCTGCGGGACTGCTTCGAGCCGGCCCACACCTGGGTCATCGAGGTGGGCGGCGCCTTCGCAGGCTGCGTCGCGCTGCGGCCGGCCGAGGACGCCCACTGGCTGGAGCACTTCTACCTCGCGCCCGAACTGCACGGCCACGGCATAGGGTCCGGCGTGCTGCTCCGGCTGCTGGAGCGGTGCGACCGCGCGGGCGTCCCCGTCCGGCTGAACGTGCTGCAGGGCAGCGCCGCCCGGCGACTGTACGAGCGGCACGGGTTCACTACGGAGTCCGAGGACGCCGTGGACGTCTTCATGGTGCGCGAACCGGCGCAGGCCCCGGCCGGGCAGGAGCAGCCGGCGCGCTGACGCCGAAGCTCTCCCGCAGGCTCCCGCGGCCGTCCTTTCGGCCAGGCTCTTTCGCGGTCGCGGCCGTTAGGCCGGTTCGCCGGCCGGCCTGACAGCCGCGGTCCTTCAGGCCAGTTCCCCCAGCGCCTCCCAGGTGCGCAGCCGGTCGTCCGGGCCGCCCAGATCGCTGCCGGAGACGACGACCTCGGTGGCGCCGGCGTCGCGGTAGCGGCGGACGGTCTCGGCGAGGTTCTTCTCGTCGCCGATGGCCGCGAGTTCGACCGGATGGGCGGCCCCGGACTGCTCGATGACCCGGGCGTAGGACGGGATCTGCTGATAGAAGCCAAGCGCCTCATGGGCCTTGTCGCGGACCCGGTCGGGATCGCCGGTGACCACGGCCGGCACGAAGGCGACGACACGTGGAGCAGGCCGTCCCGCCTCCGCGGCGGCACGGTTGAGGGCCGGCACGATGTGCTGCTCCAGGGCGCGCGGTCCCGCCAGGTACGGCAGGATCCCGTCGGCGAGCCGGCCGCTGACCCCCAGCGCCTGCGGCCCCATGGCCGCCACCAGCAGCGGTACGGCGGGTTCGGCGCCCGGCACGGACGCGGGCAGCGGGGTGCGTGCCGTGATCAGCTCGCCCTCGAAGTCCGCCCTCCCGGTCTCGGTCAACTGCCTCAGCGCCAGCAGGAATTCGCGCAACCGGGCCACGGGCCGCTCGAAGGTCAGCCCGAAGGCGCCCTCCGTGAACAGCTTCGTGCCGAGGGCGAGTCCCAGGTGGTAGCGCCCGCCGGTGGCGGCCTGGACCGTCTGCGCCTGGCTGGACACGATCAGCGGATGCCGGCCGAACACCGGGAGCGCGGAACTGCCGAGGTGGAGGTCGGGCACCTCGCGGCCCACGACGGCGGCGACGGTGAGGGAGTCGTAGCCGAAGGCCTGGCCGAACCAGACGCTCTTGACGCCGGCCGCCCGCGCCTCGCGGGCCTGACGCACCACCTCGTCGAGGGTGAGCGCGCCACTGGGCGTGTCGATGGTCACTCCTACAGTCATGACGGCGTCAACAGCCTTGCCAGGCAAGGGATTCCGCGCCTTTCATGAACGCCGCGTGTCGTTCGCCGACCTCACCGTGCCGATGCCGGGCATGCCGAAGTCGTTGCGCCGCCGACCGGCCTACTCCGTGGACGCGGCCATGTCCCGGACGCCGGCCGGCGCCGGGGGGTACTAGGGTCCGTGCCATGACCGAAGACTCCCTGCGCTCCGTCGCCGTCGAGCGCACCGCCACCGGCCACTTCACCGCGACCAACGCCCGTGGCGGGACGATCAGCTTCGCCACGGAGGGCGCCGAGTTCACCCCGGTCGAACTGCTGCTCGCCGCGATCGGCGGCTGCACGGCGGTCGACGTCGATGTCGCCACCGCGCGCCATGCCGAGGCGGACCGGTTCCTCGTCACGGTGACGGGCCACAAGGTCAGCGACGAGCAGGGCAACCGGATGACCGACCTCGCCGTCACCTTCTCCGTCGCCTTCCCCGACGGCGAGGAGGCGGACCGCGCCCGCGCGATCCTGCCCCGGGCGGTCAAGGCCTCCCACGACCGGCTCTGCACGGTCAGCCGCACGGTGGAGATCGGCACGCCGGTGACCGCGACGATCCAGGAGCCCTGACCGGTCCCGCCGCTGCGAATCTCCGGACTCGCCCCGAACTCGCCGATTCTCCAGCCGGTTGTGCGCCGGAACCCGCGCCGGCGCACACCGGCCGCCGGACGGGGGAGTTGTGCCACGTGATCACGTGCGCATATCTTCCGCCCCATGAACATGACACGGAGGACGATCCTCAAGGGCATGGCCGCCGCGCCGTTCGTGACCGCCGCGGGCAGCGCGCTGTTCCCGGCCGTCGCCGAGGCGGCCACCATCGACGCGAGCCAGTTCAGCCTCACCAGCCGGACCGGCAACAGCTACGGCGCCTACGCCGACCTGATCGCGGGCCTGGCGACCAAGCTCCCCACGGTGGACGCGACGGCCGTCATCGCCGACACCAACCGCACTGCCACCCGCCTCACCAGCGCCCCCGGCACGGTGCAGGCGTTCGCCGCCGGCTTCACCTGGGAGAGCGGCGACCAGACGGTCGACTACTGGATCCCGCAGGGCGTCACCACCAGCGCCGACGCCTACGGCGACGGGCTCTACCCCTCCGACGGCAGCAACCGGGTCGTCGCCGTCTCCTGGTACTTCGAGACCGACCCGGACGGCGACGGCGTCGACGAGTACCCGATCGACAAGGGCATACGGCTGTCGTTCGTCAACAACACCAACGCCTCCGCGCCGACGTACCGGCACGTCCTGCTCGTCGAGCCGGTCAAGACGTCCACCGGCGAGTACTCCTTCAACCCGATCCGCAGGCACGCCGGCGGCATCATGTGGTACGGCGACATGCTGTACATGGTCGACACCTACAAGGGTCTGCGGGTCTTCGACCTGACCAAGATGTTCACGGTCGACACCGCCGAGAAGGACGTGTGCGGTCTGCACACCGACGGCAAGTACTACGGTTACTCCTACCAGTACGTCCTGCCGCAGAGCGCCGCCTACGACAACACCGGCAAGTACGTCCGCTACAGCGCCATCGGCCTGGACCGCGCCAGCAGCCCCGACTCCCTGGTGGTCAGCGAGTACTCGACGTCCGGCACCGTCGACTACACCGACGGCACCTTCAGCGGCACCGGCGTGGCCACCACGACGCCCAAGGTGGTCCGCTGGAACCTCGACTACACCAACCGGCAGATCTCCTCGCCCACCGCGTCCGAGGCCGTCACCGTCGCCCAGCAGAAGATCCAGGGCGTCGTCTCCCAGAACAGCAAGCACTACCTCGCCGCGAGCAACGGCTCGTCCGCGGGAACGCTGCGCACCTTCACCTCGGGCGCCTCGACCGCGAGCACCGTCTGCAACCTGGCCGTCGGCTGCGAGGACCTGAGCTTCCACAGCAGCGCCACCACGGGCTGGGCCTACAGCGAGTCCGTGATCTGGAACCTCAGCGAGTACGCCGGCAAGCGGTACGTCTACGCCGTCCACGCCGACGGCTCCTGACCGCACCGTCCTGCCAGGCACCCGGGGGGTGGCGCGAGGAGCGCCACCCCCGTCGGGGCGCTGGGCCTCAGTGCACCGCTCTCTTCACCAGCTCGGCGATGCGTGCCTCGTCGGAGGCGGTCAGCCGGGTCAGGGCGTAGGCCGCCGGCCACATGGTGCCGTCGTCGAGGTTCGCCTGGTCGCTGAACCCCAGGGTCGCGTACCGGGACTTGAACTTCTCCGCACTCTGGAAGAAGCAGACCACCTTGCCGTCCCTGGCGTAGGCGGGCATCCCGTACCAGAGCTTCGGGGCGAGCTGCGGGGCGCTCTCCTTGACGATGGCGTGGACGCGTTCGGCCATGACCCGGTCCGTCTCCTGCATCTCGGCGATCTTCGCGACCACCGCGGCCTCGTCCTCGGCCGCCTTCTCCGCCTTGGAGGTACGGCGCGCGGACGCCTTCACCTCCTTGGCGCGCTCCTTCATCGCGGCCCGCTCCTCGGCCGTGAATCCCTCGGCCGGCTCGTCGTTGGCGGCGGACTTGCGTGCGTTCGTCATGGCACTTCTCCTTCTGGGGCGCGGGTGGTGGGTTCATCTTCGCCGAGGGGTGGTCTCACCCCCAGGCGCCGGCGATCTGACGGGTCGTGGCGTTGAGCCGGTTGAACAGATTGGTGACGCCGATCATCAGGACGATCGCGGCCAGCTGCTTCTCGTCGAAGTAGGTGGCGGCCGTGTCCCAGATCTCGTCGTTCACCGCGTCGGGACGGTCGGCCAGCCGGGTCGCCGCCTCGGCCAGCGCGAGGGCGGCCCGCTCCTCGTCGCTGAAGTACGGCGCCTCCCGCCACGCGACGACGGTGGCCAGCCGCTCGTCGCTCACGCCCGCCTTGCGGGCGGTCCTGGCGCCGCCGTCGACGCAGGCGCTGCAGCCGTTGATCTGGCTGACCCGCAGATGCACCAGCTCCAGGATCTGCCCGTCCACGCCACCGGAGTGCACGGCCTTGAAGAGCTGCTGGATGGGCTGCATCGCGTCGGACAGGACGACGGCGGGGTTCTGCATTCGGGACTGCATGTCGGTCGGCTCCTCGTTCGGTGCGGTGGCCCCGTCTCCTCGGGGTGTGACTCCATGACAGCGCGGCCGGTGTGCCACGACCACGGCGATGGGACACCCTGGGACAGCTGAAACGGCCTTGACCAGCGGCGACTTGGCCGTACAGACTTCAGCGGCCACGGGACGACGACGGCGGGGGAACGCAACGGTGGACGGACGCGCACGGGCGGGGCAGGCGGATCCCCAGGACGAGCTGGCGGCGCGGCTGCGCCTGCTGCAGGAACTGTCCGGGCTCGGCGTACGGGCCCTGGCCAGGGACACCGGCCTGAGCTCCTCGTCACTCTCGCGCTATCTCAACGGGCAGACCGTGCCGCCCTGGCCGGCGGTGGTCGCCCTGTGCCGTCTCGTCAAGCGCGACCCGCGCCCCCTGCGCCCGCTGTGGGAGCGCACCTCGAACCCGCTGCCGGCGCCGCCGAAGAGCAGCCGCCAGGGCCGGCCGCTGCCCCGCAACGACCTGCCGCGCGACGTGCCCGACTTCACCGGGCGCGAGGAACAGCTCGCCGCCGTGTTCGCCGCGGTCGACAGCCACCGGGCGGTGTGTGTCGACGGCATGGCGGGCGTCGGCAAGACCACGCTCGCGGTGCACGCCGCCCACCGGCTCGCCGCCGGCTTCCCCGACGGCCGGCTGTACGTCGATCTGCACGGGTTCACCGAGGGCAGGCCCCCGCTCGACCCCGACTCCGCGCTGCGGATGCTGCTCGGCGCGCTCGACGTGCCCTCCGAGCGGGTCCCGCAGGACGGCCTGGAGCAGCTGGCCGCCTGCTGGCGTTCGGAACTGGCGCACCGGCGGGTCCTCGTGGTCGTCGACAACGCCGCCGACGCCGAGCAGGTGCGCCCGCTGCTGCCCGGTGCCGGAGACTCCGTCGTCCTGATCACCAGCCGCAACCGGCTGCTCGGCCTGGACGAGGTGCCCCCGGTCTCGCTGGACGTGCTCAGTGAGCTGGAGAGCGCCGAACTGCTGGCCCGCGCCAGCGGCGAGAGCGGCCCCGACGGCAGGCTGGCCCGGGATCCGCGGGCGGCGGCCGAGGTGCTGCGGCTGTGCGGCCGTCTGCCGCTGGCCCTGCGGCTGGCCGGGGCCCGGCTGCGGCACCGGCCGGGCTGGACCGTGGGCATCCTGGTGGAGCGGATGGCCGAGGGCGCGAGCGAGTTCGACACCGCGTTCGCCATGTCCGTGCGGCAGTTGAACCGCGCCCAGGCCCGACTGTTCCGGCTGCTGGGCCTGCTGCCGGTGGAGTCCTTCGACGAGTACGTGGCGGCCGCGCTGGCCGACGTACCGCTGCGCACCGCGCAGACGATGCTGGAGGACCTGCTCGACGCGCATCTCGTCCAGCAGCCGGTCGCGGGCCGTTACCGGCTGCACGACCTGGTGCACCAGCACGCTCGCCGGGCCGCCGCCGAGCAGGACTCGGCGGCCGAGCGGGAGCGCGCCCTGGGCCGGGTGCTCGACTACTACGTGCACGCGGCGGCCGCCGCCGACGCCGCGATGCCGTTCCTGTCGCCCGCACGGGCGGCCGCCGCGGTCCGGCCCCCGGCCGCGCTGCCGCGGTTCGCGGACAAGCACGCGGCCTTCACCTGGCTCGTGACGGAGTACGCCAACCTGATCGCCGTCTTCGAGACGGCGGCCGCCGTCGGCGCCGACGTCCACGTGTGCGAACTGCCCCGCTTCCTGCGCGCGTACTTCGCGCGCCGCTGCGGTACGACCCACCTCAACTTCCTCTTCGAACGGTCGCTGGCCGCCGCCGAGCGTCTGGGCGACCCGCTGCGGCTCGCCGAGGCACACAGCGATCTCGGCTTCGCGCGCTACAACGCGGGCCGGATGGCGGAGGCCGCCGACGCCTACGAAACCGCCGGCGCCCTGGTGTCCCGGGCCGGGGACGGCCGTGCGGAGGCCGAACTCACCCTGCGGCGCGGTTACCTGAGCTGGGACGCGGGACAGGTCGAGGACCCGCTCGCCCTCTTCCGGCTGGCGGGCAAGCTCTACGAGCAGGCCGGCCTGCCGACCGCCGCGGCCGACGCCGCCGCGGCGGAGGCGTGGGCGATGCTGCAACTGGGACACCGTGAGGAGGCGGCGCGGCGGGCCCGCGAGGTGCTCGCCGCCCCGCACACCGACCCCTCCTGTCCGCCCGCCCTGACGGCCCGGATCACCCTCGGCGTGGCCATCGCCGACGAGGCACCCGACGAGGCGGCCGGGCACCTGGAACAGGCGCTTGCGGCGGCCCGCGCCGACGGCCACCTGCACAACCAGGCCTGGTGCCTGAACTGCCGGGGTGTCGCGCTGCGCCGGATGGGCCGGTACGAGGAGGCACTGGCCAGCCACCGGGAGGCGTTCGCCCTGCTCGACGAGTTGTTCGAGGAACACTGGAAGATCCATTTCCTGGACGGCTACGCCGAGACCTGCCGGCTCGCGGGCCTGCCGGAGGAGGCCCTGCGGCTGCACCGGCAGGCGCTGGAGCTGGCCCCGCGACTCGGCAACCGGTACGCGGAGGCACTGGCCCACGACGGCATCGCGGCCCTGCTCGACGCGACGGACCCGGCGGCGGCCGAGCAGCACCGCGCCTCGGCACGGGCCCTGCGGCGGGACACCGTCTGAGCGGACGGGCGGGCGCCGGGCCGGGACCCGCGATCACACCTCACGCGGCGGCGGCCGGATCTAAGTCCAGCAGGTGCAGCCGGGCGTCGGGCCGGCAGTGGACACAGGCCGGCAGACCGCCGGCGAGGAGACGACGGGCCTCCTCACGCCCGACCGGGCGGTGCCGGGAGCCGGCCATGCGGCAGTCGCCGGCGTGCACCTGGATCGGGGGCCGGCCCGAGCCGATGCCGAGCTGGACGAGCCACTCGGGCGGCGCGGGCCGGTTGCGCCGCCCGCGCTCCTGTTCGGCCTGACGCCGCTGGATCGCCGCGATCTTCCGGTCGATCCGCTCCACCCACAGGGCGTGCCACACGCGCAGGGTGCGGAGTCGGTCGAGGTCGGGCGGCAGGTCATCGAACACGTTTTTGATTCTAGGCCCAAGATCCACCGTTGCGCACTCGCGTGTTCGATTTTTCGTTCGATATCGTGAGGGTGGGAGGTGAGAACCCGTGAACGCTGGAGTTCGAGCAGGCCGGGCGGCCACGGTCATGCATGTGCGCGGGCCGGACCGGCTGCCGGAGGAGGGGTACCGGCAGCTGCTGGAGGAGCTCGCGGGGCTCTCGCCGGTCGTGCAGGCACTGCCGCCGTCCGCCGCGCTGGTCGAGCTGAAGGGCGCGCTGCGCTACCACGGCGCCGACGCGCGCCGGCTCGGCGAGATGCTGCGGGTGCGGACCGTCTCCCGTCTCGGCATCGACGTCCGCGTCGGCATCGGGCCGTCCATCACCGTCGCGGCCACCGCCTCCGGACAGGTCGCCCCGCCCGGCGGTGTCCTCGCCGTCGAACCCGGCCAGGTCACCGGCTGGCTCGGCCCGCTCCCCGTGGAGGCCCTGCACGGCATCGGCCCCCGCCAGGCCGAGGTGCTGCGTGACTACGGCATCCACTGCGTCGGCCTGCTCGCCGCCGCGCCGCCCGCCACCGTGCAGCGGCTGCTCGGCGGCCGGGCCGGCCGGCTGGCCGCCGACCACGCCCGCGGCATCGACCCCCGCCCCGTCGTGCCCCGCGCCCTGCCCGCCTCGGCGACCGTACGGCACACCTTCGCGCGCGAGGCGCTGGACGGCGCCGACGTCCGTTCCGCCCTGCTCTCCCTGGTCGTCCGGCTCGGCAGCCTGCTGCGTCACCGGGGACAGGCCGCCCGCGCCCTGACCCTCCAGCTGTCCTTCGCCGCCGGCGGCGGCTGGGAGAAGACCCGCCGCCTGACCGAGCCCTCCGCGCACGACGACGACCTGCGCGCGCTCGCCTACCAGCTGATGGACGCCGCCGGCCTGCAGCGCGGCCGGCTCACGCGGATCACGCTGAGGGGCGAGGACCTCGTCGACGCCGAGCGGGTGGCCCGGCAACTGAGCCTCGACGCCGGGCGCGAGGCGCGGGTGGTGGCCGAGAGCGCGATCGACCGCATCCGCGACCGGTTCGGGCCCGGCGTCATCGGCCCTGCCGCGCTCTTCCGCGACGCGTCCTGATCGATGCCGGTCCCGGGCTGATCGATCCCGGTCCCGGGCGCGGCCGGCCCCGAGGCGCCGGGGCGGCCACCCGCCGCCGTACGCCGCGGTCGCCCGGTGATTGACTGCCCGGCATGGATCTCGCGCAGTCACCTGAGCCCGCTCCCGTCCCGTCGGCCGGGCAGGCGCCCCCGCTCGACCCGGAGCTGCGGGCGGCGCTGGCGGCGTCGGGGGAGTGGGTGCGGGAACCGGTCACCCCGGAGAACCTGGCCGAGCGGCAGCGGCGGGACGCCACCGCCCGGCCCCGGCCCACCCTCCGGGAGCTGGAGGCCGACGGGCGGTTCGAGGTCGCGGAGCTGAGCGTGCCGTCGCTCTGCGGCCGACGGGACGTCACGCTCGTCAGCGCGCGGCCCGCCGGGATCAGCGGGCCGCTGCCGCTGCTGTACTACCTGCACGGCGGCGGCATGATCATGGGCAACGCGTGGTCCGTACTGCCCCAGCTGCTGCGCGCATGGGCGGAGCCGCTGGAGCTGGCCGTCGTCTCCGTCGAGTACGGCCTGGCACCACGGGTGCGCCATCCCGGACCCGTGGAGGACTGCTACGCCGGGCTGGTCCGGGTGGCCGCACACGCGGACGAGCTGGGCATCGACGCCGACCGCATCATCGTCGGAGGCAAGAGCGCCGGCGGTGGACTCGCCGCCGCCCTCGCCCTGCTCACCCGGGACCGGGGCGGACCCACGCCCATCGGGCAACTACTGCTGTGCCCGATGCTCGACGACCGCAACGACACCTTCTCCAGCCACCAGATGGCCGGCGTCGACACCTGGGACCGCACCTCCAACATCACCGCGTGGCAGGCCCTGCTGGGCGACCGGTACGGCACCGACGACGTGCCGCCCTACGCGGCGCCCGCCCGCGCCACGGATCTGTCCGGACTGCCCCCGGCCTACATCGAGGTCGGCTCGGCGGAGACCTTCCGGGACGAGGACGTGGCGTACGCGGGTGCCCTGTGGCAGGCCGGCGGCCAGGCCGAACTGCACGTGTGGCCCGGCGCCTGCCACGGCTTCGACACGTTCGCGCCCCGAGCCGCCCTCAGCCAGGACGCCCGCGACGCCCGCACCCGCTGGCTGCGGCGCCTCCTTGCCCAGTCCGGGCACACCCCCGCCGCGCGGTCCCGGCCCGCGGGCGCCCTCACCCCGGCCGAGGGGCGGAGCTGATCCGGGCCAGGTCCGCCGTCAGCGACTCCAGCCACGACACCGCCGCGTAGTACAGCCGGGGCGCGTCCGGCGGCTCGGCGGCGAACTCAGGGAAACCCGGATCGATCAGCGGCACCGGCGCGGTCGGTGTGTCACCGCCCGGGTCCAGCGCCGCCGACGCCAGCAGCATCCGCCCGGCCACCCGCTCCCCGAGCACGGCGAGCGCCTCGGCCGCCGCCGGGCCCAGCCCGGTCGGCGGCGGCTCCAGCAGCCGCTGCGACCCCCACAGCGTGTGGTGACCGGCCATCAGCGCCGCCTGCCAGTCCACCGCGGGCGCCGTCGGTGCGCGCGCCCTGCCGCCGAAGTGCGTCGGCTCGCTCTGGTACTGCGCGTAGGCCGACTCCGCGAGGATCACCGAGCGATGCAGGGTCCCGTGGCCCGGCGCCCCCGAGGGCAGGTTCACGGCGCCGCCGCGCGCGGCGGAGACGCTGGTGGCCACGACGATCTCCGCCGCCCTGCGCAGCAGGTCCGCGGCCGCGTAGCGCAGCTCGTCATGGGCCCCGCGCGGCCACGCCAGCACACCGAAGACGGCGCCGATCGCGCTGCCGACCAGCACGTCCAGCATCCGTACCTCCGCCAGCCGCCACGTCGGCGGCGCCAGCTGCGCGAAGACCAGCGCCACCAGCACGGTGAACAGGCCCTGCGCCCAGCCGACGCCCCGGACCGGTCCCACGGTGAAGGCGAACAGCATCCACAGCGGCAGCAGCACCGCGTACACGCGGGTGTCGGTCCCCGCCAGGGTCAGCATGCCGGCGGTCACCAGGGCGCCGGCCAGGGTGCCCGTCAGCGCCAGGCGGATGGTGTGCCAGGTCTCGTCCATGGTGGTCCTGGTCAGCGTGAGCGCCGCCAGCGTGGCCCAGAACCCGTGGGGCAGTGTGTCCACCCCCGCCACCAGTCGCGCCGCCGTCAGCGCCAGGGCGATGCGCACCGCGTTCTGGAAGAACACCGACCGGCGTCCGGCGTGCCCGCGCAGCCGGTGCCACCACAGCAGCGGCGCCCAGGTCGTGGCGTACCAGAAGCGGCCCGGCGGCACGGGGACCGCCGCACGCCGGCCGTGCACCGCCAGATCGGCCGCCGTACCCATGGCCAGCGCCGCGTCGGCGGCCTCCAGCACGGCGGACTGCTCGCGCAGGACCGCGGGCGGGAAACCGGCGGCGCCGGCGGCGCCGGACGCGGCGACCTGCTGCCGCGCCCCGGTCGCCGCCAGGCGTGCGCGTACCGCGACCAGCGTCTCGTACGACGCCACCGGCGACGGCCCGGCGCGCAGGCAGCCTGCGGTCGCCCCGGACAGGTCCGCCACCGCCCGCAGCACCGGCGTCACCTCGGGCCCCGGCCCGTCCGGCCCGCTGCGCAGCCGTGCCAGGCGGTGCAGGAGGGTGCGGGTGGCCAGGCCGGTGTGGGCGAGGGCCCGATCACGCCGCCCGGGGCCCGCCGGGCGTTCCGCCTCCGGCACCCCCAGGGGCCGCAGCGCCTGGCCGGCCTGCAGCGCCGCCGCCAGGTCCGCGGCGCTCAGGGTGGACGGCGGCTCGGCGAGACGCCGCGCGCACCGGTCGGCGGTGAGTGCGGCGCCGGCGGCGCGTTCCTCGTACGGCGGCGGCTCGGGCTCGGCGAGGATCAGCGCCTCCGCCACGACGAGCAGGGCCACACCGGTGCTCGCCCCGATCAGCCGGTCGCCCAGCGATGCCGGGTCGTACGGCGGGAAGGACGGCAGGATGTACAGCAGTTGGAGCCCCGGTGCCGCCCCCGCCGCACGCGGCCCGCCCACGGCGACGAAGGCCAGCGCGAAACCGACCAGCAGCATGCCGACGACGGCGCTCCAGGTGCGCACCGACAGGTAGGTGCCGACGACCACCAGGACCCAGCACACGGGCAGCGACCGCAGCAGCACCGCGGCCCGCTGCCGCCCGGTGCCGGGAATCCGGGACAACCCGCCGAGGGCGACGGCGGCGAACAGCGCGTACGTGGCCGCGACCGGGCGGTCGAGGCCGTAGCGGAAGAGGTAGAAGCCGGCCGCGGCGACCAGCGACACCCGCACGGCTCGCCGTCCCGAGGCGGCGTAGGCCGCCGGGAACGACCGGGCTGCGACACCACGCACCCCTTCAGCATCACCCACACCGCCCCGCCCGGCACCCCCCGGCGGCACCCGGGCCGGGCGTTCGCCCCGCCCGCCTAACCTGCCGCCACGATGCGCGCCACGGCGGCCGTCACCAGGTCCTCGCGCTCGGCCTCGGTGAAGACGTCCGGGAGCGTGAGCTGCTCGGCGATCAGCCAGTTCAGCGCCAGATACAGCAGTTTCACGGCCATGGCGTCGCCCGGCAGGCCGGAGGCCTCGTGGTAGGCGACGTTGGCGTCGAGGTCCGCGCGGACGCGTTCGGTGAGGACCTTGCGCAGGCCGGGGCGACGGGTGGCCTCCAGACGCAGTTCGAGCAGCGCCAGATAGCCGGTGCGGAACGACGCGACCCGCCCGACCAGTTCACGCATCAGCTCCGCGTACGCCTCCGGGTCCCGGCCGGCCGCCTGCTGCCGGGCGATCGTCGCCTCGTCGGGCCGCAGCCGCTCGTAGACCCGGGCGCCGGCCTGGGTGAGCAGGTCGTCCCGGTCGGAGAAGTAGTTGGAGGCCGTGCCGGTGGGCACTTCGGCCTCCGTGTCCACCGCCCGGAACGTCAGGCCCCGGGCGCCCTGACCGGCCAGCACCTCGATCGCGGCGTCGACCAGCGCGGCACGCCGTTCGTCGTTCCGTCTCACCACCGCTCCACCACTCCTCTCGCAGCACTACGCTCAAAGTACTTCACCCGGACCGGTCCGCCGGGCCCCGCCGGGAACCGCCCGGTCAGTACCGGCTGTTCATGGCGGCACGGACCTCGGCGAGCGTGGCGTCGGCCACGGCCCTGGCGCGCTCGTTGCCCTCCCGCAGGGTGCGGCGCACAAAGGCGCGGTCCTGGGCGTACTCCGCCCGGCGCGCACGGATCGGCGCCAGGTACTCGTTGACCGCCTCGGTCACCGTCTTCTTCAGCGCGGCCGCGCCCGCCGAGCCGATGTCCTCGGCGACCTGCTGCGGGGTGCGGTTCTGGCACAGGGCCGCCAGCAGCAGGAGCGAGGACACCTCGGGGCGCGTGACCGGGTCGTAGGCGATGTGCCGCTCGGAGTCGGTCCTGGCGCCCTTGATCAGGCGGGCGGTCTCGTCGGCGTCGGCGGCCAGGGCGATGGAGTTGCGGCGGCTCTTGCTCATCTTGGTGCCGTCGGTGCCGAGCAGCAGCGGCGCGCTCGACAGCAGCGCCTCGGGCTGCGGGAACACGGTGGCGCCGTCGCCGTAGCGGTCGTTGAAGCGGCGGGCGACGGTGCGGGTGATCTCCAGGTGGGGGAGCTGGTCCTGGCCGACCGGTACCAGGTTGGCCTTGCAGAAGAGGATGTCGGCGGCCTGGTGGACGGGATAGGTGAACATCAGGCCGCTGACCGCGGACTGGCGCGAGTGCGCGATCTCGTCCTTCACGGTGGGGTTGCGGCTCAGTTCGGCGACGGAGACCAGGCTGAGGAAGGGCAGCATCAGCTGGTTGAGGGCGGGGACCGCGCTGTGCGTGAAGATCGTGCTGCGGGCCGGGTCCACGCCGATGGCGAGGTGGTCCAGGACCAGCTCCTCGACGTGCCCGGTCAGGTCGTCCGCCACGTCCCGGTCGGTGAGGACCTGGTAGTCCGCGACGAGGACGAACAGCTCCACGCCGAGGTCCTGCAGCCGGACCCGGTTGTGCAGGGTGCCGAAGTAGTGCCCGAGGTGCAGGCGGCCGGTGGGGCGGTCGCCGGTCAGCACCCGGAACCGCCCCGGGTCCTGAAGGATCAGTTCCTCCAGTACCGCGCTGCGGGCCCGGGCGGCGGACACCCCGAGGGTGTCGGAGGCCGGGGCGGGGGCGTCGGGGGTCACGGTCTGCGCGATGGTGGTCACAGGGTCTCCTGGTGGTGGGATCTCGCCGTCGGGGGATGACACGAGCCCTGTTCCAGGGGACGCAGAAGGGCCGTTCATCCGAACGGCCCTTGGGTCATACGTCTGGGGTGGCCGCTCCTAGGAGGAGCGCCACCAGCCGAGACGCGACGAAAGATGCATGTGCACAGCATACCGCCGACCGCGGTGATCCGTCCGTCCGCGCCCCGCGGCCCTACGGCTTGCGGGCCAGCCCGCCGTGCTCGGCGATGATCTGCGGCGCGGGCGAACCCGGCTCCGGCCGCCACTGCGTGACCGGGACCACGCCGGGCTCGACGAGTTCCAGGCCGTCGAAGTACGCGGTGATCTCCTCGACCGTGCGCAGGTTGTACGGCACGGCACCGCTGTTGTTGTACGCGTCCTGGGCCTCCTCGAAGACCGGATCGATGCCGCGCGAGCCGTCGTTGACGGAGAGGTAGCTGCCCGACGGCAGGGCGTCCATCAGCCGCGTGACGATGGCCCGGGCCTGCCCGTGGTCGGCGACATGGCCCAGGATGTTGCTGAGGATGAGCGCGGTGGGCCGGCTGAGGTCCAGGGTGTCGGTGGCGGCCGCGAGGATGCGGTCCGGGTCCGTCACATCGGCGTCGATGTAGGCGGTCGCGCCCTCGCGGGAGGAGTAGAGCAGGGCGCGGGCGTGGGCCAGGACCATCGGGTCATTGTCGACGTAGACGATCCGCGTCTCGGGCGCGAGCCGCTGGGCGACCTCATGGGTGTTGTCCGCGGTCGGCAGTCCGGTGCCGATGTCCAGGAACTGCCGGATGCCCGCCTCGGAGACCAGGTACGTGATGTTGCGGCGCAGGAAGGCGCGGCTGCTGCGGGCGATGGTGACGATGCCGGGGAAGACGGCGGTGTAGGCGTCACCGGCCTCCTCGTCGACGGGGTAGTTGTCCTTGCCGCCGAGCCAGTAGTTCCAGATGCGGGCGGAGTGCGGCACCGACGTGTCGATCTTCTGGTGCGTCGTCGCGGGGTCGGTCATGAGTCCTGTCCGTCTTTCAGCCGAGGCGTCGATCATTCACCGCACAACCTACGTCCGAACGCGCCCTTGCCACCCACCAGTTCGTGTTTTCCCGGCGCAGGTGTCACAGAACAGGGCGGTCCGGTGTCTTGTGCATGTGACATGGACCAGAGCGAACGAGCAGGAGCCGGTGATGAGCGAGCGCGTCGAGGAAGCGGCGGGACCGACCCGGGCGGGTGCGCGGGACGGCCGTATGGAGTCCGCCACCGAGGCGTTCGTCGAGCACCGCAATCTGCTGTTCACCGTCGCCTACGAGATGCTCGGCTCGGCCGCCGACGCGGAGGACGTCCTGCAGGACGCCTGGCTGCGCTGGGCGGGCGTCGACACCGACACGGTGCGGGACAAGCGGGCCTACCTGGTCCGCATCACCACGCGGCAGGCGCTGACCCGGCTGCGCACCCTGCGCCGGCGCAAGGAGGCCTATGTCGGCTCCTGGCTGCCGGAACCGCTGCTCACCGCCCCCGATGTGGCCGACGACGTCGAACTGGCCGAGAGCGTGTCGACGGCGATGCTGCTGGTGCTGGAGACGCTCTCCCCCACCGAGCGGGCGGTGTTCGTGCTGCGCGAGGTCTTCGGCATCGACTACGACGAGATCGCGCAGGCGGTCGACAAGAAGCCGGCGGCGGTTCGCCAGATCGCGCACCGGGCGCGCACCCACGTGGCCGCGCGCCGGCCCCGCGGGCCGGTGTCGCCCGACGAGTCGCGGGACGTGCTGGAGGCGTTCCGTCGGGCCATCGAGACGGGCGACCTGCAGGGCCTGTTCGACATCCTCGCCCCGGACGTCGTCTTCATCGGCGACGGCGGAGGGGTCGTCCAGGCCGCGCTGGAGCCGGTCGTGGGAGCCGCCCCGGTGGTCCCCCTGCTGGTGGTGATCCCCGCGATCAGGTCGCTGCACTCGGTGTACGTCAACGGCCACCCGGCCCTGCTGCTCCGCCGGGACGGCGAGGTCGACACGGTCGTCACGGTGCGCATCGAGGGCGGCCGCATCACCGGGCTCTACGCCGTGCGCAACCCCGCGAAGCTGTCCCGCCTCGACCGGGAGACCGCGGTGATCCGCTGACGAGCAGAGGGCCGAAAAGACGGCCGAAAAGACGGCCGAAATGACGAAGGCAAGGAGCTCGACCACTCCTTGCCACTCTCAACGTATAGCGCACAGGGGGGCTTGCGGCAAGGCCCCCCTCGTACCGCAGAATCGCCCGGCAACGGCACAACCTGCGGAAACGGGGATTTTTCATGATCGATGTACTCATCGCCGGTGGCGGCCCGACCGGCCTGATGCTCGCCGCCGAGCTGCGCCTGCACGACGTGCACGTGGTCGTGCTGGAGAAACTGACCGAGCCGACCGCCGAGTCCCGGGGGCGTGGCCTGCACGTGCGCAGCGTGGAGATGACGGACCAGCGCGGCCTGCTGGACCGCTTCCTCGCGGCCGGTGAGAAGTTCCAGGTCGGCGGCTTCTTCGGGGGCATCCACAAGCCGTGGCCCAAGGGGATGGACACGGCACACCCGTACGGTCTCAGCATCCTGCAGCCGGTCACCGAACGGCTGCTGCGCGAGCGCGCGCTCGAACTCGGCGCCGAACTCCGGCTCGGCTGCGAAGTGGTGGGGCTCGCCCAGGACCCCGACGGGGTGACCGTCGAGCTGGCCGACGGCACGCGGCTGCGCTCGCGGTACCTGGTCGGCTGCGACGGCGGCCGCAGCACCGTGCGCAAACAGCTGGGCGTCCCGTTCCCCGGGGAACCCGCCAAGGTCGAGACGCTGCTGGGCGACATGGAGATGACCGAGGACCAGGACACCGTCACCGCCGTCGTGGCCGAAGTCCGCAAGACGGAGCTCCGCTTCGGCGTCATCCCCAACGGGGACGGGGTGTACCGCGTCGGCGTGCCCGCGGGGGAGGTGGCCGAGGAGGGTGCGGACGCGCCGACCCTGGAGGAGTTCCGGCAGCGGCTGCGGGCCGTCGCGGGCACCGACTTCGGTGTGCACTCGCCGCGCTGGCTCTCCCGCTTCGGCGACGCCACCCGGCAGGCCGAGCGCTACCGGGTCGGCCGGGTGCTGCTGGCCGGCGACGCCGCCCACATCCACCCGCCGACCGGCGGCCAGGGCCTCAACCTGGGCATCCAGGACGCGTTCAACCTCGGCTGGAAGCTGGCCGCCGAAGTGGCCGGCTGGGCACCGGAGGGGCTGCTGGACAGCTACCACACCGAACGGCACCCGGTGGGCGCCGCCGTGCTGGACAACACCCGCGCCCAGATGACGCTGCTGGGGACCGATCCGGGCGCGGTCGCGCTGCGCGGGCTGCTGTCGAGGCTGATGGACTTCGAGGAGGTGAACCGGTACATGACCGAGACGGCCTTCGCCGTCAACGTCCGCTACGACCTCGGCGAGGGCCACGAACTGCTCGGCCGGCGGCTGCGGGACGTACAGCTCAAGAGCGGTCGCCTGTACGAGCTGATGCACGACGGTCGCGGACTGCTCCTCGACCGCACCGGCGCGCTCTCGGTGGCGGGCTGGGCCGACCGGGTCGACCACGTCGTCGACGCCGCCGAGGAGCTGGACGTGACCGCCGTCCTGCTACGGCCCGACGGTTACGTGGCATGGGTCGGCGAGGACCAGCGGGACCTGCTCGGCTCGCTGCGGAAGTGGTTCGGCAGCCCTTCGGACTGACTGGGGGTCATTCCAGGGAGCCGGTGAGGACGACGAGCTGCCCGGTCGCCCGGGTCATCGCGACATAGCGGTCGACCGCCCCCGCGACACCCGTGCCGAACTCCTCCGGGTCGACCAGCACCACCAGGTCGAACTCCAGCCCCTTGGCCAGCTGCGGCGTCAGCGACCGGACCCGCGGCGTCTCACGGAACGAAGGATCACCGATGACACAGGCGACGCCCTCGTCATGGCCGGCGAGCCAGGCTTCGAGGATGGCGTCCCGCTCCGCCACGTGGCCGCGCACGACGGGCAGACCGTTGCTGCGCACGGAGGTCGGCACGTTGGCATCCGGCAGCGCCGCCCGGATGACCGGCTCGGCCTCCGCCATGATCTCCTGCGGCGTACGGTAGTTGATGGTCAGGGAGGCCAGGTCGATCCGGTCGAACCCGACCCGCTCCAGCCGCTCGCGCCACGACTCGGTGAAGCCGTGCCGGGCCTGGGCGCGGTCCCCGACGATGGTGAAGCTGCGCGACGGGCACCGCAGCAGCAGCATCTGCCACTCCGCGTCCGTCAGTTCCTGCGCCTCGTCCACGACGATGTGCGCGAACGGACCGGCGAGCAGGTCGGGTTTGGTGCGCTGCGGCGCCTCGGCGGCGACCAGGCTGTTCTGCAGATCCTGCCCGGTCAGCATCGTCATCAGCATGCCCTGCCAGTCGTCGTCGGTCCGCAGCAGGTTCTCGGTGACCTGCGCCCGGTACGCGCGCTCGGCGGCGACCGCGGCTTCCTGCCGGCGCTTGCGGCGGCCCGAGGCCGGGTCACCGAGCCGCTGCCGGGCCGCGTCCAGCAGCGGCAGATCGGACACCGTCCAGGCCTGCGGCTCCTTTCGCTGCAGCGCACGGACCTCGTCGCGGGTGAGCCAGGGCGCGCACATCCGCAGGTAGGCCGGCACCGACCACAGGTCGCCGACGACGTCGGCCGCGTCCAGCAGCGGCCAGGCACGGCCGAGGGCGGCGTTCAGCTCCTCGTCCTGCCGCAGCGCCCTGCGGAACAGCTCCGGGGAGACATCACCGTCGTACTTGTCGCCGAGGATCTCGACCAGCTTCTCCCAGACCTGCTCGCGTCCCTCGTTGTGCGCGGTGCCCGGTTCCGGTGCCTCGAAGGCCTCGGCCCAGTCGGCGGCGGTCAGCCGGATGCCGGACCAGTCGACCGTGACGGTGAGCGGCTCGGTGGGCGGCTCCTCGTAGAACCTGACGGCGGTCTCGATCGCCTTCACCATGTCCGCGGACGCCTTCAGCCGGGCGACCTCGGGGTCGCTCTCCACCGTCGCCGAGGCGCCCTCCGCGACGAGATCCAGCAGGGTGCAGGTCTGCACGCCCTCCTCTCCGAGGCTGGGCAGCACGTCGGAGACGTACGCCAGATAGGGCCGGTGCGGGCCGACGAACAGGACACCGCCGCGGCGGTGACCGAGGCGCGGGTCGGAGTACAGCAGATGCGCGGTGCGGTGCAGCGCGACGACCGTCTTGCCCGTGCCCGGCCCGCCGTCGACCACGAGGGCACCGCGCGACCCCGCCCGGATGATGGCGTCCTGGTCGGCCTGGATGGTGGCGAGCACGTCACGCATCCGGTCCGAGCGGTTGCCGCCGAGGCTGGCGATGAACGCGGACTGGTCGTCGAGCGCGGCCCGCCCCTGCAGACCGTCCTCGGTGAACACCTCGTCCCAGTAGTCGCTGATCCGGCCGCCGTGCCACCGGTACCGGCGGCGGCTCGCCAGACCCATCGGGTCGGCGTGGGTGGCCGCGAAGAACGGCTCGGCGGCGGGGGAGCGCCAGTCGATCAGCAGCCGCCGCCCCTCGCTGTCGGTGAGACCCAGCCGGCCGATGTACACGGGCTCGGAGTCGTCCGCGCCGACCATGTGCCCGAGGCACAGGTCCAGGCCGAAGCGGCGCAGGGTGCGCAGCCGGCCGTTCAGCCGGTGGACCTCGATGTCCCGGTCCATCGCCTGCTGGCCCGTGCCGCCGGGCGCCCTGAGCTCGGCGGCGAGCCGGTCGGACACCTCGGCGATCGTCTGCTCCAGGCACGCGGCGATGGCCGCGAAGTGCCGCTCGTCGCCGGCGATGAGCGCCGGGTCGGCCTTGGCGGACAGACGGTCGGGGAGGTCGAAGGCGCTGGTGGTCAGGGGGTTCAAAGGATCAGCTCCGTTCACGGGCCGCGCGCGGGTGTGTCGTGGTCTCTCGGGGTGGGGCCGGGGGCCTGGGACGGGGTCCGAGGACCGGGGGCAGGGACTGGGGCCGGGGCCTAGAGGCAGGGACAGCGGTCCGGGAGGTCCCGCCGGGCCGGCCGCGAAGGGCCGGCCCAGGTCGGTCCGGCCGGACCCGGGCCGGCCCCGGGCGCCCCCGTGGCTCAGCCGGCCGCGTCGAGCAGCAGGCGTGCGGCCACCGCCGCACCGTCCGTGCGGACCATGCCCGCCACCGCGCTGGCCCGGGCGCGGGTCGCCGGGTCCAGGGCCGTCCTGAGCGCGGCCGACAGGGACTCGACGGTCGGCGTCGGGCGGTCGTGCGCCGCGCCGATGCCCAGCTCGGCCACCCGGCCGGCCCAGTACGGCTGGTCCGCCAGCTGGGGCACGACCACCTGCGGCGCACCGGCCCGGGTGGCCGTCGTCGTGGTGCCCGCGCCACCGTGGTGCACCACCGCGGCCACCCGGGCGAACAGCGCCTGCTGGTTCACCTCACCGACGGCGAAACAGTCGTCCTCGGCGTCGATCAGGGACAGATCCGCCCAGCCGCGACCGAGCAGCACCCGGCGCCCCTGCGCCCGGACCGCCTCGACGGCCACCTCGGCGACGTCCGCCGCCCCGTGCATCGGCATGCTGCCGAAGCCGACGTACACCGGCGGCTCACCGGCCTCCAGGAGCGCCACCAGCTCGGCCGGCAGCGGGCGTTCGTCCGCCACCAGCCACGCGCCGGTCTGCACCACGCCGAGGTCCGGCATCCCCTGCCATGGGTCGAGCACCGGGTCCGTCGCCAGCCACGGCCGCTCGCCGACGACGTAGTCGCGGACGCGGTCCACCGGGGGCAGGCCGATCGACGCCCGATTGGTGTTCAGCGCCTCACCGAACAGCGCGTCGATGTGCTGCGCGTCGAGCTCCCACAGCACCCCGTTGTCGGTGACCTCCGGCGGGAGCGGCCGGCCCGGATAGGCCAGCGGCCGACGCACCGGTGACGGCAGAGTGACCTGCTGGAACGTCACCGACACGGCGGGCACGCCCAGTTTCTCCGCAACTGACAGCGCGCCGGCCGCCGCCGGGAGCATGCCGGTCGCCACCAGGGCGTCACATCCCTCGGCCGCCTCGGCGACCGCCTCGATCTGACCGGCCATCAACCGGGCCGCCCGCTCCGGCAGCGAGGACGCCGGCAGAGCCGCCTTCGTCAGCGCCCGCGCCGACGGACCGACCGGCACCAGCGGCACACCGACGCCGGCCAGCCGCCGCGCGAAGTCCTCGTCCGGCGGCGCGCACACCCGCACCTCGGCGCCGCGGTCCCGCAGCCGCACCGCCAGCCCGGCCAGCGGCTCGACGTCCCCTCGGGAACCATACGTAGACAACACCACACGCATTGCGCGACCCCACCCTTTTCGACCCGCTTCTGGCTTCGGCCGCCGATTCTGCGGCACCACCGGGGCCTTGCGGCAAGCCCCCCTGTGCGCTATACGTTGAGAGTGGAAAGGAGCGGGTGACCTCCTTTCCCTTTCTTTTTGCGCCGATTTCTCGCCCCCTCGCGCGCCCCCACCACGCGCTCGCGCACTCCGACCGCGCCCCCTCGCGCACCCTCACTCCGTCGTCGCGGACGCCTCCACCGCCAACCCCCTGCTCCCCCTGCGCGTACGCATGCACGAGACCCGTCCGCGGTACCCGATCGTGTGACGGCGAGTCATGCGGACGTGTGCGTATGGTTGCGTATTCTTCACCTCGCGGTCGCATATCATCGGCCGGAGCACTGAGTTGTTGGGGTCTGACCAGCGCCTACATCCACCGGAGCCCGCGGCAGGCGTCAGCAGTTTTCACACCATCTGCATAGGGGGGTATCCGGTGAAGGGGTCTGACGTGCCAGTGGTCTCGGTGGTGATACCGGTCTACAACGCGCTGCCCTATCTGGAGCAGACGCTCGCCTCGGTCGCGCAGCAGTCCATCGGCATGGACGCGCTGGAGGTCGTGGCCGTGGACGACGGCAGCACCGACGGCAGCGGTGAACGTCTCGACGCGTGGGCGGCGGAGCAGCCCTGGCGGATGAAGGTGATCCACCAGGAGCCGTCGGGCGGCCCGAGCCGGCCGCGCAACGTGGGGCTCGACCACGCCACCGGCACCTATGTGTTCTTCCTCGACGGCGACGACTGCCTGGGCCCCGAAGCGCTCGAACGACTGGTCGCGATGGCGGAGAAGAACAACTCCGACACCGTCCTCGCCAAGCTGGTCGGCGTCGGCCGCCGCGTCCCCAAGCAGGTGTTCGCCAAGAACGTCGACAAGGCCGACCTGTCCAAGGGCGACGTCTACTACACGCTGATGCCGTTCAAGCTGTTCCGGCGCAGCATGCTGGAGGAGCACAAGCTCCGCTTCCCGGAGCACATGCGCATCAGCGAGGACCAGCACTTCGTCGCCCGCGCCTATCTGCACAGCAAGGTCATCTCGATCGTCGGCGACTACGACTGCTACTACGTCGTCAAGCGCGGCGACGACGGGAACATCACCGCGAACGGCCTCGAACTGCGCACCGCCCTCGAACAGGCCGACGAGATGGTGGCCCTGGTCACCGGTATGACCGAACCCGGGCCGCTGCGCGACCACCTGGTGACCCGTCACGTCCGGGTGGAGATGGTGCGCCGCTTCGACCAGCGCTACCTCGACGCCGACGCCGCCACCCGCCGCGAACTCGTGGAGACGGCCCGCCCCTACGCCGAGAAGTGGGTCACGCCCGCGATCCTCGCCAAGTTCGGCCTGCACGAGCGGATCGTCATCCACTGCCTGCGCGAAGGGCTGGTGGACGAACTCACCGCGGTCATCGAGTGGGAGCTCGCCGGCCGCCCGGGCAAGTCGCTCGTCCGGAACGGGAAGCTGTACGCGGCACCGCCGTTCCCGGCGCCCGACGCGGCCGAGTACGAGGACCTGTGCGAGATCACCTCCGACGCGCTCAAGGTCAGCCCGCGCCGCCGGCTCGACCACCTGCTGTGGCAGGGCAGCGTCCTCGAACTGGGCGGCTACGCCTACCTCGACCAGGTCGACACCGACGACCTGGTCACCGAGCTGATCCTGCGTCACACGCGCAGCGGCAAGGAGGTCGCCGTCACCTGCGACCAGGTGCCCTCCCCGCACCTGACGGTCGCGCGCGGCAAGGAGACGTACGACTACGGGCGGGCCTGCTTCCGGGTCCGCGTCGACCTCGCCTCCGCCGACGACGGCCGGCCCCTGCAGTCCGGCGACTGGCATGTGTCGCTGCGGTGCAGCGCCCACGGCCTCAGCGCGCGCGGCGGCCTCGGCACGGCGCTCGGCAACGGCGTCGGACGCCGCGGTCCCCACGCCGTCTCCCTGCCCGGCTCCGGGAAGCGCGTGCACACCGCCCGGGTCCGGCCCGACGGCGCACACCTGGTGCTGCACCTGGAACAGGCCCCGTCCGCGGTCACCGCCTACGCCTTCAGCATCACCGGCAAGGCCGCCCGCGCCATACGCGCCCGCCTCACCTAGGCCGGCCCGGGGCCGGGGCGGTTTCGGGGAGGCGGCGTGCCGGACCGCCGGGACATCGGGAAGACTGGGCGGCACACAGCGTAGGAGGAGAACAGCTGCCGATGACCGATCCCCGCCCGGCCTCCGCGTCCCGTCAGCCGACGATCGCCGATGTGGCGCGCGTCGCCGGTGTCTCGCGTACGACCGTCTCGCACGCGCTCAACGGGCTGGGCAAGGTCGACCCGCGCACCCGTGAGCGGGTCAAGCGGGTCGCCGCGGAACTGGGTTACCGGCCCAATCTGCGCGCCCAGCGGCTGCGGCGCGGGGAGGCCAGGGCGATCGCCCTGCTGTCGTCGATGCCGCTCGCCGTGGCCGGCGGGCCGTCCCGGCTGGGCTTCTACATGGAGGTCGCGGCGGCCGCCGCCGAGCACGCGCTGGCGCACGGGTTCGCGCTGGTGCTGCTGCCGCCGGGGGAGTCCGGCGCGGGGCTGCGCACCGTCGACGTCGACGGCGCCATCGTCGTGGAACCCCGGCAGGACGACCCGGTGGTGGCCGAGCTGAAGGACCGCGGGCTGCCGTGGGTGGCGCTGGGCCGGCCGATGCCCGACGCCGGGCAGGCGCCGTACGTCGACCTCAACGGCGAGGCGGTCACCGAGCTGCTGCTGGACCACCTGGCCGGCGAGGGCGCCCGCAGCGCGGCGCTGCTCACCGCGCCGGGCACCCGGTCCTCGGCCGTGGACGCCCGGGCGGCCTACGCCCGCGCCGCCGAACGGCACGGCTGGCCGCCGGTGACGGCCGTCGCCGAGGAGTCCGGCGGCGAGCAGGCGGGGTACGAGGCGTGCGCGGCGCTGCTGCGCGAGCATCCCGGCATCGACGCGCTGTGCGTGATGGTCGACGCGTTCGCGGTGGGCGCGGTGCGCGCGCTGCACGAGAGCGGACGCGCGGTGCCGGACGACGTCCTGGTCGTCACCCGCTACGACGGCCTGCGCGCGAGGACCTGCATGCCCCCGCTGACGGCGGTGGACCTGCACCTGGAACAGGCGGCGGCCCAAGCCCTCACCCTGCTCCTGCACCACCTACGCCCCGACACCCCCACCCACCCCCCACCATGCCAAGCCCCCGCTTGATCCGAAGAGCATCCTCCACCAGGACCCACTGACACCGGGGACGACGGCCCACCAAAAGGGGCGCGGGGAACTGCGCGACCAGCCCCCCACCGCCCCGCACCCGAAAGACGACCGCACCCGGCAGACGCGACCGCCCCGGCAAATAGAGCCGCACCCGGCACAACGAGCCGCACCCGGCACAACGAGCCGCACCCGGCACAACGAGCCGCACCCGGGATGTCAGAGCCCCAGAATGAGCACCAGCCCAGACACCAGCGCGAACACCAGCACCCCCAGCCGCAACCGCCGCGCATCGAGCCGATGATGCACCAGCCGGCTCAACGCAGCGCCGGCGGCCAACGCGGGCAGCATCCACAACGCGGCCCCCAGATGATCCACATGCGCCCGCCCCGTGGCGAACAGCAGCACCAGCGACGCGGCCTCGCCCAGCAGGAAGCACACCGCGACCGTGGCCCGCAGCTCCGGCGGCGGCCGGTGCTGGTACACCAGCGCCAGCGGCGGACCGCCCACACCGGTGGCCGTCTCGGTGATGCCGGTGACCAGACCGGCCCCCACGTACGCCGCACGCCCCGGCGCGAACGCCGGCGCGGCCAGGCTCACCAGCGCCGCGAGCACGGTCGCTACCCCCACCAGGAGCCCGAGATCGTGTTCGGGGACGGCGGCGAGCAGCACCAGCCCGGCCGGCGTGGCCGCGAGGCGGGCGCCGGTGATCCAGCCGGCGCCCCGCAGATCGATACTGGACCGCTCCCGCCAGGCCACGTACAGGTTCAGCGGGATCATCGACGCGAGCAGGAAGACGGGCAGCAGCCCGGGGTCGGCGAGCCCGGCCACCGGCGCCACGATCAGGGCGTAGCCGAGGCCGCTGGCGCCCTGGACGAAGGCGGCGACGGCCACGGTCACGGCCAGCAGGGCGAGGGCGTCGCCGCTCATCGCGCGGCCTCCGTGGAGGGCTTGTGCACCCGCACGATCGGGGCCCGCCCCACGACGTCGGCGGCGAGTTCGCGGGCTCGTGCCACCAGGGCCGGGCCGTCCCAGTTCAGGGGCCGGCCGTGCCACAGCCGGAGCCGCCCGCCCGTGAACACCCCGGTGATCTGGTCCCGGTTGCCGCGGCGCAGCAGCTCCCAGGGCAGGTCGTGGGAGGCGGCGAGCTCCGGGACGGTGAGGTCGACGAGCAGGAAGTCGGCTGCCGAGCCCGCGGACACCACGCCCGTGCGCACGCCCGCGACACCGGCCTTCGTGCCCAGGCCGACCGCGTCGGCGCCCAGCCGGGTGCCGTGGTCGAGCCAGGTCCAGCCGCCGCCGCAGGAGGAGTCGCCGCTGGCCAGCCCGTGGGTGAGGCGCTGGGCGGTCTCGGCGGCGTCGAGCAGCCGGAAGGCGTCGCCGCGGGTGCCGTCGGTGCCGAGGCCGAAGCGGATGCCCTCCTCGGCCATGAGCAGCGCGGGCGCGACCGCGTTGCCCTTCCAGGCGCTGGCGACGGGGTTGTAGCTGACGGCGGTGCCGGTGTCGCGCAGCAGGGCGAGTTCACGGGGCGTCAGCAGGGTGGCGTGGGCGGCGAGCAGATGCGGCCCGAGCACCCCCAGGCGGTGCAGATGCTCCAGCGGGCGCAGTCCGTGTCGTACGAGAGAGCGCTCCACCGCGGCCAGGTGTTCGTTGACGTGGATCTGGAGCACCGCCCCGGCCTCGGCGGCGAGCCGGGCCAGAGCGGTGAGGGTGGGCTCGGTGGCGGCCTCGGGGATGGAGACGGCGAGCGAGGGGTGCACCAGCGGGTCGCTCGCGTAGCGGGCGAGGTGCTTGTCGGCCCGGGCGAGCACGTCGTCCGCGCCGCTGTCGTCCGCGTCGTTGCAGATCGCGCCCAGGACGCAGCGCAGGCCCGCGTCGCGTGCGGCGCTCGCCACGGCCTCCACGTCGATGGGCGCGCGGGTGCCGGCGTCCGCGACGGTGGTGAAGCCGCCGCGCAGTGCCTCCCACGCGGCGAGCTTCGCGGACACGTACGCGGACTCCTCGTCGAGCGCGCCTTCCAGCGGCACCCACACCCGGCGGAAGATCTCCGAGGGCTCACCGAAGGCCAGGGCGGACCCGAAGCTCTGGGTGAGGTGGTGGTGGGCGTCGACGAAGCCGGGCAGCAGGGCGCAGCCGGGCAGCCGCACGGGGCTGAGCCCGGGGTGGTCGCGGAGCACACGGGCGGCGGGTCCGACGTCGGTGAAGGCGGCGCCGGTCACGACGACGGCGTGGTCCTCGGCCGGCCCGTCGGGCAGCCAGACGGCGTCGGGGACCAGCAGCAGCGGGCCGGGGTCGGGGCTGAGCAGGGGGAGCATGTCGTCCTTGTCGTAGAGGTGCGGGGGATTCACGGGCGGTGTTGGTCTGAGGGGGCGTCAGTCGCCGGGCCGGCCACCGCGGGCGCGGGCTCGGCGGTCGCCGCCTTGAGGGAGCGGGAGATCCACGGCGCCCGGTGGAACAGCGCGTGCAGCAGGGCTGCGGTGAACGCGCCGACGGCGACGCCGCTCTCCAGGAGGATGCGCGGGGTGGGCGGGAGCTGGCCGTACACGCCGGGGACGAGGATCGGCAGCAGGCCGGCGGCCAGGGCCACGGCGACGATGAAGCTGTCGGTGTGGTCGTCCAGGCCGCTGCGGCCGAGGAGCTGGATGCCGAGGACGGTGATGACGCCGAAGACGACCAGGGCGGTGCCGCCCACGACGGGCGCGGGGATCGCGTTGACGAGCCGGGCCACGGGGGCGAGGAAGCCGACGGTGATCAGCACCAGCCCCGCCGCGACCGTGACGAAGCGGCTGCGGACGCCGGTGAGCTTGACGATGCCGATGTTCTCGCCGCTGGTGACCATCAGGGGCAGGCCGAAGAACCCGCCCGCCAGCGAGATGACCGCGTCGCCGCGGATGGTCCTCGGCGCGTCGCGGCGGGCGTCGGGCTCCAGGCCGACGGCCTCGCTGTTGACCACGGTCTGACCGGTGGCCTCGGCCATCGAGGCCACGCTGTAGACCAGCAGGGGCAGCGCGGCGACGAGGTTGAACTGCGGGCTGCCGAACGGCATCAGCTCGGGTGCGTGCAGCAGCCCGCCGCCCGCGTCGCCCAGATGCACCCGGCCGAGCAGGGCCGCGAGCGCGGTGCCGGCCAGCAGGCCCAGCATGACGGCGAGTTGGCGCAGCGTGCCGCGCAGCAGCGCGTAGGCGACGACGGTGAAGCCCACCGTGGCCAGGCCCAGCAGCAGGGCGCGCGGCTCGCCGAAGGCGCTGGTGCCGGGGCGTCCGGTGACCAGCAGGGCGCCGACCTTCACCAGGTTGACGCCGACGATGACGATCATCGTGCCGATGACCAGGGTCGGGAAGAACTTCAGCAGCCGGGAGAACACCGGCAGCACGACGAAGTAGAAGACGGCCGTGATGATCACCGCCCCGGTCGCCGTGCGCAGCCCGTGCTGGTCGGCGATGGAGAGGAACAGCACGAGCGGTGCGCCGCCGGGCAGCATGACGAACGGCAGCCGCGCCCCGAAGCCCCACGGTCCCAGGGACTGCACCAGGGAGCCGAGGCCGGACAGGACGAAGGCGGCGGACAGCAGGTTGGCGGTCAGGGCGGGCGTGAGGTGCAGGGTGGCGCTGACCAGGAAGACGCTGGAGATCGGGGTGGCGGCCATGACCAGCACGTGCTGGATGCCGAACAGCAGCATCCGGTGCAGGGGCCGGTAGACGTCGACGGGGTGGCGCTGCCGGTCGTCGGCCTGCGCGGCGGTGTCGGGGTCCGGGGCGGGGCGGGGAGCGGTGCGTAGCGACACGGGGGGCTCCGTTTCGGGGTCGTCTCGCTCGATGGTTCGGCCTCACGATGGCCCGGACGGCGGCCAAATCGATTTGGCCAAATCGATTTGGCCGCCAGTATGGAAGGGGTGGTGGGGGGAGTCAATAGGTCGACGCGGAGCGACGGCGATGACTTCGGCGCGGCCGGCCGGTCATCCCTTTCAGCGCAGGAACGGAAGGAGATCCGCCATGCCGGAACACATAGCCGCCCGGCAGCCCGTCACCGAACTGGACGCCCGCTACAGCTCCGCGCTCCATCCCCGCCCCGGCGCCGCGGAGGTCACGGCCACGCAGTGGGCCGAGGCGGAGCGACTGCTGGAGAGTGCCGAGATCTTCTGGGTGTCCACGGTGCGCCCCGACGGCCGGCTGCATGTCACGCCCGTGATCGCGGCCTGGCACGAGGGCGTGCTGTACTTCGCCACGGGTCCCGGGGAGCAGAAGGCGAAGAACCTCGCCCACCACGCCCGCTGCGCCCTCACCACCGGCGGCAACTCCCTCACCTCGGGGCTCGACCTCGTGGTGGAGGGCAGCGCGGAACGGGTCGCCGATCCGGCCGTGCTGGAGCGGGTGATCTCGGCGTACGAGACCAAGTACGGCCCGCACATCACCTCGCCCGAGGGCACCTTCCACGGCCTGGGCGACGCCCTGCGCAAGGGCGACGCGGCCGCGTTCGCGGTCGTCCCGGCGACGGCGTACGGCTTCGGGCGCGACGACGGGGTGTACTCCCACACGCGGTGGTCGTTCTGAAGGAGACCCTCCGGGAATGTCCGGCCGTGGAGCGCTGTTGCAGCCCACGTGACTGACATGCACCGACCAGGATCGGTGGTGCCGGTCCGGGAAAGGAGAGCCCCATGGCACGCAGCACCGTGCGTCCCGTCGTCCGGCTGAAGTCGACCGCAGGGACCGGTGTCACCTACGTGACGCGCAAGAACCGGCAGAACGACCCCGACCGGCTGGTCCTGCGCAAGTACGACCCGGTCGCCGGGCAGCACGTCCTGTTCCACGAGGAGCGCTGAACGAGCGCGCGGGACGCGCGGACGGGCCCGGGCCTCGCACGAGGCCCGGGCCCGTCCGCGTGAACTTGCGCCTGGCCCTCGTCCAGGCCCCCGCCGAGACCTTCGAGCAGTTCGCCGAGGGCCTGCGGTGGCGCATGAAGTCACCCGACCGCGCCGAACTCGTCGTCTATCCCGAGGCCCACCTCTACTCCCTGCACGTGCCGTCCCTGACCGAGGAGGAGATCCACGCGGCGCACGCCGAGCCGCTGGACGGCCCGCGCGGTAAGGCCCTCGGCGAACTGGCCCGCGAGCTGGGCATCTGGCTGGTGCCGGGCACGGTGCTGGAACGGGCAGCGGACGGCACGGTGTACAACACCGCCGTCGTCTACGACCCGAACGGCGACCTGGTCGCGCGCTACCGCAAGATCTTCACCTGGCGGCCCTACGAGCCGGTCTGCCCCGGCCGCGAGTTCGTCGTCTTCGACATGCCCGGCCACGGCCGCGTCGGCCTGTCCGTCTGCTACGACAGCTGGTACCCCGAGCTGACCCGGCACCTGGCCTGGATGGGCGCCGAACTCGTGATCAACATCGTGCAGACCCCGACGGCCGGACGCGCCCAGGAGATCCCCCTCAACCAGGCGAACGCCATCGTCAACCAGGTCTGGGTGGCCAGCGTCAACGCCGCCGCACCCACCGCCCACGGCCGCAGCCTCCTGATCGACCCCGAGGGACACATCCAGGTGTCCTCCCCGGGCGCGGAGGAGATCACGCTGCTCAGCGTCGTCGACTTCGACCGCGTCCCCGCCGCCCGGAAGTACGGCACGAGCGGCGACTCCTGGCCCTGGGACCACTTCCGGCCCGGCGACAGCCCCCTGGAGCTGCCGCTGTACGGCGGCCGTATCGACCCCGCGACCTGGCGCCCGGCGATCTCCCCGGAGACCCCCGCCGCGCTGCGCCCCGCCGAGGGGAGCGCGTCCCGATGAGCGACCAGGTCAAGCTGTCGGGCCGGCTGTCCCTGCCCTCGGTCGTGACGTTCGGCCTGGCGTACATGGCGCCGAGTCTGGTGATGGTGATCTTCGGGGTGATCGCCACCGCCAGCGCCGGAACCGCGCCGACCGCCTTCCTCGTGGCGACGGGCGCGATGTTCCTCACCGCGCTGAGCTACGCCAAGATGGCCCGGCACTACCCCGTCTCCGGCTCGGCGTACTTCTACGCCCGCGAACTCATCGGCGCCCCGGTCGGCTTCCTCGTCGGCTGGGCCGTACTCCTCGACTACCTGTTCCTGCCCATGGTGGCCTGGCTGGTGCAGTCGCTGTATCTGAACGCGCAGTTCCCGGCCGTGCCGGTGTGGGTGTGGATGCTGCTGAACGCCGGTCTGACGACGCTTGTCAACATCATCGGGCTCACCCTCACCGACCGCGTCAACAAGCTGCTGACCGCCCTGGCCGTCTTCCTCGTCCTGCTGTTCGTCGCCTACTGCCTGGTCCACCTCGCCCACCACGCGCCCGCCTCCTACACGGCACCCGTGTGGAACCCCGCGACCGGTCTCGGCGGCCTGTCGGCAGCGGCCGCCGTCGCCGCCTACTCCTACCTCGGCTTCGACGCGGTGACCACGCTGTCCGAGGAGACGCGGGACGCCGAACGCACCATCCCCCGCGCCGTCGTCCTCGTCATCGCCATCGGCGGCCTGCTCTTCGCGGCGGTGGCCTACGTCATGCAACTCGTCCACCCCGGCGGGGTGTTCGACGACCCCGAGATCGTCGCCTACACGATGTCCGTCGAGGTCGGCGGACAGACCTTCGCCGACTGGACCAACCTGGCCGGCATCGTCGGCGGATTCGCCTCGGGCCTCGCCGTGCAGCTCAGCTCCAGCCGGCTGATGTACATCATGGGCCGGGACGGAGTGCTGCCGAAGCGGGTCTTCGGCGCGCTCCACCCGCGGACCATGACGCCGGTGTACTGCCTCCTGATCACCGGAGCGATGTGCGTGCTCGGCCTCGACATCTCCCTCGCCACCGCCACGTCGTTCATCAACTTCGGCGCGTTCCTCGGCTTCACCGTGGTCAACGTCTGCGTCATCACCTACTACCTCCGCCACCGCTCCACCGCCCGCGTCGGCCTCTTCGGACACGTCGTCGTCCCCGCCCTCGGCGCCTGCGTCACCGTCTACCTCATCACCCGGCTCAGTACGGCCGCGCTCACCATCGGCGGGTGCTGGCTGGCCGTCGGCTGCGCCTGGCTGCTGTGGCTCACCCGGGGCTTGCGGCGCCCCACGCCCCGGCTGAGCAGCGGCGACGAGGCGGACGCCGGGCAGACCGCCCCGCAGTCACTGTTGGGTACGTGACACAAGCATCCGGTAACGATCCAGGTGCGTCCCTTGTGACACCTTTCACCCCCCATAGCATCCGTACATGCCCTTCTTCTCGCCTCGCGGCCGCACCCCGCGCCTCACCCCGGAACTCGACGACGCCGACCTCGGCAAGCTGCTGAAGCGTCTGCAGTCGGCGACCCGGCTGAGCATGGCCGGCGGGACGGAGATCTGCGTGGCCCAGATGGCCCAGGTACTCGAACCGGACGACCTGAGCGCCGACCGCCGGGCCCACCGGCTGTCCGTCCTCGCCGAGTTCCTCTCGGACTCCCATCTGCCGTCCGCCTGGGCGAGACGGGAGCCGCGCAACCCCCGCGCGCTGCTGCTCCAGGCCTGGTCGGAACTCGAACGGGGCCGGGGCACCGGTCGCATGAGCGATGCGGCGGCGGCCTGGAAGTCATGTCTGCTGGCCGCCGAACTCGACCCGGCGGATCCCTCGCCCTGGGTGGTGATGCTGGGCATCGCCCGGCTGGAGCGGTACGCCGAGCGCGAGGTCTTCGCCGTCTGGAACGAGATCGTGGCCCGGGACCGCTGGAACCGCGAGGCGTACCTGAGCATGCTGGCCTATCTCAGCCCGCAGGAGGCGGGCTCCCTCGGCCAGGTCCTGGAGTTCGTCGGCACCCTGCGCACCCGGATGCCGGCGAACGCCCCGTGCGCCTCCGTGGAACTCGCCGCGGACATCATGCAGTACCACTCGGCCCTGGCACGTGGCGGAGCGGAGGCACTGCTGGCACGCAACCACTGGAACGGCAGCCGGGTTTCGCAGTTCCTGGACCGTGCGCTGGTCACCTGGCCCAGCCCGGCCTTCTTCTCCCACGCGGCGGCCATCGCCGATCTCAACCTGCTCGCCTACGCCCTGAACGCCGCCGGCGGGCCCAGGGAGACCGCCCCGGTGTTCGACGCCATCGGCGGCAGGGTCACCAGCCGGCCCTGGAACGCCGACGGCGACCCCGTGGCGGCGTTCGAGGCCGCCCACAACAAGGCGCGGTGACCATCGCCGCGAGCAGCCGGAAGGCCCGGACCGTCACCGGTCCGGGCCTTCCTCTCTCAGCGCCTCTCGGCGCTCGTCAGCGTTTCAGCCGGGTCACCCCAGCTTCTTGAACGCGGCCTCCCCCCGCTCCCAGAGGGTGACGTCCCCGAGCGGACACTCGGGGAACTCGCCCCGCAGCAGACGGGTGAGGAACTCCGCCATCCCGCAGTCGTAGCGGCTGAACTCGATCTTCCCGCGGTTGAACACCAGCACGGGCCAGGCCGCCGGGTCCTCGCCGGAGGCGTCCCAGCACATCAGATCGGCGCTGGAGGCCGCGCCCCAGGCGATCAGCCGCGGCGAGGTGCCTTCGAGACCGGGCGCCTTGTAGGCGTCCGCCCAGGTGTCCTCGGCGTTGCCGGTCTCCTCGACCATGCCGTCCCAGCCGACCTCGGCCAGCGGCCCGTTCGGCTGCGGCGCGACGACGACCAGGAAGTCCTGGACCACCCCGGCGCCGTACACCTCCATGAACCGCATGTAGTCGGGCGGGAACGGCCGGCCCCACGACCGGGCCATCTCGTCCCAGTCGACGGTCCTGCCGCCGTCCGCCGGCGGTGGCATCAGCCGCATCAGGAGATCCACGTCGGCTGCCGTACTCATCCGTTGTCCTTCCCGAGTGCCGTCATGGTGTCGATCCCGTGGGGACGGGCGAGCCGTTCTGCGACTGTGAGCCCAGGTTGTCCCCGGTCTTCAGGGTGTTCGGGATCAGGGTGGTGAGGTTGATCCCGATCGTGCCGTCCGGGTACACACCGTACGCCGACACCTGGAAGCCGGTCGGCACGGTCCGGTTCCCGTCATAGACCGGTGTCACCGAGTACATGACGTCCTGCCCCGACATGACCGCGTCGTACACCTGCTTCTCGTAGCTGTACATGTGGTCGTCGCCCTGGTCGGAGCCGCGCTGCTTGGCGTTGGCCCCGCGCGAGCAGGTGGCGAGGTTGCGGGCGTCCGTGCCGGAACCGCTCAGCTTGTTGCCCAGCAGATGGCAGTTGTTGACGTTGGTCTGCGGGACCAGGCCCTTGCTCTGGGCGAAGTCCTGCGCCCAGCGGTAGCCGGGCGGCAGCACGCTGGACGTCGGCGTGCCCTGGTGGCTGTTCAGGTAGTCCTTGGTCAGGCAGGCGTCGACGCCCTGGGCCCGGTTGCCGTTCGCCGCGTCGGTGTCCTTGTAGTTGACCCAGCCGTCGCCGCAGTTGCCGCGCCGGCCGTCGTCGTCGGGCACCGGTCGCGGCACGCGCCTCGGGTCCGGTGCGGGCTCCTCCTCGGTGTCCTCGTCCGCCTCGTCCCGGGTGCTCTCCTGGATGCGCTCCGCGACCTGGGTGGCCACGTAGGCGACGGCGGCGACGACCGCGACGACCACGACCGCGACGACCACCGCTTCGACGACGGCCGCGAGGCCCACGGCGGCCAGCGCGATCGCGAAGAAGTGCCCGTCGATCTCCACGTTGCTGATCGGGTTGCCTCCGGTGAAGGCGTACCGGTTGCCCGTGAAGGGGTCGTTGCCGAGGTTCATGTCGGCCAGGGCGCCGTTGTACATGTCCCGGGTGGTGAAGCGGTTCAGACCCGGGTCGTAGTCACGGAAGCCCATGTCGTAGGTGCCGGAGTTGGTGTCCCACCGCTTGGCGTTGTAGCGGTAGGGGTTGTACTCCTCCTTCTGCGGGTTCGCCGGGTCCGGCTTGTCGATGCCCGTGAACTCCGTGGCGTCGGCGTTGCCGTAGGCCGTGTAGCCGTAGGTGGCCCGGGTGTCGCCCTTGTCGTCGGTGAGCGTCTCGACGTCGGTGTGGCTGTTGTAGCCGTAGTAGGCGTCCTCAGACGTCCCGTCGTCCTTGTGCGTGATCTGCGACAGGCGCTCGCCCCACGGGCTGTACTGGTAGGACTTGGTGAGCTTGCCGGCGACCTCCTCGGTCAGCACCTCCTGGGACAGGCCCAGGTAGTGGTAGTCCGTGGTCTTGCCGTCGGCGGTCTTGGACGCGGTGCGGTCGAGCGGGTCGAAGGTGTACTTCGTCGACTTCATCGCGCCGGTCGCGTCCATCTGCTGGGACTCGACCACGTGGTCGAACCCGTCGTAGACGCTGCGGGCGACGACCTTTCCGTCGCGGGAGTACGACTCCTGACGGCCCAGCGGGTCGTAGGTGAAGGACGTGACGGACCCGGCCGTCGTCGAGGTCTGCAGCCGGTTGCGGTCGTAGCGGAACTCCGTGGAGACGTCGCCGACCGACTGCTCGATCACATTGGCGTTGTCGTCGTGGACGTAGGTCTCCGTGGTGGCCCCGTGACCGGTCTTGACCGCCTTCGCGATCCGGTCGACGGGGTCGTACGCGTAGTCCGTGGTGGACTCCAGATACGCCGCGTGGTCGTCGGCGTTCATCTTCTTCGACGCGTCCTTCGCCTTGTTGCCGTTGGCGTCATAGGCGTAGGTGTGCGAGGCGACCAGCGTGCCGTCGGACTTCTTCTCGGTGGTGGTCTTCACCGCCCCGTCGAGGAAGTAGGTGGTGTCGACGGTGTTGCCGTTGTCCTTGACCTGCCTGCCCACCTGACCGCGGTCGGTGTAGGTGTAGGTGGACACCTTCGGGTCGGTGTCGCCGGGCGAGGTGCCCACGGAGACCGACTGGACCTTCTCCCTCAGGTCGTAGGTGTACTTGGAGAACTGGTCGGGATGGGTGACCGTCTCCGGCTGGTCGTTGGGGTCGTAGGTGTAGCTGGTGGTCGTGGTCTCCGCACCGGCGAGGGACTCGGTGATCTTCGAGACCTTGTTCACGTCGGTGTAGGAGATCGTGTACTTGTCGGTCTTCGCGCCGGGCGACAGGTCGTCGATCAGCGAGAGGTTGTCGTTGAGGTCGTAGGCGTAGCGGAACTGGTGCTTCTCCGCGTCGACCTCGCCGGACAGGTCACGGACCAGCTTCACGCCGTCGGCCACGACGGGGCCGTCGGCGCTCGTGAACAGCTCGACCTTGCCGGGCGCCGCCCGGGTGAAGTCGTAGGAGCCGAGGCTCACCCAGGTGCCGGCCGCCGTGGACTGGTCGACGGTCTTGTCGGCGCTGCCCTGGGCGTGGGTGACACGGTACTTCGCGGTCTTGCTGGCCCCGCTGGTCTGCGGGAACTTCACATAGGCCGTGTACGTGCCGTCCTTGGGGATGTCCAGCGTCCAGGTGAAGGAGTCGGCGCCGGCGCCCGCCGCGTGGACGCGGTGGTCGTATCCCTGCTGGCCGGTCTGGCTGCCCGTGCTCCAGGTCCCGGTGGAGGCGGTGTGCTGGAAGTCGGAGTTGTCGACGAGCGGGACCGCGGTGCCCACCGGCACGCCGTCGTCGGTCTTCTCCTTCAGCTTGCCGTTGGGGTAGTAGCTCCAGCCCATGGTGCGGCTGACGGACCCGCCGGCCGAGGTGAGCGTGCGGGAGGTCTGCAGGCCCAGCTCGTTGTACTCGTAGGAGGTCTGGATGTCCCACGGGTCGGTCGACGTCCGTGCCCAGCCGTTGTCGTAGTAGGTGTACTCGGTGTCGTTGCGGACGCTCTGGCCCTGCGACGGCGGCAGCGAGGTCCGGGTGACCCGGCCCGCCGCGTCGTAGAACGTCTGCGTGTAGACGTTCGGGCTGTTGTAGCGGCTGTCCGACGGGTCGTACGGCAGGTACTTCTTCACCGGCCGGTTCAGCGCGTCGTACTCGGTGCGCGCGGTGAAGTCGTCCTCGTTCGCCGTCTCGGTGCCGCGCGGGGTGATCGTCCGGATGACGTTGCCGACCTGGTCGTACTCGGTGCGGGTGGTGCGGTAGACCGTGCCGGAACCGGAGCCGTCGTGCGGCACCTTCACCTCGGTCTGCTTGCCCCGCTCGTCGTAGCTGATCAGGGTCGTGCTGCCCGCCTGGTCCGTCTCGGAGACCGGCAGCGAGTCCTTGTCGTAGCTGCGCGAGGTGGTCTTGCCCGCGGAGTCGGTGACCTTGGTGAGGCGGTGTTCGAGGTCGTACTCCATCGTGGAGGCGAAGTCGTCCGGGTCGGCCGTGCGGTTCTTCTTCGGGTCGACGACCCTGACGTTGTTGCCGACCTCGTCGTAGCCGTACGAGATCTTCTCCCCGAGGGCGTTCACCACATCGGTGACCTGGTAGATCTCGTCGTAGGTGTTGGTCGTGGTGTAGTCGTCCGGGTCGGTCGCCGTCGCCGAACCCTTGGGCTCGGTCGTCGACTTCAGATGCCCGGTGCGGTCGTAGGTGTAGGTGGTCTTCCGCTCCGGCGCGGTGTCGGAGTCCTTCGGCGCGACCGCCTCGGTGATCTGGTCGGCCGCGTCGTACACGGCCGTGGACACCGCCCCGTTGGGCGCGGTCGCCCTGGTGACGTTGTCGTTGGCGTCGTACACCGGGGCCGGCGTGGTGATCAGGTCGTTCTTCGCCTGGTCCTTGGGGACCGTGCGCACCAGCGGGCGGCCGTAGGTGTCGTACGTCTGCGTGGTCTTGTGCTGGAGCGGGTCGAGGACCTCGCGCACCTTGCCGCGCTCGTCGTAGGTGTACGCCGTCGTCTCGTCCAGCGCGTCCGTGATCTTCGCCGGGTAGCCGGTGGGACCGAACTCGCTGTTCCTCGTGGCGTGCCCGTTGGCGTCGGTCGACGTGGTCAGCTGGCCGTAGGAGTCGTACGCGTAGCGCGTGGTGTAGTCGCCGTCCTCGGGCGTGGAGACGCCCTTGGGGTCGGTGACCGTGGTGAGGTTGCCGAAGGCGTCATGGCCGAAGCCCCAGGTACGGCCCTGCGGCGACGTCTTGCGGACCAGGTCGGCGGAGTAGCCGTCGAGGCGCTTGACGTACTCGAACTGCTGCGAGTTCACCGGGTACCTGCCCGGAGCGCAGTCGCTCTGCGGCGGCACCCCGCCCTGGTTCTGCTCGGCGGTGCGCTTCCACAGCGGATAGCCGGTCAGCGGGTCGTAGCAGTACGCCGTCTTCGCCCCGTTGGCCTCCTCCATGTACGTGACGTTGTTGTCCGCGTCCCAGGCCAGCTTGGTCACCTGCGACTTGGCGTTCGTCGACTGCACCGGACGGCCGTAGTCGTCCGTCACGTACGTCGTGGCGTGGCCCTCGGCGTCGGTGACCTTCGTGGAGGTGTAGCGGGTGTTGGCGGTGTCCGGCGCGTAGGCGAAGTCCGTACTGCCGCCGAGGCGGTCGGTGAGGGTCTGCGTCCACCAGTGATACTTCGGGTCGTCGCCCTCACGCGGGTAGTAGTACGCCAGCGCCGTCGCGTGTCCGCGCGGGTCGGTGATCTTCACCAGCTTGACGTTCTTGTTGCCCTGCGTGGCGTCGTACTCGAAGCCGAACACCTTCGGCTGGGCGGAGCCCGCGCCGTCGGTGAGCTTGGTGAGCAGGCCCTTGTCCGAGTACTCCAGCGTCAGCTTGCGGCCGGAGATCTCGGTCACCGACTTGAGGTGGTCGACGATCTTCGGATTGCCGGTGTCGGCCTTGGTGTAGTACGTGGCGGTCAGCGACTGGCGGCCCGCCGGGTCGGTGATGTACTTCAGGAACTTCGTCGGCTTGTTGTTGGACTTGCGCTCTTCGTACGTGAACGTCTGCGTGTTGCCGTTCTTGTCCACGGTGGAGGTCAGATAGCCGTCGCAGCCGAACAGGAACCGCGTGCCGTCCGGACGGGTCAGCGTCCAGGCGTCCGGTATCGGGTCCTTGTTCGGGGTGCAGTCCAGGCCGGGCTTGGCCGACAGCCGGAAGTGGACGCCCGCGGGCGCCTTCCAGGTGCCGTCGCCCTGGAGCCGGAAGACGTGCGTGGTGCCGTCGCCGTCCGGCAGTCGCACCTCGGTCGGACGCGGGTTGGGGTGGAAGTCCAGCGGGCTGCCCAGCCGGATCGGCCCGGACGCCTGCACGGACCAGCCCGCGCCGGCCACCGTGTCGGAGGTGTCCTGCGTGTTGTAGGCGAAGCGCAGGAAGGTGTTGAGCCCCCGGCCCGGGTTGTTGAAGGCGTTGTACTGCCACACGGCGTTGCCCGCGGCGGTGCTGTTCATCAGGGAAGAGCCCGCGCCGGTGTTGATGCCGCTGTAGGAGTAGAACTTCTCCAGGCCCAGCTGGTCGGAGGTCGGGTCCTCGACGGCGACGCTCTGCCGCAGGCCCGCGATGCCGTCCGTGCCGGAGACCCAGGTGCCGGCCTGGGTGTCGCGGACGTCCCAGATCAGCGCGTAGTCGGTGCGCTTGTTGCCCGCGTCGGAGTTGATCGGTGTCTTGACCCGCGCCTGGAGGGTGACGGAGTCACCGGGCAGCAGATCGGCCGGCAGCGCGGTGAGCACCTGGTTGCCGCCGTTGGTGACATCGCTCCCGTCGGGCAGCTCCCACCGGTAGGTCAGCACGTGCCGGCCGGCCTGCCAGGTGCTCGTGGTGGTGTTGGTGAGGGTGACCTCGACCGTGTGGTCGGAGTTCGGGGTCATCCGCGCCGGGGTCTGCGGCGCGTAGTACGTCGAGTCCGTGGTGGAGTCGATGTACGTCACGGCCAGCCTCGGCCGCAGCCGGGACTCGACGCCCTCGCCGGAGACGAACAGGCTGCGCTCCTGCGGGCCCGCCTCGTCGGCCAGCTTCACCAGCACACCGTGCCCGCTCGCCGGGTCCTTGACCCAGCCCTGCACCAGCGAGGTGACGTCCCAGCCGCGTGCGACGGGGTCGTTGGTGAAGTTGCCGGTGCTCGCCACGGCCGCGCCGGTGTCACCGCCCGCGCCGGTCCACGCCGTGGCGGCGTCGGCCTTCTGCCAGGTGGCGCTCGCCTCGTCGAAGTCCCGCGTCAGCGGCCGCAGTTCGTACTGGGCGCCGCCGGAGGTGGTGGTCGTGGAGAACGACCACATCTTCACCTGGGCGTCCACCACGCGGGCGGTCGCCGGGACGCCGAGCGCGGGGAAGCGGGCCACGGCCCGGCTGGTGCCGTAGGTGGCCGAGTTGTTGCCGACCATCAGCCAGTTGTTGGCGACGCCGGCGTCCAGGATGGTGTCGTGCGCCGTCGTGGGCTGCGCCGCGGTGAGCGTGGTGTCCTGGGACGCCTCCACCAGCTTGGTGATGCGGCCGGCCTTGGGCAGCCGCACCAGCTGCGTGGGTGCCGGGATGACCTGTCCGTCCCGGGTCTTGACCGCGATCATGTAGTAGTAGGCGCGGCCCAGCGGGTCTGCGTCGTCGGCCCGGGTCGGCACGGCCGAGGAGTCCGTGTACGCCGTGGTGCCGGGCGCGACGGGGGCGACCAGCGTGGACTGCGACGGCGTGAAGTTCTGGAAGACCGAGCGGTGCACCTGGTACTCGACGAGGTCGTCGCCGAGGTTGGCCGACGGGTCCTGGTACGCGGACCAGTCCAGCTCCGCGCCGGTGGCGTGGATGGTGGTGGGCGCCGCGAGGTCCACGCCCTGCCGGCCGAAGGTGACCACGAGCCGCGGGTAGGTGGCGTGCTCGCCGCCGTAGGCGTACTCGCTGCCCTCGTAGCGCGGTCCGCCCTTGGGGCCGGTGGGGCTCTCGTCCCCGGCCTTGATGACGAAGCCGTAGTTGGGGTAGGTGCCGTCGACCCACTGCTGGACGGTCCTGGTCACCGGGAAGGAGTGCCAGGTGTTGGATTCCTCCGGCCGCTTGGTGACGACGCCGCCCTTGGTGAAGCGGACCGCGTCCGCGATCACCGAGGTGGAGGTGGAGGCGGGCCCGTCACCGAGGACGACCTTGCCCAGCGTGCCGGCCTTGAAGGGGTGGCTGCCCAGCGTCTTCCACACGCCGGCCGAGCCGGCCCGCTGGTCGACCGTGTACGTCTTGCTGCCGCCGTCGTAGGTCACGGTGTACGGCGCGGACGTGGCCCGGTCCTCGGCGGGCACGTAGTGCGCCTCGACCTGGTAGGTGCCGTCCTCGGGGAGGCTGGGCTGCCAGGTGTAGGTGTCGCCGGCGACGGAGTCCTTGTTGTACAGGTAGTCCTTGTTGACCGCGTACTGCGTGTAGGCGGTGTTGCCGGACGCCGGCCAGGAGCCCTTGGCGGCCGTGGTGCCGGTGTCGCCGTCGTCGACGACCACGGACGTGCCGGACAGCTCGCCGGTGATGCCGGAGGCGCTGTTCCAGGTCGCCGTGGACTCGTCCCAGGCGGCGGTGGCGCGGTGCGCCTCCAGCTGCACCTCGCTGGAGCTGGAGGTGTGGGTCTGGTCGTAGTAGAGCTTCAATTCGGCCGAGTCGACCTTGGTGCCGGCGGGGATGCCGGTCACCGGGAACCGCAGCAGGGCGCGGGAGCTGCCGGTGCTGGTGTTGCCGACGGACAGCCGCCAGGAGGAGTCGTAGTTCTCCGCCGGGCCGTCGGAGGAGATCATCACGTCCTGCGCCTGCGAGGGCGGCGGCGCGACCGTGATGGTCGGGTCGATGGTCACCGGGTACTGCCGCTCGGGTGCGGACAGCCAGCGTGCGTCGGGGGTGACGGTCACCGTCCAGCGCTTGCCGTCGCGGGTGAGCTGCTGGCGTACGGCGGTGCTGTACCGGGTGCCGTACGGGGACTCGGCGTCCTTCTTCGCGTCCGTCATGAACGCGGGCGGGAGTTCCAGCACGGGCGAGTCGCCGTCGCCGTAGAGGCGGATGGCGCCGTCCTTGCCGGCCTTCGGGGTCAGTCCGCCGGTGTCGAGGGTGAAGGTGAAGACGGGAGCCGTGGCCGGGCGCTGCCTGACGACGATGTTCTCCTTGACCCGCCCGGGCCCGACCTCGTACACCAGGTCGGTGCCGGAGACCGCGTCCTGGTAGGTGACGGTGTTGCCCTCGGCCTTCGGCGCGAGGGCGCCGCCGGTGCCGCGCAGGCCGAGGGTGACGACGTGGCCGTCGGCGGCCTCGAACCGCACCAGCCGGTCGGACGCCGTACCGAAGTAGCTGCGGCCGGTGTTGGTGGTGTTGGCGAAGGCGTAGCCCGGCTTGGCGGCCGCGGTGACGCCGGAGTCGATGCTCTTCCAGGCCTTCCCGGCCCGGTAGGCGGTCGGCACCGCGGAGACCTCGGCCTGCACCCGTCCGTCGGACATCCGCCAGTAGCGGGCGAACGGCGTGCGGCGGGTGGTGAGTTCGGCGACACGCGTGGCCTTGGGGGCCTTGGCGCCCTTGGGGAGCTTGTCCCGGCTGGGGAGGGCCGGGTCCCCGCCGGTCTTCGGTGCCTTCGGTGTCCGGAGGCCGCCCCCGTCGTCGTCGGAGAACCAGCCCTTGATGGTGTCGGCGATGCTTGTGCCGTCGGTGTCGTCCCCGGAGGCGGCGAAGGCCACCTGCGGGGTTAACGAAACGAGAACGGCGGACGCGGCCGTCACGGCCACGGTCCGCATGCGTCTGACGTGCCGTTGTCTGTGTCTCACACCCATCCCCTCGTCACTGTCGCGGCGCCGCCGCGACCTCGGTGCCGCCGATGATCGAGAGGTCGTCTTGAACATGTCAACCGATTGGACATAGGGGAGATTCGGTGATTTTTCGAGCAACTGGAGGGGAGTTGCCGGCGTATTGCCCGACTCTGCGTGGAGGTCCCCCTTTCGCGCCCGGGTTCTTGCGAGGCTTTGGCAATCTGTTTGATCCAGGTTCAACCGGCAGTCGTCGCCGGAGCCGTGTGCCGTCCCTAAGGTCCCTGAGCGTTGCGAAGAAAGGGACTCATGAGCAGCACACCTCTCGTGGTCCAGGCTCGCGGGATCACCAAGTGCTTCGGTGACGTCGTCGCCCTCGACGGCGTCGACCTCGATGTGACGCGGGGTCAGATCCACGGCCTGGTCGGACCGAACGGCGCCGGCAAGACGACCCTGCTCGGCCTCCTGCTGGGCCTGGCCGTCGCCGACGGCGGCAGCCTGCACATCCTCGGCACGCCCGTCGGCCGGGCACTCGCCGCACCCGACGGGGTCGCCGGGTTCGTGGACGGGCCCGGGCTCTACCCGTCCCTCACCGCCCGCCAGAACCTCGCCGCGCTGGCCGCCCTGCGCGGCGGCGACGCGCGGACGGCCGGCCTCGACGACGTCCTGGACCAGGTCGGCCTCACCGACGTCGCCGACGACCGCGTCCGGGGGTTCTCGCTCGGCATGCGGCAACGGCTCGGGCTGGCCGCCGCGCTGCTGACCCGGCCCCGGCTGCTCGTGCTCGACGAACCCGCCAACGGCCTGGACCCCGCCGGCACCCGGCACGTGCGCGGCGTGCTCACCCGCCTCGCCGCCGAGGGCACCGGCATCGTGCTCTCCAGCCACCGCATGGACGACCTGGAAGCGCTGTGCTCCGAGGTCACCATCCTCGCCACCGGACGCGTCGTCTTCTCCGGACCGCTCGGCAAACTCGCCGCCGAGAACGACGCACTCGACTACCGCCTGCTCACCTCCGACCCGCGGGCCGCCCGCCGACTGGCCGACGGCGCGAGCGGAGTCCACGTCGCCGACGACGCCGTACCGCGCCACGACGGTGAGGCGATCGTCGTGCGCGCCGCCGTGCCGGCCCTGGACGCGCTGGTGTCCGCGCTCGTCCACGCCGGCGTCGCCGTGCGTGAACTCGCCCCCGTGGTCTCGCCGCTGGAAGCCGCGTTCCTCGCCCTCACCGAGCAGCGGCAGGAGGCCGGCCGATGACCGCGACCGTCACCCGTGACAGCGTTGCCATCACCCCGCGCGTGTCCGTGTCCCGCGGCTACCGCTTCGAACTGGTCAAACTCCTCTCGCAGTGGCGGATCCGCCTGCTCGTCCTCGCCTGCTGGCTCGCCCCGGGGCTGTTCGTCGCCGCGGTGAGCGGGCAGAGCACCCTGCCCGTCGACACCCTCTTCGGCCGCTGGATGCACGCCACCGGCTGGGCCGGGCCCCTGGTGCTGCTCGGCTTCGCGGGTACCTGGGCGCTGCCGCTGCTCACCTCGGTCGTCGCCGGTGACGTGTTCGCCGCCGAGGACCGGCTCGGCACCTGGCGCCACCTCCTCGTGGCCGTGCGCTCACCCCGGCGCATCTTCGCCGCGAAGGCCCTGGCCGGACTCACCGTCATCCTGCTGATGGTGGCCGGGCTCGTCGTCTCCGGCGTCGCCGGCGGCCTCCTGGCCGTCGGGAACCAGCCGCTGGTCGGCCTCGATGGCCATCTGCTGACCCCGGGCGACGCCGCCGCGAAGGTCCTGCTCGCCTGGGCCTGCGCCCTTGCCCCGACCCTGGCGCTGGCCGCGATCGGACTGCTCGGGTCCGTCCTGCTGGGCCGTTCCCCGATGGGGCTGCTGCTGCCCGCGCTCGTCGCCCTGGCGATGCAGCTCGCCCAGATGCTGCCGCTGCCCGTGGCCGTCCGCCTGGCCCTGCCCGGCTACGCCTTCATCTCCTGGAACGGCCTGTTCACAAGCCCGGGCCAGCTCACCCCGCTCCTCATCGGCGTCGCCGTGAGCCTGGTGTGGGCAGTGACCGCGACCGCCGCGGCGTATGTCCTCTTCCTGCGGCGGGACTTCACCGACCCGGCCTACGACGGATCGGCCCGCCGCGCCCTCACCGCCGGCGTGCTGCCGCTCGTCGCGCTGGTCGGCGCGGGCGCGGCCGTGGTCGCCGCGACGACCGGCGCCACCGGCTCCGGGATCGAGCAGGACAAGCTGCAGCGCTCCCTCGCCGCCGAGTTCGCGCACCTGTACCGCATGCAGACCGAGCAGCTCAACCGCCCGGATGTCACCGAGGCGGCGCTGAAGGCCACGGCGGCGTGCACCAAGGGCAGCCTCAAGGTCGCCGCCGAGGGCCCGGGCAACGACTGGCGCTGCGTCGTCACCTGGCACCTGCCCGGCGTCCAGGCCGCGGGCCAGGCCGTCTACCAGCTCGACGTCACCGCGGACGGCCGCTTCATGGCCGACGGCGACGGTCCGAAGGAAGTCAACGGCTACTTCCTGGTGCGCACCGCGACCGGTGACGCGCCCAACCCCCTCTGGCAGTTCGACGGCAACGTCGAGCTTCTCCCCGCCACCTCGAAGGGATGACTCCATGCAGGTAACACGCCGTCGCAGGCGTGTCGAGAAGGACACCCCCGGCCTTCTCGCCAGACACATCGGCCAGCGGATACCCCTGGTCACGGCGGGCTCCACCGCCCTCGCCGTGGTGGCCGCTGGTGTCGCCTACGCCCAGACCCACCAGTTCGGCACCGACCAGGTCGGCCAGACGACCGATCGCGGCCAGGTCGTCTCCAGCGACCAGTACATCGCCCCGTACGGCGACCGCCTGGTCATCAACAACGGCAAGATCATGTCGTCGTCCGTCAGCCCGGACGGCACCCACCTGGCCGCCGCGATCACCGACGGCGGCGCCGCGCTGGCCCTCGTCGACCTGAAGAACTACCAGGTGCAGCAGGTCGTCGGCACCGCAGCCGCCTCCACCCCGCGCCTGAAGAGCAACAGCGTGGGCCAGGAGGGCCCCACCTACTCGCCCGACGGCAAACAGCTGTGGCTGGGCCAGACCGACGGCTACACCCGGTTCACGGTGAACCCGGACGGCAGCGTCACCAACCCGGTGCCGGTCCCGATCCCGGCCGACGGCACCAAGCACGCGCTGGTCGGCGAGCCGGTGTTCGCGGCCGACGGCTCCACCGTGTACGCCGCCGTCAACGGCCAGAACCGGGTGGTCGCCCTCGACGCGGCGACCGGCGCGATCAAACAGAGCTGGGCCGTCGGCAACGCGCCCCGCGACCTCGTCCGGGTCGGCGACAAGCTCTACGTCAGCAACGAGGGCGGACGCCCGGCCAAGCCCGGCGAGACCACCATGAACTCCTACGGCACCCAGGTGCCGGCCGACCCCAGGACCGGTGCCACCACCACCGGCACGGTCAGCGTCATCGACCTCGCGCACCCGGACGTCGCCCCCGCGAGCATCGACGTCGGACTGCACCCGACGGCCCTGTACGCCAAGAAGGGCGCGCTGTTCGTCACCAACACCGCCACCAACGACGTGTCGGTCATCGACACCGCCCGCGACAAGGTCGTCCAGACGATCGCCACCCAGCCGTGGCCCGAGGCGTCCGTGGGCTACGAGCCCGACGCGGTGACGCTCACCGACGACGGTCACCTGCTGGTGACGCTCGGCCGCGCCAACGCCGTCGCCGTCTACCGGTACACCACCGCGCAGGAGCCGGTGAGTTACGTCGGCCTGCTCCCGACGGACTACTTCCCCTCCGAGATCGCCACCGTCGGCGACCAGGTGTACGTCTCCAACACCCGCGGTATCGACGCCCGCCGGCCCACCACCAAGGCCGGCCACGCCACCCACGACACGACGTCGAGCGTGCAGCGGTTCACGCTGCCCGACGACAGCGTCATCCGCTCCCAGACCGCCAAGGTCTTCGAGCAGAACGGCTGGACCGGCGGCCGGGTCGCGTTCAGCCAGGCCCGCGACCAGGCCAGGCCGATACCGGTGCCCGTCCGGCTCGGCGACCCCTCGACGATCAAGCACGTCTTCCTCATCGTCAAGGAGAACCGGACCTACGACCAGGTCTTCGGTGACATCCCCGAGGGCAACGGCGACCCGTCGGTGACGCAGTTCGGCGAGAACGTGACGCCCAACCAGCACGCGCTGGCCAGGCAGTTCGGCCTGTACGACAACACCTACGACATCGGCACGAACTCCGCCGAGGGCCACAACTGGCTGATGCAGGCCGACGACCCAGAGTACACCGAGTCCTCGGCCGGCGAGTACCAGCGCAGCTACGACACCGAGAACGACGCGCTCGGCCACCAGAGGTCCGGCTTCATCTGGACGGGCGCGCAGGCGGCCGGGAAGACCGTCCGCGACTTCGGCGAGTTCCAGTCCATCGAGAGCAAGCCGGCCGGCGCGACCTGGCAGAACCTGTACTGCGACGCCAAGGACATGGCCGCCACCGGCAAGCCGACCGCCTACCCGATCCAGACCGGCTCGGCGATCCCGTCGCTCAACGCCGTCTCGGCGCCCGGCTTCCCGATGTTCGACCTCGACGTCCCGGACGTCTACAAGTACGAGATCTGGAAGCAGGACTTCGAGAAGAACGGTCCGGCGAACCTGAACATGTTCTGGTTCTCCAACGACCACACCGGCGGCCCGGCGAGCGCGACGGCCCAGGTCGCGGACAACGACCTCGCGGTCGGCCGGATGGTCGACACGATCTCGCACAGCAAGTACTGGAAGGACTCGGCGATCTTCGTCGTCGAGGACGACTCCCAGGCCGGTCTCGACCATGTCGACGGCCACCGCGCCCCGATCCAGATCATCAGCCCCTGGGCCCGGCACGGCGTGGTCGACAGCCACTACTACACCCAGATCACGATGATCCGGACCATCGAGCAGATCCTCGGGATCCACCCGATGAACCAGAAGGACAGCGCGGCCACCCCGATGCGCGGCACCTTCACCCAGCACCCGGACCTCACGCCGTTCACGGCGCTGCCCAACCGGGCCTCGCTGACCGACGGCCTGAAGACCCCGCCCCCGTGCGGCACCGACACGCCGGCCCCGCAGAACCCGCAGGCCGCGGCCGTGCCGTCGGCGAAGGTCCCGGCCGACAAGGAGCAGCTCGCGGCCGAGTGGGACGCCTGGAAGGCGAAGCAGCGCCTGACCGGTCCGCACGCGGTGCCGGACTTCGCCAACCCCGCGCAGATGAACCACTTCACGTGGTACCAGACGCACGAGTGGAAGAAGCCGTACCCGGGCGAGAGCAAGATCTACGCCCCGCAGGACGTGCCCGGCGCCGCCATCCCGTCGGCGGAGTCCGACGGCTGACCCGGATGCCGTGAGAAGGCCCGGGTCGGCACTTTCCGCCGACCGGGGCCTTCGACGTACGGGACCGGTCAGGGGTGCCGGGCGTGCACCGGGTCGTGGGCGACCTCGTCCGGGCACTTCCCGCGCGGCCCGTTGGCGCACCGGTCGCGCCGCCAGTCGAACGTCGCCAGCGCCAGCGAGGCGAGCATGCCCACCAGTGCCGCGGCCAGCGCGGTCACGACCGCGCGGCGGTAGTCGTCGTCGCGGCCCAGCACCAGGTAGAACAGGCCGGGCAGCGCCGCCGTGCCCACGGCCGCACCGAGCCGCTGCCCCGTCTGCAGGGCGCCGCCCGCCGCGCCGGCCATGCGCACCGGGACGTCCCGCAGGGTCAGGGTGATGTTCGGGGAGACCACCAGACCACTGCCGACGCCCCCGACGAGCAGCAGCGGGGCCGCGATCCACGGAGCGACGTCCAGGGGCGCGAGGAGCAGCAGCAGCGCGGTGCCGCCCAGGCCGACGATCACCCCGGCGAGGCCGCACACGGTGAGCAGCCGCCCGAACCGGTCCACCAGACGGCCCGAACCCACCGCCGCGCACGCCGAGCCGAAGGCGAAGGGCGTCACGGCCAGACCCGAGCGCAGCGGCGAGAAGCCGAGGCCGTGCTGGTAGAACAGCGCGAAGACCAGGAAGACGCCGCTGAAGCCGACGAAGTACAGCGTGCCCACGGCGGCACCGGCGGCATACCCGCGCACGCTGGTGAACAGGCGGGGATCGAGCAGCGGCTGGGCGCCCCGCGCGACGAGCCGGTGCTGCCAGAAGGTGAAGAGTGCAAGCACCGCCGCGCCCACCGGGAACAGCCACCACACCCGGCCGATGCCCCCGGAGTCCGCCTGGACCAGCGGATACATCAGCGCGAGCACACCGAGACCCAGCAGCACCACCCCGGGCCAGTCCACACGCCCGCGACCCGAGCGCCGGGTCCGGGGCAGCAGCCGGCGGCCGAGCAGCACGGCCAGGATGCCGATGGGCACGTTGACGTAGAAGATCCACCGCCAGCCCTGCGCGCCGGACGCCAGGGCCAGGATGGCACCCCCGGTGATCGGGCCGGCGGCCGCGGAGACACCGACGGTCGCGCCGAAGAAGCCGAAGGCGCGTCCGCGCTCGGCGCCGCGGAACATCTGCTGGATCAGCGCCGAGTTCTGCGGTGCCATGAACCCGGCCGCCAGCCCCTGGGCGAGACGGGCCACCACCAGCAGGGTGATGTCGGGGGCCGCCCCGCAGGCCGCGCTGAAGAGCACGAAGCCGCTCAGGGCCAGCAGGAAGATGCGGCGCCGGTCCAGGGCGTCCCCGAGGCGGCCGGCCGTGACCAGGGCCAGCGCGAAGCTGAGGGCATACCCGGAGACCACCCACTGGACCTGCGCCGGGGAGGCGTGCAGGTCGTGCTGGATCGTGGGCAGCGCGACCGCCACGATCGTCACGTCGAGCAGGCTCATGAATCCGGCCACCAGAGTGACCCACAGGGCCCGCCAGCGGTGCGGGTCGGGCCGGTACCCGGTGTCCGGGTTCCGGTCGCTCGCCGCTGACGCCCGTGCTGTCACAAGGGCTCCTCTCGGTTTGGAGCGTCGGGGAAGGACCAGTGCCGCACCCCGGGGACGAATCAGGTTCCCCCACCGGGGTACGGGCACACACCCCGGCCCGCAACCGGAGAGCTCGCGCCGCGATCAGCGGCTCTGGATGGCCGCGGTGGTGAAGAACCCGGTGGCCGCGGCCGAAATCAGGGCGCACAGGGCGAGCAGTGCGGTACGTCGCATGGTCGGTTCCTTTCCTGGGACGGCCCCGGTCCGAAGGACGGTGACCGTGAGGTCGAGGGTGAGGGTGTGACGGGTTCTGCTCAACGCCGGCCGCCGCCGCGCCGCATCGCCGCACCGGCCGCCTCCACTCGAACGGACGCGCCGTGCGCGCCCGCCGTCCACCGGGCGGCCCACCCTGGTGTGACGCCCTTCCTTGCACGCACGGCGCGGATGCGGTGACCTTTCCTCGCACGTTTGGCCGAAGAACCGTTATCCGGTGCTCCCGCAGGGATCTCCCATGTGACGGACCGCAACGTTCGACGTCGAGGACAGGGGAGCTGCGCATGAACACACGGCACACGGTGGAGGTGGCGGCGCTGGTGACCGCCGCCCGGGACGGCGACCAGCAGGCCCAGGACGCGCTGGTCGCCGCGTTCCTGCCGCTGGTCTACAACATCGTGGGCCGGGCGCTGAACGGCTCGGTGGACGTGGACGACGTCGTGCAGGACACCATGCTCCGGGCGCTGGACTCCCTGGACGGCCTGCGGGACGCCGGGAGCTTCCGCTCCTGGCTGGTGGCCATCGCGATGAACCAGGTGCGCGCCCACTGGCAGCGGCGGCAGCCGGCCCAGGGGCCGGTGGAGGAGGCCTGGGACGTCGCCGATCCGGGCGCCGACTTCGTCGACCTGACGATCACCCGGCTGCAGCTGTCCGGCCAGCGTCAGGAGACCGCGCGGGCCACGCGCTGGCTGGAACCCGACGACCGGGGACTGCTGTCGCTGTGGTGGCTGGAGACCGCCGGTGAGCTGACCCGGGCCGAGGTCGCCGCCGCACTCGAACTCACCCCGCAGCACACGGCGGTGCGCGTGCAGCGGATGAAGGCCCAGCTGGAGGCGGCGCGGGTGGTCGTGCGGGCGCTGGACGCGCGGCCGCGCTGCCCGGAACTGCACGCCGACCTGGCCGGCTGGGACGGCCGGCCCTCCGCGCTGTGGCGCAAGCGCGTCGCCCGGCACGCCCGCGGCTGCGCGCGCTGCTCGGGGCTGTGGCAGGGCCTGATGCCGGCGGAGGGGCTGCTGGCGGGCCTGGCGCTCGTCCCGGTCGCCGGCTCGCTGCTGGACCGGGTCCGCTACGCGGCGGACACCGTGGCCCTGGCCGGGTCGGCCGCCGACGCGGTCTCCCCGCGGCCGGGGGGACACCGCGGCGCCAGGTCCCTCACCCGCGGTGCGGCACGCCGCAGACGCAGGCTGCGCCGGCGGGCCGTCGGCGGCGCGGTCGTGGCGGTGTGCCTGGTCGGCGGCGGCCTCACCTACCTCGCCACCCTGCCCGGCAGCGGTACGGCCGAGGAGGAGACCGCCGCGCGCGGCGGTCAACAGGCGATCGCCCCCGACCTGGCCACGTCCGCCCCCTCCGCGACCGGCTCGCCGTCGTCGCCGGCGAGCGCCCGCCCCACGCCGTCTCCGTCCGCGTCCCGGTCGGCTTCGGCCCCGGCCTCGCCGAGCGCGAGCCCCTCCGCCGCACACCGCACGGACACCCCGGCGCCCACCGCGACACGCCCCGCCCGGTCCGCGCCGGCCCCGGCACGGGGAGCGGCCGCCCAGCCGGCCTCCTCGGACCTGGCCGCTCAGGTGATCGCCCTCGTCAACAAGGAGCGGCAGGCGGCCGGCTGCGCTCCGGTCACCGACGACGACCGGCTGCGGGACGCGGCGCAGGCCCACTCCGACGACATGGCCGCCCGCGACTACTTCGACCACGTCAGCCCGGACGGCACCGACCCCGGCGCGCGGATCACGGCCGCCGGCTACCGCTGGTCGACGTACGGCGAGAACATAGCCAAGGGCCAGCAGACGGCCCAGTCGGTGATGACGTCCTGGATGAACAGCCCCGGCCACCGGGCCAACATCCTCAACTGCTCCTTCAAGAACCTCGGGGTGGGCATCCACGACGGGGACGGCGGCCCCTGGTGGACGCAGGACTTCGGCAGCCTGCTCTAGGACCGCCCGCCCCTCACTGCTTGAGCGCGGCCTCGGGACCCATCACGACGACCGGCTCCATGGCGGGGTCCAGGACGCGCAGCAGCGCGAGCACATGGGCCTTGTCCAGGGCGATACAGGCGTTGGTCGGCCCGCCGTGGTCCACGTGCAGCCACACCCCGCCGCCCTTGTCCGCGCCCAGGGGCCTGTCCTCGTCCAGGGGGCTGGTGCCGGGCACGCGGTTGTAGTCGATGGCGATCACATAGTCGAAGGAGCCGTCCAGCGGCTCGCCCAGGTGCCCGGTGCCGGAGGCCGTGAAGCCTTCGTCCTGGTCGTACGGCAGCCGGGCACCCGGGTCGGGCAGCAGACCTCCGGCGTCGCTGAGGCGGAAGACACCGATCGGGGTGCGCAGGTCGTTCTCGTCGTGGTCGTCGGTCCAGCCGCGCAGACCGTTGCGGGCCGGCCACGGACCTGCGACCGCGTGCCAGCCCAGGCCGGGCACCTGCTCGTAGAGCATCACCCGGGCCTCGTTGGTGTCCTCGGTCGCGCCCGTGACGACCAGGGCCTGCCGCGCGGTCGCGGGGATGCGGGCACGCATGACGGGTCCGATGCCGGGAAGGGGGCGGACGGCCGCCCGCGGGGGAGCGGAGTGGGCCCGGGGCCCGCCGGCCGGCGGCGCGGTGCGCGGGGACGGCTGCCCGGTCTGCCGTTCGCACCCGGTGGTGCCCGCCGCCGCGACGAACACGGCGGCGACCAGGAGGGCCAGGGCCTTGCTGCGGTTCACTGCGACCTCCGACGGGGGGCGTGGACGAGTGATGCATAACCACCTCGCCCGCCGGGCTGCCCGCCGACCCGGATTCCTCCCCCGTATGGCGCGTCCGGAGCCGCCGGCGACGGGACCTACGACGGCGGTACGCCGAAGGTCTGCGGCTTCCCCGTCAGCCGTACGGCCTCCAGGGCGATGTACAGCTCCGCCGAGGACCGGGCGTCGGTGGTGGGGCGGCCGGTCAGCTCCGTGACGCGGTTCAGGCGGTACAGGACCGTGTTGCGGTGGCAGTGCATCCGGTCGGCCGCCTGCGTCGTCGAGCCGCCGGCGGTGAACCAGGCGTGCAGCGTCCCCAGCAGCGTGTCCCGCTCCCGCGGCGGCAGGGCTAGGACGGGGCCGAGCACCGCGCGGGCGACCTCCTGGGCGGTGTCGGGGGAGGCGGCCGCCAGGAGCGAGACCGGGGCGCTGCCGTACAGGTGGGTGCCGTGGGTGCCGTACGGCAGGCACTGCACGGCCAGCTGCGCCTGCCGCCACGCCGCGGGGGCGTCGACGGGGGAGGTGAAGGCGCGGCTGACGCCGACCCGGGACAGGTCGATCGCGCTCAGCTGCTCGACCGCTCCCGCGATGGCCTGGTCGTTCGGCAGGGACAACAGCCCCACCCAGGCCCCTATGTGCTCGATCCACTCGGAGGCGATGCCGGCGGCACGCAGCCGGGCACGCACGGCGGTGGGCGGCTCGGTCCGGTCGTGGACCTCCGCGCACACCACCAGGAAGGGCCCCTGCCGGTCCAACTCCAGGACGCGCGCGATCTCCCACGCGCTCGCGCTCGTGCCGGCCCTGCCGTCGAGCAGGGTGGTGAGCATCGTGCCGCGCGCCGCCGCGTCGCGCCGCGACCGCTCCTCGACGGCGGCCCGGTAGGCGTCGTCGGCCGCACTGGAGTACTCGTCGACGGCCACCCAGATGTCGGACGCCATGTGCAGCAGCTGGGCGGTGCTCTCCTCGTCCACGGCGCCGCTGAGCAGCCGGTCCCAGATGAAGCGGCCGGCCAGCCGGTAGGCGTGCAGCAGCGCGGCCAGCGGGATGCCCTGCTCGGCCTTCATCCGGCCCGCGGCCCGGGGCGCGTCGAGTGTGGTGGGTCTGCCCTGCAGTGCGGTGAACAGGGTGGCCAGGTTGTCGCGCACCGCCGCGCGCAGCCGGTCGCGGCCCAGCAGCGTGCTCTCTGCGTAGGCGTGCTCACCGCCGAGGATCTCCTCGGTGAGGTCCTCCGCGAGCCGGTCCACCTCGCTCAGCAGCCGACCGACCTGTGCGACGACCCGGTCCCCGGCCTTCAACTGTGTGGGCACGGGCGCAGTGTAGTGCGGCGCGCTTGTGCGCCCGCACAGTCGCACGCCGCTATTTCCCGCCCCCGGCCCATGGCCGAAACCGGCGGCGAGCTGTGGAATCACCGGCAGCGCCGTCCACCGTGGTCCCGGCGCACGGGGCGTGTGCACACATGAGGGCGGATCGAAGGAGGTCGTGTGAACGGCAACGGCAACCGGCACGACGACGCAGCCCCGGCGGCGGGGATGGGGCGTCGGAGGTTCCTCGGCTATGTGCTGGCCGCCTCGACGTTGACCGTGGCCGCCGAACTCGGCGAGGCGGTCCTGGCGCCCGACGAGGCGGCGGCCGTCGTTCCGTCCGTGCCGGGGCCGGCGGAGGTCTACGACCTCAACGACATGCTCACCCATGCCGCCCTGCCGACGGCGAACCTGATCACGATCCGCGTCGACGCCGACGGCACGGCCTCCTTCGCGCTGCCCCGGGCGGAGGTGGGGCAGGGCATCACGACGTCCAGCGCCATGCTGATCGCCGAGGAACTGGACCTGCCGCTGGAACGCATCCGGGTCACGCTCGCCGACGCCCGCCCGGAGTTGCTGTTCAACCAGCTCACCGGCGGCTCCAACACCACGATCTCGACGTTCACCCCCATCCGGGTGGCGGCCGCCGTGGCCCGGGGCCGGCTGCTGAGGGCGGCGGCCCTGGAACTCGGGGAGGCCGTCGACACCCTCACCGTGAAGGCAGGGGTCATCACCTCGTCGGTGACAGGGCACAGCCTCACTTACGGCGAACTGGCCGCGAAGGCAGCCGCCCTGACCACCGGTCAGGTAGCGGTCACCCTCAAGCAGGCCGCCGACTTCAAGGTCATCGGCACCGCCCAGCGGCGCGTCGACGCGCTGGCGGCGGTCACCGGGCGCAAGACGTTCGCCATGGACCTGCACATCCCCGACGCCCTGCCGACGATGGTGTGCCGGCCGCCCACGATCAACGGCACCGTTCGCGCGGTGCACAACCTCGCCCAGGTGCGGGCGATGCCCGGCATCACCGACGTCGTCACCGTCTCCACCGGGGTCGCCGTGCGCGGCCGTACGTTCGGGCAGTGCATCGACGCCGTCCGCGCGCTGGAGGTCACCTGGGGCCCGGGATCGGCCGAGGGGGAGAGCGACGACACCGTCCGGGACGAACTGCGCAGGGCCGAACTGCCGCTTCCCGCCCTCGACCTGCTGACCAAGTCGGTCGACGTGCGGTTCACCTTCCACTTCGCCAGCAACAGCGCCCTGGAGACCAACTGCGCCGTCGCCGACGTACGGCCGGACTCGGCGGAGATCTGGGCGAGCCTGAAGTCCCCGATCACCGCCCAGGAACAGATCGCGGCGCGGCTCGGGCTGCCGGTGTCCGCGGTGAAGGTCCATGTCACCGAGGGCGGCGGCTCCTTCGGCCGCAAGCTCTTCCACGACGCCGCCGCCGAGGCCGCCGAGGTCTCCCGGGCCATGGGCAAGCCGGTGAAACTGATGTGGCACCGCACCGACGACTTCCGGCACGGCCGCACCCACCCCATGGCCACCTCACGGGTACGTGCCACCTACGCGCTCGGCCAGGTGCTCACCTACGACCAGCGGCACACCTCCGTCGCCACCGACTTCGGCCACGGCGTGGGGGAGATCATCACCGCCGAGGCCGCGTCCCTGCCCGTCGGCGACCTCACCTTCTCCGAGACGATCTTCGCGCTCAGCCAGCAGACGCCGTACCACTTCGGTGTCGTCACCCAGCTGCTCAGCGAGACCGACAAGGGCTTCCCCACCGGCTCGATGCGCAACATCTACTCGCCCAACACGCGCTGCGCGCAGGAACTGGTGGTGGACGAGCTGGCCAAGCGGATGGGCAAGGACCCCTACCGGTTCCGCCGCGAGTTCCTCAAGGAGGAGCGGGCGAGAGCCGTCCTGGACAAGGTGGCCGAGATCGGCGACTGGGGCCGCGCCATGCCCGCCGGCACGGCGCAGGGCATCGCGCTGCACCCCGAGTACCACGCCGTCGTGGCCGTCCTCGCCGAGATCGACTGCCGCCCGCAGACCACGGGCCGCACCGTCCGCGACGGGTACACCGGGCCGCGCGTCACCAAGGTCGTCTGCGCCGTCGACGTGGGCCTGGCCGTCAATCCGCGCGGGCTGCAGGCGCAGATGATGGGCGGCATCATGGACGGCATCGCGATCACGCTCAGTTCGGGCATGCACCTCCACGACGGGCACTTCTTGGAGGGCAGTTGGGACAACTACTTCTACACCCGGCAGTGGAACACCCCGCCCGAGCTCCAGATCGTCGTCATGCCGCCCACCACGGGGCAGCCCGGTGGCGCGGGCGAACTGGCCGTGGCGGGCGCGGCGGCCGCCGTGGCCTGCGCCTACGCCCGGGCCACCGGCACGATGCCGACCAGCTTCCCGGTCAACCACACCGGGCCGCTGGGCTTCGAACCGCTGCCCACCACTCCGCCGATCCCCGCGTCCCCCACCGACGGCCTCGACCGCGCCTTCTAGGAGAACCCGTGCCCGAACACACCTTCATCCTCAACGGCGAGCGGGTGACCGTCGACATCGAGGACGACGTCCGGCTGCTGTGGGTGCTCCGGGACGTCCTCGGCGTCACGGGCCCCAAGTACGGCTGCGGGCTCGGCGTGTGCCAGGCCTGCACCAGCCACATCAACGGCAAGGCGTTCAACCCCTGTTCGGTGCCCGTCGGTGCCGTCGCTCCCGACGACGAGATCACCACCATCGAAGGCCTGCCCGCCACCGTCGGCCGGGACCTGCACCCGATGCAGGAGGCCTGGCTGGAGTACGACGTCGCGCAGTGCGGCTACTGCCAGCCCGGCCAGATCATGACCGCCGTGGCCAAGGTCCGCCAGGCCCGCGCTCAGGGCCGCGAGATCACCGAGGCCGACCTCGACGAGATCCGCAATGTCTGCCGGTGCGGCACCTATCACCGCATCCGGGAGGCGATCGTGGCCGGAGCGAAGAAGTACGACGGCTGAAGCGACGACGTACCTCGGCTGAGCGACGCCCGGGCGGCGCAGGCCCGGCGGGCGGCAGGTGCGCCGCACGCCGGACCGGCGGGGGTGGCGGCGCCTACTGCTGCACCTGCCCGGCCGCCGCCGCGAGGAAGGTGTCCAGGACCCCGTCGCCCACCTTGGGCTGGGCGCTGCCCCAGGTGTTGCGGGCGGGCTGGACGCGTACCGCGCGGGCCTGCGTCTGCAGGTCCCCGGACTCGGCGAGCCGCGCCTGCGCCCCGGCGGTGTCACCGGCCGTCCGCGCGTCCAGCGCGTCCAGCATCGCCACCGTGGCCCTGCCCCACAGCTCGGTCGCGTCCAGCCAGGGCCCGGCGTCGGTGACGAAGCCCGGCCGCACCGCGCCGCCCCGGATGGCGGACGGGGCCTGCTCGATGCGCACCGCGTAGTCGCGCAGCGCCCGCACCGCCTCGGCACGTCGGCCGGCGTTCCAGTCGGCCCAGAAGGCGGCGACACGGCGGGCGAGTTCGGGTGCCTGCGGCTGCCACGGGGTGGCGCCGAAGGTCGGTGCCATGTGCTCCAGATCGCCGAAGACGAGCAGCGCCCCGGTCGCCCGGCGGTCGCCCCCGGCGAGATAGGCCATGGCCTGCGGCCAGCTCGCCCCTGCGTCGTAGGCGGTATCGTTCCATGTGAAGCCGGCCGTGCCGAAGACGGCGACCTGACTGGCGTACGGCTGGTTCATGGGGTTGGCGACGATGCCGGACAGATGCGCGGACAGGCCCGCCTCACGCTTGTCGTACGGGGCGAGGAGGAGGCGGCCGCGGGTGTTGCCGTAGTCGTTGACCGGATAGTTGTCCCAGACGAACACCTTGCGGCCGAACAGCTTGGAGGCGGCGTCGGCCTGGTCGTTGCTGATCGTGGGCGGGACCACGTCCGTGCCGGTCCACATGACCACGACGGCCGGGTCCAGGGTGGCGCGCATCGTCTGCTTGTAGGCGGTGTCGGTGAGGTCGCCGTACTCGGTCGGGACGGTCTGCAGGGGCTGGGCGCCCTCGTGCGTGGCGATGAAGGTGCGCTGGACGTCGTTGAGCAGGTCGACCTGGGCCCTGGCGGCGGCCTGGCGGCCGGGCTGCCCATAGGTCTGCTGGTCGGCCGCGCAGTTCCACCTGGTGTAGCTGATGTCGTCGAGCGGGAGGGAGAAGGCGCGGGTGCCCAGGTCGTACATCGCCTGGAGCTTGGCCTTGAGGGCGGTGCGGTCGGCCGGGTCGGAGTAGCAGATGGAGCCGCCGGGGGAGACCGCGAAGGTGAAGCGCACATGGTTGGCCCGGGCCCGGCCGACCAGCACGCCGAGTTCGGCGAGTTTCTCCGCGGGGTAGGGCTCGCGCCACTTGTCGCGGTGGTAGGGGTCGTCCTTCGGCGCGTACACATAGGTGTTGGCCTTGACGTCGCCGTAGAAGTCCATCTGGTCCAGGCGTTCGGCCTGGGTCCAGGGCTTTCCGTAGAAGCCCTCGATGGTGCCGCGCAGGGGCATCGAGGGGTAGTCGCTGATCTGGGCGCCGGCCACCCGCCAGCCGGTGCCGTCCGGTCGCAGGAGCTGACGCAGTGTCTGGACGGCGTAGAACTGTCCGGCGGCGTCCGTGCCACCGAGCGCGATCTGGGCGCCTGCGGCGGGGCCGCCGGTGACTCTCAGGGCGTAGCCCTCGGGGTGGTCGGGCACGGCGGTGGAGCCCAGCGCGCGGGCGATGTCGGGGCGATCGGCCGGGCCGAGCCGGATGGTCAGCGCCCCGGCGGGCAGACGGGCAACGTTGTCAGGCGGGACGACGTCGACCCTGTCCACGCCGTGGTCTCTCAGTTCGCGGACGAGACGGTCGCGGGCGGGGGCGTCGGTGTCGTCGCCGGCGACGAGCACGACCCGTCCGGTGAGCACGGCGTCGTCTCCGGTCCGCGACAGGCTCTGGGGCACCGGCGACACCGGTGGGAGCGGACGCGTGCCGGCGGGCACCGCGTCGGCGGAGGCCGGTGCGGCGGGGAGCGCGCCGAGGGCGAGGGTACTGGCGAGGGCGAACACTGCGGCGGTGATCCTGCGTGAGACGGGTCTTCCCATGGTGTGCACCTCGTGGTCTAGACCTATTGGGGATTCCGAAAGGTTACTGCGGAATTGCTGTCCACTGTCAAGGGGTCTGCCCTATTGGATTAGACCACTTGAGCGACTACGTTCACTCCCGCCGGCACCCCGTCAGTTCGCCCTCCCCGATCCAGGAAAGAGCGACACATGGACCGCAGGACCTTCCTCGCGATGCTCGGCGCCGCGGGCGTGACCGTCGGCCTGACCGCCCCCCTCGGGCCCGCTGTGCCCGCCGCCCACGCAGCGGACGGCGACGGCGACCCAACCGCCGGCCGCGCACCGCACCAGCCCTACATGCACGGCTACGACGCCGCCGCCATCAAGAGCTGGAGCCCCGGCACCGACCGCTTCGCCCGGTACTTCCGCTCCCGGGTCCCGCTCGCCCCGCGCATCGCGCCCTTCGCGGCGACCCAGGCCGATCCCCGGCTGGTCACCGGGCCGCAGGTGATGAACCTGACGTACGACTACGACAACTCCTTCTTCACCGCGTACAAGTATGACAACGTTTTCTCGCGCCGCCTGCTGCGCTTCTGGCAGTACTCCGACCTCTACGGCTCCTGGCACGGCCTGCCGGTCGACGGCTCCCCGGTCGACGCACCCGTGCACGGCCTGATCAACCTGCCCAACCCCGCCTGGACGGACGCCGCACACCGCAACGGCGTGCGCAGCCTCGGCTGCTGGTTCTGGCCCCGCCCCGGTCACTTCGCGGACTACCTGGAACGGCGCCCGGACGGCTCCTTCCCCGTCGCGGACCAACTCACCAGGATGGCCGCGTACTTCGGCTTCGACGGCTACTTCGTCAACCAGGAGGCCGCGATCTCCCCGGCCGACGCCGAGAAGCTGATGGAGATGATCGTGTACTGGCGCTCCCGGGCGCCGAAGGGCTTCCACCTGCAGTGGTACGATACGATCATGGTCGACGGCCGGCTCGACTACCAGAACCAGCTCAACGACAACAACGCCCCCTGGATCCAGCACGCGGGCACCGCCGCGGCCCACAGCCTCTTCGCCAACTACTGGCTCCCGGACGCCGCCCAGGTCGAGACCTCGCGCACCACCGCCGAGAGGCTCGGCCTCGACCCGTACCAGGTGGTCTTCCACAGCACGGAGAACGAGAAGTACGGCTACAACCCGCCCTACGACCCCCGGCTGATCTTCCCCGAGGGCCAACCCGCGCGCACCAGTTGGGGCCTGTTCGGCTCGCACTTCGTCTGGGACCGCTACCCGGACCGCGAGAACCCCGACGCCCAGGACGGCGTCTTCACCCGCGAGCGGCACTACTGGTCGGGTCCGAACGAGGACCCCACCCGCACCGGCCGCACCGAGTACGTCCCCTGGCCCGACCAGGACGACGGCAGGCCGCGCGACGCCGACAACCCCAAGAAGTGGGACGGAGTCGCCCACTACATCACCGAACGGTCCGTCATCGGCGCCTTCCCCTTCGTCACCCGCTTCAACACCGGCCACGGACGTGCCTTCTTCCTGGCCGGCCGGCGGGCGAGCCCCGGCGAGTGGAACAACGCGAGCATCCAGGACATCCTGCCGACGTGGCAGTTCTGGACCCGCAGCGAGGGCCGGGGCCTGCCCCTGGACGTCGACTTCGACTACACGCGCGCCTACGACGGCGGCAGCTCGCTGCGCATCAGCGGCGACCTCGGCCCGGACAACCCCACGACCCTGCGGCTGTTCAAGACCGCGCTGACGGTGCGCACGGGAGGTGAACGGGTCCGCGTCACCCACACGCCCACGGACGGGGGCACCACCCTGGAGGCGGTCCTGGTCTTCGCCGACGACCCGCATCGCCTCGTCCGGCTGCCCCTCGCCACCGCCCCGGCTGCCGACGGTTCCTCGTCGGAGGCGGACGCGGGGACGGACGGGGAGGGCGACGGCTGGCGCACCTCGACCGCCCGGCTGTCCGCCCACCGCGACCGGACGATCGCCGCGATCGGCCTGCGCTGCGCGAGCCGGCAACGGGGGCCGTACACCATCCACATCGGCGAACTGGCCCTGCTCCCCAAGGAGTCCGCACCCCGCCCCGGACGCCCCCAGGCGTTCTCCGTGGACGCCGTGCACCGTTCGGGCGCGAGCGCGGAGGTGTTCCTGTCCTGGCGGCTCGCGCGCTCGGGCGTCTGGTACTACGACATCACCCGCGACCTGCCGGGCGGCGACCGCGAGGCGGTCGGCCGGATCTACGACGACGTCTACTACGTCAAGTCCCTCACCAGGGCGGGCCAGGAGCGGACGACGGAACTGCGCCTGGAGGCGGTCGCCCCGGACGGCACCCGGGGCGCACCGGCCACCGCGCACGTGCACTGGGACTGAGCACGCGCACCGCGCTGCCTCCTCGGCGGGCCGTGTCACCGGTCAGGCCGCGAGACGCCTCGTGCGTGCCTCTTCCACGCTGTGGTGGACGACCAGGGCGCTCTCCCCGGCGGCGAGCGGCATCAGCCGGTCCAGCAGCGCCGGCGGGGAGACGAGGACCAGGCGGCCACGGGCCTCGCGGGCGCGTCGGCACAGCCGCAGGATCGTGTTGAGCCCGGAGGAGTCGCACGTGGTCACCCCGGCCAGGTCCACCATCAGCGACGGATGCCTCGCCAGCACCGCGGTGGCCTGCCGGTACAGCTGAGGACCGGAGTACAGATCCAGCGGGCCCGTCACGGTGACCAGCGGCAGGTGGCCCGCCTCCTCCGTCACCCGGATGCACACCTCGTCGTTCACGGTGGCCCCCTCGGTCGTTTCCCCCTCCGGCCGCCGACGACGCGACGCGGTCCCGGAGCAGCGACGCTGCTCGCGTATTTCTTCCCCGTGCGGGCCCGGCGCAAGACCCCGGGGGCGAAGACGCGCCTGCCGATCTGTCCGGAGAACGAAGATCGCCGCGCCCCCGGCGGCTTCGGCGGCCGGGGAAGCGGGTAGCGTCGGAGGGCAGGCCCGGTCACCGACGCGTGTGTTCACGCACTGCCGGTCCGTGCAGGACTCCCGATTGCGGCAGGGCGGTGACGTGATGGACTCACTGGTGTTCGACAGCCAGGACCTGGAGGAGACCGAGGACTTCCTGTGCCGGGCCTACGCCCGCATGACCATCGGCAGCAGCACACCGGAGAACAGCCGGGCGCGCATCCGCCGCGACGCCATGCCGTCGGTCACCGTCGACGAGCTCGACCTCGGATTCGACATGAGCTACGCGGTGACCCCCCTGGGCAGGATCTGCCTGTGCATGGTCCACGAGGGCACCGTCCAGGACCACGTCTTCCAGGGTGTGCGGGACAGCTTCGGCCCCGGGGACATGGTGCTGTTCGCGCCGCCCGACCTGCCGTACGCCGGACGGATCTGCACCGCCCGCTACAACATCACCATGCTGGACAGCGCCCTGCTGGACCAGGTCGCCGCCACCGGCCCGAAGCCGGTCCTGGAGCCCGTCCGGCTGACCGGGCACCGGCCGTACTCACCCGCCGCCGCCCGCCGGCTCAAGAGCACGATCGTCCATCTGCGCGACCACGTCCTCGCCGACCCGGACATCGCCGCCGAACCCCTGATCGCCTCGACCGCCGGCCAGCTGCTCGCGGCCAACGTCCTCGCCGCCTTCCCGAACACCGCCCGCACCGATCCCACGGCGCAGGACCGCAACGACGCCCACTCGACCACGCTGCGCCGGGCCGTCGCCCACATCGAGGACCACGCCCACCAGCCGCTGACCGTCGCCGAGATCGCCGCCGCCTGCCACGTCACCGTGCGGGCGCTGCAGTACGCCTTCCGCCGCCACCTGGACACCACCCCCCTCGCGTATCTGCGCCGCGTCCGTCTCGCCCACGCCCACCAGGAGCTGCGGGCCGCCGACCCCGAAGGCGACAGGACGGTCGCGGACATCGCCGCACGCTGGGGCTTCGCCCATCCGGGTCGGTTCGCCGCCCTGTACCGCGAGGTGTACGGCACCAGTCCGTCCAGCACCCTGCGCGGCTGAGCGGGCCCGCCTCGGCGCGGCGGCCCTCACCGGCCTGCCCCGGGTGGCCCCGGGTGCCGGCGCCGCGCCAGTGCTCCGGCCAGGGCCCGGCCGATCTCCGGGGGCAGCCACCCGCAGTACGGCCACTGCACGATGTGCTCCGCGACCTCCCGCAGTTTGGTGTTCGTCTGCTGGGAGATCTCCCTCAGCACGCTCCAGGCCGACTCGGGCGGCAGCCTGCCCCGGGCGATCACGACCCCGATGGCCTGGTCGACGACGGCGTGCGAGACGACGGCCTGCTTCAGCTGCGCGATCTCCTCCCGAAGGGAGGCGACGTCACACGCCTGGTCCTGGTGCTCGGGCATGGTGGTGCTGCTCCTGACGCGACACTGTGCTGGTCACCGGTGCTTCTGCCCGGGGCGCGCACGACACGGAAGTCCAGGAACGAACACCCGGCGCACCGGCAGTCCGGAAAACGAAACCGTCCCGCGCGCCTCACCGGCGGGCGATCGTCACGGCCGCGGCGTCGTCGCCGAGCCGGCCGTGGGTGTGGGTGAGCAGTTCGTCGCGCAGGCGGTGGAGCAGGTCGTCGGGGCGCTGCGCGGCCCAGACGCCCGCCCGGGCGGACAGCGGGAAGAACGCCCCGCGCTCGTCGCGGGCCTCGGTGATGCCGTCCGTGTACAGCAGCAGCACATCACCGGGGCGGAGGGGGAACGACTCCACCGTGTACACGGTGTCGCCGGACAGCTGGCCCAGCCCCAGCGGCGGCGCCACCCGCTTCACCGGCAACGGCTCGGCGTGCCCCGCGCTGAGCAGCAGCGGGGGCGGGTGCCCGCACACCACGAGGTGGACGACCGGCTCCCGGTCGGGAAGGTCGAGCACCAGGGCGGTGGCGAAGGCCTCCTCGGTGTCGGGTGCCTCCGGCGGGTTCCACTGGCGGTACTCCCAGCGCATGCTGCCGTCCAGGTGGGTGGCGAGCCGGGGCAGGGTGGGCCGGCGGTGGGCCGCCGAGCGGAAGGCGCCGAGCAGCAGGGCGGCGTGGACGATCGCGGGCAGGCCCTTGCCGCGCACGTCCGCGATCAGCAGCCGGGTGCTGTCCAGGGTGCGGGCGGCGGCGAAGAGGTCCCCGCCCATGGTCGCCTCGTCCTGCGCGGCGAGGTAGAGGCTGTCCAGCTCCAGCCCGCCGCTGTGCCGGGGCAGCGGCGGGAACAGGACCTCCTGGACGGCCTGGACGACCGTGCGGCTCTCGGTGAGCTGGCGCTCACGTCTCTCCCTGAACAGGCAGGACAACACGATGAGTCCGGAGACCAGGACCAGCGCACCGATCTGGGCCTGAAGGTTCTCCGTGGCGAGGACGCCCCGCGCGGCCCCGATGAAGATCTGGGCCCCGACCGCCAGCAGCCCGATCAGCGCGGTGAGCCGGGGCCCGGCGAACGCGGCGGTGAGCGCGGGTGCCGCCACCAGCAGGGGGCCCAGGTGGACGTCCGACGGTGCCAGGACGTCCACCACGCACACCGCGACGATCAGCGCGATCGGGAGCAGGACCAACGCCCGCCCGGACCGTGAGTGCCGCAACTCCTGCAGTGGCACACGTCATGATCTCACCTCGTCCGCGTCACCACCACACACCGCGTCCCGGTCCGGCCCGGCTCAGGCGGGCACGAGCCGCTCGTCGTAGCCGCCGGGCTGGGGGCCGGCGTCCCGCTGCGCGTGGCCGAGCGCCGGCCGGGTGCGCGCCGCGGTCATCCGCAGCTCGATGATGGCGCGGACGGCGGGCCACTCCTCGTCCAGGATCGAGTAGAACGCGGTGTCGCGCACGACCCCGTCCAGTCCGCGGGAGTGGGCCCGGCGCACGCCCTCGCTCGTGGCGCCGAGGCGCTCGATCGCGGCACGCGAGCGCAGATTGCGTGCGTCGGCGCGCAGGCAGACGCGGCGCAGCCGCCAGGTCTCGAAGGCATGGCGCAGCATGAGCAGCTTGGCCTCGGTGTTGATGCCGGTGCCCTGGGCGTGCGCGGCGAGCCAGGTGTTGCCGATCTCGGCGGCGTCGGGCACCGCGGTGACCGGGTCGCCGTAGGGGCGGCCGGGCACGGCGGGCCAGACCACGGGCCCCTGCCAGTAGTCGAGTTCCAGGAAGCGGGTCGATCCGACGACGCGTCCGTCGTCGGCCCGGACCACGGCGAACGGCAGTGCCCGACCCGCCGCCTGTTCGGCGAGGGCGCGGTCGACGTAGCCGGCGGCCGCGTCGAGGCCGTGCGGGACAGGGGTGAACGCATAGGAGCTGCGGTCCTCGGCTGCGGCTTGAGCCAGGCCCTCGACATGGTGCGGCGCGAGGGGCTCCAGCCGCGTGAGGCGACCGGTGAGAACGACGGCAACGGGCACGGACCTTCGGTCTTTCTGGTGATGGGGGGTGCTCCCGGCCACCGGATGCCCGGTGTGGCGGGGAGAGAGACAGGATGCGTCAGAGGCCCCGTTGTGCGCGCAACGAGGACGTGAAGGACAGTAGACGGCCCGATGACGTGAATCCGCAAGGCGCGCGCTGGGTCGTCTGTGCAGGTCACGCCGGGAAGTCGGGCGTATCGGGCGGGAAGGGCCCGACGCCCGGGCGAATGGCCCGCGTCAGGGCCGCTGAGCAGGCCTTCGGCGGCGTGATCCGGAGGGCCGGACAGCCCGGGCGGGGACTGCGGACGCCGCCTCGGATCCGCGGTCGCGGCGCAGGTCCGCGGCCCTGCTGATCACCGTAGGATGATCGCTCCATGACAAGCGGAGGTCGAGCCATGCCGGAGCTTTCCCGTCGTACGGTGCTGCGCACCGCCTCGGCCACGGCCGTGGCCGTCACCGGGGTGCAGTGGGCGGCTGCCGGGGCCGCCGAGGCGCTGCCCGCGCCGCGGACCGGCGACAACCCCGTGGTGCGCGAGAACCGGGCTCCGGGTTGCGACGACTGGTGCCTGGGCCGGCACGAGACGCGCGGGGTGGACGCGCGACGGCCCGAGATCCAGGGGTGGGCGACGACGGCCTCCGTCGCCCCCGGCGAGACCCTCGGCCTGCGCCTCGCCGGCCGTACGGCCCCCGTGTGCACTGTGGAGATCTACCGCCTCGGCCACTACGCCGGGGTGCGCGCCCGCCACCTGCTCACCGCCGCCGACGTCCCCGTGGACCGCGTGTGGCGGGCGGCGGTGCCGCGCACCTGGGTGTCCGGCGTCTTCCTCGCCGCCCTGACCACCCCCGCCGGGCACCGCTCCTACGCCCCGTTCGTGGTGCGTGAGCCGGACCGGCTCTCCGACGTCCTGGTGGTCGTGCCGCTGAGCACCGCCCGCGGCCCGCACGCCGGCCTCGGCCTGCCCGGGGACTTCGGCACGGACACCAGCGCCTCCCGCTGGCTGGAGTCGGCCGGCTACGACGTCACGTACGCGACCGAGGAGGACCTGCACGCCGGGCGCGTCGACCCGGCCCGCTACCGCGCCGTCGTCCAGGCCGGCCCGGCCGGGGACGCCCGCTGGTCCCCGCGGACCCGGGCCGCGCTGGGCCACGCGCCCGCGCGCGTGGTCCTGGCCCGGCCGCTGGAGCTGAGCGAGCCGGGCCGCGTCGACGACGGGGCGCGGCGGACCGCGGCCGAGCGGCTCGACCGGGTCCTCGCCGCCCCGGTCAGCACACCCAGAAGCTGACGTCCCCGCCGATCCAGCCGACCAGGCTGCGCTCGTCCCAGACGCTCACCTTGCCGTCGGTCGTGACCTCGAACCGCACGGCCATCGTGTCCCCGGTGACGGCCGAGCCGCTGACCACGCCGAGCAGGCGCTGGGTGCGGTCCGGCCGGGCGCGCAGCGGGAGCTGGAACAGCGTCTCGCCCTGGCCCCAGGCCGTGCCGTCGACCTTGGACAGCGAGAAGTGCAGGAACACCTGGTCGCCGGCGAGCCGGTACTGGGGGGTGTAGTTGTCGCTGTTGGGCTTGTAGAGCGCGGTGTTGTAGGCCACCGGCACCCACGGGTTCGTGCCGGGGTGCGGGAAGCGGGCGACGTTGAGGTGGCGCACCCCGGTGTCGGTCCGCGCGGCGATGCCGAAGGCCAGGGTGGCCGAGGGGTCGCCGGGGCTGTTCTCGAAGACGCAGACGCCCTCGGGCTCCCGGTAGGCCAGGCCTGCGAAGGCGGTGATGTGCTGGGACTGCAGCAGCGTGCCCGTGGCCCAGTCCGTGCAGGTGAGGGTGGCGTTGTCCTGACCCTGGTCGCCGTACAGGTGGTACACCTGGTCGCCCAGCGCGGTGAAGCCCTGGAGCGTCTTGCCGGACGCGCCGTAGGAGAGGGTCTGCAGCGGGGTGAACCGGCCGGCAGCGGCGGCGGCCAGGTCGTAGCGGTCGATGCCGCCGGTGGCCTGGGGCGAGGCGACGTCGTTCGACTGCCAGCGGTAGATCAGCTGCCGCCGGGTCGGGTCGACCGTCGCCGACACCCGGTACACGCCCGTGCGCGGGGTGCGCACCACGGCGGGGGCGGAGGCGTCGGCGGTGCCGTTCGGGACGTATGGGACGCGGGCCAGTGCCGTGGCCCAGCCGCCGCTCGGCACGGCGTCGATCCACAGGTAGGTGCCGGTCGCGTCGCGCTCGACGCCCAGGTTGGCCCCGTGACCGGCCCGGCCGACGACCATCTTGTCCACCAGGGCGCCGTCGGCGGTGAGCCGTGAGACGGTGAGCCGGTCCATGTCCTCCGGCGTGTCGTCGGGCTGGCACACGTACCAGTACTGGTCCACGGACTCCCAGTACAGCGACTGCGCGACGCTGGTGGCCGAGGCGAGGGTGGCGCCCGAGAGCAGCGGGGGAGTGACCGGGGCGGCGAGCTTGATCAAGTGACAACTCCTCAGAAGCAATGTGACGCCTGAGCTTAGGCCCTGGCTTCACTCGGAGTGGGGTGGATCGACCCCGGCCGCCGGGTGTGCTGTTCTGCCTTTCGGCCCTTCGCTGCCGGATTCCTTGACCCCCGCCCCCCTCTCCGCAATGCTGTGTTGCGAAATACGAGATGCGTATCGCAATAGGCAACATCTCGATCCTCTGTCAGCCGAGGAGTGACCATGGCTCAGCAGGTCCGCGCTGTCGTCGCACGCAGCAAGGGTGCCCCCGTCAGTCTGGAAACGATCGTCGTGCCCGACCCCGGTCCGGGCGAGGCGCTGGTCAAGATCGAGGCCTGCGGGGTCTGCCACACCGATCTGCACTACCGCGAGGGCGGGATCAGTGACGACTTCCCCTTCCTGCTGGGGCACGAGGCCGCCGGCGTCGTGGAGGCGGTGGGGGAGGGCGTCACCGAGGTGGCGCCCGGTGACTTCGTCATCCTGAACTGGCGCGCGGTGTGCGGCCAGTGCCGCGCGTGTCTGCGCGGCCGGCCCTGGTACTGCTTCAACACGCACAACGCCAAGCAGAAGATGACCCTGACCGACGGCACGGAACTCTCCCCGGCCCTCGGTATCGGCGCCTTCGCCGAGAAGACCCTGGTGGCGGCCGGACAGTGCACCAAGGTCGACCCGGCCGCCTCCCCGGCCGCCGTGGGCCTGCTCGGGTGCGGGGTGATGGCGGGCCTCGGCGCGGCCATCAACACCGGCAACGTCGGCCGCGGCGACACCGTCGCCGTGATCGGCTGCGGTGGCGTCGGTGACGCGGCGATCGTCGGCTCCAAGCTGGCGGGCGCGGCGAAGGTCATCGCCGTGGACATCGACGACCGCAAGCTGGCCACCGCCGAGAAGCTGGGCGCGACCCACACGGTCAACTCCAAGGAGACCGACGCGGTCGAGGCGGTCCGCGAGCTGACCGGCGGCTTCGGCGCCGACGTCGTCATCGAGGCGGTCGGCCGTCCGGAGACCTACCGGCAGGCCTTCTACGCCCGTGACCTCGCCGGCACCGTGGTGCTGGTCGGCGTGCCGACCCCGGAGATGAAGCTGGAGCTGCCGCTGCTGGACGTCTTCGGCCGGGGTGGGGCGCTGAAGTCGTCCTGGTACGGCGACTGCCTGCCCTCCCGCGACTTCCCGATGCTCGTCGACCTCTACCTCCAGGGCCGCCTCGACCTCGACGCCTTCGTCACCGAGACCATCGCGCTGGACGACGTCGAGAAGGCCTTCGAGCGCATGCACCACGGTGACGTCCTGCGCTCGGTGGTGGTCCTCTGATGCCCGGCGCCCGCATCGAGCGCCTGGTCACCTCGGGCACGTTCTCGCTGGACGGCGGCACCTGGGACGTCGACAACAACGTGTGGATCGTGGGCGACGACGACGAGGCGATCGTCGTCGACGCCGCCCACGACGCCGACGCCATCGAACGGGCCCTGGGCGGACGCACCCTGCGCGCGATCGTGTGCACCCACGCGCACAACGACCACATCGACGCCGCGCCCGCCCTCGCCGACCGCACCGGCGCCCCGATCCTGCTGCATCCGGACGATCTGCCGCTGTGGCAGCAGGCCCACCCCGACCGCAAACCCGACGGCGAACTGTCCGACGGGCAGCGCCTCACGGTCGCGGACACGGAGCTGACCGTGCTGCACACGCCCGGCCACGCCCCGGGAGCCGTGTGCCTGCACGCCCCGGAGCTCACCGCCCTGTTCAGCGGTGACACCCTGTTCTCGGGCGGGCCGGGGGCCACGGGGCGGTCCTTCAGCGACTTCCCGACCATCATCGCCTCGATCAGGGAACGCCTTCTCGCCCTGCCGCACGACACCGTCGTGCACACCGGCCACGGCGACACCACCACCGTCGGCGCCGAGGCGCCGCATCTGCAGGAGTGGATCGACCGCGGCTTCTGAGCCGCTCCGAACGGCGTCCAGCGGCCCTGCCCCGGCACCGGCGGCAGGGCCGTCGCCGCACCTTCGCGACGGCGCCCGCCGCAGCGCGCCCTCCGCACCTCCCGTACGCCTGTGACCTGCGCTTTCGCAGGCGCCCCAGCATGCCCGGAAAACGCCGGGCGACCCCGCGCAACCAGGGCGGTGAATGCCTTGACAACGCTTCTCGGCGGCCCGCAGACTGACGTTGCGCTAATCGCAATCCGTTTCGCTATACGCACCGAGGTGTCATGATGATTCCCGCGTGCCGTCTCGCGGATCTGCCGCGAGGCGAGGCCCACCGGCTCGACATCGACCCGCCGGTCTCGGTTTTCCACACCGACGACGGCGAGCTCTACGCCATCGACGACACCTGCACCCACCAGGACGCCTCGCTCGCCGACGGCTGGCTGGAGGGATGCGAGGTCGAATGCCCCTTGCACGCCTCCAAGTTCGACCTCAGGACCGGGGCCGTCGACGCCCCGCCGGCCAAGCTCCCGGTCCGCACCCACGAGGTCGTCGTCGAGGACGGCATGATCTTCGTCCGGCTGTCCACCGAGGCACCCAACCTGCCGCCCTGCGTCGCCGCCCGCCTGGCCGGAGGCCCCGCGTGAGGACGGTCGCCGTGGTGGGCGCGTCGCTGGCCGGTCTGTCGGCCGCGCGCGCACTGCGGAAGAGGGGGTACGACGGCCGGCTGGTCGTCATCGGCGACGAGCCCCACCGCCCCTACGACAGGCCCCCGTTGTCCAAGGAGTTCCTCGCCGGCACCCTCGGTGAGGGGGACCTGGCCCTGGAACGGGACGGCGAGGAGCTCCAGGCCGAGTGGGTGCTGGGCACCCGCGCCACCGCCCTGGACCGCGACCGGCGGGCCGTCCGGCTCGCCGACGGCCGGGAGATACGCACCGACGGCGTCGTCCTCGCGACCGGCGCCGCCGCCCGCACCCTGCCCGGCACGGACGGCCTCGCCGGCGTCCACACGCTGCGCACCCTGGACGACGCCCGCGCCCTGCGGGACGAACTGGCCCTCGGCGGACGGCTGGTGGTGATCGGCGGCGGGTTCATCGGCGCCGAGGTCGCCTCCACCGCGTACGCCCTCGGCCTCGACGTCACCGTGATCGAGGCGGCACCCACCCCGCTCGCCGGGCCGCTCGGCGCGGACATGGGCGCCGTCGTCTCCGCCCTCCACACCGACCACGGCGTACGGCTGCTGTGCGGGGTCGGCGTCAAGGGACTGAGCGGCGAGCGCCGCGTCGACGCCGTGCTGCTGGAGGACGGGCGCACCGTCCCCGCGGACATCGTCGTCGTCGGTGTCGGGGCACGGCCCTGCGTCGACTGGCTGCACGGCTCCGGCGTCGCCCTCGACAACGGCGTCACCTGCGGCTCCGACGGCCGTACCAGCCTCGCCCAGGTGGTCGCCGTCGGCGACTGCGCCAACTGGTACGACCCGCACACCGGCACCCACCGCCGCGTCGAGCACTGGACCGGCGCGCTGGAGCGGCCCGACGCCGCCGTGGCCACACTGCTCGCGCACGGCGCGAGCGAACCGGGGACGCCCCGGCCACCGTACTTCTGGTCCGACCAGTACGGCGTGAAGATCCAGTTCGTCGGGCACGCCGCCGGCGCCGACAGCGTGACGGTCGAGGAGGGGCGCACCGACGAGCGCAGCTTCCTGGCCGTCTACCGGCGAGCCGGCACGCCCGTCGCCGCGCTCGGGATGAACCAGCCGCGCCTGTTCACCCGCTGGCGCAAGCAGCTCGCCGCGACCTCTTGACACCGCTCACGCGGGCCCCGATGCTGCGTTGCACATCCTGAATGAGGTTGCGCTCAACGCAACTCGCTCCGTATCGCCTCTCCCGCACGACGCCGGTCGAAGACGCACTTCCCGGCGCGTGCCCCACCGACCCGTGACGTTCCCCCGAGGAGTGCCCCGTGACCTCGACCAGCCTGCCGGACAGCCTGATCGCCACCCTCCCCGGCTCCTCCTACACCGACCCGGGCGTCTTCGCCCAGGAGCAGGAGCGCATCTTCGAGGCGATGTGGTTCTGCGTCGCGCGCGCCTCCGATCTGCCCAAGCCCGGCGCCTTCCGCACGGTCGACGTGGGCCGCGAGTCCATCCTCGTCACCCGCGCGCGTGACATGTCCGTCCGCGCCTACTTCAACGTGTGCCGGCACCGCGGGGCCAAGCTGTGCACCGAGGACAGCGGCGAGGTCAAGCGCGCCTTCCAGTGCCCCTACCACGCCTGGACCTACGACCTGAACGGCAAGCTCGTCGCGGCGCCCAACCTCACCAAGATGCCCGACGTCGGCCGCACGGAGTACGGCCTGGTGAGCGTGGCCGTACGGGAGTGGCTCGGCTATGTCTGGGTGTGCCTGGCGGAGAACCCGCCGTCCTTCGAGGAGGACGTGATCGGCGCGGTCGTCGAACGCCTCGGCGACGTGGAGTCGATCGAGCGCTACGACATCGACAACCTCGCGGTGGGCAAGCGGATCGTCTACGACGTCAAGGCGAACTGGAAGCTCATCATCGAGAACTTCATGGAGTGCTACCACTGCGCGACGATCCACCCCGAACTGACCGAGGTGCTCCCGGAGTTCGCCGACGGCTACGCCGCCCAGTACTACGTCGGGCACGGCGCGGAGTTCGGTGAGGAGGTCAAGGGCTTCACGGTCGACGGCTCCGAGGGCCTGGACCGCATCCCCGGGGTCTCCGACGACCAGGACCGGCGCTACTACGCGATCACCGTCAAGCCGCAGGTGTTCATCAACCTGGTGCCCGACCATGTGATCTTCCACCGGATGTACCCGGTCGCCGTCGACCGCACGATCGTCGAGTGCGACTGGCTGTACCTGCCCGGCGTGGTGGAGAGCGGCAAGGACGTCAGCCGCTCCGTGGAGCTGTTCGACCGGGTCAACCGCCAGGACTTCGACGCCTGTGAGCGCACCCAGCCCGGGATGAGCTCGCGCCTGTACGCCAAGGGCGGCGTGCTGGTGCCCAGCGAGCACCACATCGGCGCCTTCCACGAGTGGGTGAACGAGCGGCTCGGGACGCAGCAGCCGAGGTGACGTAGGGCAAGGGGCGCCCGGGGCCCGCGCGGGGGGCGTACGCGGGCCGTGCGGCTCTTCTGCGGCGGGCGGTCCCGGGCGCTCAGCCCAGGTACCCCATGCGGTGGCTGATCTCCTCGGCACCCTTGACCAGCACCGGAGCCAGCTCGTGCATACGTTCCTCGGTGAACCGGTACGCCGGCCCGGAGGCGCTGATGGAGGCGATGACCTGGCCCTCCCGGTCCCGGATCGGCGCCGCCATCGCGTGCAGCCCGACCTCCAGCTCCTCCAGCGTCCAGGCGTACCCGCGCTCCCGGGCCTCGGCGAGGTTCTTCTCCAGCTTCGCCTTGGAGGAGATCGTGTGCGGGGTCACCTTCTTCAGGCCGGACTCCGCCAGCAGCGCCGCGCGCTGCTTGGCCGGCAGGTGGGCCAGCATGACCTTGCCGCTGGAGGTGGCGTGCAGCGGGGTGAGCTGGCCGACCCAGTTGTGCGCGGTCACGGCGGCCGTACCGCGCACCTGGTAGAGGTTGATCGCGTAGTGCTCCTGCATCACGGCGATGTTGACCGTCTCGCCGATCTCCTCGGCGAGGCGCTCGCACACCGGCCGGCCCTGCTGGGTGATGTCGATACGCCCCGTGACGGCGCCGGCCAGGCGCACGATGCCGAAGCCGAGCCGGTACTTGCCGCGCTCGCCCGCCTGCTCCACCAGGCCGCGCGCCTCCAGGGCGCCGAGCAGGCGGAACGCGGTGGACTTGTGCACCTCCAGTTCGCCGGCCACCTCGCTGACGCCGGCCTCTCCCCGCTGGGCGAGGATCTCCAGCACGCTGATGGCACGGTCGACGGACTGCACACCGCCGGACGGCGAGCCGTTCGTTTCGGTATCCGGACTGTAGTTGCTCATAGCGGAACTATACGCGCGGTAAACAACGCGAATGCAAGTAACGCAGTGTGAACAAAGAATCTTGCAAGTTGCGCCGTCCGCAACCTGGTGCGTATAGCGCGACCCGTACTAGCATCCGTCGCGTATCGACGGCGCGACCGAGTGAGACGAGGCCCCCATGGCTGTCCTGCACTACGACTTCGTCATCGTCGGCGGTGGATCGGCCGGCAGCGCACTGGCGAACCGGCTCTCGGCCGACCCCGGCAACCGGGTGCTCGTCCTGGAGGCGGGTCGGTCCGACTACCCCTGGGACGTCTTCATCCAGATGCCCGCGGCGCTGACCTACCCGATCGGCAGCCGCTTCTACGACTGGAAGTACGAGTCCGAGCCCGAGCCCCACATGGGCGGCCGGCGCATCTACCACGCCCGCGGCAAGGTGCTGGGCGGCTCCAGCAGCATCAACGGCATGATCTTCCAGCGCGGCAACCCCATGGACTACGAGCGCTGGGCCGCCGACCCCGGCATGGAGACCTGGGACTACGCCCACTGTCTGCCGTACTTCAAGCGCATGGAGAACTGCCTCGCGGCCGACCCGGACGACGAGTTCCGCGGTCACGACGGGCCCCTCGTCCTGGAGCGCGGCCCGGCGGAGAACCCCCTGTTCGGCGCCTTCCTCAAAGCCACCCAGGAGGCCGGCTACGCCCCCACCGACGACGTCAACGGCTACCGGCAGGAGGGCTTCGCCAAGTTCGACCGCAACGTCCACCGCGGGCGCCGGCTGTCGGCCTCCAAGGCCTACCTCAAGCCCGTGATGAAGCGGCCGAACCTCACCGTGACCACCCGCGCCTTCGTCACCCGCGTCCTGTTCGAGGGCAAGCGCGCCGTCGGTGTCGAGTACCGGCGCGGGCGCGGCGCCCCGCAGCAGGTCAGGGCCGGCGAGGTCATCCTGTGCGGCGGCGCGATCAACTCCCCGCAGCTGCTGCAGCTGTCCGGCGTCGGCAACGCCGCCGAGCTGTCCGCCCTCGGCATCGACGTCGTCCACGACCTGCCGGGCGTCGGCGAGAACCTGCAGGACCACCTGGAGGTGTACGTCCAGTACGCCTGCAAGCAGCCCGTCTCCATGCAGCCGTACATGGCGAAGTGGCGTGCCCCGTTCATCGGGCTGCAGTGGCTGATGCGCAAGGGCCCGGCCGCCACCAACCACTTCGAGGCCGGGGGCTTCGCGCGCAGCAACGAGGACGTGGAGTACCCCAACCTGATGTTCCACTTCCTGCCCGTCGCGGTCCGCTACGACGGCTCCTCGCCGGCCGGCGGCCACGGCTACCAGGTGCACGTGGGGCCCATGTACTCCGACGCCATCGGCTCAGTGAAGATCAAGAGCCGCGACCCGCGCGTGCACCCGGCGCTGCGCTTCAACTACCTGTCCACCGAGCAGGACCGCCGGGAGTGGGTGGAGGCCATCCGGGTCGCCCGCGAGATCCTCAACCAGCCCGCGCTCGCTCCCTACAACGGCGGCGAGATATCCCCCGGACCCTCGGTCGAGACCGACGAGGAGATCCTCGCCTGGGTGGCCAAGGAGGGCGAGACCGCGCTGCACCCCTCCTGCACCTGCAAGATGGGCACCGACGACATGGCGGTCGTCGACCCGCTCAGCATGAAGGTGCACGGCACGGAGGGGCTGCGCGTGGTGGACGCGTCGGTCATGCCGTACGTCACCAACGGCAACATCTACGCGCCCGTGATGATGGTCGCCGAGAAGGCGGCCGACCTCATCCTCGGCAGGACACCGCTGGAGCCGTCCAAGGCCGCGTACTACCGGCACCGCGACGCCCAGCAGCAGGTCGGGTAGCCGATGGCCGCCGCCGGGTCCCTGCGCTCGCTGCTCGGCCGCGTCCGCTACGAGGTGCTGCCGGCGAAGGCGACCGAGGAGAAGGTGCTCGCCCATGTCCCGCGCGACGTCGTGATCACGGTCACGGCGTCGCCGGTCAAGGGCCTGGAGCCGACGCTCGCCCTCACCGGGCGGCTCGCGGAGCACGGGTACCGGGTCGTCCCGCACGTGCCCGCGCGGCTCCTGCGGGACGACACACACCTGAAGGACGTCACCGAGCGGCTGCGCGCGGTGGGCGTCGACGACGTCTTCGTGCCGGCGGGCGACGCCGACCCGCCGGCCGGGCCCTACCAGGGCGCGCTGCCGGTGCTGCGCCGGCTGGACGAGCTGGGCAGGCCCTTCGCGCGGATGGGCATCACCGGCTACCCCGAGAGCCATCCGCTGATCCACGACGACATCACCATCCAGGCGATGTGGGACAAGCGGGCGCACGCCACGTACGTCGTCAGCAACCTGTGCTTCGACGCGCGCGTGCTCGGCGACTGGATCGCCCGCGTCCGGCGCCGGGACGTCACGCTGCCCGTGTACGTCGGTGTCGCGGGGCCCGTGCAGCGGGCCAAGCTGCTCGCCATGGCGGCGAAGATCGGGGTGGGGGAGTCGACGCGCTTCCTCACCAAGCACGCCTCGTGGTTCGTGCGCTTCGCCACGCCCGGCGGCTATGCGCCCGACAGGCTCCTGGACCGCGCTGCGCAGGCCCTCACGGCACCGTCGGCCGGGGTGGCCGGCCTGCACCTGTTCACCTTCAACCAGATAGCGGAGACGGAGCGGTGGCGCCGCGCCGCACTGGACCGACTGGGCGACTGAGCCGGATGCCGACGGCCCGTAGGCACGACAGCCGGCCTGCGGGCCGGCGCCCCGGCCCCCTGCCTTGGGGCTGTCGCCCCCGGCCCCGTCTTGGGAGCTGCCGCCCCCGGTCCTGTCTTGGGGCGTTGCCCCACGGCGCCCGTCTTGGGGGCTGGCGCCCCCCCGGCTCCCGTCGTGGGGGGCTGGCGCCCCCGGCCCCGCCTGGGGCGCCGCCCCGCGGACCCGTCTGGGGGTTTTGCCCTCCGGGCCCCTGTCTTGGGGGCTACGGCCCCCCGCCCCGTCCTGGGGGCTGGCACCCCCGGCCTGTCTTGGGGGCCGCCACCCCCCGCCCTGTCTTGGGGGGCCTCTCGACCCGCCGTCTTGGGGTGTCGTCCCTGGCCTTCCGGCTTCGGCGGCTGGCGCCCCCCGGGCCTGTC
>NZ_PQSS01000025.1 GCF_002920535.1 Streptomyces sp. Ru71 | reverse complement strand
GTTTACGGAGAGTTTTACGGACGCCTTTTAGAAGGTGACGTCCGCGGTGGTCGTCGTGCCGCCCTTGCGGCCGGGGGCCGCGTGCCAGCGCCAGTACAGGTTGGTGTGCGCGATGACCTGTTCCGGGGCAGGGGCTCCGTACTTGGTGAGGTCTTCCGTGGTGTGTGCGTCGGCGACCAGGGTCGCGTCGTAGCCGCGGACGATCGCGCCGTGCAGGGTCGAGCGGATGCAGACGTCCGTCTGGGCGCCGGTGACCACCAGCCGGCCCACCTTGTGCTCGGCCAGGACGGCTTCCAGGTCGGTGTCCTCGAAGGAGTCCCCGTACTTCTTGTGGACGAGCGGCTCGCTGTCGAGGCGGACCAGCTCCGGGACGTACTCCCAGCTCTTGCTGCCGTACTCCAGGTCCTCGTCGGAGTGCTGCACCCAGATCACCGGCACCTCGGCCGTGCGGGCCCTGTCCGTCAGGGTGCGGATGTTGGCCACGACGGCGTCCCGGTTGTGGGCTTGGTCCACCACGCCGTTCTGGACGTCGATGATGATCAGTGCGGTGTTGGGTCTGTCGGGCAGTGTCGTCATGGCGCTCACAGTAGGTGCTGCCACTGACAACGACGGCCGAATATCAGGTGTGGGGCGGACGGGCGATGGTTACCGTGGCCGCATGGATTCCCTGATCAGCGGTGGTGACCCGGTCGTCCGTCCCATACGGGCCGAGGAGTGGCGTGCCGTGCGGGAGCTGCGGCTCGCCTCCCTGCGGGACCCCCTCGCCCATCTGGCGTTCCTGGAGACGTACGAGAACGCCGTCGAGCGGCCGGACTCCTTCTGGCAGGAGCGGGCGGCAGGCTCCGGTGAGGGGGCGTCCGGGGCGCGGCAGTTCGTCGCCGAAGCGGCCGGCGGGAGGTGGGTCGGCACGGCCACCGTGCTGGTCGAGGAGGCCGGCACGACGGACTGGGCCGGGTTTCCGGTGGAGCGGCGGCAGGGGCATGTCGTCGGGGTGTATGTGCGGCCCGAGCACCGGGGGACCGGGCTGACCAAGGCGCTGTTCGACGCCGCGCTGGAGTGGGCGTGGGGGATCGGCCTGGAGCGGGTGCGGCTGATCGTGCACGAGGACAACCGGCGGGCCCAGGCCTTCTACCGCAAGGTGGGCTTCGTGCCGAGCGGGGTCACCGTGCCGTTGGGGGACGCGCCCGGTGAGTCGGAGCTGGAGTTCGTGCTGGAGCGGCTCTGACCGGAGCCGCGGGTCAGACGGGGAGTTCGTCGTGGGGCCAGCGGGAGCGGGCCTGTTCGCGGGAGCGGAGCAGGGCCAGCGTCGGCAGGCCCCGGTCGGCTCCGCCGGACAGGAGGTCCGGGAGCTGGGGGAGCGGGGCGACGGCGGCGATGTCGTCCAGGACCAGCGTGAATGGTGGGTCGAGCCGACCGGAGGATGACCGTTCGGCCATGCGCCGGCCGCGCTCGACCACGCTGGAGACGAGGGCCGTCAGGAGGGGCATCGCGCCCGGGTCGGTCCTGGGGTCCTCGATGGATTCACCCACCACATAAAGGGTGCCCCCTTCATGGACGAAGGAATCCAAGGCGAGGGCATCAGTTCGGTTTGGGGTGCAGGCCTCGCGGATGTTGACCGTGGACAGGGCCGACAGGGCGCGGGTGAGCAGCTCCTGGGCCATGTCGCGGCGGTCGGGGTGGGCGGTGAGCGCGGCTTCCAGTTCGCCGGCGGAACCGGCGGCGGCCTTGGGGTTCGTCCGCAGGACGCGGACGGCGTCCTGGATCTGGGTGCCCTGGGACCAGCGGTGGACGTGGCGCAGGGTGCGGCCGTCGATGGCGGCGGCGTGCAGGTAGCTGCGGAGGATGGTTTCCGCGGTGTCGCCGACCGCCTGGTCGAGGCGGGAGGTGGGGCGGACGGGGGCGAGGAGGGCGGCGGCGCGGTCCTTGGCCGTCTGTTTGTCCTCGCAGCCGGTGGTGGGCGACCAGTGCAAGCGTGCCGGGGTGTCGCAGAGGTGCGCCGGGTCGTAGAGGTGGGTGGGGCCGAGTTTGGCGCGGGCGTCCTTGGTGTCCTGCCACAGCCGTGGGTCCGAGGTGACCACCAGGGCGGGGCCTTCGGCGTCCCGTACGGCCAGGGCGGCCGTCGCTCGGCGGTGTTCCCTGGGGGCGTAGTGCACGGTGCCCGCGGGGCGGAGGGCGTCCCAGCCGGTCGTCGGCTGCTCGGCGGTGAGCGGGGTGGCGGGGTGCTCCGCCTCGGTCGCCGGTACGGGGTCCGGCAGCAGCAGTTCCGGGCGGGCGGGTTCGGTTCGTGGGACCGGGACCTCGGGGGTTTCCGGTTGCCGCGCGGCCGGGGCCGCCGCCTTCTCCTGCCGGCGTCGTGTGCGGCCCGCCCGCCAGCGGGCCAGGGTGCCCATCACGAACACCGTCAGAACGAGCAGCACCATCAGCTGGCCGATGAACAGGCCCCAGAAGAGGCCGTAGCCGGAGAGTTCGCCGGCCGGGGTGTCGGGCCAGGCGCCGGGGATGTCGTGGGGCTGTCCGATCAGGTGGCGCATGGCCAGCGGGGTGCGGGTGAAGGTGACCTCGGTGGGCCAGGAGCCGTGGGAGAAGAGGGCGGCCAGGCCCGTCGCCGTCCAGACCAGCAGGGTCATGCCGAGCAGGAACGCGAGTATGCCGATCAGCAGGCCGTCGGGGATGCCGCCCTGCTGCTCGCGGCGGCCGTCGCGGTCGTCACCCGGTCTCATGACTGCCCTCCCCGCTTCGCCTAGGCCACCGTCGACTCGGACGAGCCGCCCAGGTCGGCCAGGTGCTGCTCCATGAACGCCGCCGCCCGTTCCTCGGCCTCCAGCTCGGCGGCGCGCAGGGCGTCGTCGGCGAGGTCGGCGGAGGACTCGGTCATCGCGCGGTCGGTGAAGACCAGGGGACGTTCGGCCTCGGTGATCAGGTGTTTGACGACCTGCACGTTGCCGTTGACGTCCCAGACCGCGATGCCGGGGGTGAGCGTCGGGATGATCTCCACCGCCCAGCGGGGCAGGCCCAGCACGCGGCCCGTGGCCCGGGCCTCGTCGGCCTTCTGGGCGTAGATGGTCCTGGTCGAGGCCATTTTCAGGATCGCGGCCGCTTCCTTCGCGGCGGCGCCGTCGACGACGTCGGACAGGTGGTGGACGACCGCGACGAAGGACAGGCCGAGGCGGCGGCCGAACTTCAGCAGCCGCTGGAACAGCTGGGCCACGAAGGGGCTGTTGATGATGTGCCAGGCCTCTTCGACGAGGAAGATGCGCTTCTTGCGGTCGGGGCGGATCCAGGTGTGTTCCAGCCACACGCCGACGATCGCCATGAGGATGGGCATGGCGATGGAGTTGCGGTCGATGTGGGAGAGGTCGAAGACGATCAGCGGGGCGTCGAGGTCGATGCCGACCGTGGTCGGGCCGTCGAACATGCCGCGCAGGTCGCCGTCGACCAGGCGGTCCAGCACCAGGGCGACGTCCAGCCCCCAGGCCCGCACGTCGTCTATGGCGACGTTCATCGCCTCGGCCGACTCCGGTTCGGGGTGCCGTAGCTGCTCGACGATGTCGGACAGGACGGGCTGGCGGTCGACGATCGTCTCGTTGACGTAGGAGTGGGCGACCTTGAGGGCGAAGCCCGCGCGTTCGTCGAGGCCGTGGCCCATGGCCACCTCGATGATGGTCCGCAGCAGCGCCAGCTGGCCGGTCGTGGTGATCGCCGGGTCCAGGGGGTTGAGGCGGATGCCGTGGTCCAGGGCGGCGGTCGGGTCGAGCCGGATGGGAGTTATCCCCAGCTCCTGCGCGATCAGGTTCCACTCGCCGACGCCGTCCTCGCCCTGGGCGTCCAGGACGACGACCTGACGGTCGCGGAAGCGCAGCTGGCGCAGGACGTACGTCTTCTCCAGGGCCGACTTGCCGTTGCCGGACTCGCCGAGGACGAGCCAGTGCGGGGCCGGGAGCTGCTGGCCGTAGAGCTGGAAGGGGTCGTAGATGTAGCCCTTTCCGGAGTAGACCTCGCGGCCGATGATGACGCCGGAGTCGCCGAGGCCCGGGGCGGCGGTCGGCAGGTAGACCGCCTGCGCCTGGCCCGTGGAGGTGCGCACGGGCAGCCGGGTCGTCTCTACCTTCCCGAACAGGAAGGACGTGAAGGCGTCGGTGAGGACGGACAGCGGATCCCGCATCGGCGAATCAGCCCCTACCTTCGGATGCCGGTGGCGAACGGAAGTGTGTTCACGAAGGCGCGGTGGTGCTCGCGGTCGCACCACTCCAGCTTCAGATACGACTTTCCGGCCGAGGCCCTTATGGTGCGCTTGTCGCGGTTGAGCGCCTCCGGGGAGCGGGACGACACGGTGATGTAGCCGACCAGGTTCACTCCGGCGGCGCCACTGGCGAGGTCCTCGCCGCGCTGGTCGAGGCGGTTGTGGGCGGCGATGTCGCGCGGGTCGACCGTGCGGTTCATCTTGGCGGCGCGGGACGCCTCGGCGACGTCGTTGGTCTTCTCGGTGAGCATGCGCTCGATGGCGACCTCGGTGGGTTCGAGGTCCATCGTGACGGCGACCGTGCGGATGACGTCGGGGGTGTGGACGAGGAGCGGCGCGAGGAAGTTCACGCCGACCGGGGTCATCGGCCACTCCTTGATCCAGGCGGTGGCGTGGCACCAGGGGGCGCGGGTGGAGGACTCGCGGGTCTTGGCCTGCAGGAAGGTGGGCTCGCGGGCGTCCAGCTCGGCCGGCCAGGCGTTGCGCTTGGTCATCGCCTGGATGTGGTCGATGGGGTGGTCCGGGTCGTACATGGAGTGGATGAGGGAGGCGAGCCGGCCCTGGCCGAGGGGCTGGCGGACGCGGATGTCGGCCTCCTGCAGGCGCGAGCAGATGTCGGTGAGCTCGCGGGCCATGACGACGGCCAGGCCGGCGTCGCGGTCGACCTTGCCGCCGTGGGTGCGGGCGGAGCGGGCCATGGCGTTGGCCTCGGCGGCCAGCTCGCGCGTGTAGTGCATGCAGGCGACGAGGTAGGCGCGGTGCTGCTCGCTGGAGGTGGACACCATCGACAGCAGCTGGTCGTAGGACTCCTGCAGCCAGCCGGGCGCCTTGTCGTCGCCGCGGACGGCGACGTCCTTGGCGTGGGCGTCGGGGTCGGCGGGCAGGGTGCGGGCGAGCATCTGCAGCCGGGTGACGAAGCCGTCGCCGTTGGCGACGTGCTTGAGCAGGGTGCCGAAGCGGTCGACGAGGGCTTCCTGGTCCTCGCTGTCGCGCAGGCCGACGCCGGGGCCCTCGATCTCGATGGCCGCGGTGACGGTTCTGCGGTCGGCGTGCAGGAGGACGGCGATCTCGTCGGGCCCGAAGGGGGCGGCGAGCCAGCTGATCCGGCCGATGCCGGGCGGCGGGCCGATCTCGATCTCCTTGCCGTCGAGCCGGGTGCCGGCCTCGATGGCGCCGGAGCGGTAGGTGGCGCCCTGCCGCAGGGTGCGCTTGTAGCTGCGGTTGATCTCGAACCAGCGGTAGAAGGTGCGCCGCTTGTAGGGCACGTAGACCGCGGCGAGCGCGAGCAGCGGGAAGCCCATCAGCAGCACGATGCGCAGGGAGAGGACGGGGACGAGGAGTCCGCACATCATGCCGAGGAACGCGCCGACGATGATCAGCGCGAGCTCGCCGGGTTCGCGGTTGCGTCCGACGATGGCGTTCGGCCGGGCGCGGCCGATCAGATATGTACGGCGGGGCGTGACCGGATGGGACACGTGGGACTCGGTCGTCAACGCCCTTCACCTCCCGTGCGGTTGGTACTGCTGTTGCGGGTGTTGCTGGCGTGCGGGGTGTTGACGGGGCTGCTCGAACGGGGCGGGGGAGCGGCGGAGGGGACAGTTCCGCCGCCACCACCGGTCGAGGTGCGCGCGCTGTGCGCGGCGACGCCGCCGGAGGCGGGGTTGGCCTGGCGGGGGGTGCCGGCCGCGGAGGCGGCGGCCCCGCCGTTGCTGTCGGCGCGGGTGCTGTGCGTCTTGATGCCCTGGGCGACGAGGCTGGCCGGGGAGCTGAGGACGGCTGCGGCCTTGCCTTCGGCGCCCTGCATGATGCGGTTGTTGCGGGAGTTGACGATCTCGTCGCCGAAGCCGGGCACGAAGCGGTAGATCATCGCCGAGGCGAAGATGGCGAGCAGGATGATCGACAGTCCGGAGACGACGGCGGAGAACGCGTCGGGGCCGTCGCCCGTGGACAGGGCGCCGGCCAGCCCGAGCACGATCACGATGACCGGCTTGACCAGGATGACGGCGATCATGATGCCCGCCCAGCGGCGGACGTGGCCCCACATGTTCTTGTCGACGAGGCCGGAGTAGACGACCGTGCCGAGCAGGGCGCCGACGTAGAGCAGGGCGGCGCGGATGACCAGCTCCAGCCACAGGACGCCGGCGGCGAGGATGCTGACCAGGGAGACGACGATCAGCATGATCGGGCCGCCGCCGATGTTCTCGCCCTTCTTCAGGGCGCCGGAGAAGGTGCCGAAGAAGGTGTCGGCCTGGTCGCCGGTGGTCCTGGCGAGGACGTCGCTGACGCCGTCGGTGGCTGATACGACCGTGTAGAGGATCAGCGGGGTGAAGGCCGAGGCGAGCACGGTGAGCCAGAGGAAGCCGACGGCCTCGGAGATGGCGGTGCTCAGGGGGACGCCGCGGACGGCTCGCTTGGCCACGGCCAGCAGCCAGAGCAGGAGGGTGAGGACGGTCGAGGCGGCGAAGACGACGGCGTACTGCTGGAGGAACTTGGGGTTGGTGAAGTCGACGTTGGCGGTCTCCTTCACGGCGGCGCTGAGCTTGTCGACGGTCCAGGATGCGGCGTCGGCACAGCCCCTTGCCAGGGAGGAGAGGGGGTCGAGGGTGGCGGTGGGGTCGGAGGTGACGGAGCGGTTGCCGCGGGCTGCGTCGTTGCCTTTTTCGCAGTACTTCTTGGCCTCGCCGACGATGAGGTCGCAGGGGTTGTTGCTCGTGGACGGCGAGGGCGTGGGTGTCGGGCTCGGTGCGGCGACGGCATGGGTGGCCAGCAGCACGCCGGTCGTCTGTACGGCCGTCACGATCCCGGCGAGCCTGAGCACGCGGTGCGGGTTACCGGGCATACGTGAACCCTCCGTACTCCTGGATGGCCTTGCTGATCTCGTCGGATGAGGCGGCCCTGTCGTCGCCGGGGACCGGGGCGGGGCCGTCCTGCTGGGAGTCCGTGACGATCTTCCAGTCGTTGTCGGCCCACTGCATGTCGAAGGTCCAGGTCTTCCAGGTCGACTTGACCGGATCGGTGGACTTCTCCCCCGCCATGCCGATCAGCCCCATGTACCAGACGGCGACCTTGGCGGTGTTGTCGCTGTACTGCTGGAGGGTGGTCCCCACCGGGACCACCCGGGAGACGAACGTGTTCCCCGCCGGAGCGTTGCCGTTCTGGTCGAGTCCGAGCTTGTCCAGGAAGTCCGCCGAATAGGCCGCGTCCATCGGACCCTGCAGCTTCGCCGAGGCGGACGGCGTGTAGAGGGCGGTGAGAATCCCGTGCCGGCTGTCTCTGTGGAACATGTCGGTCGAGCCCAGCGTCACCGCATAGTTCGCCGCCGCCGACTGTGCCCCCTGTTGGTCGTGGGCGAAGCCTGTTGGGATGCCGGCTGTGTTTGTCTGGACCGGCTTCGTGCCCGTGGCTGCCGTGGCCGCCGTCTTCGGCTTGTTCGCTGCCGTGTCGTCGGACGACGCCCCGTCACCGCTCCCCCGGTTCGCGAAGGCGATGGCCGCGATGAGGAGGACCACGACCCCGACGACCGTGACCATGCTCCGGGAGGAGGAGCGGCGGCCGGGGCGGCGGGCCCCGCCGTAGGGGTCGCCGGAGCCTTCCGGCAGCCGTGTGCGTGTCTGGCCGCTGCCGCCGTAGCCGCCGGCGGTCGCGTCGTGCTCGTCCCCGAGACTCATGCCGCGTACGCCCCCTCGACGTCGTTCAGGAACACCTCGTACCGAACCGCGTAGGAGTACGACGGTAGCCGTGCTGGTTCCCGCGCGGGCGCGGTGTGGTGACTCGACATCAGGGAAACGCAACCTCAGCCGGTGGGCACGACGGGCGGGTGGGTGAGACGGACCGGGCGTGCCCGGAGAGGACGGGGAGGACGAGGGGACGGACGGGGCCTGCTACACGGCCATGCCGTACACGATCGTGAACAGCGTGCCGAGGGAACCGATGATGAATACCCCCGTCAGCCCCGCGATGATGAGCCCCTTGCCCTGTTCGGCGCTGAAGGTGTCCCGCAGGGCGGTGGCGCCGATACGCTGCTTGGCGGCGCCCCAGACGGCGATGCCGAGGCAGAGCAGGATGGCGACGGCCATCACCACCTCGATCATCACCTTGGCTTCGTTGCCCAGGCTGCCGAAGGGGCCCCAGTCCGGAGCGATCCCGCCGATGATGGTGTTGATGTCTCCCTTGTCGGCCGCAAAGAGCATGTAAGTCACCGCCCCTGTTGGGTAGTTCCGCAGTCCCCTGCGGTGTGCAGAGGTCAGGCCTCATTCTCGCCGACGATGCCGCTGTCGTATGTCGACTTGGCGTCATTCGTTGGCGGGTTTCGTACGAACACCTGGCAACGGGTCGTATCGTCACTCTGTGTATCACGGCAGGTCACCGCGGGCAATGACGCCGGTGCGGAACCCGTCGTGTGGTTCCGTCGTTGTTCCCTCTTGTGACCTGGGCCGTTTCTGACGGCTGATCGGGTGAGCGGTCGTGTCACTGTTCCGAGGGTGAAGGCTATCCCCGGCCGGGGGAAGAGGGCGCGTCGGGACCTTTGCGCGCGGGCGCGGTGACGGAGGGTCAGCGCGGGGTGAGGCCGTACAGAAGGTGGTGGACGTGCTCGTCCAGGCCGTCGAGGGCCTCCTGCGCGGGGAGCGCGCAGCTCGCGACGAGGGCGGCGAGGCCGTGCAGGCTCGCGGCCATCACCGTCGTGATGCGCTCGGGGTCGCCCGGGACGAGCTCGCCGCGCCGCTGGGCGTCGGCGACCAGGTGGGTGAGGGCGCCGATGGAGCGTTCGACGGCGTCGGCGAGCTGGGCGTCCGGCTCGTGCTTGCGGGCGAACATCAGCTCCAGCAGCTGCGGGTTGTCGATGGCGAACCCGAGGTAGGCGCGGGCGAGCGAGGTGAGTCGCTCCGGCAGGGGGCGCTCGGTGGCGTCGGCGATCCGCAGGGCCTGGATGAGCCGTTCGTAGCCGGTGAGGGCGAGGGCGTCGAGGAGGGCCTGCTTGTCCTTGAAGTGCCGGCCCGGGGCGGCGTGGCTGACGCCGATGTCGCGGGCGAGTTCCCGCAGGGAGAGTGCGGCGACGCCCTTGTCGCGGAGGGTGCGTTCGGCGCTCTTGAGGAGGGCGGCGCGCAGGTCTCCGTGGTGGTAGGGGCGGCTTGCGGGCATGTGGGTCATCGTATCCCGATGTTGGCGGTGGCAGCTTTGTTGACGGCGTCAGCTTTGTTGTCATTGACAGCATTGTTGGCGCTGCCTACATTGGGTCCATGGCTGACAGGCAGAGCAAGTGGAATGTCTCCGAGATGCCGGACCTGACCGGGCGCACGGCCGTGGTGACCGGCGCCAACAGCGGCATCGGCCTGGTGGCCGCCGGCGCGCTGGCCGGGGCCGGGGCGCACGTGGTGTTCGCGGTGCGGGACGAGGAGCGGGGCCGCGAGGCGGCCGGGACCGTGCGCGGCAGCACCGAGGTGCGGCGCCTGGACCTGGCCGATCTGGCCTCGGTACGGGACTTCGCGGCCGGCTGGGAGGGCCCGCTGGACCTGCTGGTCAACAACGCCGGCGTGATGATGCCGCCGCGGGGGCGCACCAAGGACGGCTTCGAGACCCAGTTCGGCACCAACCACCTCGGGCACTTCGCCCTGACCAACCTGCTGCTGCCGCACGTCACCGACCGCGTGGTGACCGTGGCGTCGGGCGCCCACCGCTGGCCCGGGGCGGCGATCCACTTCGACGACCTGAACTTCGACCGGCGCTACAACCCGCAGCGCGCCTACGCCCAGTCCAAGCTCGCCAACCTGCTGTTCACGCTGGAGCTGCAGCGCCGTCTGGCCGAGGCCGGCTCCCCGGTCCGCGCCGTCGCGGCCCACCCCGGCTGGGCGGCGACCAACCTGCAGAGCCACGCCGGGAACCCGGTGACCAGGGCGTTCATGCAGCTCGGCAACCGTCTGTTCGCCCAGGACGACCGGGCCGGCGCCCTGCCGACGCTGTACGCGGCGGTGGCGGACGTGCCGGGCGCGAGCTACGTCGGCCCCGACGGCTTCGCCGAGCTGCGCGGGGCGCCGACCCTGGTGGGCCGCTCGGCGGCGGCGAGCGATCCGGCGGCGGCGCGGCGGCTGTGGACGGTGTCGGAGGAGCTGACCGGGGTGGGCTTCCCGGTCGGGGTCGCCGGGGCCTGATCCGCCGGCCGCTGCCGGGCCCGATCCGCCGGCCGCTGTCACCGGGGTGGCTCCGTTCGGGTGTCGCCGCGGCGCCGGGCGTCGTAGCGTGGGGCTGCTGCGCCCGGGCGGGCGTGGGAGATGGCCGGGGGCCGCTCGGGGCGACAGTGCTCGGACGTGTGTGCTCGTCGGTGCGGTGCCCAACGGACGGAGGCAGCCCTGTCATGGTCGTTGTCGTGGTCGTTTCGCCCGACGCGCCGAGGTTCCCGCGTGCTGGGGAGCCGTCGGTTCGGCGCGTCTGACGTTTCTCTCACCTTCGTCCGCCACAGTGGTCGCCGATGAAGCGCTCCTCACGCTCCGTGCGCTCCGTGGGCCCTCGCCGGCGCGCGCTCTTCGGCGTGCTCGTGCTGCTGGCCGGGGTCTCCTCCTCCATCGCCGCCGCCGACGCCGGGCCCGGCCCGCTCGGGGTGACCGTGCGGGCCGCCCCGACGCCGCCCAGCGCCCGGATCGGGGCGCTCTTCCACGCCGACCGGGCGGACTGGACGGGCGGCCACTTCTGCACCGCCTCCGTCGTGCACAGTCCGCACCGCGACCTCATCGTCACCGCCGCGCACTGCCTGGGCGGCGACGGCGACGAGGACCTGGTGTTCGTGCCGGGCTACCGGTACGGCAAGGCGCCGTACGGGGTGTGGCCGGTGGAGCGGATGCTGCTGCCGGACGGCTGGGAGGAGGGCCGCAGCGAGGACAGCGACGTGGCCTTCGCGGTGCTCGCGCGGCGGGAGGGACGGGACGTGGAGGACGTGGTCGGCGCGAACCGGTTCGCCACCGGTACGACGACCGGCGCGACCGCCGTGACCGTCACCGGGTATCCCGACGACCAGGAGGCGCCGGTCGTGTGCACCAACAAGCCGGAACCGCACAGCGCCACGCAGCAGCGGATCACCTGCCCCGGCTTCAGCAGCGGCACCAGCGGCAGCCCCTGGGTCAACGGGGACGGGCAGGTGGTGGGCGTCCTCGGCGGCCACGAGGACGGGGGCGACACGGACGACGTCTCCTACAGCGTCGTACTGGGCGCGGAGGCGGCGGAGGCGTACCGGGACGCGGTGTACGGACCCTGACGGGGCGTCATGAGCTCCTGCGCCGGAATGATCTTTGTGGCAAGGTCGGTCCGTGGACGCACTCAAGGCTCACGACCCGGCGCACATAGGCGCGTACACGTTGCTCGCGCGGCTCGGCGCGGGCGGGATGGGGCAGGTCTACCTCGGACGCTCGCCCGGCGGCCGGCTGGTCGCGCTCAAGGTGATCCGCGACGAGATCACCGACCATCCGGAGGCCCTCGCCCGTTTCCGCCGCGAGGTGGAGACGGTACGGGCGGTGCGCAGCGCCTACACGGCGAACCTGATCGACGCGTCGCTGGACTCGACGCCGCTGTGGCTGGCCACGGAGTACGTGGCGGGGCCGACACTGGCACGGGCGGTGGCCGAGCACGGGCCCGTTCCGGCCGGCAGCGCGCTGCGGCTGCTGGCCGCCCTGGCCGAGGCGCTGGCGAGCGTGCACGCGTACGGCGTGACGCACCGGGACCTCAAGCCGCACAACGTCATCCTGTCCCCGCGGGGCCCGCTGCTCATCGACTTCGGCATCGCCCGGGGCGCGGCCGACACGGCGCTCACCCGGACCGGCCTGACCCCGGGCACGCCCGGGTACACCGCGCCCGAGGTGCTGACGCGGGAACAGGTGGGCCCGGAGGCGGATGTGTTCGCGCTGGGCGCCACGGTCGCCCACGCGGTGACCGGCCGTGCCCCCTTCGGCGGCGGGGCCGGGCACGCCGTCTCCTACCGCGTGGTGCACGAGGACATCGACCTGGCCGGTGTGGAGCCCGCGCCGGCCGCGCTCATCGGGGAGTGCGTCGCCAAGGACCCCGGCCGGCGCCCCGGCCTGGACGAGATCATCGCGCGCTGCGCGGTGACGTCCGCGCTGACCGAGGACCCCTACTACGCGCGGCTGGCCGGCCAGGGCGAGGCGGCCCCGCAGGACCTGCCGGCGGCCGTGGCGGCGGGGCTGGTGCCGCCGGGGCACGGGGCCCGGCCGGTGGCGTCCCAGCCGACCGTGGGTCCGGGGTACACGCCGACAGCGCTGCCGGCCTACGCCCCCACCCTCGCGCTGAGCGGGCCGACGGCCGTACCGGCGCGGCCGCCCGCCCGCCGTCGTACGGCCTGGATCGTGACCCTGGCCGTCGCCGTGGTGGTGGGATCGGGGACCGCGGTGGCTGTCAGGACGTGGGGTGGGCAGGAGCAGCAGGCGCACGGCGGTGGCGCAGCGCCGTCCGCGAGCCCCGTCGCGCAGGGCAAGCCGCCCGCGTACATCGAGGACAACCGGATCTCGCGCGACTACTGGCTCCTGTCCGACGACCCGGACGAGGCCGCGCACGGCATCGGCAAGTGCACGCTGATCGGGGCGGAAAGCCCGCCCTATGACGTCCAGACCAGTGTGCGGGACGCCGTCGACCCGGAGTCCGCCACGGTCCGGACGAAGGTGAAGATCTCCTTCCGTTTCAAGGAGGCGAGCTGGCTCAGCGAGAAGCCCGCCCCTTATTACGTCTCCGTCGGCGTGAAACCGGCTCACGAGATCGACTCCGACACGGGCAGGCCGTTCGACACCCTCATGGAGAGCAAGAACATCGGCTACACGAGCAAGCCGGTGGACGCCTACCGGGCCGGTGACGACAGCGGTTTCGTCGAGCTGACCTATCCGGACGACTTCCACAAGCACGTCGAGGGCCGGACCTGGAACGCCATCCCGGTCACCAACGACCCCGGTGACTGGACCGTGGTGCTGTATCACGTCAAAAGCAGCCCCACCGACTACCAGAGCTTCGGTTGCACCGGATTCCGGGTGGGAAGCTCCTAAACTGGCGCGGGCGGATCGGCAGGCGGTGAGGGGAGGTTGACGGTGCGTAAGACGTGGCTCTGGGCGGGGGGCGCCGCCGCGGCCGGACTGAGCTTCGTGCTGCTGCTCTTCGTCGGGGTGTACGTCATCGCCGGCAACCTCATGAACGGCGTCGGCGGAGCCGGCAAGGCGCTGGCCAAGGGCGCGGTGCCCGCCGCGTACCAGGCGCTGGTGCAGAAGTGGGGCAATCTGTGCCCCGCCCTCAACCCGGCCCTGCTCGCCGCCCAGCTGTACCAGGAGAGCGGGTTCAACCCGAACGCCAAGAGCCCGGCGAAGGCGCTCGGGATAGCGCAGTTCATCCCCGGCACCTGGGCCACGCACGGCGTGGACGGCGACGGGGACGGCGACCGCGACATCTGGGACCCGAATGACGCGATTCCATCGGCCGCCTCCTACGACTGCGAACTCGCCAAGTACGTCAAGGACGTCCCCGGGAACGCCACGCACAACATGCTCGCCGCCTACAACGCGGGCGCGTACGCGGTCATCAAGTACGGGGGCGTTCCGCCGTACAAGGAGACGCGGAACTACGTGAAGACGATCACCACGCTGGAGGACAGCTTCGCCGCGCCCGTCAGCCGCGTCGACCCGTCGAAGCAGGCCGCCGGTGCCATCTACTTCGCGCAGAAGAAGCTCGGCACGCCCTATCTGTGGGGCGGGGAAGGCACCGCTGAGCAGGGCGGACGGTTCGACTGCTCGGGGCTCACGCAGGCCGCCTACGAGAGTGTGGGGATCACGCTGCCGCGCGTGGCCAACGACCAGTACAACGCGGGGCCGCACCCCAAGCGGGACGAACTGCTGCCGGGGGACCTGGTGTTCTTCTCCACCGACCTCAGCGACTCCCGGGCCATCCACCACGTGGGTATCTACGTCGGCGGCGGGTACATGATCGACGCGCCCCGCACGGGGGCCGTGATCCGGTTCGACCCGATCGACACCTCGGAGTACTTCGGCGCCACCCGGGTCACCGAAGATGGCGCGAAAGCGCTCCCCACCTCTGTGTGAACCGTGTGTGAACCCACCCCCTGAGCTGCGGCGATGAGTCTCTCTTCGATAACGTCTGCGTGATCATTCGGTGGAGTGTGGAACGTATCAACAGGGGCCGTGCGTTCCTGTTGGCGTAGCCGAGCCGACGACCGACGACGTCTGACGTGACCGGATCTACAACCACGGGGGTGGCAGCAGCGGCGCACACGAGGTGCGTCCGGGAGAACGACGAAGGGGCCGCAGCACGATGGCTGGACTCGCCGAATCCGGGTCGAACCCCGACGTCGACCTGCTCTACGACATCAACGGCCTGGCCAAGGACGCACCGCACTGGTTCGACCGGGTCATGGAGTTCGTCGGTGAGTACGGGCTGCTGCTCGCCATGGTCCTGCTCGTGCTGTGGTGCTGGTGGTCCGTGCGGCGCCGGGGCGGTCAGGACGCCGCCTCCTCCGTGGCCGCGCTGGTGTGGGCGCCCCTCGCGGCCGGCATCGCCGTCCTCGTCAACGTCCCGATCCGCGGGTTCGTCCAGCGGCCGCGGCCCTTCAACGACCATCAGGGGCTGGACGTCCTCGTCTCCGGCAAGAACGACTTCTCCTTCGTCAGCGACCACGCCACCCTCACCATGGCCATGGGCGTCGCCCTGTTCGTCGCCAACCGCCGCTTCGGGCTCGTCGGTATCGCGCTCGCCCTCCTCGAAGGGTTCTGCCGCGTCTACATGGGCGTGCACTACCCCACCGACGTCATCGGCGGCTTCGCCCTCGGTACGGCCGTGGCGCTGCTGCTGTCCCCGCTCGCCACGGCGCTGCTGACGCCGCTCGCCAAGGCCGTGGAGCGGTCGAAGGCGGGCTGGCTGATCGTGTCCGGGCGGGGTACGGCCGACGGCCAGGAGGCCCTGATTCCGGGTGCGCGCAGTGAACAGGAGGCCGGCGCCGAGGAGCGGGACCTGGCCGCCTGAGACCCGGTCAGAGAGCCTGCGGGAAGGTGAAGAAGCGGTTCGGGTCGTACGTCTTCTTCACCTGCGCCAGCCGGGCCGCCGCGTCGCCGTAGTAGGCCGTGCGCCAGTTCTTCAGGGACGGATCGGTGTAGTTCTGGTACGCCGCCCCCGACGCGTAGGGGCGCATCGCGCCGTGCGCCGTGGTCAGCCAGGACTGGGCCGCCGTGCCGGAAGTGCCCGCGCGCCAGGCCGCGATGTACTGGGCCAGCATGCGGGAGCGGCGGTGCACGAACGCCGTCGCGGTCGGGGAGACGCGGTTGACCGCACCGCCGAGCGCGGTCAGCGCGAAGCTGCCGGTGCCGCCGCGGACGGACTTGATCTGCGCGAGGAGGGTCTGGATGCCGGCCGGTGACAGCGAGCGGTCGAAGAAGTCCGAGCGGGCCGCGTACGTCTCGCGGTGCAGGGAGCCCTGCGGGGAGCGGCCCGGGGTGGAGCCGGGCAGGTGGCACTGGGCGTCGGCGTCGAACGCCGAGCAGCCGGCGTAGATCTCCATCGCCTCCTCGTAGGAGCGGCGGCGCAGCGAGACGCTGGTGGCGTTGGCGCCGGCGGCGTGCGCGAGGCGGTCCACGGCGTTCTTCAGCTCGCCGTAGGTGCCGAGGGAGAAGGCGGAGACGGTGACCGTCGGGGTGCCGCCGGTGTCGTTCGCCAGGTGCAGCGACGACCAGGTCTCGTCGGGCTGGGACGGGCCCCACTCCTGCCACGCCTTCACCACGGCGGCCGCTTTCGACCACGGCCAGCTCAGGTACGCCGTGACGGCCTGCGGGGCGGGGTGGGTGCGGAAGTGCAGCTCGGTGACGACGCCGAAGTTGCCGTTGCCGGCGCCGCGCAGGGCCCAGAACAGGTCGGGGTGGTTCTTCGCGTCGGCGGTGAGCTGCTTGCCGTCCGCGGTGATCAGGGTCGCTGCGGTGAGGCTGTCGCAGGTCAGGCCGTAGGCGCGGGAGACCACGCCGTGGCCGCCGCCGAGCGTGAGGCCGGAGACGCCGACGGTGGGGCAGGAGCCGGCGGGTATCGTCGCGCCCTTCGCGGCCAGGGCGCGGTAGACGTCGATCAGCTTGGCGCCGGCGCCCACCACTGCCGTGGTGCCGGACGCGCGGATCTTGTTCAGTTTCGAGACGTCGAGGATCAGGCGGTTGTCGCCGGAGGACCAGCCCGCGTAGGAGTGGCCGCCGTTGCGGATCGCGACGGTGAGGCGGTGGGCGCGGGCGTAGGCGAGGGTGGTGCGGATGTCGTCGGCGTGGGCGGCGTAGGCGACGGCGGTGGGCTTCAGGGTGTCGAAGCGGGTGTTGTAGAGCTGGCGGGCGGTCTGCCAGGTGGCGTCGCCGGGGCGGATCAGTTGGCCGTCGAGGTCGCGGGCCAGGGCGGTGAGGGTGGCGGAGGTGGAGGCGGAGGTGGTCTTCAGCGGGGGGAGGGTGGACCGGGGGGTCGCGTCCGGTTGTGCGGCGTGGGTGCAGGCGGCCGTGGTCAGTGCGGTGACCGTGGCTGCCGCTGTGCCGCCGAGGAAGGTGCGCCGGTCCATGTTCTGGGTCTCCGTCCCGTGGGGTTCTGTGGGTGGGGACGGGGTGGGGGTGCGTGGGGTTCCATGCGCCTTGCATTCGTCTGCGGCTGGGTGGGGGTTGCTCGCGGGTGCCTGCGGCGGCCCGTTGCCGTTGCGTCGTGGCTGGTCGCGCAGTTCCCTGCGCCCCTGAAATGCCTGCGGCGGCCCGTTGCCGTCCGGTGGGCGGCTGGTGCAGCGCCTCGGCCGGTGGTCAGGGCGCCGTGCGCGGGTGCCGCGCCGTCGTGGTGGTGACTACGTCGAGTTCGCGTGGGATTCCGCGTCCGTGCGGGCCTGGCTTCTGGCTCTGCGGGCCGGGCCTCGCCAGCCGCAGGTGCAGCGGGCCAGGCAGAAGCGGCCCTGTTCCACGGTGGTCGTGCGGTGCTGCGGCTCTGGGGGACCGTCCTGCTGGGTCACGTGAACACGGTAGCCGGGGAAGGTTAACGGGCTGTTAGGTGGTCGCCGACCCGGCCCCGGGGGCGTGACGGCCGCACCTACCCGTCGTTAACCGGAACGACAGGCGGCCCGTGACGGACGTACCGGCTGGGGGTAGGCAGGCGATGGCACAGCTGCGGCAGCACTGGCGGCGCACTGGCGGGGCACTCGCCACGGCCGGGGTCATGGTGGGCGTGTGTGCCGGTGCCGCCGGGTGTTCCGGCAGCGGGGCCGCCGCCGAGGACGCGCGTGGTGCGGACGACGTGGTGGGGATGTTGCGGCAGTCCGCCGACCGGCTGGCCGCGGCCGGGACTTCCAAGGCGCGTACGGCCATGGAGATGGCGACCGGCGGCACCCGTGTGACGATCCGCGGGGAGGGCGTGTACGACTTCCGGCGCCGGCTGGGGGAGTTGCGGGTGGTGCTGCCGCAGGATCCGGCCGGGAGCAGCGAGCACCGGCCCATCACCGAGCTGCTCGCGCCCGGGGCGTTGTTCATGAAGAACCGGGGCGCCGGGGTGCCCGCCGACAAGTGGGTGCGGGTGGAGACCGCCCAGGTCTCCGACGGCAACCTCGTCACCGGCGGAGCGACCGATCCGTACGCGGCGGCCGAGGTGCTGCGCGGGACGCGGAGCGCCACGTTCGTGGGGCGGACGGAGGTCGCGGGGACTCCGGTGCGGCACTACCGGGGGACCGCGGATCTCGCCGTGGCCGCGCGGCGCGCGTCCGCGCCTGCCGGGCGGGCCGCGCTGGGGGCGGCGGCGAAAGGGTTCGCCACCGCGCTGGTGCCGTTCGACGTCTATCTCGACGACGCCGGCCGCATCCGCAAGATCCGGCACCGGTTCGGTTTCGTCAACGGGCAGAAGAAGGACGCCGTGGCGGTGGCCTCGACGACGCTGCTGTACGACTTCGGGGCCCCCGTCGCCGTACGCCTGCCGAGGAGCGGGGACATCTACGCCGGGCGGATCGCCGAGGACTAGCCCGTCCGTGCCATGCGCGGGCCATGGGCCGCTCCCTACTCTAGGAAGCCGGTGACGGCAGAGATGAGGTGAGGCTCGTGGCTCCGGTCGGCGGTACGGCGGTACAGGACCATGTGGCGCTCGCCGAGATAGAGCTGTGCTGCGAGCTGATCATCGCCGCCTCGGCCGCCCGGGAGCGGCTCAGCATGGAGAGCATCGACGAGGTGCTGCGCGTGGCCGAGGAGCGGGACGCCCGCGAGGGGTGAGCGCCCCGCACCGCGCCGGCTCAGGTGCGCATCATGCGGGCGATGGCCTGTGTGGCCTCCTTCACCTTCGCCTCGATCTCGTCGCCGCCCTTGACGGCCGCGTCGGCCACGCAGTGCCGCAGGTGCTCCTCCAGCAGCTGCAGCGCGAAGGACTGCAGGGCCTTGGTGGAGGCGGAGACCTGCGTGAGTATGTCGATGCAGTACACATCCTCGTCGACCATCCGCTGCAGGCCCCGGATCTGGCCCTCGATGCGGCGCAGGCGCTTGAGGTGTTCGGACTTCTGGTGGTGGTACCCGTGGATGCCGTGGTCGTGGTCGGTGACCACGTCCGTCTCCGCTGCGGAGGGCGCCCCCGCGCCGGCCTCGGTGGTCGTCATCGCGTCCTCCCGGTGTGCTCAACAGTGTGCCGACCCGTGTCCAGATTACGGCTATATACCCCTGGTGGGTATATGGTAGCGAAGTTTGCCGGGTAGAAGGGGATGCGGCCCACGATGCGGCCCCCGACGCCCCCGTGCCGACCAGTCTTCCCGATGGGCGACACTGGGTGGCGGCCCGTTAGCCGTGGCCGGATGATGCGCCTAGCATCAGCCTGACCGAAACCGATGCATCCCGAGGACCCCACGTGCGCTTTCGTCTGACCCCCAGGGAGACGAGCTTCTACGACATGTTCGCCGCGTCCGCGGACAACATCGTCACCGGCTCGAAACTCCTGATGGAACTGCTCGGGGCGGACGCTTCCGCCCGGGCCGAGATCGCAGAGCGTATGCGGGCCGCGGAACACGCGGGCGACGACGCGACGCACGCGATCTTCCACCAGCTGAACTCCTCGTTCATCACGCCGTTCGACCGCGAGGACATCTACTCCCTCGCCTCGTCCCTCGACGACATCATGGACTTCATGGAGGAGGCCGTCGACCTCGTCGTCCTCTACAACGTCGAGGAACTCCCCAAGGGTGTCGAGCAGCAGATCGAGGTGCTCGCGCGGGCCGCGGAGCTCACCGCCGAGGCCATGCCGAACCTGCGGACGATGCAGAACCTGACCGAGTACTGGATCGAGGTCAACCGCCTCGAAAACCAGGCCGACCAGATCCACCGCAAGCTGCTCGCCCACCTCTTCAACGGCAAGTACGACGCGATCGAGGTGCTCAAGCTCAAGCAGATCGTGGATGTGCTGGAGGAGGCGGCGGACGCCTTCGAGCACGTGGCGAACACGGTGGAGACCATCGCCGTCAAGGAGTCCTGACCCCTCCATGGACACCTTCGCCCTGGTCGTGACCATCGCGGTCGCGCTCTTCTTCACGTACACCAACGGCTTCCACGACTCCGCGAACGCGATCGCCACCTCGGTCTCCACCCGCGCGCTCACCCCGCGGGCGGCGCTGGCGATGGCCGCGGTGATGAACCTCGCCGGTGCCTTCCTGGGGTCGGGCGTCGCCAAGACCGTCAGCGAGGGCCTGATCGAGACGCCGAGCGGCTCCACGGGGATGGCCATCCTCTTCTCGGCGCTGGTCGGCGCGATCGTCTGGAACCTGGCCACCTGGTACTACGGGCTGCCGTCCTCCTCCTCCCACGCCCTGTTCGGCGGCATGGTGGGCGCGGCGCTCGCGGGCGGCACCGAGGTGCTGTGGAACGGCGTCCTCGACAAGATCGTCATCCCGATGTTCCTGTCGCCGGTCGTCGGCCTGGTGGCCGGCTACCTGGTCATGACGGCGATCATGTGGCTGTTCCGGCGGGCCAACCCGCACAAGGCCAAGCGCGGCTTCCGTATCGCCCAGACCGTCTCGGCCGCCGGCATGGCCCTCGGTCACGGCCTGCAGGACGCCCAGAAGACGATGGGTGTCGTGGTGCTGGCACTGGTCATTTCCGGCCACGAGACGTTCGGCGACCCGATCCCGGTCTGGGTGAAGCTCGTCTGCGCCGTGATGCTGTCCCTGGGCACCTACGCCGGTGGCTGGCGGATCATGCGCACGCTGGGCCGCAAGATCATCGAGCTGGACCCGCCGCAGGGGTTCGCGGCGGAGGCGACCGGTGCGTCGATCATGTTCACCACCGCCTTCATCTTCAAGGCGCCGATCTCCACCACCCACGTCATCACCTCGGCGATCATGGGTGTGGGCGCCACGAAGCGGGTGAACGCGGTGCGCTGGGGCGTCGCCAAGAACATCGTGCTCGGCTGGTTCATCACCATGCCGGCCGCAGGACTCGTCGCGGCCGCCGTGTTCTACATCGTGCAGCTGGCCGTCCTGTAGGACGAAGGCCGGTCGACAGCGCCGTACACGCCAGCGGGCCCGCCCCCCGGGAGCCAGGGGGCGGGCCCTTTTGGTGCCTCGCGGTGGCACCGCCATGCAGCACCGCGAGGGGCTTGGGCGGCGGCCCGGCCGCAGCCGGGCGCGTCCGCGACGGCGGCTCAGCCGAAGCGGCCGGAGATGTAGTCCTCGGTCGCCTGGACCGACGGGTTGGAGAAGATCCGCTCCGTGTCGTCGATCTCGATCAGCCGGCCGGGCTGGCCGACCGCCGCCAGGTTGAAGAAGGCGGTGCGGTCCGAGACACGGGCGGCCTGCTGCATGTTGTGCGTCACGATGACGATCGTGAAGCGCTCCTTCAGCTCGCCGATCAGGTCCTCGATGGCGAGCGTGGAGATCGGGTCCAGGGCCGAGCAGGGCTCGTCCATCAGCAGCACCTTCGGCTCGACCGCGATCGCGCGGGCGATGCACAGACGCTGCTGCTGGCCGCCGGACAGGCCCGAGCCGGGCTTGTTCAGGCGGTCCTTTACCTCGTTCCAGAGGTTCGCGCCCCTCAGCGACTTCTCGACGATGTCGCTCAGCTCGCTCTTCTTGTAGTTGCCGTTCAGGCGCAGGCCCGCCGCCACGTTGTCGAAGATCGACATGGTGGGGAAGGGGTTCGGGCGCTGGAAGACCATGCCGACCTCGCGGCGCACCGCGACCGGGTCGACCCCGTTGCCGTACAGGTCCTCGTCGTCGAGCATCACCTTGCCCTCGACGCGGCCGCCCGGGGTGACCTCGTGCATACGGTTCAGGGTGCGCAGGAACGTCGACTTGCCGCAGCCCGACGGGCCGATGAACGCGGTCACCGAGCGGGGCTCGATGGTCATCGAGATGTCCTCGATCGCGCGGTGGGAGCCGTAGTAGGCGGACAGTCCGCTGACGTCGATTCGCTTGGCCATGACTACTTCACTTCCGTCATTCTTCGGTCGCTTGATGGCCGCGTCAGCGACCGGTCTTCGGGGCCTTCCAGCGGGCGATGCCGCGGGCCACCAGGTTGAGGATCATCACGAAGGCGATCAGGGTGAGCGCCGCCGCCCAGGCACGGTCGTAGGCCGCGTTGGCGCCGGAGCTGTTCGCGTACTGCTGGTAGATGTACAGCGGCAGCGACGCCTGCGGGTCCTGGAACGGGTTGCCGTTGATGAAGCTGGTCTTCCACACCAGCAGCAGCACCGGGGCGGTCTCACCGGTGATACGGGCGATGGCGAGCATCACACCGGTGGTGATGCCGCCGATCGACGTCGGCAGGACCACCTTCAGGATGGTGCGCCACTTGGGCACGCCCAGGGCGAGGGACGCCTCGCGCAGCTCGTTCGGGACGAGCTTGAGCATCTCCTCGGTGGAGCGCACGACCACGGGCATCATCAGGATCGACAGCGCGAGCGCCCCGGCGAAGCCGGAGTAGCCCATGTCCAGGATGAGGATCCAGAAGCTGAGGACGAACAGGCCGGCGACGATGGACGGGATGCCCGTCATGACGTCGACGAAGAAGGTGACGGCCGTGGCGAGCTTGCCGCGTCCGTACTCGACCAGGTAGATCGCGGTGAGGACACCGACCGGCACGGAGATCAGGGAGGCCAGGCCCACCTGCTCCAGGGTGCCGAGGATGGCGTGGTAGATGCCGCCACCGGGCTCGGAGTCGCCGATCACGCCCATCGAGTGGGTCAGGAAGTAGACGTCCAGGACCTTGATGCCGCGCACGACGGTCGCCCAGATCAGGGACGCCAGCGGGACCACGGCGAGCAGGAAGCACACCCAGACCAGCGCGGTCGCGATGCGGTCCTTGGCCTGGCGGCGGCCCTCGACGCGGGCCGAGACGGTGAAGGTGCTCAGCACGAACAGGATCGCGGCGATCAGGCCCCACTGGACCTTGCTGTCCAGGCCGGCGGCCAGGCCGATGCCCACGGCGACGGCCAGCGAGCCGGCCGCGAACGCCCACGGCGACCACTTCGGCAGGCGGGCGCCCTGCAGCGAGCTGCGGCGCTTGTCGGTGACGACGGCTGCGGTGCTCATGCGTTGGCCCCCGAGTACTCCTTGCGGCGGTTGATGATCATGCGCGCCGCGCCGTTGACCAGCAGGGTGATCACGAACAGGACCAGACCGGAGGCGATCAGCGCGTCCTGGCCCAGCTCGGTGGCCTCGCTGAACTTGCTGGCGATGTTCTGGGCGAAGGTGCCGCCGCCCGGGTCGAGCAGGCTGGCCTTGATCTCGAAGGTCGGGGACAGGACCGTGGCCACGGCCATCGTCTCGCCGAGCGCGCGGCCGAGGCCGAGCATCGAGGCGGAGATCACGCCGGAGCGGCCGAACGGCAGCACCGACATCCGGATGACCTCCCAGCGCGTGGCACCGAGGGCGAGGGCCGCCTCCTGGTGCATCAGCGGGGTCTGCCGGAAGACCTCACGGCTGACGTTGGTGATGATCGGCAGGATCATGATCGCGAGCAGGATGCCCACGGTGAGCAGGGAGCGCGCGGCGCCGCCCTGCCAGGAGAAGATGCCGGTCCAGCCCAGGTAGTCGTCCAGCCAGCTGTACAGGCCGCCCAGGTGCGGGACCAGGATCAGCGCGCCCCACAGGCCGTACACGATGGACGGCACCGCGGCGAGCAGGTCGATCACGTACGCGATGGGGCCCCTCAGGCGGCGCGGCGCGTAGTGGGTGAGGAACAGCGCGATGCCCACCGCGACCGGGACCGCGAGGGCCATGGCGATGATCGAGGAGACCACCGTGCCGAAGGCCAGCACCGCGATGCCGAAGACCGGCGGGTTGACGTTGGTGTTCCAGTCGAACGTGGTGAGGAAGTTGCCGTCGTCCTTGCTGATCGCGATGGACGCGCGGTAGGTGAGGAAGACCGCGATGGCGGCCATGATCACCAGCAGGAAGATGCCGGACCCGCGGGAGAGGCCGAGGAAGATCCGGTCACCGGGGCGGGTGGCGCCGCGGGCCGCGCGCTTGGTCTGGGCGGCGGGGCGCTCGGGCGTGGGGGGAGGTGCGTCAGTGGTCTGCGTCGATATGTTCATCGGGTTCTCCGGTCTGCGGAGCCGCGCGGGATGACGGGCGGCTCGGTGGGGTCGTGTCGCGTGGGACGGCCCCGGGCGGCGGTGCACCGGACGGTGCGGCCCGGTCCTGGACGGGAACCGGGCCGCACACTCGCTTAGCTCAGGCCCTCGATGGTGGTGCGGACCTTGGAGATGATCTCGGCGGGGATGGGGGCGTAGGAGTTGTCGGACAGGACCTTCTGGCCGTCCTCGGAGGCGGTGTAGCGCAGGAACGCCTTGGTGCCGGCGAGGGTGTCGGACTTGTTGCCCTTGTCGCAGACGATCTCGTACGTGACCAGGGTCAGCGGGTAGGCGCCGGCCTCGGTGGGGTTGTAGTTCAGCTTGAGCGCCAGGTCCTGGCCGGTGCCCACGACCTTGGCGGAGGCGATCGCCTTGGAGGCGTTCTCCGCGGTGGCCTTGGCCGGCTCGGGGGCGGCGGTCTTCAGGTCGACGGTCTTGATGCCGTCGGCGGCGTAGGAGAGCTCGAAGTACGAGATCGCGCCGGAGGTCTGCTTGACCTGCGCGGCCAGGCCGGAGGAGCCCTGCGCCGCCTGGCCGCCCTTGGCCTGCCAGGCCTTGCCGCCGGAGTACGGCCAGTCGGCCTTGGCCTGGCTGATCAGGTACTTGGTGAAGTTGTCGGTGGTGCCGGACTCGTCCGAGCGGTGGAACGCCTGGATCTTGAGGTCGGGCAGCTTGGCGTTCGGATTGAGCGCCGCGATGGCCTTGTCGTTCCAGTTGGTGATCTTGCCGTCGAAGATCTTGGCGATCGTGGTGGCGTCCAGGACGAGGTTGTCCACGCCCGGCACGTTGTAGCCGAGGGCGATCGGGCCGCCGACCATGGGCAGGTCGATGGCCTGGCCGCCGGAGCAGACCTTCTTGGACTCGGTGACCTGCTCGGGCTTGAGCGCGGAGTCCGAGCCGGCGAAGGCGGTCTGGCCCTGCAGGAACGCGGTGATACCGGCGCCGGAACCCGTCGGGTTGTAGTTGACCTGCACGCCCGAGCAGGCCTGCGTGAACTGCTTCACCCAGGCGTCGATCGCGTTCTTCTGCGCCGTGGAGCCCGATGCCTGCAGCTGGCCCTTGGCGTCGTCGCACTTGATGTTGCCGGCCGCCGCGGACGTCGAGGCCCCACCGCCGCTCGACTTGCTGCCCGTGTCGTCCGAGCCGCACGCCGTGAGGGCCAGGGCGCCGGAGACGGCGAGTGCGCCGAGGGCGAGGGCCCGCCGGTTCATGCGCTGAAGCTTCACTTGAGGAAATTCCTTCCAGGAGCCGCCGTCCTGATCCGGCGGCGTGCGTGATGGCTGCGAAGTCTGGGTTCGGCGGACGCGTCCCCCCAGATCGCGTCCGCACCGGGTAAGGCCGAAATTAGGCAGATCAGGTGAAGCCGCCGAAGGGCGTAAATGAACGCGAGGTGAACCCCTCGGGACGGTGTGGTTAGGTCACGGAACGCTTACGTCGAGGACACGGCCCGATCCCGGATGAACCGGTCCGACTATGCCAGCCGCAGCGCCTGGAGCAGCGCGTCCACCAGGGCCCGGTCCCTCGGCTGGGTGAGGCGCGCGCGGGCCGCCGCCGGGGGCAGCCACAGGATGCGGTCGACCTCGTCGGAGGGGGTGAAGGCGCCCCCGGTGGCCTCGGCCGCCCAGTAGCGGACCTGCTTGCGGCGGCCGTTCGCCAGGTAGTGCTGCGTGGGCAGCTCGGTGCCGGGGGCGGCGGTGTGCCCCGTCTCCTCAAGGGTTTCGCGCAGGGCGCCGGCCAGCGCCTCCTCGCCCGGCTTGAGCTTGCCCTTCGGGAAGGAGAGGTCGTCGTACTTGGGGCGGTGGACCAGGCACAGCTCCAGCGCGCCGTCGAGCGGGGAACGGCGCCACAGGACGCAGCCGGCGGCCAGGACGGGAGGGTGCATGCCTGGTGCTCCTTACGGGAGATCTACGGCTTGCTTCGGCCTGGTGCTTCTCGCGCTGGTTTCGGCTCGTGCTTCTCACGCTGGTTTCGGCTCGTGCTTCTCGCGCTGGTTTCGGCTGGTGCTCCTTACGGGAGTCCTGGGTTTCGGCTGGTGCCCTTACGGGAGACCTACGGCTTCCTTCACCCAGGTGCGCTGGAACGCGTACCGGGCCGCCTCCACCTCGTGCCGCTGGTCGGCGTGCAGCACACCGAGCGCGTACGCCGTCGCCGGGGCGATCCGCGGGGTACGTGCCGCCTGGGCCGCCGCGGCCGCCGCCTCCGAGGCGTCCCGGTGCCGGTCCAGCGCCTGGCCGGCCTGCAGCAGCCGGACGTTCAGCGGGGCGGAGTCGCCGTCGCCGCCGAGCAGGACCTCCTGGGCGTAGCGGTGCAGGCGCAGCAGCAGGCGGACCTGGTGCCAGGGGGCGTCCTGCGGATGCGGGGCGGGCGGGTCGGGCGACAGGCCGTGCACCAGCGCCTCGGCGTTGTACGGGTTGCCCGCCGTGAGCAGCGGCAGCGCCGTCACCGCGTCGGTCAGCCGCTCCCGCGCCGCCGCGGCCAGCGGGCGCAGGTCGGTCGCCGGGGAGACGATCGGGACCTCGCTGGCCAGGACGGCGACCTTGTCGGCGATCGCGTGGAAGCGGGAGGAGCCGAGGGCCTGCAGGGCCGTGGAGTGCGCCCGGGTCCGGGCCAGGGTCAGCTGCCGGTCCAGGAGGGCGCCTGCCTTGGCGGCGCCCACGGTGAGTTGGCCACGGTCGGCCGTGGCCGTGCTCGTCTGGTGGGTGCCGGTGCCGGTGCCGGTGCCGTTGCCGGTTCCGGCCGACTGGGGGGTGCCTGCCGTCTGACGGGTGCCGGGCGTCTGGTGCGTGCCGGGCGTCTGGTCGGTGCCTGTCGTCTGACGGGTGCCGGCCGTCTGGTGGGTGCCGACCCCCTGCGTGGGCAGCGCAGCCGCGCCCGAGAGCCGGTGCAGCGCCGCCAGCAGTCGTTCCAGACGGGCCGCGTAGGCGTGCTCCAGGGCCAGCGTGCCGGAGACCCAGGCCAGTTCGGGGCGCATCTCCTCCGACCAGTCGGCGTCCAGGACCGGGCGGAACGTGTGCAGGCTGCCGCTGATGCGCCGGGCCGAGCGGCGCAGGGCGCGCGCCGCGTCCAGGGGTGCGGCCGGTGGTGCGGCGGCCTTCGCGCCGTTCGCCGACCCGCCGGTCTCGCGGTGCAGGCGCAGCGCCCGCAGGAACTGGGTTGCCTGGGCGCGGAGGTACTCCGCCAGAGCGTCCCCCGTCACCGGCGCGGCGGTGGGGTCCGTCAGGTCATGGTGTTGCTGTGCCACGCCGGCGCCTCCGGGCGTCTATGAGCATCTCCTGGACGTTGCGCAGGGGTTGACCGTCCGCGTCGGTCGCGTGCCGGGTCCACTCGCCGTCCGGGCCCAGATGCCAGGAGGCGGTGGTGTCGGCCATGCCGGTCTCCAACAGCCGGTTCAGCGCGGCCCGGTGAGCGGGGTCGACGACCCGGACCAGGGCCTCGATACGGCGGTCGAGGTTGCGGTGCATCATGTCCGCGCTGCCGATCCACACCTCCGGCTCGCCGCCGTTGCCGAAGGCGAAGACACGGGAGTGTTCCAGGAAGCGGCCGAGTATCGAGCGGACACGGATGTTCTCCGACAGGCCGGCCACGCCCGGGCGCAGCGCGCAGATGCCGCGCACCCACACGTCGACGGGCACGCCGGCCTGGGAGGCGTGGTAGAGCGCGTCGATGACGGCCTCGTCGACCATCGAGTTGACCTTGATACGGACGGAGGCGGGACGTCCGGCACGGTGGTGCTGGGTCTCCTTGTTGATCCGGGAGACCAGGCCGTCGCGCAGGGACTTGGGGGCGACGAGCAGACGGCGGTAGGTCTCGCGCCGGGAGTAGCCGGAGAGGCGGTTGAACAGGTCGGAGAGGTCCGCGCCGACCTGCGGGTCCGCGGTGAGCAGGCCGAGGTCCTCGTAGAGGCGGGCGGTCTTGGGGTGGTAGTTGCCCGTGCCGACGTGGCTGTAGCGGCGCAGCGTCTCGCCCTCCTGGCGGACGACGAGGGACAGCTTGCAGTGCGTCTTGAGTCCGACCAGGCCGTAGACGACGTGGCAGCCGGCCTCCTCCAGCTTGCGCGCCCACTTGATGTTGGCGTGCTCGTCGAAGCGGGCCTTGATCTCGACCAGGACGAGGACCTGCTTGCCGGACTCGGCGGCGTCGATGAGGGCGTCCACTATCGGGGAGTCGCCCGAGGTGCGGTACAGCGTCTGCTTGATCGCCAGGACGTCCGGGTCCTGGGCGGCCTGCTCCAGGAACGCCTGCACGGAGGTGGAGAAGCTGTCGTAGGGGTGGTGCAGCAGGACGTCGCGCTGGCGCAGCGCCGCGAAGATGTCGGGGGCCGAGGCCGACTCGACCTCGGCGAGGTCGCGGTGGGTGCCGGCGACGAACTTCGGGTACTTCAGCTCCGGGCGGTCCAGGCTGTGGATGCGGAAGAGGCCGGTGAGGTCCAGGGGGCCGGGCAGCGGGTAGACCTCCGCCTCGGAGATCTTCAGCTCGCGGACCAGGAGGTCCAGGACCTCGCGGTCGATGGACTCCTCCACCTCCAGGCGGACGGGCGGGCCGAAGCGGCGCCGCATGAGTTCCTTTTCGAGGGCCTGGAGGAGGTTCTCGGCGTCGTCCTCCTCCACTTCGAGGTCCTCGTTGCGGGTGAGGCGGAAGGCGTGGTGCTCCAGCACCTCCATGCCCGGGAACAGCTCCTCCAGGTGGGCGGCGATGACGTCCTCGATGGGGACGTAGCGGCCGGGGGAGGCCTCCAGGAAGCGGGACAGCAGCGGGGGGACCTTGACGCGGGCGAAGTGTCGGTGGCCGCTGACCGGGTTGCGGACGACGACCGCGAGGTTGAGGCTCAGGCCCGAGATGTACGGGAAGGGGTGCGCGGGGTCGACCGCGAGGGGGGTGAGGACAGGGAAGATCTGGTGCCGGAAGAGCGTGAACAGGCGGGCCTGCTCCTTCTCCGCCAGCTCGCTCCAGCGGACCAGGTGGATGCCCTCCTCGGCGAGGGCCGGCGCGACGTCCTCGTGGAAGCACGCGGCGTGCCTCGCCATGAGCTCGCGGGAGCGGGCCCAGATCATCTCCAGCACCTCGCGGGGCTGGAGGCCGGAGGCGGAGCGGGTGGCGACGCCGGTGGCGATACGGCGCTTCAGGCCGGCGACGCGGACCATGAAGAACTCGTCGAGGTTGCTCGCGAAGATGGCGAGGAAGTTCGCGCGTTCCAGGAGCGGGGTGTCCGGGTCCTCGGCCAGCTCCAGGACCCGCTCGTTGAAGGCGAGCCAGCTGCGTTCGCGGTCCAGGAAGCGGCCCTGCGGGAGCGTTCCGTCGGCCTGGCCGTCCTGGGTCTCGTCGTAGGCGTCCAGGTCGGCGTCGAGGTCGGGATCGAGGTCGGAGACCGGGGCGGACACCGTGTGCGGGCGGTGCGCGGCGATGGAGCCCACGGAAGGCTGGGTGGGCTGGAGCTTTTCCTGCGTCTCAGACTGGCTCATGAACCCATTGTTCCGCGCTTGCAGGCTCATGAGCGCGTCGGAGAGGGGGCGCGCGGGACCCTCCGGGGGGTGCTGAGGCTCTGGCAGGGCGGGCTTCATTGGCCGAGCGTCGCAAGCTCGTCTGAATCGATGGTTACGGGGACGTGACGTGTGGGGAAGCGGGGGGTTGTTCGTGTGCGGGTGCCTGCGGCGCCGGGCCGGTTCTCGTCTGCGGGCGCGTGGTGGCTGGTCGCGCAGTTCCCCGCGCCCCTTGAATGCCTGCGGCGGCCCGTTACCGTCCGGTGGTCGGCTGAGGTAGCGCCTTCTGCCGGTGGGTGGGTCGGGGCCGGGGTGGGGGGTATCCGTCCTCGGTCCGACCCACTGTCTCCGACGCGGTGAGGGTTGGCGGTGCCGGCCGCTGCGGGCGGACACCCCCCACCCCGGCCCCTTCTCGCCGTCGGGGGCTCTCCCACTCCGTAGCTGCGGGCAGTCGTGCCTCCCCCAGTGCCTTAAGGGCCTGGGAGGTGCCCCCAGGGCGGCACGGGTGGGCGCTGGGGGTCCCCCCTGCTCGAAGAGCTTGGGGGAGGCACCCCGCCAGCGCCGGGGAGCGCACCCACCCCCGGCCAGCCGCAACACCGGGCACCTCCTGGCGCCGGGCTCTGCAGCTCGCCCCGGGCCCCGCAAAAGAAGACGTGCACGTCCCTCCCCCCGAAAGAAGGGACGTACACGTCGGAGGCTCAGGCCGTGCGGCGGCGCAGCAGCGTGAAGGCGGTCGCGGTCGCCGTCGCGGCCAGGGCCAGGACGATGCCGCACTCCACGAGCTGAAGCGGCCAGTAGTGAGACTCGGGGTGGAAGACGACGTAGTAGCCGTCCGCGTTCCGTCCGCCGGAGAGTTCCCATGCGTGCTCGGGGAGGTCGACGGGCTGCGCCGTGGCCCGGGTCCGTGTCGGCCACACAGGTGGCGACGCCGCTGTGCCGGTCGATGCGGTACTCGACCACTCCGGTCCGGCCGGCCGGGGAAGGCGGGGAAAAGTCGCCGCCGGGTTCCGTGAACCGATCGGTGGGGCTCGTCCGATGAGGAGACGTGAGCGAAACGAGAAGCGACGGGGAGCTGCTGCGGGCCATCGCGGCAGACGGGGACCGTCACGCCTTCGAGGAGCTGTACCGGCGGTACGCGCCGTGGCTGACCGCGCGCATGCGCAGCCGCTGCGCCGACGCCGGGATAGTCGACGACGTCGTACAGGAGACGTTCCTCGCGGTGTGGCGGGGCAGCGCCCGCTATCGCCAGGAGGGCGACGTCGCCGGGTGGCTGTGGCGGATCGGCGCGCGGCGCCTGGTCGACGCGCTGCGCCGGGACGGCGCGCGCGGCCGGCTGCGGCAGGCGCTCGCCCGCCTGCGCCACCGGGACGAGGTGTCCGCCGAGGAGCGCGTGCTCGCGGGGGTGGAGCACGGGGATCTCGCGGGTGCGCTCATAAGGCTGTCGCCCGAACTGCGCGCCGTGCTGCAGGCCACGGTCATCGACGGGCTCAGCACCCGGGAGGCGGCCGTCGTGCTCGGCATTCCGCCCGGCACGGTCAAGACGCGGGCGATGCGCGCCCGCAAGCAACTGCGGGAGGCGCTGGCATGACGTGGCATGTGGCCGAGGAGGACCTGCGCGGATATGCGCGCGGCGAGCTGGAGCCGCCGCTGCTGTGGTCGGCCGACGCGCACCTGACGGCGTGCGCCGAGTGCCGCGCCCGGCTCGCGCGGGTCACCGAGCCCACCGCCCTCGACCTGGGCTGGGAGCGGCTGGACGCCGAGCTGGACGCGCCGCGGCCCGGGCTCAGCGAGCGGCTGCTGACCCGGTGCGGGGTGGCCGACCACACCGCCCGGCTGCTCGCCGCGACCCCGGTGCTGCGCCGCTCCTGGCTGCTGGCCCTGGTGTTCGTGCTGGCGGCGACGGTGCTGATGGTGCACGCCGCCGGTTCGCTCGCCCTGTTCCTCGCCCTCGCACCGCTGCTGCCGCTGGCCGCGGTCGCGCTGTCGTACGGCCCCGTCCTGGACCCGACGTACGAGATGGCCGTCGTGGCTCCGCTGCACAGCTTCCGGCTGCTGATGATCCGCACGGTCGCCGTGCTGTCCGGCAGCCTCGTGCTCAACGGCGTCGCCACGCTCGCCCTGCCGGGGTACGGGATGCGGGCCCTGGCCTGGCTGCTGCCCGCGCTCGCCCTGACCACGACCGGGCTCGCCCTGACCCCGCGGCTCGGACCGGTGCTCGCCCCCGCGCTGGTCGGCGGCGTATGGGTCGCCGTGCTCGCCGTGGCCAAGGCGATGACCCACGGCACGCTCGCCCCCTTCACGGTCCTCGGCCAGCTCGCGGCCGCCCTGGTCGCCGCCGCGGCCGGCTGGCTGCTGGTGCGGCTGCGCGACCGCTTCGACACCACCTCGGCGCACGCGCCGTTCACCACCCACGGGAGTGCCGCATGACCACCACCGTCACCGCCTCCGGGCTGACCCTCCGCTACGGCGGTACGCGCGCCCTGGAGGACGTCTCGCTGCGGCTCGCCCCCGGCGTCACCGGACTGCTCGGACCCAACGGCGCCGGCAAGACCACCCTGCTGCGGGTGCTGGCCACCGCGGTCCCCGCCGACCAGGGCTCCTTCACCGCCCTCGGCCACGACCCGGCCACCACCGCCGGCCGGCAGAGACTGCGCCGCGAACTGGGCTACCTGCCGCAGAACCCGGGCTTCCACCCCGACTTCACGGCCTTCGAGTTCGTCGACTACGTCGCGATCCTCAAGGAGCACACCGACCGCGGCGCCCGCCACCGCGAGGTGCGCCGGGTCCTCGACGCCGTCGATCTGTCCGATGTGCGCGGCCGGCGCATGAAGAGGCTGTCCGGCGGGATGCGGCAGCGCGTCGCCCTGGCCGCCGCCCTCGTCGGCGACCCGGGCTTCCTGGTGCTGGACGAGCCCACCGTCGGCCTCGACCCGGAGCAGCGCATGCGGTTCCGCGAGCTGATCGCGCAGGCCGGTGAGGGGCGGACCGTGCTGCTGTCCACCCACCAGACCGAGGACGTGGCGATGCTGTGCCACCGGGTGATCGTCCTGGCCGGCGGACGCGTCCGCTTCGAGGGCAGCCCCGCCGAGCTGACCGCGCGGGCGGCCGGCCGGGTGTGGAGCAGTGCCGGCCGCGACCCCGGCGCCCGCGCCGGCTGGCGCACCGGCACCGGCACCTACCGCAACATCGGCGACCCGCCCGAGGGTGCCGACCTGCTCGAACCGACCCTGGAGGACGGCTACCTGCTCACCCTGGACGACCGGGCCACGGAGGTGGCGGCATGAGCGCGACGATCACACCGGCCGCGCCCGCGGTCACCGAACCCGAGCGCACCGCGCGCCCCTTGGCCGTGCTGCTCACCCTCGCCCGCTTCGAGGCGCGCGAACTGCTGCTGTACGTCCCGGTGTTCGTCTTCCTGCTGCTGTACACCGGCTACACCGCCTGGCAGATGGCCTTCCACCGCGACGGCATGGACGACTACCCGGTGCTCCAGGACGTCGACCGGGCCGGCCAGACCGGGCCGCTGCTGGTCGCCATAGCGGTGTTCCTGTGCGTCAACCGGGCCGCGCTGCGCTCCCACCGGCACGGTACGGACCGGCACTTCGACACACTGCCGGTGCCGCCCTGGCAGCGCATCCTCGCACACGCCCTGTCCGTCGTGCCGATCGCGGCCGTCGTCGCGCTCGTCGTCACCGCCGAGTACGCCGTGGCCGCGCTGCAGCCCGGCGCGGTCGGACACGGCTCGGTCGCCGAACTCGCGGTGGGCCCGCTGTCGGTGCTGCTGGCCGGCGTGCTCGGTGTGCTGCTCGCGCGGCTGGTGCGCTCCTCCTTCCCCGCACCGCTGTTCGTCATCGGCCTGTACGCCTTCGTGACCCTGGTCGCCGTCGCGTCGGACGGCTCGGACCCCGACGGCACGAACTGGCTCTCCCCGGTCGTGTCCGAGAGCGGCGGCGACCCGGTCCCGTCCGATCTGCTGGGCCGCCCGGCCGGCTGGCACGCCCTGTACCTGCTCGGGCTGACCGTGGTGCTGCTGTGCGCCGCGGTGTTCCGCAGCGGGCTGCGCACCAGGTCGCTGGGTGCGGTCACCGCCCTCGCCGTGGCCGCCACGGCTGCGGGCATCGCCGGCCAGTCGGCCACCGATCCGCAGGCGCTGCTCTCGGCCCGTACGACGGCCTCGCTCCACCCGGAGAAGGAGCAGCGGTGCGTGCCGCACGGCACGAACGTGTACTGCGCGTTCCCGGAGTGGACCGGCCGGACCGCCGACTGGGCCGCCGAGACCGACCGCGTCCAGCAGCTCGCCGGCGGCGCCGCCGAGCACCGCAGACTGACCGTCCGCCAGCGCATCGACGCCCGGTACGGCCTGACGTCGGACTCCGCGCTCACCCCGCTGACCGGCCCCGGCCAGGTGACCGTCGGCACGCGCTGGGGCGGCAACCGCGTGCCCGAGTTCGCCGTCGGTGTCGCCTCGGTGCTGGTCGCCGGGGACGAGAAGTCCGCCGGCCGGCTGTGCGACGCCCGCACAGTGACCGTGATGTGGCTGGCGCTGGCCGCCCAGCCGGACCCGATGACCGCGCTGCGCGACGTACGGCTCGACGACTCCACCGTGGGCTCCGCCATCGCCCTGGCACCCACCGAGCCGGTGTCGATGAGCGCCGCGCAGACGGACGTCGTACGCGAGCTGCTGACCAGGCCGCGCGCCGGTGTCGCGGCGTCCGTGAAGGCCCACTGGGCCGAGCTGACCTCGCCGAGGACGTCCCTGGCACGGGTCGCCCAGCTGCTGGGCGTACCGGCCCCGGCGCACGGGGAAGAGGGTGATTCCTGTGACTCCTGATGCCGCAGACGCCCCCTCCGGCCGGTGTGGAGCCCTCGGCACCCTGCTGACGGCCACCGCCCGTGCCCTGCCCCGGGCCCCGCTGGTGGCCGGCGCCGCCCTTGGCCTGCTGACGGCCACGCTCCCGCGCCTGCTGTCCGGCGGCCCCGCCGACCCCTGGCTCGCCCTGACGTCCCTGCGTGCGGCCGCCGTGTGCGGGGCGCTCGGCCTGGCGTTCCTGCTGGACGACCCGGCCCGGCACACCACGGAGACCGTCCCCACGGGGCGTGCGCTGCGGTCCTGCCTGCGGCTGGCGCTGATCGCCCCGCTCGCGGCGCTGTGGTGGGCGGCGGCCCTGCTGCTCGTCCCGGCCGACGCGCGGCCTCCCCTGCCGGAGGTCAGCCTGGAGGCCCTCACCCTGGCGCTGGGCGCCCTCGCCCTGGCGGCAACCGCGATCCACCGCACACCGGAGCCGGAACCGGGCAGGACAGCCGCGGTCGGGCTCCTCTCCCTGACCCTGCTCACCGCACTGCTGCCCGACCGCTGGGGCCTCTTCGTGCCGCGCGACAGCCCGCACTGGGCCGACGCCCACGACCGCTGGGCCCTGCTGCTGGCGGTGGCGGTGGCGGCGTGGGGGACGTCGATACGGGAACCGCTGCGGGGCCGCCGGCGCCCTCGGCTCAGACCGTCGGGCGCGTGACCGAGCGCCCGGGACCGCCCGCGCTCAGGTCTCCGTCCGGTACATCAGGTCCGCCTCGTACGTGGTGAAGCCCATCCGCTCGTAGACGGACACGGCGGCCTTGTTGTCGGCGTCGACGTACAGCATCGCCGTCGGCAGGCCCTGGGCCGCCAGGTGGCGCAGGCCGATCACCGTCAGGGCCTTGCCGAGGCCGCCGCCCTGGGCGCCGGGGGCGACACCGAGGACGTAGACCTCACCGAGCTGTTCCTCGGCGTGGACCTTCGTCCAGTGGAAGCCGATGAGTTCGCGCCCCCCCTCGGCCCCGGCACGCTCCCGCTCGGCGAGGAAGAAGCCGGCCGGGTCGAACCAAGGCTCGGCCTTGCGGGCGTCGAGGTCGCGCTGGGTGAGGGAGCCCTGCTCCGGATGGTGGGCGAAGGAGGCGGCGTTGACGGCGAGCCAGGCGGCGTCGTCCTGGCCGGGCACGAAGCTGCGCACGGTGACACCCTGCGGCAGCACCGGGTCGGGCAGGTCGAGGTCGGTGAGCGGGCGGCGCATCTGCCGCAGTTCGCGGAACAGGGTCAGCCCGAGGACCTGCGCGAGGTGCCGGGCGGCGGAGTGACCGCCGTGCGCCCACACCCGCAGCCGCTTCCCGGAGGCGGCGAGCAGGGCCGAACCGAGCGCCCGCCCGTGTCCGTGGCCGCGGTGGGCGGGGTGCACGACCAGCTCGGCGGCCGGCGCCTCGACCGGGTCCGTGTCCTCCAGCTGGGCGTAACCGACGAGTTCGTCGCCGACGGTCAGCAGCAGATGGGACACGCCCGCGCGCTCGCCGTCGCGCAGCTGGAGCCGGCCCTGCTCGGACACCGCCTGCTGGCCGTCGTTGCGGGCGGCCTCCGCGAGCAGGCCGAGGACGGCCTCGGTCTGCTCCGGGGAGAGCGCGGCGTAGGTCTCGATGGATCGGGCGCCGGGAAGCCGTGCGGTGTCGTCGCTGGTCATGCGTACGAGGGTAAGGGGAGCGGCCCGCAAAGTGGGGACAACGGCGAGGACGAAGGGAAACCAGGATGTAACCCCGAACCCCCTGTCGCGCTACGCGCGTTGACCCTAGGCTGCGCCCGGGCGTGGCCACCGCCGCACCGGACCCGCCAGGCCCCGTCGTCACCGCACACCACAGGGGGGCGTATGCCAACCACAGCTCAGCCGAACCACCCCGCAAGACGCCGCACGCGCGGGCTGCTGGCGGCCGCCGCCGCGCTCGCCACCGCGGGCGCGCTGGCCGCCGCGCTGCCGGCGTCCGCGAGCACGGACGGCGACCAGCGGACAAGCGGCCATCACAGTCCGGTCCCGAGCCGCTACCAGGACGTGCAGCTGCTGTCCTTCAACGACCTGCACGGCAACCTCGAACCGCCGTCCGGTTCGTCCGGCCGGGTCACCGAACTGCAGCCCGACGGCACGACGAAGACGATCGACGCGGGCGGCGTGGAGTACCTGGCCACGCACCTGCGTGACGCGCGCCAGGGCCACCCGTACTCCATCACCGCGGCGGGCGGCGACATGGTGGGCGCCTCCCCGCTGATCTCGGGCCTCTTCCACGACGAGCCGACCATCGAGGCGCTGAACAAGCTGAAGCTGGACGTGACCAGCGTCGGCAACCACGAGTTCGACGAGGGCGCGCAGGAACTGGCCCGTCTGCAGAACGGCGGCTGCCACCCCAAGGACGGCTGCTACACCGACGAGGGCTTCGCGGGCGCCGACTTCCCGTACCTGGCCGCCAACGTCCTCGACGAGCAGACGGGCAAGCCGATCCTGAAGCCGTACTGGGTCTGGCAGAAGAAGGGCGTGAAGATCGGCTTCATCGGGGTCACCCTGGAGGGCACCCCGGGGATCGTCTCCGCCGACGGCGTCAAGGGCCTGACCTTCAAGGACGAGGTCGAGACGATCAACAAGTACGCCCGGGTGCTCCAGCGGCAGGGCGTGCAGTCGATCGTCGCGCTGATCCACGAGGGCGGCTTCCCGGCGTCGGGGGCGTACAACTACGACTGCGACTCCCCGGGCGCCGGCGACGGCATCTCCGGTCCGATCGTGGACATCGCCAAGAACGTCACCCCGGCGGTCGACGCCCTCGTCACCGGTCACACCCACGCCGCGTACGTGTGTACGATCCCCGACCCGGCGGGCAAGCCGCGCATGGTCACCTCGGCGTCCTCCTTCGGCCGCCTGTACACGGATACCACGCTGACGTACGACCGGCGCACGGGCGACATCGCGCGGACGGCGGTGAAGTCGGCCAACCACGTGGTCACCCGGGACGTCCCCAAGGCGGCGGACATGACCGAGCTGATCGGCAGGTGGAACACCCTCGCCGCGCCCATCGGCAACCGGCCCATCGGCTACATCTCCGCCGACGTCCCCAACACGGGCACCGAGTCCCCGATGGGTGACCTGATCGCGGACGCGCAACTGGCGTACGGCAAGCAGCTGGACCCGAACACCGCGCTGGCGCTGATGAACCCCGGCGGGGTGCGCGCGGGCCTGACCTATGCGGCCAAGGCCGCCGAGGGTGACGGCGTGGTGACGTACGCGGAGGGCTTCACGGTCCAGCCGTTCGCCAACACCGTCAATCTGCAGGACTTCACCGGCGCCCAGCTGATCCAGGTGCTGAAGGAGCAGGTGTCCGGCCCGAACCAGGCCGCGCCGAAGATCCTCCAGCCCTCGGCGGGCCTGACGTACACGCTGGACATGACGAAGACCGGCGCCGACCGCGTCGTCACCGACTCCGTCCGGCTGAACGGCAAGCCCATCGACCCGGCCGCCACCTACCGCGTCGCGACGAACAGCTTCCTCGCGGGCGGCGGCGACGGCTTCCCGACCCTCGGCCAGGGCACGAACGACACGGTCGGCATGGACGACCTGGCGGCACTGGTGCAGTACCTGACGGCCAACTCCTCGGCGACGAGCCCGCTCGCGCCGCCGGCGGCGAACCGGATCACGATCACGCAGTAGGAGCACCGCCGAAGAACGACTCCCCGGGGGCCCGGGCGCTCCGTACGCACACACCGTACGGAGCGCCCGGGCCCACCGCTTTTTGGCGACCGGGTACTGACGGTCACCGACGGCCGAGTGACGGAGCACCCGGCACCGGCCCCCCGCACGCTTCCCCGTCAGCACGGAAACACCACTCGCCCCGCAGAGTGCATATGCCGACCCCAGTCACTCTTTGTGATGATCGGGGCGTGCGCTGAGCGATCTTCTCTCTGTAGGAAGGGCCCCGAGAGGCCAACTTACGGGGGAGGAACTCACCTTGGCGACGCGTCACAAGCAGCAGCTCCTGGTCGCGGCGGCGTGCGCACTGGCAGCCGCCTGCGCCGGACCAGGCGGTGTGACCCTGGGCGACGACTGGAAAGGCTCCTCCGCCTTCGCTCTCGTCGACGTGGACGGGCTGGCCACCGTCGTCGGAGTGAACGCCGTGAAGGGGAGAGCGGAGAGCCTCGCCGTGGTGCCGCAGCAGGCCGATGACGGGGCGGGCGGGGCCGGTCCGCAGATCGTCGCGCTCGCCGACGGGCGGCGGCTGGTCACCGTGCCGCGCAAGGGCGGGGCGAGCGACCGGCGTTACGTCCTCGACCCGCGGGCCCGGGTACTGGACGGCGTGGGCACCGGTGCGGGGCCGAGCCGGGTGCTGCCGGGGAAGACGCTGGTCGGTGAGGTGGCCGGGCTGCCGGCGCCCGGACCGGGGCGACGAGCGTGGTCAAGGTGGGGGATATCTTCCAGGGGCTGAAGGCGGTACGGGTCGGGGCGTACGACGAGGCTCTCGCCGGCGCGGTGCGAGCAGAGCAGGCCGAATCGGCAGCCGGCACGGCTGGGGCTTGGCCGGCGATCGACGGCACGGATGCTGTGTGGTCGGATGGCACTCGGCTTCACCAGGACGGAAGGGTCACCGCAGCCGACGGCCAGGACGCACCGGCGCAGCAAGAGCCGGCAGCAAACGAAAGGCCGGTGCACCGGAACGGAAGCCTGCCTTCTCAGGAACCGGCCCTGGTCGCCAGTCACGGCGGGGGTGACGCCCGGACGCCTGCCCGCGCGGTCGGATCACAGGGGTACGGCTTTGCCCCAGGCCGCGGTACAGGCCACTCAGCAGCTTCGGCTCACCATTCGCCGCATGCGCCGACAGCAAGCCATGGTGGCGGCAACAGCGCTTCTCATGGAGGGGCAACGGCTGGCGGCCAAGGTTCTCACCAGGGGCCGACGTCGAGCCACGCCTCAGATGCGTCCGCGCAACATCACAGCGGTAGTGGCGGGCCTACCCACGACTTTGTGAAGGGAAGTCACTCTGGGGGCAGCGGATCACACGCTCTGCCGGCTGAAGGTAGCTACGTACAACAGACGCCTCACCGGATACCTGGCACCAACTCCTCGTTGCCTCCGCACGTGGTGGACCACCGCATCAACGAGTTGGACGATCGCCAGGGTGGGGAAGGGCATGCGCCCGGACGGCATCTTTACCCGGATGACAGGTCCCTACAGGACCGTCTCGGGACTGTGGCGCTCGATTCGCAGGGAAATCCCAGAGTTTATGGGCCGAATGCGGGCCACCCTGGTCTTCTTAAATCCGAGAACAATATTGACCCGCTTACCGGTACGACTGCGGATGGGGTGACTGGCCTACCCCATCGGGTCGGTCCATTCGCTACGCGCTTTGACAACGCGGAAGACATGGTTGTAGCTGACCGGTACTATCGCGACTATATTGCTCGAACGGGAACTCCGCCGCCCGCCGGAATCGTTCCCATCGAGCAGATCTTCGGCCCCCAGGGATATAAGCGGTTCACGGGTTACTATCGGAATCCAGTAAATCCTCAAGAATTTCTCCCGGTCGACTTCCGAGGTGGCGTAATCAAGGCCGTCTACAGGTTTGATGGGGGGCAATATAAGCTGTACACGATGTATGCCGATCCCGCCCCTGGCCGTCACCCGTAAAGAGATGAGAATGAACGAGGAACTGGACACCTTTATCAGGACATATCTTGGCTTGGATGTTGCCTATGATACTAGCGGCTTTCTGCGTCCAACCTTGATGAGTTTCAAGGAGTCTTTTGTGCAGGGCGTGAGAGACGGCTTGCTCCATGTGATTCGAGCGAGAGAGCTCTCCGTCGAAGAATACGAGGGGATGACTGACGTAGAGTTCCCTGACGAGGCTGCCCTTTATGTCTACCTGGAAGCGCTTTACACGTACCTGTTTGAGGGTGCCTCCAGTCAACCTGCACCACCCGCTTAATGAGGGCTATCAAGACGTCAGCCGCAAACTGTGACGGACGTTGCAGCTCATGGACAGGATCCGGAAGAAGGCCCCGTGACGAAGGATGTCATCTCGCTCACGCCCTTGATGCCCGATCCTTGGGCTCTGCTGGCCGGGCTGTACGCGGGTGGGCCCGGTATGGAGGTGGCCAGCGTCGCTGAGGGGGCGGTGGTCCAGTTGTCCGGTGTCGGCGGGCGGCCTCTTGTGTCCGTCGAGGCTCCCATCCTCGTTCAGGTACCAGGTGAGGCGTCGCGCCTGCTGGGGATCCAGCCTCCCGTGGACGAGGGGCCGTTCTGGTGGACCGAGACTCGGGCCTCCACCGCCGTTCCAGAGGCCGCCCGGCTCGCCGGCTCCTTCTGTGGGAGGCTGAACCTGCTGCTGGGAGGCGTCACCTGGCCGCCGGGTGCTGCGACCACGGAGGTCGTGGAGACCCCGTCGGACGTCTGCGCCGTGCCCGTACCCGAAGGCACGGGCATGCCCGCTGTGGACGTCCTGACGCATCGCTCAGCAGTCGTACTCACCGACCGGCCCGTGATCGCGCTGACGCCCTGGCTTTCGGACGTCTTTCGGAGCGCCGTCGCAACCGAGCGGTCCCTTCAGATCGTCAGCCCGGCCACCGCCCGTCTCACCGCACCCGCCCGGGCCGTGCTCGCCCAGCCCCCCAACCGTTGGGTCGTCCAGGATCCCGGCTGCGGCTACTACGACGGTCTGACCGGTGCCGTGCTGAGCTGGCAGGACGGCACTTTTGCGCCTGTTCTCACCGACGGCTCGGCCGGCAGGGCCGAGACCTTCACCGCTCACATGCAGGACGACGGACGGCGGCTCATCGTCGCGTTCCGCACGCTCCGTTCCGCAGCCGAGGACCTGGTCCTCGGCCAGTCCCTTGAGGCGGCCTGGCAGATCCTCACCGGCACCGCGCCCGTCGGGTGGGGCACGGCTGAGCCCGTCAATCTGCCCTGGTCACCGCGCCAACTGACCGAACTGGCCCGGGACCGCGCTCCCGAGCCCACGCAGTTCGTCGCCGTCGGCAGTCCGGACCGCTCCTGGTCCGCCGCCTGGGTGTCCGTCAGTTGGGGGCGGTTCCCGCGCCTGCCCCCGTGTTCTTGTACTCCGCGAAGCGGTCGTTTTTCCAGGAGAAGCCGCTCATGTCGGTCCAGGGCGTGGACTTGATCGCCGCGCTCAGGGAGGTGTTGCGGGCCGTCGTCTGGGGGTCCAGGGTCGCGTCGCCGCCCGCGTGCCAGGGGCGGCCCAGGTTGAAGGACACGGGCGAGACGTCGCCGGTCACCGTCGAGTTGGCGATCAGGATGCCCTCGCGGTCCGCCGCCGTCGACGGGGCCGTGACGTAGCCCGCCGGCGTGCTCGATCACCGCCGTCGCGCGTCCGAAGATGAAGTGACCCGGCCCAGTCTGTCGTCCGTGGCGCTGCCGCCGGTGCCGTAACAGGAGCCCCAGCGCTATGCCACCGGCGTGTCCGGTGGTGGTGTCGGTGCCCCCGGGAGCCGTACCGTCGCCACGGTGCCGCCGCCCTCCGCGCGGGCCAGCGTCACCTCGCCGCCCGCCTGCCGCACCGTGCGGGCCACGATGGACAGGCCCAGGCCCGAGCCCGGGAGCGCGCGGGCGGACGGGGAGCGCCAGAAGCGGTCGAAGACGTGCGGGAGTTCGTCCTCGGCGATCCCCGGGCCGTGATCGCGCACGGTCAGGACACCGCCGGTCAGGCGCACCTCGACGGTGCCGGACCCGGGGCTGAACTTCACCGCGTTGTCCAGGATGTTGACCACCGCCCGCTCCAGCGCGGCCGGTTCCGCGCGGACGTACCACGGCTGGAGGTCCGCCGTGATCGTCAGCTCCGGGCCGCGCAGCCGGGCACGGCGCAGGGCCGACTCGACCGCGTCCTCCAGGGAGACGACCTGGACGCGTTCACCGCGCTGGTGGTCGGCCCGGGAGAGCTCCTGGAGGTCGCCGATGAGCGAGGCCAGCTCCGTCATCTGCGCCTTCACCGACGCCAGCAGCGCCTTGCGGTCCGCCTCGGGCAGCGGGCGGCCGGTCTCCTCGCTGCGGGTGAGGAGTTCGATGTTGGTGCGCAGTGAGGTCAGCGGCGTGCGCAGCTCGTGGCCGGCGTCGGCGATCAGCTGCTGCTGGAGGTCGTGGGAGCTGGCCAGGGCGGTGGTCATGGAGTTGAAGGATCGGGACAGCCGGGCGATCTCGTCGTCGCTGTCGTGCTCCACGGGGATGCGGACGCTGAGGTCCTCGGTGCGCGCGACGTGCTCGACGGCCTCGGTGAGCTTGTCCACGGGGCGCAGTCCCGCGCGGGCCACGGCCAGGCCGGCGGCTCCGGCGCCGAGTACTCCGATGCCGGAGACGAGCAGCAGGATCCAGGCCAGCGAGGACAGCGGCTTGGTGACCTCCGCCAGCGGCTTGGCGATGGACACGGCGATACCGGTCTGCACCTGGCCCGTGCTGCGGTCGACCACCGGAAGGGTGTAGACGCGTACGGGGGTGCCGTCGGTGGTGCCGGAGGTGTGCAGCGAGTTGCGGCGCAGGCCGTCCGCCACGGCCACGTCCGACGCCTCGACCCGGACGGTGTCGTTGGCGGGGTTCAGGCAGGTGGAGCCGTCGGAGTAGAGGATCGTGACGATGGGGGAGTTGGGCGGCTGCGGGATGCTCTGCGGGCTGTGCAGCTGGCAGTTGCGCAGCATGCTCTGCAGCAGCCCCGTCTGGACCTGTTCACCCCGCAGTTCGTCGTCCAGCTGGTTGTAGAGCTGGCCCCGCACCAGGAACCAGCACGACAGCGACACCGCCGCCACCGCGAACGCCACCGCCGCCGCCACCAGCAGGGACAGCCGGGTGCGGATCGGCAGCGTGCGGAAGCGGCGCACCAGGCCTGTCACTCGGCGCCGCCCTGCCGCAGCACGTACCCGACGCCGCGCACGGTGTGCACGAGCCGGGGCTCGCCTGCCGCCTCCGTCTTGCGGCGCAGGTACATGACGTACACGTCCAGGGAGTTCGACGACGGCTCGAAGTCGAAGCCCCATACGGCCTTCAGGATCTGCTCGCGGGTGAGCACCTGGCGCGGGTGCGCCATGAACATCTCCAGCAGGGTGAACTCCGTCCGGGTCAGCTCCACGGGCCGCCCGCCGCGGGTGACCTCCCGTGTGGCGAGGTCCATGCGCAGGTCGGCGAAGGTGAGCACGTCCTCGTCGGCCGGGTCGCCCGCGCCCACGGCCGCCGCGTAGGAGCTGCGGCGCAGCAGGGCGCGGATCCGGGCGAAGAGTTCGTCCAGTTCGAAGGGCTTGACCAGGTAGTCGTCCGCGCCGGCGTCCAGGCCGGTGACGCGGTCGCCGACCGTGTCGCGGGCCGTGAGCATCAGGATGGGTGTGGTGTCGCCGGCGCCGCGGATACGGCGCGCGGCGGTCAGTCCGTCCATGCGGGGCATCTGGATGTCCAGGACGATCAGGTCGGGCCGGTAGGCGGTGGCCTTCTGCAGGGCGTCCGCGCCGTCGACGGCGACCTCGGTGCCGTATCCCTCGAAGGCGAGGCTGCGCTGGAGGGCTTCGCGCACCGCCGGTTCGTCGTCGACGATCAGGATGCGCTGGGGGTCACGGTCGCCGTCGGCGGGGCTCATCGGTCGCGGTGTCCTCGGGTGCGGTGGTCGGTGCGGGCGTTCTCGGCGTCCCGGTGGGGACGTCTCGGTATCCCGGTGCGGGCCGTCTCGGCGTCCCGGTGCGGGGCGTTCCGGAGCGTCCCGGTGCGGGACGCTCTCAGCGTCCCACGGCTGCCGCCTGCCGGGCCAAGACCCCGCTCAGCCGGTCACCGCCGTCAGCCGGCGCAGGGGCACCTTGTGGCGGTGCGGGCGGTCCGTGCCGGTGCGCAGACCCATCAGGTGGGGGACCGCGGCCTGCGGCGCCGGGGCGGGTGCGGCGTGCGCGAGGCGCAGGGCCGGAGCGGCCGGGGAGGCGGGGGAGGCGGGGGAGGCGGTGCGGACGGTGGGGGAAACGTGCTCGATCATGTCGTACTCCCTGTGCTCGGAAGCCGAAGGGCTTCGGAAGTGGTTCAGTCGCTCGCGCCCGCCCTCAGCTTGGCCAGGTCGGCCTTGACGGTGTTGACGGGGATGGCGAAGCCCAGGCCGACGCTGCCGGCGTCCGAGGAGGAGGACGAGTCGGCGGCCGAGTACATCGCGGAGTTGATGCCGACGATGTTCCCGTTCATGTCGATCAGGGCACCCCCGGAGTTGCCGGGGTTGAGCGAGGCGTCCGTCTGGATCGCCTTGTACGTCGTCGTGGACGAGCCGGTGTCGCCGTTGAACTGCCGGCCGCCGAACTCGAAGGGCCAGCCGCCGCCCTGTTGCTGCTGCTGCCCCTCCTCGGTCGGGACCGTCACGTCGCGGTCGAGCGCCGAGACGATGCCGCTGGTCACGGTGCCGGTCAGACCCTCGGGCGAGCCGATCGCCACGACCGTGTCACCGACCTGGAGGCGAGAGGAGTCGCCCAGCGACGCCGCCTTCAGGCCCGAGGCGCCCTGCACCTTGATCAGGGCCAGGTCCTTCTTGCTGTCCGTGCCGACGACCCGCGCGGTGTACTGCTTGCCGTCGCTGGTGCGCACGGTGACCGAGGAGGCGCCGGCGATGACGTGGTTGTTGGTGACGATCTCGCCGCCGGAGCTGATGATCACCCCGGAGCCGGTGGAGCGCCCGCTGCCGGAGGTCGCGTTGATCTCGACGATGCTCGGGCTGACGGCCGCCGCGATGGCCGCGATGTCGCCCTTCTTGCTCGACGGCACGACGTTCGTCGCGGTCGAGCTCGCGGTCGTGTCCTTGCCGGTCAGCTCCTGGACGCCGTACGCCGTGGCGCCGCCGATGGCCGCCGCGACGATCGCGACGGCGGCGAGCAGCGCGACGGGGCCACGGGAGCGTCGCCTGGGCGCCGGCGCGGGCTGCGCCGTGACCGTCGGCTCGTACGGCGGCGGAGGCGGCCACTCCGGGTTCACGGGCGAGGAGCCCTGCGCGTGAGCCTGCTGGTGAGCGCCCTGGTACGGGCCCTGCGGGGCGCCCCGGTACGGGCCCTGCTGAGCGCCCTCGGACGGTCCCTGGGCGGCGCCCTGGTACGTGCCCTGGTGAGCGCCCTCGTAGGGGTCGCGGTGAGCGCCCTCGTGGAGGTTCTCGTACTCGCCGTCGCGGCGGATGCTCTCGGTCATGTCACATAGCGTTCCGCGCGATCATGAGAGCTTTCTGAGGACTGCCTGAGAAGCCCGGCAGAACCATGTATGCCCGATATAAAGGCGCTCCTCGGCCTTTCCCTGGGCCTTCTCAGCCGCGTCTCATCCGCAGCCGCAGGACGTCCGCACCACCAGCCGCGACGGGAACACCTTCAGCCGCTCCCGGCGCGAGCCGGCCACCCGCAGCCCGTCGTCCAGGACCAGGTCGACGGCGGTGCGGGCCATCGCCGAGCGGTCCGAGGCGACCGTGGTCAGCGGCGGGTCCGCCAGCGCCGCCTCCTTGATGTCGTCGAACCCGGCCACCGCCAGCTCGCCGGGCACGTCGATGCGCAGCTCGCGCGCCGCGCGCAGCAGGCCGATCGCCTGGTCGTCGGTGGAGCAGAAGATCGCCGGGGGCCGGTCGGGGCCGGAGAGCATCTCCAGGGCGACCCGGTAGGCGTCGTAACGGTTGTACGGGGCCTCGAACAGGCGCCCCTCCGTCGATATCCCGGCCTCGGCCATCGCCCGCCGCCAGCCCTCGACGTGGTCGGAGACCGGGTCGCCGACGGCCGGGGTCTCGGCGGTGCCGCCCATGCAGGCGACGTACTCGTAGCCGTGCTCCAGCAGATGGCGGACGGCGAGCTGGGCGCCGCCCAGGTCGTCGGTGACGACCGCGACGTCGTCAATGGCCTCGGGGCGCTCGTGCAGCAGCACCACCCGCGCGTCCCAGGCCTCGATCTCGGCGGCGGCCAGGTCGTTCAGCGCGTGGGAGACGAGGATCAGGCCGGAGACCCGCATGCCGAGGAAGGCGCGCAGATAGTGGACCTCGCGCTCACCGACGTAGTCGGTGTTGCCGACCAGGACCATCTTTCCGCGCTCGGCGGCGGCCCACTCGACCGCGTGCGCCATCTCGCCGAAGAAGGGCTGACGGGCGTCCGGGATGATCAGGCCTATGAGGTCCGTACGGCGGGACGCCATGGCCTGGGCGACCCGGTCGGGCCGGTACCCCAGTTCCTTGATCGCGGCGAGGACACGCTCGCGCGTGGCCGGGGCGACCGGCCGGGGTCCGTTGTTGATGACATAGCTGACGACGGCAGTGGAAGTCCCTGCCAGCCGTGCCACGTCATCCCGAGTCACCTTGGCCACGCGCGGAGTCTACGCGGAGAGACCCGCTCTGGGCAGGGCGTATCAGTGCGTGGATGTGCGACCGCAACGCCCCGCCGCGGTGGTGCGCTAGGCGTCGGCCGGGACCTCGGTGGCGGGTACGGCGGTCCCGCTGTCCGTCTCGTCCGGTTTTGCCCGCCCCGACTTGGCCTTGGCCTCCTCGCCGGCACGCTCACCCTTCTCGGGCGTAACGAATCGATAACCGACATTCCGTACGGTGCCGATCAGCGACTCGTGCTCCGGGCCGAGCTTGGCACGCAGCCGTCGTACGTGCACGTCCACGGTACGGGTGCCGCCGAAGTAGTCGTAGCCCCACACCTCCTGCAGCAGCTGGGCGCGGGTGAAGACCCGGCCCGGGTGCTGCGCGAGGTACTTGAGCAGCTCGAACTCCTTGAAGGTCAGGTCCAGGACCCGCCCCTTGAGCTTGGCGCTGTAGGTCGCCTCGTCCACCGAGAGGTCGCCGTTGCGGATCTCCATCGGGGAGTCGTCGTTGACGATCTGCTGCCGGCCCATGGCCAGCCGCAGCCGCGCCTCGACCTCCGCGGGGCCCGCGGTGTCCAGCAGGACGTCGTCGATGCCCCAGTCCGCGGTCACGGCCGCCAGGCCGCCCTCGGTCACCACCAGGATCAGCGGACAGCCGGGGCCGGTGGAGCGCAGCAGCTGGCACAGGCTGCGCACCTGCGGCAGATCGCGCCGCCCGTCCACCAGGATCACATCGGCGCCCGGGGTGTCCACCAGGGCCGGTCCCTCCGCCGGAGCCACCCGCACGTTGTGCAGGAGCAGGCCGAGCGCGGGCAGCACCTCCGTCGAAGGCTGGAGGGCGTTGGTCAGCAGCAGCAGAGAGCTCATGCCCCACCTGCCCGGGTCGTCGTGTCGTCGTGCACGGTTCGCTCGCCCATAACGTCTGGTTCCTCCTCGGTCCCTGCGAGGACGTGTGCGGCCCTGCTTCGTCCGGTGCGGCTCCCGCGCCCCTGGGATCCGCTGTGGCCCCGGGGGGCCACTATGCGATCGACAACCCGTACCTCCCACGGAATCCGCGTTCATCTGCGGTTTTCCGCTTCGTATACAACGCTTCCGAAAGCACGAAAGGACCCGGGGGCTTCGCTGCCCGGATCCTCTGCCCAGCAGAATAGCCCACATGAGCATCGGTCCGGCAGGTGATGTGGCGCGTTCCACCGTACGTCCGAATCGTGAGACAGGCCTGCGGACGCCCACGCGCACGCTGCTGCGCACGTCCGACGGGGTGACGATCGACGCGCTGTACGACCCCGGGAGCGGCGCCTGCGACACCTCGGCGCCACCTGCGGGACGCCTCGTGTTCGTCGTGGCGCACGGGTTCACCGGGGAGGTGGACCGGCCGCACGTGCGCCGGGTCGCGCGCGCCCTCGCGCACTCCGGGGCCGTGGTCACCTTCTCCTTCCGGGGCCACGGGCGCTCGGGCGGCCGCTCGACCGTCGGCGACCGGGAGGTGCTGGACCTTGAGGCGGCGGTGGCATGGGCCCGCGAGCTCGGGCACACGCGCGTGGTCACCGTCGGCTTCTCCATGGGCGGCTCGGTGGTGCTGCGGCACGCGGCACTGCACGGCGGCACGGACGCCGTCGTCTCGGTCAGCGCACCGGCCCGCTGGTACTACCGGGGTACGGCGCCCATGCGGCGGCTGCACTGGCTGGTCACCCGGCCGGCCGGGCGCCTGGTGGGCCGCTACGGCCTCCGCGTCCGCATCCACCACCGCGAATGGGACCCGGTGCCGCTGTCCCCGGTGGAGGCGGTCCCGCGCATCGCCCCGACCCCCCTCCTCATCGTCCACGGCGACAGCGACGGCTACTTCCCCGTCGACCACCCCCGGATGCTCGCGGAGGCCGCCGGTGGGCACGGCGAACTCTGGCTGGAGCCCGGCATGGGCCACGCCGAGAACGCCGCCGGCGGCGAGCTGCTCGACCGCATCGCGCGCTGGGCCGCCTCCCGGGCGGGCTAGCCTGACGGTGTTCACTGCCGAACCGACTTGAGGGACGAGATGGCAAAGGTCACGGTGCGCTACTGGGCGGCCGCGAAGGCCGCGGCCGGGGTCGCCGAGGAGCCGTACGACGCGGCCACGCTGGCCGGGGTGCTCGACGCGGTGCGCGAGCGGCACCCGGGCGAGCTGACCCGCGTGCTCCAGCGCTGTTCGTTCCTCATCGACGGCGACCCCGTGGGCACGCGCGCGCACGAGGCGGTACGGCTGACCGAGGGCGGCACGGTCGAGGTGCTCCCGCCGTTCGCAGGAGGATGAGCACGCCGATGAGCAACCAGCCGTACGACCCCTACGCCCAGCCCCAGCCCCAGCAGGACTGGCCCGGGCAGTACCAGCAGCCCTCCGACGACCCTCAGCAGTACACCCAGCAGTGGCAGGGCCAGACCTGGGAGACCCAGGTCCAGCCGCCGCTCCCCCCGGCGGAGGAGACGGCGTATCTGCAGCAGCCGCAGGCTCAGCAGCAGGGACAGCAGGTCCAGCAGCCGGCGCAGCAGCAGTACGGCGGGGCGTACGGCACGGGGGAGTCGTACGGCGCTCAGGCGTACGGCACCCAGGAGTACGGCGGGACGTACGCCCCCGGCCAGGGGTACGGCCCCGGCCAGGAGTACGGCTCCACCCAGGCATACGGCCAGCCCTATGACACCGGGTACGCCCAGCCGCTCCCCGAGCCCCAGCAGCAGGCCCACCCCAGCAGCAGGCCCACCCCCAGCAGCAGGCCCAGCCGCAGCCGCAGCCGCTCCCCCAGCCCCAGCCGGTGGCCACCGCACCCGCGCCCCCGGCGCCCGGCGCCGCCGCGCCCGGCGGGCCGGAGGCGGGCGAGCCGGCCTACGGTCCCGCCACCCTCGCCGGCAACGCCCGCATCACCGATGCGCAGCGGGCCCGCCTGGAGGGCCGTTCGCCGATCATCGACCCCGGCATGCAGCCCGCGGCCCTCACCGCGCTGCTCGGCCTGCTGCTCGCGGTCGCGGCGCCGATCGGGTCGTACGCCCTGCTGGTCCCGCTGGTCGCGCTGCAGGCGGTCACGGCTGCGGGCTGGTTCCGGCTGAACGGCATGTGGCCGGCCCGGCAGGGCATCGCGCTGGCGTTCCTGGGCGGCCTCGTCGCCGACGCCGCCGTCCTGGCGGCCGGCCGTGAGCACGGCCCCGCCGCCATCCTCGGCACGCTCGGCGTGTGGGTCCTGCTCTGCCTGGTCCTGCAGCTGCGCTCGCACGCCGACCCGGACGAGCGGATGTACGGCCTGATGGCGACCGTCGCCTCGGCCGCGCTGGCGATCATGGCCGGCGGGCATCTGGCGGCCGGCGCCGACGCGGTGTCCGTCGGTGCCGCGTCCGTCGCCGTGGCCGTCCTGGCCCGCGCGCTGCCGCTGCCCACGCCGGCGTCGGTGGCCGTCTCCCTGCTCGCCGCGGCCGGGGCCGGCATCGCGGTGGGCCAGATGACCGGCCTGGGCACGGGCGGTGCGCTGCTCGGCGCCGCCGCGGCCGGCTGCGCCCTGATCGGCCACCGCGTCGCCGCGTACGACTACCCGTCCCGCTTCGTCCACTTCACGGCCGGTGTCGCCCTCCCCCTGACGGCGGCTGCGCCCGTGGTGTACGTCCTGGGCCGCGCGCTGGGCTGAGGCCCGCGTCACCGCCCCCGGCCCCTGTCACAGCTGGTCGACAATCCCGCGGTCCCGCCAGGCCGCGGGGTTACCGTGAAGTTCGACCGACCATCGACGGGGGGAACCACCGGATGCCTCGCGCCCTGCGCATACTGCTGATCGCCGTAGTGATCCTGGGTGGCCTGTTCGCCGTCGCGGACCGGGTCGCCGTGCACTTCGCGGAGAGCGAGGCGGCGGACCAGGTGCGCAAGAACGAGGGGCTCAAGGACACCCCGGACGTCTCCATCGAGGGCTTCCCCTTCCTCACCCAGTACGCCGCAGGCGAGCTGGACGACGTGGAGGTGGGGATCAAGGACTACGAGGCCGCCACCGGCAAGGCAGGCCAGAAGGTCCGGATCGACGACCTGCAGGCCCACGGCAAGGGCGTCTCCTTCTCCGGCGACTACAGCACCGCCACCGCGAAGAGCGTGACCGGCACCGCGACGGTCTCCTACGCCGAGCTGATGAAGACCGCCAAGTCCGAGCCGACCGAGGTGGCCCCGGGTGTCGAGGCCCGTATCGTCGGCCTCTCCGACGGCGGCGACGGCAAGATCAAGGTCGCGGTGGAGGCGACCCTGCCGATCCTCGGCAAGCAGAACCTGTCCGTGCTCAGCTCGGTGGCCGTCGTCAACGACCGGATCGAGTTCCACGCCGACTCCCTGCCCGCGCTGGGCGCCGCCGCCGTCGCCGAGCAGCGCATCCGCCGGATCATCGACTTCCAGCAGGTCATCGACCAGCTGCCGGGCGGCGTCAAGCTGGACAGCGTGCGCGCGGCGCCGGACGGTGTGGAGATCTCGGTGAAGGGTTCGAACGTCAGGTTGGCCGGGTAGACCCCGTCCGTCGGCCGGAGTCCGTCCGAGGGGTGAGACGTGCCTGTCCACGCCGTAGGGGGTGATGCGGGCCGCACCGCCCGGAACCCGTGCGGCGACGGGCCCGAGACGCTTCGTATCCCACATCACGGACGATCGCGTCTCAGGATGCGACACGCCGGTGACACGCCCGCCTGTCCGTCCCTACGATCGAGCACATGAAGCGACAGGCGGATCTCACGAAGCGGCGGGCAGTGGACCTGTGCCGCGTTGCCGCCATGCTCTGTCGCACCTTCTGAGCGGACGGCCCGCCGGGCCTCCGCGTCCCTCACCGCCCAGCCCCTGGGCACCCGTGCGCCGCCACTGAGGCCTGCGCACGCCCTGATCTGTCGCACGCCCCGCCGCAACTGCCCCGGAGGAGAAAAGCATGAGCCGCAGCGACGTCCTGGTAGACGCCGACTGGGTCGAGCAGCACCTGGACGACCCCAAGGTCGTCATCGTCGAGGTCGACGAGGACACCACGGCGTACGAGAAGAACCACATCAAGAACGCCGTCCGCATCGACTGGAAGCAGGACCTGCAGGACCCGGTCCGCCGCGACTTCGTCAACCAGGAGCAGTTCGAGCAGCTGCTGTCCGAGCGCGGTATCGCCAACGACGACACCGTCGTCCTCTACGGCGGCAACAACAACTGGTTCGCCGCGTACGCCTACTGGTACTTCAAGCTCTACGGCCACCAGGACGTCAAGCTCCTGGACGGCGGCCGCAAGAAGTGGGAGCTGGACGCCCGCGAGCTGGTCGCCGGCGACGAGGTCCCGCAGCGCGCGAAGACCCAGTACAAGGCCCAGCCCCAGGACACCTCGATCCGTGCCTTCCGTGACGAGGTCGTCGCCGCCATCGGCACCCAGAACCTGGTCGACGTCCGCTCGCCCGACGAGTTCTCCGGCAAGCTGCTCGCCCCCGCGCACCTGCCGCAGGAGCAGTCGCAGCGTCCGGGCCACGTCCCGTCCGCGAAGAACATCCCGTGGTCGAAGTCGGCCAACGACGACGGCACCTTCAAGTCCGACGACCAGCTCAAGGAGCTGTACGAGGCCGAGGGTGTCGACCTCGCCAAGGACACCATCGCCTACTGCCGCATCGGTGAGCGCTCCGCGCACACCTGGTTCGTCCTGCACGAGCTGCTGGGCCAGGAGAACGTCAAGAACTACGACGGCTCCTGGACCGAGTACGGCTCCCTCGTCGGCGTGCCGATCGAGCTCGGCACCGGCAAGTAACCCCAACCCGACCGACCTTCTGGTCAGACCCCTCAGGAGACAGACATGTGCGGAGCGAAGGCCGGCGGCCCGGACGCCTCGACGATCAAGCCCGGTGAGACCACGATCCAGGGCCAGGTGACCCGCGACGGCGAGCCGGTGCAGGGCTATGTGCGCCTGCTCGACTCGACCGGTGAGTTCACCGCGGAGGTCCCGACCTCCGCCACCGGACAGTTCCGCTTCTACGCGGCCGAGGGCACCTGGACCGTTCGCGCTCTCGTGCCCGGCGGCACCGCCGACCGCACGGTCGTCGCCCAGGACGGCGGTCTGGCCGAGGTCGCCATCGCCGTCTGACGTACCCCGTCAGTGGCTGAAGGGCCGCACCCCCCGGGTTGGACGCCTGGGGTGCGGCCCTTCGGCGTGCCCGGATCTAACCTGGAGACATGTACGCACGGCGACGTCACGTGTACTTCGCCCTGATGGGGACGTGCCTGTTCCTCTTCGTCATGGCGTGGGGGTTCGTGCGCCTGTGGTCGGTGCCCGCGGCCGTGGGCATGTGCGTGTTCGCCATGGTCATCCCGCCGGTCGCCGCGATGGTCGCCAACCGGCGCGGCCCCGAGGACCGCTGGTGGGACGACCCGTCCGGCGACCCGCAGTCCGACGAGTGGTGGGACGAGCTGGACGGCAAGAAGCGCCCGCGCTAGCCCGTCCCGGGATCGGCGGGCGGGTCAGTAGACCAGCGCCTGGGTGTCGTCGGCGAGGGACTCCTGCACGAACACCTGCGCGCCCGCGATCCGTACGCCCTCGATGACGTCCTTCTCCGTGATGTCCCGCCGGGCCGCGCACTGCGTGCACAGCGTCAGCCGGCCGGCCGCCAGGATGGAGTCGATCAGGTCGGGCAGCGGCGCCGCGTGCGGCAGCTCGAACTCGGCGGCCCGCCCCGGCAGGGCGAACCACGCCGACTCACCGGTCAGCCACACCGACACGTCCACCCCGCTGGCCACGGCCACCGCCGCGACGGTGAACGCCTGTGAGCACCGCTCCGGGGCGTCGGCCCCCGCCGTCACCTTGATCACGAGCTTCTTCGCCATGACGGAATCGTAATCAACGCCGCTCCAACTGCTTGGCATGACCATGAGTGTCCGTGGGGCGCGGATACGGAAGCCGCGCTTCACGTTCTTGGGGGGACGTCATGAAAGAAACGGAAGTTCCACCGGACAGACCGGCCCCGCGCCGCCGGGGCGGCCGTCCGGCGCTGCTCGTCACCGGCGCCGCGGCGCTCGGCCTGCTCGCCGGCACCTGCGCCGGTTACCTGATCGAGGCCGACCGCGAGCCCACGGCCCTGCCCTCGCTGTCCCAGCCGACGCTCCGCCAGGCCACCGGCCCGGCCCCCACGCCACTGCCCGCGGCGCAGGACCGCAAGGTGAAGACGGACGCCGACCTGCGCAAGCTGTTCCCGTACGCCGCCCCCACCTGCCCGGTGCGCGGCGCGGACACCCTGACCGGGGACGACGACTTCCCCCCTGGCCCAGGTGCGGGGCATCGAGCGCATGGTCTACGCGGAGAAAGAGCCCTACGGCCCCGAGCAGGTGCGCCAAGCCGTGCTGTCCGCCGGTGACGTCCTCGCCGTCGTGGTCCGGTCCCGCAAGGGCGGTGCGGCCGCCGTGCCGTTCCAGCAGACGGTCGTGCTGCAGAGCCAGCTGCTGGGCTGATCCACGCGGACCCCGTCAGGAGGTACCTCACAAGGAGGACCGGGTCCCGGCCGCGTAAGCTGGGGCCCGGCCCCGTACCGCCCGCTTGCGCTCACAAGGAGCACCCCGTGGAGATCTTCTTCGAAACCCTGCTGGTCCTGGTCTGCGTCGGTGTCCTCGCCTTCGCCTACCTGACCGTGAAGAAGCTGTACCAGGGCCAGCGCTGACCCACTGAACCAGGAAAGCCGTCGATCATGATCGAGATCCCGTCCGACCTGCACAAGGACCTTGTCCCGCTCGCCTTCCTGCTCGGGAACTGGGCGGGTGCGGGCGTGCACGACTTCCCCGGCTCCGAGAAGTGCAACTTCGGCCAGGAGGTCAGCTTCACCCACGACGGCCGGGACTTCCTTGAGTACCACTCCCGCACCTGGGTCCTGGACAAGGAGGGCAACAAGGTGCGGCCGCTGGAGACCGAGTCCGGTTTCTGGCGGATCGACGCCGAGCGCAAGGTCGAGGTCACGATGACCCGCGACGACGGCGTCATCGAGGTCTGGTACGGCGAGATGGCCGACAAGAAGCCGCAGATCGACCTGGTCACGGACGCCGTGGCCCGCACGGCCGCCTCCCGCCCCTACAGCGGCGGCAAGCGCCTGTACGGCTACGTCAAGAGCGACCTGATGTGGGTCGGCGAGAAGCAGACCCCCGAGGTCGAGCTGCGCCCCTACATGTCGGCCCAGCTGAAGAAGGTCGTCACCCCGGAGGAGGTCGAGCGCTGGGCGAAGGCCCTGCCGGAGGACCTCCCGGACGACGGCATCGCCTTCTTCAAGTAGGCCCGCTCCCGCAAGCAGGCCCGCTCCCGTCTGGTCCGCCGCCGGTGGTCCTAGACTCGTGGGTGTGGTGAGCACCGACTGGAAGACGGACCTGCGGCAGCGCGGCTACCGGCTGACGCCGCAGCGGCAGCTTGTCCTCGAAGCCGTGGACACCCTGGAGCACGCGACCCCCGACGACATCCTCGCGGAAGTGAGGAAGACGGCGTCGGGGGTCAACATTTCCACCGTCTACCGCACGCTGGAGCTGCTGGAGGAGCTGGGCCTGGTCAGCCACGCCCACCTGGGGCACGGGGCGCCCACGTACCACCTGGCCGACCGGCACCACCACATCCACCTGGTCTGCCGGGACTGCACCAACGTCATCGAGGCCGATCTGTCGGTGGCCGCCGAGTTCACCGCCAAGCTGCGCGAACAGTTCGGCTTCGACACCGACATGAAGCACTTCGCGATCTTCGGCCGCTGCAAGGACTGCGCCACCGCCGACCTCAAGGGTTCAAGTACCTAGTCGTAGGCTTGAGGCCATGAAGAGCCCCCTGCTGTCCCTGCCCGGCGCCGTCTCCGCCGAAGGGGTGGACGAAGGCGTCGCCGCCCACTACGGCGACCTGTTCCGCGAGCAGCGTGCCCTCGCCGACGGCACCGGTTTCGTCGACCTCTCCCACCGCGGTGTGATCACCGTCACCGGCGAGGACCGGCTCGGCTGGCTGCACCTGCTGCTCACCCAGCACGTCAGCGAACTGCCCGCGGGCGAGGCCACCGAGGCGCTGATCCTGTCCGCGCACGGCCACATCGAGCACGCCCTGTACCTGGTGGACGACGGCACCACCGTCTGGGCCCACGTCGAGCCCGGCACCCAGGAGGCGCTGATCGCCTACCTGGAGTCGATGAAGTTCTTCTACAAGGTGGAGGTCGCCGACCGGACCGCCGACTTCGCCGTCGTCCACCTGCCCGCCGGCTCCATCGCCGAGGTCCCGGACGGTGTCGTCGTACGGGAGACGGCGTACGGCCGTGATCTGTTCCTGCCCCGCGAGCAGCTGGAGCCGTTCGCCGCGCAGGCCGGGCCGCCCGCCGGGATCCTGGCGTACGAGGCCCTGCGCGTCGAACACCACCGGCCCCGTCTCGGCTTCGAGACCGACCACCGCACGATCCCGCACGAGCTGGGCTGGATCGGCAGCGCCGTGCATCTGCAGAAGGGCTGCTACCGGGGCCAGGAGACCGTCGCCCGGGTGCAGAACCTCGGCAAGCCGCCGCGCCGGCTGGTCTTCCTGCACCTCGACGGCAGCGAGGTGCACCTGCCCGCGCCGGGCACGGAGCTGCGGCTCGCCGCGGACGGCCCCGACGGCCGGAAGATCGGCTTCGTGACGACGTCGGTGCGCCACCACGAGCTGGGCCCGGTCGCGCTCGCCCTGGTCAAGCGGAACGTCCCCGCGGACGCCCCGCTCGTCGCCGGCACGACCGCGGCGGCCCAGGAGGTCGTCGTCGAGCCGTAGACGGTTTCCGGCCAGGCAGCGGGCCTCGGCCGGGCCGAGGCCCGTCGTCCGGATCGTCCCGGCGTCGGGGCCTGGGGGGTGTCTCGCCGCTCCCTGATCCGGCCTGAGCGACGAGACACCCCCTAGACCTCGATGAGCACCGTGAACGGGCCGTCGTTCGTCAGGGACACCCGCATCCGCGCGCCGAAGCGGCCCGTGGCCACCGTCGCGCCGAGCGCGCGCAGCCGGGCGACGACCTCGTCCACCAGCGGCTCGGCGACGTCGCCGGGAGCGGCCGCGTTCCAGGTGGGGCGGCGGCCCTTGCGGGCGTCGCCGTAGAGGGTGAACTGGCTGATGACGAGCAGCGGGGCGTCGATGTCGCTGCACGACTTCTCGTCGTGCAGCATCCGCACCGACCACAGTTTGCGGGCCAGCTGGGCCGCCTTCTCCTTGGTGTCCTCGTGGGTGACGCCGACGAGGACGCACAGCCCCTCGCCCTTGATCTCGCCCACCGTCTCGCCGTCCACGACGACGCTCGCGCCGTCCACCCTCTGCACCACTGCACGCATACGACCATCATGCCGGGCCGCCGGCCGGACTCCGGACGGGGCCCATTTTCGGTCCCAATCCCGCCATCTGGGGCCGTTCGGGGGCACTCGGTCACATAGCGGCCACGCGGGGTGGCACGATGGCGCCACACGCCGGTCGAGGGGACGGTAGAGGCACATGAGCACACCGAGTACCGGGCAGCAGCCCGGGGCTGTCACAGCCGCGCGCGGGACGGAGACCACGTCCGCGTGCGGGGTGGACACGACGGCCCCGCGGCCGCCCGTGCAGCGAACCCACGGTCCGAACGGGCCGAGGCCGCCCGCCGAGCCTTCCCCGGGCTCTGCGGGCAGGGTCTACCCCCAGGGGCAGGAGCTGGCCGAGCTGAGCCTGCCGGAGCTGCGCGTCCTGCGCCGCGACGCCCAGCGCGACGAGGCGGACCTCAGTTACGTACGGCGCCTGCTGCAGGGGCGGATCGACATCCTGCGCGCGGAGCTGACGCGGCGCGCGCCGGCGTCCGTGGTGGCGGTGGGCGAGCCGTCCGTGGTGGAGCGGCTGTCGGAGATCCTCACCGACGCCCCGGCCCGGCAACGCTCCTCCGCCCGCCATGTCACCGTGGGCACCCCGCACAGTGAGGAGTACCGGCTGCTGGCCGCCGAGATGCTCGCCGAGGTCGAGCTGTCGGACCTGACGGCGCGCACCGACAGCGAGCTGAACGAGGCGATGGCCCGCCTGGTGGGCTACGAGCAGCAGGTCTCCCGCCGCCGGCAGCTGCTGCAGCGCACCACGGACGACTGCAGCGCGGAGATCGCCCGGCGGTACCGCGAGGGGGAAGCGCAGGTCGACGACCTCCTGATGTGACGGCCCCGGGTGAGGCGGTGGCCGGGCCCGCGAAATCCGCGCGACACCTCACCGTGTCCGGCCTACCGTGGCCCCATGAGTCACAGCGCCTCCGACATCGACGTCCGGCCCATCACCGAGGGGGAGTTCGCTGACTGGCAGCGGGCGATGAACACCGGCTTCCTGCGGCCGCCGACCCTCTCGCCGGAGATCCTCCGGGCGCGTCGGCGCACCTTCGCGCCGGGGCGGCTGCTGGGGGCCTTCGACTCGGGCCGCTGCGTGGCCACCTTCCGGTCCTTCGCGCAGGAGCTCACGGCCGTCGGCGGAGGAACCGTGCCGGCCGACGCCGTCTCCAACGTCACCGTCAGCGCCACGCACCGCCGCCGCGGACTGCTCACCCGGATGATGGCCAGGGACCTGGCGGCGGCGAAGGAGCGCGGTGACGTCGTGGCCACGCTGATCGCCGCCGAGTACCCGATCTACGGCCGCTACGGCTTCGGCCCGGCGACCACGGCGGCCGAGTGGACGGTCGACGTGCCCCGCACCGGTCTCGACCCGCGCCGGGCCGGACCGGACGACGGCGGCCGGGTCGACCTCGTGGACGGCGAGGACGTCCGCAAGTTCGGGCCCGAACTGCACGAGCGGCTGCGCCGCGCCCAGCCGGGCGCCGTGAGCCGGGACGAGCTGTGGTGGCAGGTGGCCACCGGTGCGGTGCGCTTCAACGAGCCATGGACCGAGCCCTTCCACGCCGTCTACCGCTCGGCCGGCGGTGAGGTCGAGGGGCTGGTGACGTACGAGTGCGACGACACGTGGGGGGACGCCAAGCAGCCGCTGAACACGGCGACCGTGCGCGGGCTGATCGCCACCACCCCGGCCGCCGAGCGCGCCCTGTGGCACTTCCTGTGCTCGATCGACTGGGTCGCGCGGGTCAAGAGCGGCTACCGGGCCCCCGACGACCTGCTTCCGCATCTGCTGCCGGACCCGCGCGCGGCCCGGATCACCTCGCAGGCGGACTGGCTGTGGGTGCGGCTGCTGGACGTCGTACGGGCTCTCGGGGCGCGGGGGTACGAGGGGACCGGGGCCCTGGTGCTCGACGTCGTGGACCCGGCCGGGCTCACCGGCGGGCGGTATCTGCTGGACGCCTCGCCGCAGGGGGCGTCGGTGGAGCCGACGTCGCGGGCCGCCGACCTCACCCTGGAGGTGGGGGAGCTGGCGACGCTGTGGCTGGGGGACGACTCGGCGGTGCGGCTGGCGGCGCTGGGCCGGGTGCGGGAAGAACGAGCGGGCGCCGCCCGTGAGGCCGACGCCCTGCTGCGTACGTCCCGGCGACCGTGGTGCCCGGACATGTTCTGAGACCCTGCTCCCTTCTGCCGGCGACGGGTGTGCGCGCATCCGTAGCGCTGTGCGGTTGTGGTTGTTGTGCGGTGGTGCTGCTCACCGATCGGGCTCCCGGCTCCCCTCCGGAAGGGAGCCCGGCCGGAAGTGTGCTGGCCAACCCTTGAGAAGCTTGACCATGTCCTTCGAGTTGGCGACCAACTTCACTGTACTTATCTCCACTTGGAAGCGGCTCATAACCACCTGTCGCTGAACTGCCGCAAGATGGCGAGAAGTTGTACCGTTCGGCTGTGGACCCGGAACACGCCGCCGCCCCTGGGCGGAACAGGCCCCAGCGGCCACAACCGTCACATCACGAGGTGGCCGACGCGCTGCGCGCCCGGATCAGGTCCGGGCTGCTGCGGCCCGGTCAGCGCATGCCCACCCAGGCCGCCCTCGCCGAGGAGTTCGGCGTCGAGCGCGGCACCGTCCGCCAGGCCCTGCGCGTCCTGCGGGACGAGCACCTGCTGACCGGCGTCTGCCGGGGCAGCCCGGCGACCGTCGCACCCGACGGCGGAGCGCACCCGGGCCCCGCGGCGCCGCCGCAGCCGACCATGGTGGCGCTCGCGCCGCGCATCGCGCAGGCCTTCGCCGCCCCCCACGTGGAGATCGACGCGCTGTGCCTGACCGCGGTCTCCCTCACGCTCGCCCTCGGCGAGCCGCTGCGGCTGATCCACGCGGGGCGTCTGGAACCGGCCAAGATCGACGTACGGATCCTGCTGCCCAGCCGCCATATCGAACTGGCTTTCCCGGCGCCGGTCGACCCGGCGGCCGACGGCCGGCTGCACCGGCGCTGGCTGGCCCAGCGCAACGCCCAGGGCCAGGTGCTCCGGCACAACCTGCTGGCGCTGCGCGCCACGCACGGCATCGACGTGCACGTCACCTTCCGCGCGCTGCCCTTCACCCCGCCGGTCAAGCTGTACCTGCTCAACGGCGCGCAGGCGCTGTTCGCGTACTACACGCCCCTGCGCCGGGAGGCCGAGATCGACCATCAGCGGCTCCAGCTGTACGACGCGGTGGGCACCCGCTCGACGCTGTTCGCCTTCGCGCGGGGGACGGGGCCGCGCGACACGGCGTTCGTGGAGCAGTCGTGCGCCTGGTTCGACGCGCTGTGGGAGACGATCAGTTCCGAGCTGGTGCTCACGAGCTGAGCGCCGGGCTCGCGACCAGCAGGGCGAGCACCACGGCTCCGGCCGAGCTCATGGCCGGCCTGCGGGCCTTGATGCCGACGCTGAGCAGCAGCAGGCCGAGGGCGCCGGCGGTGCCGTAGCGCCACTGGACGGTCTGTTCCACGCCGACGACGAACAGGGTGCACAGGAGAGGGAGAACGGGCACGGTGGTTCCTCCTTCGGGCGGCCGTCGGCGGAGGCAAACCGTCCGCCAACTCGGAGAAGTTGGCAACCAACTCTGTATAAGTTGTCCCCGCTTGGTCATGACCAATAAACAAGTCACAAACAACTCCCTCTAGATGGATTGGAGTTGTAGCGTTTGGTCGTGACCCAGGAGAACGTGGCAGTGAACGGCAGCCGACGGTTCACGCCCCAGCAGATCGCCGACACCCTGCGCGAACGCATCCGCGGCGGCGACCTCAAGGCGGGCGACCGCCTGCCCACCCAGGCCGAGCTGGCGGAGGAGTTCGGCGTGGAGCGCGGCGCCGTGCGCCAGGCCCTGCGCGCCCTCCAGGAGGACGGGCTGCTGACCAACGTCAGCAAGGGCAGCCCGCCACGGATCGCCGAACCACCCGCGGCCCTGGAGGAACCCCAGCCGACGATGGTCGCCCTGGCACCCCGGCTGGTCGAGGCCTTCACCGCACCCCGGGTCCGTATCGACGTGGTCTCCCACACCGCCGAGACCTTCATGCTCGCCCTCGCCGAGCCGCTGCGCCTGATCCACGAGGGCCGCATCCGCCCGCAGTCGGTCGACGTCCGCGTCCTGCTGCCCTCCCGGAACATCAACCTCGCCTTCCCCGTCGCGGTCGAGGGCGACGACGACTCCGTGCACGAGCGCTGGCTGGCGATGCGCAACGCCCAGGGCCAGGTGCTCCAGCACAACCTGTCCGCCCTGCGCGCCACCCACGGCATCGACGTCCGCGTCACCTTCCGCGCGCTGACCTTCACCCCGCCGGTCAAGCTGTACCTGCTCAACGCGCAGGAGGCGCTGATGGGCTACTACGTCCTCACCCGGCGCGAGGAGGAGTACGTGGGCCAGATGCTGGACATGTACGACGCGCTGGGCTCGAAGTCCCTGCTGTTCTCCTTCGAGAGCCGCAGCAGCAGAAGGGACGCGGCGTTCGTGGCCGAATCCCAGAAGTGGTTCGACGCCCTCTGGGAAACCATCACCACGGACCTGACACTCTCCTCGTGACTCCTGATACGACGCGGACGAGAGCGGCGACGGACGAGACACGGTCGCTGCCCGAACTGATCGCCCGGGCACGCGTGGTGCTCTGGGACTTCGACGGACCCATCTGCCGGCTGTTCGCCTCCCACCCCGCGGAGAAGGTCGCGGACGACATGGTGCGGTGGCTGGAGGGCCAGGGCCTGCACGGGCTGCTCACCGACGGCGAGCGCGAGTCGCTCGACCCGCACGCCGTGCTGCGCGCGGTGGACCGCCGCCACCCCCGCAGCGACCTGGTCGCCGAACTGGAGGAACGTCTCACCAAGGAGGAACTGCACGCCGCCTCCTCGGCGATGCCGACCCCCTGGGCCGACCCCCTCGTACGCACCTGGACGGCGGTGGGCGCACGGATGGCCATCACCACCAACAACTCCCCACGCGTCGTCGGCACCTACCTCACCGGCCGCGGTCTGCTGCCCTGCTTCACCCCGCACGTCTACGGCCGCACCCAGGACCTGCACCTGCTCAAACCCCACCCGCACTGCCTCAACCGGGCCCTTATCGCCATGGGCTGCGACCCCGCCGACGCCCTGATGATCGGCGACTCCCCCTCCGACCACCACGCCGCCGCCCAGGCCGGCGTGCCCTTCCTCGGCTACGCCCGCGCCCCCCGCAAGGCCGCCCTGCTCATGTCGGCCGGCGCCACCCACGTCACCCGGTCCCTGGAACCGCTGCTGCGGGCGCTCCAGGGGTGAGCCGGGACCGCGCGGACAGGGACGGTTCGTACAGGTGAGCGCCCGGTCGTCGCCCGGAGGGAGCCTCGTTCGCGGCGGAACGCCGTCCTGCGCCGGACGGGCCCGCCGGCGGAGTACCGTATGGCCACTTCCGCACCCCCGGAAGGCGTTCACGGCGAAAGAAAACGGGTGATGGCCCCGGAAGCTGTTTCCCCCGCGTGGCGGCGCGCGGCCGAGATGAGCGGTGCCGGGGACCTGGTCATGGGGCCGCTCCAGGGACACCACCACGAGACCTACGTCTTCCCGCTGGCCGCCGGTCCCGACCGCGGGCCGACGGTGCGCTGGAAGTGCCGGGAGCCGCGCGCCGGCCTGCTCTGGTTCGACCGGCGGTGCTTCGCCTCCGAGGACCAGCTGGTGACGGCACTGCACGGCCGGATCACGAGCGTCCCGGAGATCATCGAGGTCGACGGCTTCCGCCTGCAGCGCTTCGTGGAGGGCGAGACGCTGGGCGCCCTGCACCCGTCCGGCACGCGGGTCCCGGACCACCTCACCGACCAGATCGTCGACCTCTTCCGCCAGCTGGTCGTGGTGACCCCGGAGACGCTCACGGTCAAGCGCCGCTGCCGGGCCGCCGACCGGCCCGAGAACGGGGACAGCGACGGCTTCCTTGAGCGGCTGGTCCGCTTCGCCGAGGAACGCGTCCACCGGCGCAATCTCGACCGGTTCGGCGCCCTGTTCACCGAACTCGGCCTGGACGAGGAGTCCTTCGAGCGGCTGCGCAAGCACGTCCTCGGGCTCGGGCAGCGCCCGTTCTGCCTGCTGCACGCCGATCTGCACCGCGAGAACTTCGTGGCCGACCGCACCGGCCGCCTGTGGACCATCGACTGGGAACTGGCCCTGGTCGGCGATCCGCTCTACGACCTGGCGACGCACCTGTACCTCATGCGCTACCCGGCACGGCAGGCGAGCCGGCTCGCGGCCGGCTGGGCGGCGGCGGTCGAGCGGGAGCGTCCCGGCAGCTCGCGCGGCTGGCAGCGGGACCTGGGCCCGCTCATCGACTTCAAGAGGGCCCAGTCCGTCTTCACGGACGTCATCCGGGTGGCCCTGACCCTCCCGGGCCCCGGGGAGCCGGCCCACTGGCGCCGGGTCGTGCACGGCGCGCTCCGGCTGCGGGGTGTCCTCGTGGCCGCCGCCGCCCCGCTGGGCCTGGACACGGTCCCGGGAACGGCGCGGATCGCGGCCGCCCTCACCCGCTGGTCCCGGCGGGAGGCGGACACCGCGCCGGGCGCGGCTACCGCCGCGACAGCAGCTCGGCCACGCGGATGAAGCCGTCGCCGCCGTGGCCCAGGCCGATGACGCGCCGGGCCTGGCCCTCGATCGCCCGCATCACGCTCGCGTCGATGCCGTGCTCCTCGGAGGCGTGCACCACGTGCGCCATCGTGGAGGCGGCCGAGGTGATCGGGTTGATCTCGCCCGAGTAGGTGCCGTCGTCCGCGTTCTGGGCGAACTCCTCGAACAGCGGCGGCAGGATCGCCGCGATGCCCTGCGCGAAGGGGGCCAGCTCGCGGCCGGTGATGCCCTCCGCCCGGGCCACGGCGAGGGCGTGCGCGTAGCCCGCCATCGCCGTCCAGAACACGTCCAGCAGCGCGACGTCGAAGGCGGCGGCCCGGCCCGGGTCCTCGCCGAGGTGGGTGTGGGTGCCGCCGAGCGCCGCCAGCACCGGCCGGTGCTCCTCGTAGACCGCCGACGGCCCGCTGTGCAGGAACACCGCGTCCGGGGTGCCGATGCTCGGCGCCGGCGTCATGATCGCCCCGTCCAGGTAGCGGATGCCGTGCCGCTCGGCCCAGTCGGCGGTGTCCCGGGCCCGCGCCGGGGTGTCGGCGGAGAGGTTCACCACGGTGCGGCCCTTGAGGGCGGCGGTGACCTCCTCGTCGCGCAGGAGCGCGTCGGAGGCGTCGTAGTTCACCACGCAGACGACGGTCAGCGCGCTCGCCGCCACCGCCTCGCGTGCGCTCGCGGCGCTGTGCGCCCCGCGGGCGAGCAGGTCGGCGTCGCGGCCGGGGGTGCGGTTGAAGACGGTGGTGGTGAGGCCCGCGTCCAGGAAGGCGCCGGCGAGCGCCCGGCCCATCGGCCCGAGTCCGAGGACGGTGACGGAAGCCGGCGGGTGGTTGCGGTGGTTGTGGGTGGGGGTGGACATGGCTCAACTCCCTGATGAGCGATGGCGTTTCATGACAAAGGTGGATGAATGACCAGCAAGCGGACCGCGCCGGACCGGGAGACCTGCGGAGTGAACGCCGCGCTCGCCGTGATCGACGGCAAGTGGAAGTCGTCGCTGCTGTGGCTGCTGGAGTCCGGCCCGCACCGCCCCGGAGAGCTGCGGCGCCGGCTGCCGGGCCTGACCGAGAAGGTGCTGACCCAGGCGCTGCGCGAGATGGAGGAGGACGGCCTCGTCCACCGCGAGGTCTACGACGTCCTGCCGCCGAAGACCGAGTACTCCCTGACCGCCTCCGGCCGCGACCTGGCCGAGGCGCTGACCCCCCTCTCGAACTGGGGCCACCGCCGTCTGGACCGGCTAGCGGAGGCCCGCTGATCACGTGTCCAAGCCTCGGGGGAGCGGGCGGCGCTGCCAAGTACCCACAAAAAAGTGGGTATGTGCGCACGGCGAAGGCGGTTCCGACACGCTGCTGCACTCCTGCAAGCAGGATGCTTGCAATAGTTAGCGCGGTCCGGCATGGTGGAGGCATGGCATCGCTCAACGTCGGCAATCTCGGTGACTACCTGCGCGAGCAGCGGCGCAACGCCCAGCTGTCGCTCAGGCAGCTCGCGGAGGCCGCCGGGGTGTCCAATCCGTACCTGAGCCAGATCGAGCGCGGGCTGCGCAAGCCCAGCGCGGAGGTGCTCCAGCAGGTCGCAAAGGCCCTGCGGATCTCCGCCGAGACGCTGTACGTGCGCGCCGGCATCCTCGACGCGGAACGGGACCGGGACGAGGTGGAGACGCGCGCCGTCATCCTCGCCGACCCGTCGCTCAACGAGAAGCAGAAGCAGGTGCTGCTGCAGATCTACGAGTCGTTCCGCAAGGAGAACGGCTTCGGGAACGGCACCGGGAACACGGACGGCACCGAGCAGGCCGGCACAGGCGACGCCCCCGTACACGACCCCCGCACGGTCGGCGGAAGCGACGCGGGACCGCAGCAGACGGCCGGTTGACCGGACCAGGGAACACCCGGCCGCCGGCTGCGGACCACACAGACCCTCATCCGAACGAAATCCGGGAGGACCCTCACCATGGCCATCACCGACGACCTGCGCAAGACCCTCAGCGACCCGACTCCGCTCTACTTCGCCGCCGGCACCGCCGACCTGGCGTTCCAGCAGGCCAAGAAGGTGCCGGCCCTGGTCGAGCAGCTGCGCACGGAGGCGCCGGCCCGCTTCGAGGCCGTCCGCAACACCGACCCCAAGGCCGTGCAGGAGCGGGCCGCCGCACGCGTCAAGGAGACGCAGGAGACCCTCCAGACCAAGGTCACCGAGCTCATCGGCGCCCTCGACGGGGACCTGAAGAAGCTCGGCGAGTCCGCCCAGGACCTCGCGCTGCGCGGCGTCGGCGTGGCCGCCGAGTACGCCGTGAAGGCCCGGGAGGCCTACGAGAAGGTCGCCGAGCACGGCGAGCAGGCCGTGAAGACCTGGCGCGGCCAGGCCGCCGAGGAGATCGAGGACCTCGCGGTGGCCGTCGAGCCGGGCTCCGAGACCAAGCCGGCGCCGGGCGAGGCCGCGCCGGCCGAGGAGCCGGCCGAGAAGAAGGCGCCGGCGGCCCGCAAGGCCCCGGCGAAGAAGACCACCGCCGCGAAGAAGACGGCCCCGGCCGCGGAGTAAGCGGAACCGGGGACCGCACGGGCGGTACTTCGGCGGGCCGGGCACCCTTGGGGTGTCCGGCCCGTTCTACGGGTACGGTGACCGCGTATCGATGAGCCGAGTCGGGTGGTGGACGTTGTGCTGATGCAGGGGTTCGCGGGGTTCATGTGGCTGCTGTACCTCGCGATGCTGGCGATGGCCGTGGTGGCCTTCGTGATGGCCGCGATCTTCCGTGAGGACGCCTACCGCGCCGCCGACAAGCAGAACAAGGGCTTCTGGCTGATCATCCTCGGCGTCGCCGTGGCGGTGAACCTGCTGGTGCCGATGCTCTTCCTGCAGCTCGCGGGCCTGGTCGCGTCCATCGTCTTCTTCGTGGACGTACGCCCCGCCCTGGCCCAGGTCCAGGGCCACCGCCGCCGGGGCCGCGGCTCCAGCAGCGACGGCCCCTACGGCCCGTGGAACGGCGGACGGTAGCCCCACCGGCGGCGGCGGGGCGGGCGGCTCAGGGCAGGCGGTCCAGCAGGACCACGGCCACGTCGTCCGTCAGCTCGCCGCCGTTCAGCTCGCGGGCCTCGGTGACCGCGGCCTGGATCAGGCTCTCGCCGCGCAGGCCCGCGGTGTAACGACGGGCGACCATGTCCACCATGCCGTCCTGGCCGAGCCGCTCGCGGCCCTCGCCGACGCGGCCCTCGATCAGCCCGTCGGTGTAGAGCATCAGGCTCCACTCGGAGCCCAGGTCCACCTGCATCCGCGGCCAGCGCGCACCCGGCAGCAGACCGAGCGCGGGGCCGTTGTTGTCGTACGGCAGCAGCCGGGGCCGGGAGCCGGGGCGCAGCAGCAGCGGGGACGGGTGGCCGGCCAGGCACAGGCCGGCGCGGCGGCCGTCCGGCGCGATGTCCACCGTGCACAGCGTCGCGAAGATCTCGTCGTCGCCGCGCTCGTGCTCCAGGACCTGCTGCAGCGTGCCGAGCAGCTCGTCGCCGCACAGACCCGCCAGCGTCAGCGCGCGCCAGGCGATGCGCAGCTCCACGCCGAGCGCCGCCTCGTCCGGGCCGTGCCCGCAGACGTCGCCGATCATGGCGTGCACCGTGCCGTCCGGGGTGCGGACGGTGTCGTAGAAGTCACCGCCGAGCAGCGCGCGCGAGCGGCCGGGGCGGTAGCGGGCGGCGAAGCGCAGCGAGGAGCCGTCCAGCAGCGGCGTGGGCAGCAGGCCCCGCTCCAGCCGGCGGTTCTCCTGGGCGCGCAGCCGGCCCTCGGCGAGCTTGCGCTCGGCCGTGTCGGAACGCTTGCGCTCGACGGCGTAGCGGATCGCGCGGCTCAGCAGCCGTCCGTCCAGCTCGTCGCGGAACAGGTAGTCCTGCGCGCCCACCCGCACGGCCTCGGCGCCGCGCTCGGCGTCGCTGGAGGCGGTCAGCGCGAGCACGGCGTGCCGGGGGGCGAGCTGCAGCACGTGCTTGAGCACGGCGAGCTCGTCGTGGTCACCGTCGGCGTCGGCGGGCCGGCCGGGCGCCGGCAGGGCGAGGTCCAGCAGGATGCAGTGGACGTCGTCGGTGAGCAGCCGCTCGGCCTCGGTGAGGTTGCGGGCGGTGCGCACCCGGATCGGCTTGCCGGCCGAGTCCAGCAGATCGGGCACGATCGGCGAGCCGCCGGGATCGTCCTGGATCAGCAGCAGTGTGAGGTTGTGGTGGGTGGTGGCGGCGTTGTCGACGACCGTGGCTTCCTTGCGCGGGGTCTCTTCCTTGGAGGGGCCACCTCGGTGGGCGGCCGGCGCCTGACCACTCTCCACGGCCGGGATCGCCCTGGGCCGCGGTACGGGTACGGGCATTGTCTTGGGTTCCTTCCCTCCCCCCGAGGGCATGGTGGGCGAGGGTCCTCGATCCACCGACGGGGACCATAGCGGGTGGGAGCGCGGTAAAGGAATGGTGTGAGACACGTCGCCCGGCAGGAGGCCACCGTCATATGCCGCGTTCCGTACCGCAGTTGGACAGGCGGGGTGCGCCGCGGGGATGACGAACGTCACGTCGGCGTGGAGTTTGGCCCTGTGATCGACGTGCGGTGGGTCACGTGACCGGGGTTACAGGGGTGTTGGGGCGCGTGCCCGGGGTCACGTGACGGGCGCTACAGGGGCCTCGGCCGGCCCGCCGGAGCCGCCCGTGCCGCTCACGCGTCGGGGCGGACGACGCCCAGGATCGGCATCGTGCCCGCCCCGGCGAGCGTCACCGTGCGCCCGGGGCGCGGGGCGTGGACGATCGCGCCGTCGCCGACGTACATCCCGACATGGCTGGCGTCGCCGAAGTAGATGATCAGGTCGCCCGGCCGCATGTCCTTGACGTCGACGTGCCGCAGCTGCCGCCACTGCTCCTGGGAGGTGCGCGGGATGGGCCGGCCGGCGTGCGCCCAGGCCTGCGAGGTCAGCCCCGAGCAGTCGAAGGTCTTCGGGCCCTCGGCACCCCACTCGTACGGCTTGCCGATCTGGGCCGTGGCGAAGGCGACCGCCTGCTTGCCCTGGCCGCTCGAAGCGGCCCTGACGTCCTTGAGTATCCCGGTGTCCAGCCAGGCGGTCTGCGCCTTGAGCGCGGCCTGCCGCTCCAGCTCGGCCAGGCGTGCCTTCTCCTTCGCCTCCAGCTGGGACTCCAGCTTCTCGGCCGCGGAGATCTGCTGGGTGATCTTCTGCTTGGCCGCCTCCTTGGCCTTGCGGTTGGCCTCCAGCTGCCGCCAGCGTTCCGAGGCGTCCGCGGCGTACTGCTTCAAGTCCTCCTGGGTGCGGGCCATTTCCCCGAGCATGCCCTTGGTGGCCCGCTGGCCCTGCAGGAGGCGGCCGGTGCCGTCGAGGAACTGCTGTGGGTCGTCGCTGAGCACCAGCTGGGCCTCGGGCGGCAGGCCGCCCGTGCGGTACTGGGCGCGGGCGGCGGCCCCGGCCCTGTCCTTCAACTGGTCGAGGCGCCGCTGCCCTTCGACGATCTTCTTGGCCAGCGCGACGATCTGCGCCGACTGCTGCTTGGACTGCTCCTCGGCGGCGTTGTAGGCGTCGGTGGCGACGGCCGCCTCGTGGTAGAGCTTCTCAAGCCGCTGCCGGACCTCTTCCAGGTCCTTGCTGGGCTGCGGGGCCCGCGAGGCGCCGGGAGCCGGGGTGGCGGGTGCGGAGGCCGCCGGGGACGGGGTGGGCGAGGGGCTCGCGAAGGCCGTACCCGGTGCCGCCAGCACGGTGACGGCGCAGACCACGGTCACTGCCGCCGTGATCAGGCTGCGCTTGCCCGCTGCCATACCTCATCCCCCAAAACTGATTTACCGTCAGTAACTTACCGGTGCCGGAGGGATCGTGCCATGTCCGCGCGAAAAGCGACAGAGGCAGTGCCTCGACCCCCCGGCCGGACGCGACGATCACCCCGCCCGTTCGACGAACGACCCCCGAAGATCGTTCCACCCGGCACCCAGATCACCCGATCCGGCGATCCGGGCCGGTGCGGCCCAGTTCAGCGACGCGGCGCCAACGCCTCCCAGGCCACGGTGACTTCCCCCTGCCGCCACCGCTTCGGCCCGTCCACGACCGGCCAGCCGGCCGCGACATCCCGCACCGCGCGCATCCACCGCTGCCGGGCGCCGTACGAGGCATAGGGCGCGGCGGCCGCCCAGGCGCGGTCGAAGTCCCGCAGGAACGCGTGCACCGGTTCACCGGGAACGTTGCGGTGGATGAGGGCCTTCGGCAGCCGCTCCGCGAGATCCGACGGCCGCTCAAGCGACCCGAGCCGGGTCGCGAAGGTCACCGTGCGCGGCCCCTCGGGCCCGAGCGCCACCCACACGTGCCGGCGCCCGATCTCGTCACACGTGCCCTCCACCAGCAGCCCGCCCCCGAATCCGCCTCCGGCCGGAGCGAGCCGCGCGCACAGCCGCTCCCACACCGCGGCGACCTCGTCCTCGTCGTACTGGCGCAGCACATTGGCCGCCCGGATCAGCGCCGGCCGCCCCGGCACCGGCACCTCGAACCCGCCGTGCCGGAAGACCAGCCCCTCCCGCTCGTAGGGCAGCGCCGCCGCGACCCGGGCCGGCTCGATCTCCACCCCGACGACACGCACGCGTGGCGCGACGGTCCGCAGCCGCGTCAGCAACTCCACGGCGGTCCAGGGCGCGGCCCCGTAGCCCAGATCGACGGCCACGGGCTCCGCGACCCGTCGCAGCGCGGCGCCGTGCACGGCCGCGATCCACCGGTCCATACGCCGCAGCCGGTTCGGATTGGTGGTCCCACGCGTAACGGTCCCCACGGGGCGACTCGAAGCACGGGAACTCATGGGTAGAGGGTATGCGCCGGGGTTGCTACGGGGTGCGCCAGCAGGTCCTCGGTACTGCGGTGGGCCGGGGGTGGGTTTGCGCAGCCCGGCGCGACGGGGTGCCTCCCCCAAGCTCTTCGAGCAGGGGGGGACCCCCAGCGCCCACCCGTGCCGCCCAAGCGGCACGACTGCCCGCAGCTACGGAGTGGGATACCCCCCACCCCGGCCCCGACCCACCCGCCGGCCGGAGGCGCTACACCAGCCACGACGCGACAGCGACGGGCCGCCGCAGGCATTCAAGGGGCGCGGGGAACTGCGCGAGCAACCACGACGACACCCGCAGACAAAAACGCACCCCACCCCCCCAGGCAAAATCACCCCCGCAGGAATGGGAACCCGCCCCCCAACGTTCCCCCTGTCGGAGAACCGTGCCCGCAGCAAGGAGGACCGCCACGTGAGCCACTACGTCAGCAGGCTCGGGCGCCGCTCCCCGTCCCCCGCCGCACGGCTGAGACTGCACCGCAGGCCCCGCCGCGTGGCCATGCTCTCCGTGCACACCTCCCCGCTCCACCAGCCCGGCACCGGCGACGCCGGCGGCATGAACGTCTACATCGTCGAGCTCGCGCAGCGCCTCGCCGCGATCAACATCGACGTGGAGATCTTCACGAGGGCCACCGCAGGCGGCCTCGACCCCACCGTGCAGCTCGCCCCCGGCGTCCTCGTGCGGCACATCGACGCCGGCCCCTACGAGGGCCTCGCCAAGGAGGACCTCCCCGCCCAGCTGTGCGCCTTCACGCACGGCGTCATGCAGGCGTGGGCCGGCCACCGCCCCGGCTACTACGACCTCGTCCACTCCCACTACTGGCTCTCCGGCCACGTCGGCTGGCTGGCAGCCCAGCGCTGGGGCGTCCCCCTGGTGCACGCCATGCACACCATGGCCAAGGTCAAGAATGCCAACCTCGCCGACGGCGACACCCCCGAGCCCGCCGCCCGAGTGATCGGCGAGACCCAGATCGTCGCCGCCGCCGACCGGCTCATCGCCAACACCTCCGAGGAGGCCGACGAGCTGGTCCACCACTACGCCGCCGACCCCGGCAAGGTCGCCGTCGTCCACCCCGGCGTCAACCTCGGCCGCTTCCGCCCCGCCGACGGCCGGGCGGCGGCCCGAGCCCGCCTGGGCCTGCCCCAGGACGCCCTGATCCCGCTCTTCGCGGGCCGCATCCAGCCCCTGAAGGCCCCCGACATCCTGCTGCGCGCGGTCGCCGCCCTCCTCGACGAGCGCCCGGAGCTACGCGCCCGCACCCTCGTACCCGTCGTGGGCGGCCCCAGCGGCAGCGGCCTCGCCAAGCCGGAGGGCCTGCAGAAGCTCGCCGCCCGGCTCGGCATCGCCGACGTCGTACGGTTCCGCCCGCCCGTCGGCCAGGAGCAGCTCGCCGACTGGTTCCGGGCCGCGTCCGTCCTCGTCGTCCCCTCCTACAGCGAGTCCTTCGGCCTGGTCGCCATAGAGGCACAGGCCACCGGCACCCCGGTGCTCGCCGCGTCCGTCGGCGGCCTGCCGGTCGCGGTGCGCGACGGCGAGACCGGCTTCCTGGTGCAGGGGCACGACCCGAAGGCGTACGCGCGCGTGCTGGGCCGTTTCGCCGACGACCCGCAGCTCACCGCCCGCCTCGGCGGAGCCGCCGCCCGGCACGCCCAGTCCTTCGGCTGGGACACCGCGGCCGCCGCCACCGCCGACGTGTACACGGCCGCGCTGCATGCCCACCGCCGTCGCGTACGCTCGCACCATGGGTGAGGTAGAGAAGCCGACAGGTGACGTCATCGAGGGCGTACTGCGGGACGCCGAGCTGGAGTGGGAGAGCCCCGAGCCGGGCCACTTCGTCGTCAAGCTCCCCGGCACCCACAAGCTGTCCACGACGGTCTCACTGATCGTCGGCCGCCACTCCCTGTCCCTGAACGCCTTCGTCATCCGCCACCCCGACGAGAACGAGGCCGGCGTCCACCGCTGGCTCCTGGAGCGCAACCTCAAGCTGTACGGCGTGAGTTACGCCGTCGACGGCCACGGCGACGTGTACGTCACCGCCCGCCTCCCGCTCGCCTCGGTGACCCCCGACGAGATCGACCGCCTCCTGGGCCAGGTCCTGGAGGCGGCCGACGGGGCGTTCAACACGCTGCTGGAGCTGGGCTTCGCCTCCGCGATACGCAAGGAGTACGCCTGGCGGACGGCCCGCGGCGAGTCCACGCGCAACCTGGACGCGTTCACCCACCTCACGCAGCGGCCGGACTGACCTACTTGGTCTTCGCGGGCTTGTCGAGCTCGTCCGCGAGCGCCCGCAGCGCGTCGGCCAGGTCCTTCTTCGTCGGCAACTGGTCGACCTTCTGGTTCAGTTCGTCGATCTTCCGGTTCAGCTCGGCCAGGTCGACCGGGGCCGACGGCGAGGGGCTGGGCGGGGTGGACGGACTGGGATCGCCGTCGCCGCCACCGACGACACCGCCGGACCCACTCACGGACCCACCGTCGCCACCGCCGTCCACGCCCTCGGACCCACTCACGGACCCGCCATCCACACCACCGGAGTCGCCCCCACCGGACCCCCCGGCCACGCCGCCGGTGTCACCCCCGGACGTGTCGGCCGGGGTGCTGTAGGAGGGGGTGGGCGGGGTCGTGGAGCCGTCCCCGTCGGCCGCGAGGGCGGCGCCGACGGCGAGCGCGACCAGGGCCGCAGCCCCGGCGACGGCGGTCGTGACACGGCGGGCGCGCAGGGATCTGGGGGCGGAGGAAGTACGGGTGTCCTGTGTCTCGTCCATGACCCGGGACGCTATCCGAACAAACGTACGGAAGGGCCCCTTCCGCAGATCTTCCCGGCCCCAACCCCAGCCCCAACGCCGGCCGCAGCTCCCGGCCTCAACTCCCCGTGCTCGGAAACAGATTGCCGTGCAGGATGGGATAACCGACGAAGGTGAACATCCGCTGTCCCGCGGGCAGCGTCCCCGTCTCGCCGGTGAACCGGTGCTCGCCGACGCCGTGCGGGATCTCCGGGCCCGAGACCCACACCGGTTCGAAGCCGCGCTTTTCCAGCCACGCACACACGTTTGTGTCGTGGTGCCGGGTCCGCGTCCACACCACCGTGCCGCCGCTGCGGCACAGCTGCGCGCAGTGGTCGAGGGTGCGCTCGATGTCCTTGTCGGTGAGGTTGCCGAGGACGCCGCACAGCAGAACCAGGTCGGCCGGGGCGTAGGCGGTGTAGTGGTCGGTGAGCGCCGCGTCGCCGCACACCACGTCGACCCCGTCCAGGCCGGCGGCCGCGGCCGCCGCGCGCGCGGAACGCACGTTGCGCTCGTCCAACTCCACCAGCCGCGCCCGCACATCACCCCGCCGCGGATGCCGGGCCAGTACGCCGATCAGGTCCCGGCCCTGCCCCGCGCAGAGGCTGACGGCCGTGAGCGGACCCGGCGGTGCGACGTCGAGGGCGTGCCGGACCCGCTCCTGGACGAGAGCGAGACGCCGGCCGAGGTAGGAGTCGGGGATGTCGTAAGCGTCGTGCCACGCATGCCAGTCCATGACCGCAGACTACGGAAGCGTCCGGCATTCAACCATGGCGCAAAGTAGCGTATTTGGCCGGAGTCACACCCACCAACTTCCGGAAATGGCGCGTGAGATGGGCTTGGTCGTAGAACCCGGCCTCAGTGGCGACCGCGCTCGCCGGCTGCCCGTCCAGCAGCAGCCGCCGGGCCCGCTCCACCCGCCGCGACGTCAGGTACTGGTGCGGCGCGATGCCGTAGGCGCCGCTGAACGCCCGTACCAGATGGGCGGGATGGGCCTGCACCACCCGCGCGGCCTCCTCCAGGGTGATGCCCTCGGGCACGCGCGCGTCGAGCAGTTCGCGCAGCCGGCGGGCGAGGGCGGGGTCGGGGCGGCGGGTCCCGGCCCCGGCTGCCGGCCGGGGCCGCAGGTGGTCGCGCAGCCGTTCGGCGACGAGGGTCAGCCGGCTCTCGGCCTCCAGCTCCTCCCCGGGCCGGGCCAGCGCCGCGTGCACCTGCCCCACCCGCCGCCGCAGCAGGGGATCGCGCAGGTCGGGTGAGTCCGCGGCCGAGCCGATGAGCTCCTCGCCGAGCCGGGAGAAGTCGAGGTAGAGGACGCGCTTGCGGAAGCCGTGCGCGGTGGCGGGGGCGCCGTTGTGCGCGACGTGCGGCGGCAGCAGGGAGACCGTGTCGCGCAGGGTGCCGTGCTCGTGCCGCTCGATGTCGTAGCGCACGGCGCCGTCGTCGACGATCAGCAGCGTCCACGCGGCGTGCACGTGCATGGGGTAGGCGTACTCGGTGAAGTGGGCGTGGAAGACCTCGACGACCCCGGGGACGCGGGGCCGCCAGGCGGACACCTCACGCTGCGCGGCCATGCAAAGAACGTACAAGACGGGATGGTCCGCCGCGGGACAGTCTCAAGGCATGAACGACGCAGAACCTCAAGGCATGAACAACGCGGCGGAAGCGCAAGGCATCGAACCGATCCGCTTCGACACCAAGATCGCCATCCTGCTGCGCGAGGACCTGGAGCCCTGGCAGCGCCTCAACGTCACCGCCTTCCTGGTCAGCGGCCTCGGCACGCGGCTCCCCGAGGTGATCGGGGAGCCGTACGAGGACGCGGACGGAACGGACTACCTGCCGATGTTCCGCCAGCCGGTGCTGGTCTTCGAGGGGACGAAGGAGACGCTGACGGCGGCCCACGCGCGCGTGCTGACCCGCGCGCTGCCCCGGGCCGTCTTCACGTCGGACCTGTTCACCACGGGCAACGACCGCGACAACCGGGCGGCGGTCCGCGCCGTACCGACGGCGGAGCTCGACCTGGTGGGCCTGGCGGTGTACGGCCCGCGCAACGCGGTGGACAAGGTGCTCAAGGGCGCGCGGATGCACCCGTGACCTCGGCGGCGGGTGCCGGTTCCGGCGCGGGCTCCTCGTCGGGCAGCCGCCGCATGAGCAGGGCGTACCCGGCACCGGCCACGGTCCCCACGACCGCCGTCAGCCCCCACAGCCACCCGGCCCCGTACCGGTCGATGACCGCACCGGCCATCAGCGGCGCGACCAGGGCGGCCACGGACCACGACAGGGTGTACATGCCCTGGTAGCGCCCGCGCCCGTGCACCGGCGACAGCCGTACGACGAGACCGGTCTGGGTCGGCGCGTTGACGATCTCGGCGAGGGTCCACACGCAGACGGTGAGCGCGAAGACGCCGACCGACCCGGCGAAGGCGGTGAGCCCGAAGCCGTATCCGGCGAGCACGGAGGACACGACGAGCAGCCGGCGCGGGTCCCGGTGCTCGATGAACCGGGTCACGGGGATCTGCAGGACGACGATGAGGACGCCGTTGACCGCGATGGCCAGCCCGTAGTCGGCGGGTGTGAACCCGGCCTCGCCCATGGCGACGGGCAGCCCGACCGAGCCCTGCTGGAAGATCAGCGCGACGAGGAAGGACAGCCCGACGACGCCCATGAACCGCCCGTCGCGCAGCACGGTCCCCAGGCCCACGTCGGGCTCCTTGGGGCCGCCGCCGACCTGGACCGGCCGCGACTCGGGCAGCTTGAGGAAGACGACGATCGCGCACACCAGCGTCATGCCGGCCTCGATGAGGAACCCGGCGAGGTAGCTGACCTGGGCGATGAAGCCTGCGGCCATCGAGGAGACGGCGAAGCCGAGGTTGATCGCCCAGTAGTTGAGCGAGAAGGCCCGCACCCGGTCCTGGGGCGGCACGATGTCGGCCATCATCGCCTGCACCGCGGGCCGGGAGGCGTTGGAGGCCATGCCGACCAGGAAGGCGACGGCGGCGATGGCGACCGGATCGGTCATGAACCCGAGCAGCGCGACGGAGGCCGCGGTGGCGAGCTGCGCGATCAGCAGGGTGGGCCGCCGCCCGAGCCGGTCGGCCATGACCCCGCCCGCGAGGGAGGAGACGACCCCGCCCAGCCCGTGCAGGGAGGCGACCAGGCCGGCGTAGGAGGCGGAGTAGCCGCGGTCGAGGGTGAGGTAGAGGGCCATGAAGGTGGCCACGAAGGCGCCGAGCCGGTTGACGAGGGTGCTGGTCCACAGCCACCAGAAGGCGCGGGGCAGGCCGGCGACGGACTCCCGGGCGGCACGTCTGAGACTGGGCAGTGCGGCGGACGGCATGGTGGAGGTCCCCCCGAGGGATGTAAGCGGCGCGACAGGTAACCGCAACTTACAAAGCCGATGCGCGGGAGACCACTCGATTAACAAACCCCGTCAACCGTCCGCGGTGCGAGCGCCCGCGTCGCCGCCCGGGGGCCTTCGATTACGCTCATCCTTATGGCCGACGCACCGTACAAGCTGATCCTCCTCCGCCACGGCGAGAGCGAGTGGAACGAGAAGAACCTGTTCACCGGCTGGGTGGACGTCAACCTGACCGCGAAGGGCGAGAAGGAGGCGACGCGCGGCGGTGAGCTGCTCAAGGACGCCGGCCTGCTCCCCGACGTCGTCCACACCTCCCTCCAGAAGCGCGCCATCCGCACCGCCCAGCTCGCCCTGGAGTCGGCGGACCGCCACTGGATCCCGGTCCACCGCACCTGGCGCCTGAACGAGCGCCACTACGGCGCCCTGCAGGGCAAGGACAAGGCGCAGACCCTCGCCGAGTTCGGCGAGGAGCAGTTCATGCTGTGGCGCCGCTCCTACGACACCCCGCCGCCGCCGCTGTCGGAGGACTCCGAGTTCTCCCAGGCGCACGACGCCCGCTACGCGACGATCCCGCCGGAGCTGCGCCCGGACACCGAGTGCCTCAAGGACGTCGTCGTCCGCATGCTCCCCTACTGGTACGACGGCATCGTCCCCGACCTCCTGACCGGCCGCACGGTCCTGGTCGCCGCCCACGGCAACTCCCTGCGCGCCCTGGTCAAGCACCTGGACGGCATCTCCGACGCCGACATCGCGGGCCTGAACATCCCGACGGGCATCCCCCTGTACTACGAGCTCGACGCCGACTTCAAGCCGGTCACCCCCGGCGGCAAGTACCTCGACCCGGAGGCAGCGGCAGCAGCGATCGAGGCCGTGAAGAACCAGGGCAAGAAGAAGTAGCTCCCCTGATCACGCCCCCTCCCCGCGCACACGGTGCGGGGCAGGGGGCTTGGTCGTGGCCCGGGCCGGGGCGAGTGGGGCTTTCCGTCGGTCAGCGGATGCGCCGGGCGGCCTCGTCCAGGAACGCGTGGACAGCCTGTTCGAACTCGGTTTCCATGCCGCGCAGTGCGTCCCGGTCCTCCGCCTCGTCCAGCGCGGCGATCTTGGCGGAGATCGCGTTCATCAGCCGGCGGAGGGCCGGGTCGTCCGCCACCAGGTGGAGGTGGAAGGCGGCGGCTTCGGCCGCGGCTCCCAGTCTGTCGGCTTCTATCTGCGCGGTCATCCAGGCGTCCTGGTCGGGCGGGGACGCCCTGCGGCGGAACCACAGGGTGATGACGCCGCGCTTGAGTTCCGTGACGGCGACGGCGTAGCCGCTGCAGGCGGCCAGACGCTCCTGCCGCCGACGTTCTTCCCTCGCGGCGGCGTTCGCGTGCTCGGTCGTACGTCGCTGGAACACATACGTGGTCAGTGAGCCGATCAGTGTGCCGGCGACGGCCACCAGGGCGGCCAAGACGGTGTCCACGCCGGCGAGTCGACCACATCCCGGGCCGCATGGCCATGGCCTCGCCGCTCGCATGGTCCGGCTGCCGGGCCTCGCGGGTGAATTCGGGCCGGTGGTGTGTGGCGGGGGCGCGAGGCCGGGAAGGCCGTTGGGTGTTGGCGGACCAGTGACGAGCCGGGAGCGGCCATGCCGAAGTTCCTCATTCAGGCCACCTACACGCCCGAGGGCACCAAGGGGTTGCTGAAGGAAGGGGCCAGTGGGCGGCGGGCGGCTGTCGAGCGGGTTGTCGGCGGGCTCGGGGGGAGCGTCGAGGCCATGTACTTCGCCTTCGGGGAGGACGACCTCGTGCTCGTCATCGACCTCCCCGATCCGGTGTCCATGGCCGCGATCAGCCTCACCGTCAAGGCCAGCGGCGCGCTGACGACCCGGGCCACTCCTCTGCTCTCCGTCGACGAGATCGACCAGGCCACCCGGCGGCAGGTCGACTTCCGCGCCCCCGGGGCGTAGGGGCCGGGGGCTCAGACCGACAGCGGGACCGGGTGGACCTCGTCCGCCCTGTGCCCCGCGCGTTCGTGGATGCGCTGGACCGCTTCGGCCGAGGGGGCCTCGGACAGGCAGAAGACCTCGCCGGACTCCGGATCCGCCCAGGCCTTCTCGAAGTGGACGCTCTCGTCACCCTCGATGGCGAGGTCGGCGTTGTGCGCCTCCATCAGCTGGTCCGCCGTGATGCCCTTCATCCCGTGGTGGACGTCCATGAACTTGGGCATGGTCCGCACCTCCTTCTTGGTCGGGTGCGCGAAGCCCCTGTCTTCGTCCTCCTCTCATGCTCCGCCCGCCCGGCGGGCACGGCGACCGTACGGGTCGGTAGCCTGCGGGCATGGGGCGGACGGCGTGGGGGATCGGCGGGGCGAGCGCGCTGCTCGTGCTCGCGGCCGGCTGGTGGTACGCGGAGGGGGACGCCGCGCATCCCTTCGGGGACCGGCGTGCCTGCGCGCACTCCGACGTGCCGCTCGACCAGGCGCTCGGTGCGACGGGGCTGTCGCTGCCCGCCGGTGCCGAGGACGTTCACTACGTGTCGCACGCGGCCGCGGCGAGCGGTGAGGTCCGGCTCGCCGTGTCCCTGCGCAGCAGCAGACACGCGCTGCGGGCCTATCTGCGGGACAGCCACCTCGTGCCCGACGTCGACGATCTCGACGACTACAACCACGGCGACGCCGGCAACGACCCCGCCACGCTGGGCCTGTGCGGGGGCGCGCGGGCCATCCTGGCGCCCGCGGCGCAGGTAGATCAGCGGCGCGCGGCGGCTGACGGCAGCGCCCAGACGGTGTCGGTCGCCTTCCAGCTGAGCCCGGCCGGCACCATCCGGGCCACCGCCGACGTGCAGATCACGGTCCGCGCGGGCGGCTGACCGGCACGCCGAAGGCCCCGGCGGCGCCGTGGCGGCGGCCGGGGTCCTCGGCGTCGAATCAGCGGATCAGCCGCACTGGCACGGGTTGCCCGACTGGCAGCCGCATCCGCAGCCCGAGCCGCAGCCGCAGGCGCCTATCAGGGTCAGGTTCCTGATCTCGGCGCTCTGTTCGGTCGGGCGTTCCTGGGTGGGGTCGGACGTGGTACCGGGCGTGCTGGGGGAATCGGCCATGGTTCCTCCTATACGAGGCTCGTGCCTGTGCCCATTGCATGCCCGGTCCGTCGGGCGCATCAACGGCGCATACGAGCGCGCGCGGTCCATCGCGCGCCCCCGGCTGCGTCCCGTCAGGCGCCGTCCGCGCCCGGCACCGGCTGGATGTCCTGCTGGAGCTCGTCCGCGTGCTCACCCGTGACCAGATACACCACCCGCTTGGCGACCGCGACCGCGTGGTCGGCGTAGCGCTCGTAGTAGCGGCCCAGCAGGGTGACGTCGACGGCCGTCTCGATGCCGTGCTTCCAGCGGTCGTCGATCAGGTGCTGGAAGAGCGTGCGGTGCAGCAGGTCCATCGCGTCGTCGTCCTGCTCCAGCTGCAGTGCCAGGTCGACGTCCTTGGTGATGATCACCTCGGCCGCCTTGGCCATCAGGCGCTGCGCGAGCTGGCCCATCTCCAGGATCGTGGCGTGGATGTCCTGCGGCACCGCCCGCGCCGGGAAACGCAGCCGGGCGAGCTTGGCCACGTGCTGGGCCAGGTCGCCGGAGCGCTCCAGGTCGGCGCTCATGCGCAGCGAGGTGACGACGATCCGCAGATCGGTGGCCACCGGCTGCTGCCGCGCCAGCAGCGCTATGGCTCGCGCCTCCAGGTCGTGCTGCAGCTCGTCGACCTTCTGGTCGGCCTCGATCACGCTCTCGGCCAGCTTCAGATCGGCGTCCAGGATGGCGGTCGTGGCGCGTCCGATCGCCGACCCGACCAGCCGGGCCATCTCCACCAGACCGTCGCCGATCGAGTCCAGTTCCTCGTGGTACGCGTCCCGCATCTAGGTTCCCTCTCGTGCGTGTCGTCCGGGGTTCCGGGGCAGGGGTCCCGACCCCACGCTCCCACGTTCCGTCCCCTACGCGTCCGGTTCCGCCACCCCAAATGAACCAATCCTGGCCCCAAGGTGAACTCTGAGCGACGAGTGTTCGAGCTGACAGCCGGACGGCTGTGGGCATGTCGTACCCCATGCCTAACCTGGTGGCATGGACGTGAACGCGGCGGTCGCCGCAGCGGCAGCGATCGCCGGGGTGCTCACCGGCGTGATCGCCATGCTGGCGTTCCGCTGGAGCGAGCGGGAGCAGAAGCGCCCCACTCGTACTTCTCTGCACACCGAGGCCGTGCTCCCGCCCGGCGTCGACACCGTCCTGTCCGTGCTCCGCTCCTCCGCCGTCGTCCTCGACGAGGCGGACGCCGTGGTCAAGGCCAGCTCCGCCGCGTACGCCCTCGGGCTGGTGCGCGGCGGCCGGCTCGCCGTCGAGCCGATGCTCCAGATGGCCCGGGACACCCGCAGGGACGGGGAGATACGGCAGGTCGAGCTGGATCTGCCCCGGCGGGGCACCGGACGGGGCGAGGCGCTCGCCGTCTCCGCGCGGGTCGCCCCGCTCGGGTCGCGGCTGGTGCTGCTGCTGGTCGAGGACCTCACCGAGGCCCGGCGCATCGAAGCGGTCCGGCGGGACTTCGTGGCCAATGTGAGCCATGAGCTGAAGACCCCGGTCGGCGCGCTCTCCCTGCTGTCCGAGGCCGTGATGGACGCCTCCGACGACCCGGAGGCCGTGCAGCGGTTCGCCGGGCGCATGCAGATCGAGGCCACCCGGCTGACCAACCTGGTGCAGGAGCTCATCGACCTCTCCCGGGTGCAGAACGACGACCCGCTGGAGGACGCCGAGCCGGTCCGGGTCGACGAGCTGGTCGCCGAGGCCATCGACCGCTGCCGGCACCAGGCGGGCACCAAGCAGATCACCATGGCCGCCGGCGGCACCGCCGACCTGGCCGTGTGGGGCAACCGCGGGCAGCTCGCCGCCGCCCTCGGCAACCTCGTCGAGAACGCAGTCAACTACTCCCCGGCCCGCACCCGCGTGGGCATCGCCGCCCGGCGCCTGACCGCGCCCGGCGGGGACATGATCGAGATCGCCGTGACCGACCAGGGCATCGGCATCTCCGACAAGGACAAGGAGCGCATCTTCGAGCGCTTCTACCGGGTCGACCCGGCCCGTTCCCGTGCCACCGGAGGCACCGGCCTGGGTCTGGCCATCGTCAAGCACGTGGCCGCCTCGCACGGCGGGGAGGTCACGGTGTGGAGCGCCGAGGGACAGGGCTCCACCTTCACCCTGCGACTGCCGGAGGCGGGTGCGGGCCGGGACCGCGCCCAGCAGCACCCCGACCTCGAAGGCGAGGACGACCCCGACGGGGCCGGCCGGTCCGCCGAGCCGTCGCGCGGCTCGTCCCACACCCCCGACTCATCCGCGTACGAAACGCTTTCCGCCCCGGAGGTCCTTCCGTGACCCGAGTGCTCGTCGTCGAGGACGAGGAGTCCTTCTCCGACGCCCTGTCGTACATGCTCCGCAAGGAGGGCTTCGAGGTGGCCGTGGCGGCCACCGGCCCCGACGGACTCGACGAGTTCGAGCGCAACGGCGCCGACCTCGTCCTCCTCGACCTGATGCTGCCGGGGCTGCCCGGTACGGAGGTGTGCCGTCAGCTGCGCGGCCGCTCCAACGTCCCCGTGATCATGGTGACCGCCAAGGACAGCGAGATCGACAAGGTCGTCGGCCTGGAGATAGGGGCCGACGACTACGTCACCAAGCCCTTCTCCTCCCGCGAGCTGGTCGCCCGCATCCGCGCGGTGCTGCGCCGCCGCGGCGAGCCGGAGGAGGTCGCGCCGGCCGCGCTGGAGGCCGGCCCGGTCCGCATGGACGTCGACCGGCACGTGGTGACCGTCGGCGGTTCCAAGGTCGACCTTCCGCTGAAGGAGTTCGACCTGCTGGAGATGCTGCTGCGCAACGCCGGCCGCGTGCTGACCCGTATGCAGCTCATCGACCGCGTGTGGGGCGCGGACTACGTGGGCGACACCAAGACCCTCGACGTCCACGTCAAGCGGCTGCGCGCCAAGATCGAACCGGACCCGGGGGCGCCGCGCTACCTGGTGACGGTGCGGGGGCTCGGCTACAAGTTCGAGCCGTAAAGCCCACGGGCACCCCGAGCTGGAAGGCAACGGCACCACGACGACGAAGGGCGGCACCCCTCACGGGGTCCCGCCCTTCGTCGTCACGTGTCCGCGGCTCAGTGGCCGGCCGACTGCGAGGCCGAGGCCTGGCTGCTCGGGTTGCCCGAGGCCGACTGTGACGGCGACTGCGACGGGCTCGCCGAGGAGGACGCCGACGCGGAGCCGGACGGCGACTGCGACGGGCTCTGCGCCGGGGCGCTCGGGACGTCGCTCGGGCCCCAGTCGCTGAAGTAGCTGGTGGCCGGGACGACGAACGCGGCCAGCGTCACGTCACCGGTCTTGCTGAAGGTGAAGGTCACCTTCTGCACGTTGCCGTTCTGGACGGCCTCGCGGCCGGACGCCAGGATCGCCGACGCGTTGCCCTTGCCGCCGATGACGACGGAGCCATGGGCCGGGACGGTCACCTTGCCCTTGCCGCCGACCGGCTTGAGCTCGACGTTCTGGCCGGAGCCCTCCACCTTGACGGCGTCCAGGGTCTGGTCGGTGCCGCTGGAGTTGAACAGGGTGGCGGAGACGGCGGCCGGGCCGGTGGACTCGCGGTCGGGCTGGGTGATGACGGTCGCGTTCTGGATCTTGATGTCCCCGACGCTCGTCGCCGCGTTGTCCGGCTTGATCTGCAGGGTCTGGCTGTCGTTACCGGCGCCGCAGGCGGCCAGCGAGGCGATCGAGAGGGCGGTGACGGAGGCGGCGAGGGCGCCGCGTCGAAGGCTGCTGCTCACGGCGGCGGCAACTCCTTGAACGCAGGGGCAGCTTTCCTTGTAAAGCCGCCCTAAGGGTCAGTCAGCGGGCTTAGGTTACCGAGCCGTTCCCACGCAGCCGCACCCGACCCTCCCCCGAACCCCCGGATCGCTCAGCAGGCGGTACCCGCACAGGGGGTGACCGGGGCCCCTTCGGCCGTCAGTTGCCACAACTGACTCACCAGTCACATTGACCACTCGCTTCGTCCGCCATTCACATAAGTCGTCGCAGGTCTCCGTCACTCCGGTCGGCGAATTTTCCGTGAAGAATGCACGGCCGTCACCGGAATTGATCACACCCGATGAGCCGGCCCCTTCCTGATCGGTTCGAGAGCGCTTGCCGCGCGCTTCCCGGTACGGCGTGATCAATTCCGGATTCGACTCGTAACCGTCTCCATGGGGCCGAACGGAGTAGCGGAAGTCGCACGCTTGGAACCGGACATTTTGTGATGTTCGGCCCTCCGCAGGAGGCCCCCGAAGGCTGTGACGGGCGTGTTTCAGGCGCCCCGAGAAGCGGCTCCCACCTGCGAATACCTGCCTCCGGTCGCCCCGCGCAGCACGTCCCCGTCGCTGTTGTCAAGCCCCGAGATATGCCCTGACCTGCGAAAACGCCATTCAGAAGACGCCGTATCCGTGTTACCCTGGATAGCCACGGAAGGGGTACCTGTCACATGACGTTCAAGGTTGGCGACACCGTGGTCTATCCCCATCACGGGGCCGCGCTGATCGAGGCCATCGAAACTCGCCAGATCAAAGGCGTGGACAAGACCTACTTGGTGCTGAAGGTCGCCCAGGGTGACCTGACGGTACGTGTGCCAGCGGACAATGCGGAGTTCGTCGGCGTACGTGATGTGGTCGGTCAGGACGGGCTCGACCGGGTCTTCGAGGTGCTGCGCGCGCCGTACGCCGAGGAGCCCACGAACTGGTCCCGTCGCTACAAGGCAAATCTGGAGAAGCTCGCCTCCGGCGATGTCATCAAGGTCGCGGAAGTCGTGCGTGACCTGTGGCGTCGTGAGCGCGAGCGCGGACTCTCCGCGGGTGAGAAGCGCATGCTCGCCAAGGCACGCCAGATCCTGGTGAGCGAACTCGCCCTCGCGGAGAACACGAACGAGGACAAGGCCGAGGCCCTCCTCGACGAGGTTCTCGCTTCCTGACGCGGCCCCGTCCGCCTCAGTTCAGCACGGTGTGAAATGCCGCGGTGCCCGATGACGCAACAGCTGTCGCCGGGCGCTGCGGCATGTTCGTATCCACCGCTGCGTACGCTACGCATCCGTACGTTTCGTATCCGCGCACGTGACGCCACTGCCGTCCAAGCCGTCCTGCCGTACACGGGGAACCCCCGCTGCCGCGGTGCCGGGCCCGGGCTGCCCGCCCGACCAGGGTCACGGAAGGGTCCGGTCAGAGCGTCGCGCGCCCGGCACGGTGAGGCCATACCCACCCGGGCCGAGCACACAAACCTGACAGGAACCGATGTCTGAGGTATCGCGTCCTTCGATCACCGAACCACGCACGGCTGTGGTGATTCCGGCCGCCGGGCGTGGCGTGCGTCTGGGGCCGGGCGCCCCCAAGGCACTGCGCGCGCTGAGCGGCACGCCCATGCTGGTGCACGCGGTGCGCGCCATGGCGGCGTCCCGTTTCGTCTCCCTCGTCGTCGTGGTGGCCCCGCCGGACGGGGCGGGCGAGGTCAAGAGCCTGCTCGACGCGCACGCGCTGCCCGAGCGCACGGATTTCGTCGTGGTGCCCGGCGGACAGACCCGTCAGGAATCGGTCAGGCTGGGTCTTGAGGCGCTGCCGCCCGAGTACGACATCGTGCTGGTGCACGACGCCGCGCGGCCGCTGGTTCCCGTCGACACCGTGGACGCGGTGATCGAGGCCGTGCGCGAGGGCGCGGTCGCCGTGGTTCCCGCGCTGCCGCTCGCGGACACCGTCAAGGAGGTCGAACCGGCCGCCGAGGCGGGCGAGCCGGAGCCGGTTCTGGCCACGCCGGAGCGGGCGCGGCTGCGGGCCGTGCAGACCCCGCAGGGCTTCGAGCGGGCCACGCTGGTGCGGGCGCACGAGACCGTCACGGACGACGTCACCGACGACGCCGGCATGGTCGAGCGGCTCGGCGAGCGGGTCGTGGTGGTGCCGGGCCACGAGGAGGCGTTCAAGGTGACGCGGCCGCTGGACCTGGTCCTGGCGGAGGCCGTGCTCGCGCGCAGGAGGCTGAACGATGGGTTCTGAGGACGTGGTGCTCCCGCAGGTCGGCATCGGCACCGACATCCACGCCTTCGAGGACGGCCGCGAGCTGTGGTGCGGCGGGCTGAAGTGGGAGGGCGAGGGGCCCGGCCTGGCCGGCCACTCCGACGCGGACGTCGTCGCGCACGCGGCGTGCAACGCGCTGTTCTCCGCCGCCGGTCTCGGTGACCTGGGGCAGCACTTCGGCACCGGGCGGCCCGAGTGGTCCGGCGCGTCCGGTGTCACCCTGCTGACGGAGGCGGCGCGGATCGTGCGCGCCGCCGGCTTCCGGATCGGCAATGTCGCGGTGCAGGTCGTCGGCCCCCGGCCGAAGATCGGCAAGCGGCGGGCGGAGGCGGAGAAGGTGCTCTCCGAGGCGGCGGGGGCGCCGGTGTCCGTCTCCGGGGCGACGACGGACGGGCTCGGCTTCCCCGGCCGGGACGAAGGACTCATGGCCGTGGCGACGGCACTCGTGGTGCGGGTGGGCTGACCGGCCGGTTCGCGGGGCCGGCCGGCCCCGAGGTCACGAAACCGTGCCTTGTCGGCCCAAGGGCGCGAGGCACTCGTCCGTGCCCACTACCCTGGATGCGTGACGATTCGCCTGTACGACACCAGCGCCCGGCAGATCCGTGACTTCACCCCGCTCACGCCGGGTTGTGTCTCGATCTACCTGTGTGGCGCCACCGTGCAGGCGGCCCCGCACATCGGGCACATCCGCTCCGGGCTGAACTTCGACATCATGCGCCGCTGGTTTCAGTACCGCGGCTACGACGTGACGTTCATCAGGAACGTCACCGACATCGACGACAAGATCATCGCCAAGGCCCATGAGCAGAACCGGCCCTGGTGGTCGATCGGTTACGAGAACGAGCGCGCCTTCAACGACGGCTACAGCGCCCTCGGCTGCCTCCCGCCGACCTACGAGCCGCGTGCCACCGGGCACGTGACCGAGATGGTCGAGATGATGCGCACCCTCATCGAACGCGGGCACGCCTACGAGGCCGACGGCAGCGTCTACTTCGACGTGCGCTCCTGGCCCTCGTACCTGGAGCTGTCCAAGCAGGACCTGGACGAGATGCGCCAGCCTGCCGAGGAGGGCATCACCGGCAAGCGCGACCCGCGCGACTTCGCGATGTGGAAGGCCACCAAGCCGGGCGAGCCCGACTGGGAGACGCCGTGGGGCCGGGGGCGTCCGGGCTGGCACCTGGAGTGCTCGGCCATGGCGCACAAGTACCTGGGCTCCGCCTTCGACATCCACGGCGGCGGGCTCGACCTGATCTTCCCGCACCACGAGAACGAGATCGCCCAGGCCAAGGCGTTCGGCGACGACTTCGCCCAGTACTGGGTGCACAACGCCTGGGTCACCATGAGCGGCGAGAAGATGTCGAAGTCGCTCGGCAACAGCGTGCTCGTGTCGGAGATGGCCAAGCGGTGGCGGCCCATCGTGCTGCGGTACTACCTGGGCACCCCGCACTACCGCTCGACCATCGAGTACAGCGAGGACGCCCTGCGCGAGGCCGAGTCCGCGTTCGCCCGGATCGAGGGCTTCGTGCAGCGGGTGGTGGAGAAGGCCGGCGAGGTCGAGCCCGCCGCCGAGGTGCCGCCCGCCTTCGCCGAGGCCATGGACGACGACCTGGGCGTCCCGCAGGCCCTCGCGGTGATCCACACGACGGTCCGGCAGGGCAACAGCGCCCTGGCCGCCGACGACAAGGACGCCGCCGTGGCGCGGCTCGCCGAGGTGCGGGCGATGCTCGGCGTCCTCGGGCTCGACCCGCTCGACGCGCAGTGGGCGGGCGAGAACGACCGGGGCGACGACCTGCACGGCGTCGTCGACAGCCTCGTACGGCTCGTCCTCGATCAGCGTGAGTCCGCTCGCGCCCGCAAGGACTGGGCCACCGCGGACGCGATCCGGGACCAGCTCGGGCAGTCGGGGCTGGTCATCGAGGACAGCCCGCAGGGGCCGCGCTGGAGCCTCGGGGCCCGCTAGAACACCGCGAATGTGCCGCCCGTCGCCATGGGCGGCACACTTGCACTGACGTACGTACACCACGCATCACGAAGACAGGTAGGTCATGGCCGCGAACAACCGTCGCATGTCCGGCAAGAAGGGCGCGCAGGTCGGCAGTGGCGGCAAGCGGCGCCGGGGCCTGGAGGGCAAGGGCCCGACCCCGCCCGCCGAGATGCGCAAGGGCCACGCCAAGCAGCGTGCCGCCCAGGCGAAGGCCCGCCGCGCGCAGGGCCGTGCGCCGCAGCGCCGGGGCGCCGGCAAGTCCCCCTCCGAGCTGGTCGTCGGCCGCAACCCGGTCGTCGAGGCGCTGCGTGAGGGCGTGCCCGCCTCCACGCTGTACGTCCAGCAGTTCATCGACAACGACGAGCGGGTGCGCGAGGCGCTGCAGCTCGCCGCCGAGCGCGGTGGCATCAACCTGATGGAGGCCCCGCGTCCCGAGCTGGACCGGATGACCAACGGGCTCAACCACCAGGGGCTCGTGCTGCAGATCCCGCCGTACGAGTACGCCCACCCCGAGGACCTCGCCGACGCCGCGGCGGACGACGGTGAGGACCCGCTCATCGTCGCCCTCGACGGTGTGACCGACCCGCGCAACCTCGGCGCGGTCGTGCGGTCCGTCTCCGCCTTCGGCGGGCACGGTGTCGTCGTGCCCGAGCGGCGCGCGGCCGGGATGACCGCCGGCGCCTGGAAGACGTCCGCCGGTACGGCCGCCCGCACGCCCGTGGCGCGGGCGACCAATCTGACGCGGGCGCTGGAGGCGTACAAGAAGGCCGGGATCATCGTCGTCGGCCTCGCCGCCGACGGGGACGTCGAGCTCGGTGAGCTGGACGCGCTCGGCGGGCCGGTGTGTGTCGTCGTCGGCAGCGAGGGCAAGGGCCTGTCCCGGCTCGTCGGCGAGACCTGCGACTACCGGGTGCGCATCCCGATGCCGGGTGGCGCCGAGTCGCTGAACGCCGGTGTCGCGGCGGGCATCGTGCTGTACGAGGCGGCGCGGCGCCGTAGCTGAGGGCCTGCGGTGCGGCGCCATGTCTGAAGGCCTGTGGCGCGGCGCCGTGGCTGAATGCCTGTTCGCCGGTGTCCCCCACACGGGGGATTCCGGGCGATCGGGACAACCTTGACGGGGTCCGGACAGATCCGCACGGTCAAGGCAGTGTCCTAACCACACATCACTCGGTTAGATGAGTGTGGACACCAGAACACCCCGCACACCCACGGGGGACCGCTCGTCGGGATTCGACGACGCTCCCGCGCTGAGCATGGTGAAGGTGCCGAGCGATCCGGCGCAGATCATCGTCACTCACGCGAGCTTCCGCGTGCAGCTGGGTGCGTCGTCCGTGCGCACCAGATCCCCGCGGATCGCGCGGCACGTGAGCGCCACCCAGGACACCGCCCGCGCGCCCCTCGCCGGTGCCGCGCACGCCGCCGACACGGCCGCCGGGGCCCGCCGCCGACCCGTCGTCTGGAGCGGCAGGTCCGCCCCCGACGACACCGGCGCCCACCGCCTCCTGCAGGCCGTGCGGGCCGGCAGCGTCGGCCACGCCGAGCCGTCGGCGGCCGACGCCGGAGCCACGCAGGTGCTGCCCCGCGTCGAGCCGGGCCACCCGGGCCACCCGGGCCACGACTTCGGCTACGACGAGCTGGACCGGACCGTCGAGACGCCCGTCGTCGGCGCCCAGCGCACCTCCGACGAGGGCGCCGGCACCCGGCTGCTCCCCGCCATGCGCACCGTCGGCAGCGCCTACGACGAACCCGGATACGGGGACGCGAACGGGGCCGCCGGATACGAGGGCGAGGCCGGGGACGGATACGCCGGATACGGGCCCGGACCCGGGTACGCCGAGCAGGAGCAGCGTGACGAGTCCGGGGCGCGCAAGCGGCACGGGGACGATCCCGCGCGGCACGCGTACTACCCGCACCGGCGCATGAACCTCGGCGTCGTCCTGCTCCCGCTGCGCATCTTCCTCGGCTTCATCTCCATCTACGCCGGCATGGGCAAGCTGTGCGACCCCGTCTACTTCGACGGCGGCAAGCGCGGCTCCATGGTCAAGTGGCTCAACACCCTGCACCCCTGGGAGGTCGCCGAACCGCTGCGCCAGTTCGCCCTGCACCACCCGGTCGGCTCCGGGCTGGTCATCGCCTTCCTCCAGGTGCTGGTCGGGGTGCTGACCGTCCTGGGCTGCTGGCAGCGGGTCGCGGCCGTGGTCGGCGCGCTGCTGTCGGCCGCGCTCATCGTCACCGTCAGCTGGAAGACCGTTCCCGCCTACGACGCCCCCGACATCATCTACCTCGCCGCCTGGTCGCCGCTGATCATCGCCGGCGCCCCCGTCTACTCCGTCGACGGCCGGCTCGCCGCGAGCGCCTGGCGGCGGCTCGGACCGCGCTCCGACATCTGGGAGCTGCGGCGCTATGTGCTGCGCCGCGGTGCGCTGATCACCGTGATCGTCACCGGTCTCACGCTGCTCGTCGGCTCGCTGCTCGGCGGTGCCGTCCGCGACGCCGACCGGGTGGTCGTGCCCGGGCCCGGGGAGGCCCCGCGCAACGAGCTGCCCGGCTCGCCGCTTCCGCAGGAGCCCGACGACCGGTCGTCGGCGCGGCGCACGCCGTCCGCGTCCACCGCGCCGACCCAGGGCGCGACGTCCGCGGGGCCCTCGCACGAGGCCGGCACGCCGGGCGCGCGGCGTTCGTCGGGTACGGCGACCAGTGGGCCCAGCCAGACGCAGGGCAGCGCCGGGCAGGCGCCGTCGCGGCAGTCCTCCCCGGCCGGTCAGGAGCCGAGCACCAGCTCCGGGCCGACCTCCGGGGGCACCGCGTCCGGCGGGTCCGGCAGCGGGGGCGGTTCCGGTGGCTCCGGCTCCGGCGGCTCCGGCTCCGGGGGTTCCGGTTCCGACCAGTCCGGCCTTGTGGGCGGCCTGTTGGGGTAACGGAGCCGGTGGGCGGGCTGCTCGGGAAGCCCACCGGCTGAATGTTCCTCGGTCCTGTTGTCGGCCGGCCCGGCGGTCGTTCGTGGTTGATGGGGTCCTGCGCCTGGGGGTGCGGGGCCCCTTGTCGTGGTTCAGGGGTTGGTTGTCTTGCGGTTCGTTGTCTTCAGCGGCTCAAGGACGCCAGTTCCTTCGCCGCCTCGGTGAGGTCCTTCGCCGTGTCGATAGCCCGCCAGTACGCGCCGTGCGGGATCGGGAAGCCGGCCAGGCGGCGCTGGCGGGCCAGGTGCGGGAACGTGGTGCGCTCGTGGTCGCCGCGTTCCGGGAGGAGGTCGGCGAAGGCGGGGGAGAAGACGTAGACGCCCGCGTTGATCTCGAAGGTGGAGGGGGGCGCCTCGATGAAGTCGGTGATGTGACCGAACCCGTCCGTCTTCACCGCGCCCCAGGGGATGCGGGGGCGGGCCAGGGCGAGGGTGGCCATCGCGTCGCGCTCGGTGTGGAAGTCGGCCATCTCGCGCAGCGAGAAGCGGGTCCAGATGTCGCCGTTGGTGGCGTACCAGGGGAGGTCCGGGTGCGGCAGGTGGGCGGCCGCGAAGCGCAGGCCGCCGCCGCGGCCGAGGGGCTCGGACTCCACGACGGTCGTGACGCGTACGGGGAGGTCGGCCGACTGGAGCCAGTCCTGGAGCACTTCGGCGAGGTGGCCGCAGGAGATGACGACGTCCGTGACGCCCTCGTCGGCGAGCCAGGCCAGCTGGTGGCCGATGATCGGCGTGCCCGTGCCGGGGATCTCGACCATCGGCTTGGGGCGGTCGTCGGTGTACGGGCGCAGCCGGGAGCCTTGGCCTCCGGCCAGGATGACGGCTTGGGTGGGGCGGGACGCGGCGTGCGGGTGGGTCATGCCCGAAGCCTAGGCGGCGGCGGGGGGTTGGTTTGGTGCGGGTGGGTGTGTTGTAGGGGCCGTTTTCGTCTGCGGGTGTGTGGGTGGTTGCTCGCGCAGTTCCCCGCGCCCCTGAAATGCCTGCGGCGGCCCGTCGCTGTCGCGTCGTGGCTGGTGTAGCGCCTTGGGCCGGTGGGTGGG
>NZ_PQSS01000024.1 GCF_002920535.1 Streptomyces sp. Ru71 | reverse complement strand
GTCACCTGCCGGGGGTCGTCGTCGGGGTCGGGCGGGTAGCTGCGGTTGCGGGGGCCGCCGTGGGGGACGCGGGGGGCGTGGTCGCCTTCGGCCCCGGTGCCGCCGAGGTCGCCGGGGCCGCCGTTCCGGAGGCGCCGGGGGCCGGGGGCTGTGCGGTGCCCGTGGGCATCATCTCGGGGGCCAGGACCAGCGGGACGGGCTCGCGCTCCGCCGCGGCGGGCGAGGGAACGCCCTTGACGGTCCCGTCGGGGTCGAGGAAGGCAGGGTCGCCGCCCGGCACCATGCCCAGCTCGCGGGCGCGGCGCTGCAGGGCCTCGGGGGCGGAGTAGGCGTCCACGTCCCGCTGCAGGGCCTGCTCCTCGTCGGTGAGCGACTTGGTCTCCTTCTGCAGGTCGTCCATCTTGAAGGAGCCCTCGCTGAGCGCGGAGTTCAGCACGAGCAGCCCGATGAGGCCGCCGCCGAGGAGGAGGACGACGAGCAGCACGAACGGCGTACGGGCCGCCTGCCCGGCCCCGGCCGCCGGAAACAACCGGGCCAGCCGCGCGGCCCGCCCCTTCACCTCGGGTTTCCCGCTCACTCGCCCTCCCTCGGGTTCGTGCGGCCCCGGCGGGGGGCGCGGGCGGAGGGGGCCTTCGTGCACCGGGCCGGGTCGGCGGTCGCGCGGGGCGTGCACAGCCGAGGGACCTCGCGCGCGGCAGCCGCCCGGGCGGCGCGGGCTGAGCGCCGGCCCACCGGACGGGATGCCGCGGGGGTGTGGCCACCGTCCACCATGTACGGGCCGGCTGCCGCCGTGGGCCCACCACCCGCCACGCAAGGACCGGCTGCCGCCGTCGGCTCACCACCCACAAGGGATGGACCGGCTGCCGCCGTCGGCCCGTCGTCCACCATGGACGGGCCAGCAGGCGCGGTCGGCCCGCCATCCACCACATACGGACCCGCAGGCGCGGTCGGCCCACCATCCGCCACACACGGACCGGCAGGCGCGGTCGGCGCATGGCCCGCTGCCGTCGCGGCGACCGTCCCACGCGGACCCGGCGTCAGCACGTCCGGCCGTGGCTTGGCCCTGCCGGGCCCTGCGCACGTCGTTCTCGCAGGGCTGCGCCCCAGCGCTCCCGCAGGCGCGCACACCGAAGCGCCCCCCGGCGTCGTACCGGCGCGGGAAGCGCCTCCGGCCGTCACACCGGCGCGGGAGGAACCCGCGGGGCACCCGCTCGCCGTGGGCCAGAACGAGTCGCGCGGCCCGTGTGCCACCGGTGCCGCCGCCCAGGGGCTGGGGGGTGTCACCGGCCGGGGCACCCCGGACTCGCTGGTCCTCCCGCGTGCCGCGGCTGTCGCCGGCCAGGGCCGCCCGGGACGGTAGGTCCCCCCGGCTGCCCGCCCCGTCGCCTGGCTCACTCCACGTCCTCCCTGATGCGCTCGGCGCCGCGCAGCCGCGCGGGGGCCGCCCGGCGGTTCTCGGCGACCTCTTCCTCGGTGGGAAGTTCGGCACCACGGGTGAGCAGCTTGAGCCGGGGCTGGTAGCGCTCGGGCACGACGGGCAGCCCGGGCGGCGCGGTGGAGGCGGCGCCGGCCGCGAAGACCTGCTTGACCAGCCGGTCCTCCAGGGAGTGGTACGACAGGACAGCGATCCGTCCGCCCACGGCCAGCGCCTTCACGGCCGCCGGGATCGCCCGCTCCAGGACGGACAGCTCGCCGTTGACCTCGATGCGCAGCGCCTGGAAGGTGCGCTTGGCCGGGTTGCCGCCGGTGCGCTTGGCGGCCTGCGGCAGCGCGTCCCGGATCAGCTCCACCAGGCGCGCGCTGTTGCTGAACGGCTCCTTCTCCCGTTCCCGCACGATCGCGGCGACGATCCGCTTGGCCTGCTTCTCCTCGCCGTAGGCGCGCAGGATGCGGACGAGCTCGCCGGGCGGGTAGGTGTTCAGCACCTCGGCGGCGCTGATGCCGGTCGTCTGGTCCATGCGCATGTCGAGCGGCGCGTCCTGCGCGTAGGCGAAGCCGCGGTCGGCCTCGTCCAGCTGCATGGAGGAGACGCCGAGGTCGAACAGCACGCCCTGCACCCGCGGGACACGCAGCCTGCGCAGGACGTCGGGCAGCTCGTCGTAGACCGCGTGGACGAGGGTGGCGCGCTCACCGAAAGGCGCCAGCCGCTCGCCGGACAGCCGCAGCGCCTCCTTGTCCCGGTCGAGGCCGATCAGCCGTGCCTCGGGGAAGCGGGTCAGCAGCGCCTCGCTGTGCCCGCCCAGGCCCAGGGTGCAGTCGACGACGACCGCCCCGGGCTCCCGAAGGGCGGGCGCCAGCAGGTCCAGGCACCGCTGGAGCATCACCGGGACGTGTCGACTCTGGCTCAAGGGGCCCTCTCAGGTCCGGCGCGGCGCTCCGCACCGCCGGGTCCCCGCCCGCTCCAGAAGGGGAGGCCGACCGGCGCCTCACGGCGGCGGCCGACCGGGAGCGGGAGGAGGCCGAGCCGTACGTACGCGCCGCGCACGTGGGAGATCTCCGGACAGCACGCCGGGGTCTTGCTGGGGTTTCTCGCGGGGGACGTCAGGTCCTGTGGGGAGGGCCTCGCCTCCCGCTTCGCGTCACTTTAGTCCACCCTGTCTCGCGGTCAATCAACCGGCCTGCGCGTCGCGCACCGGCACGCGCGCGTAGCGCCGGATCCGCGGAATTCACTCGTACGGCGCCGTCCGCGTTACCCGTGCGGGGTACGCCGAGCAGCGAGGTGTCGACGGGCCGGTCCCCGCACCCTCCTCACGCATCGTTCGCGAAATCCGGCGCCACGCGGGCCGAAAGGCCGCAAGCCCCGACATATCGCGGCCAGTTGTCCACAGGCGAGTGACACGAACCGGTAACGGCAACAAGAATGCGGTGGTGAACGTCGCGCGGAACCTTTCCCGCGTGGTGTTCGTGATTCGGGGTGGGCCGGTTTCGCATCACAGAGCGGGCGGCCCGATAGAAAGAAACGGGCCGAGGAGGGCCGGGTGACGACCTATGACGAGCGAGCGAGCCTTACAGATCTGACCGCCACCGCGGAGCGCGTGCGCAGCTCGGTGGAAGAGGTGATCGAGGGCAAGCCCGAGGTCGTTCGGCTCGCACTGACCGTGCTGCTCGCCGAGGGACACCTTCTGATCGAGGACGTCCCCGGCGTCGGCAAGACGATGCTCGCCAAGGCGCTGGCACGTTCCATCGACTGCTCGGTGCGCCGTATCCAGTTCACCCCGGACCTGCTGCCGTCGGACATCACCGGCGTGTCCATCTGGGACCAGCAGCGCCGGGACTTCGAGTTCAAGCCGGGCGCCATCTTCGCGCAGATCGTGATCGGCGACGAGATCAACCGGGCCTCGCCGAAGACCCAGTCGGCGCTGCTGGAGTCGATGGAGGAGCGCCAGGTCACCATCGACGGGCAGACCTACGAGCTGCCGAGCCCCTTCATGGTGGTGGCCACGCAGAACCCGGTCGAGATGGAGGGCACCTACCCGCTGCCGGAGGCCCAGCGCGACCGCTTCATGGCCCGCGTCTCCATCGGCTACCCCAGCCCGGAGGCCGAGCTGCAGATGCTGGACGTGCACGGCGGGGTCAGCCCGCTGGACGACCTGCAGCCGGTGGCGCACGCGCACGACGTGGTGAAGCTGATCGACGCCGTCCGAGGTGTCCACGTCGCCGACACGGTCCGGCGCTACGCGGTGGACCTGGTCGCCGCCACCCGTGTCCACCCGGACCTCAGACTGGGCGCCTCCCCGCGCGCGACGCTGCACCTGCTGCGCGCGGCGAAGGCGACCGCCGCCCTCAGCGGCCGGGAGTACGCGCTGCCGGACGACGTGCAGGCCCTCGCCGTGGCCGTGCTCGCGCACCGGCTGCTGCCCACCGCCCAGGCCCAGCTCAACCGCCGTACGGCCGAGCAGGTCGTCCTGGAGATCATTCAGCACACCCCGGTCCCGTCGGCGCCGCAGCAGCACGGCTACGGCCTGGGTGCCACGGCCGCCCCGGCCTACCCGCAGCAGCCGCCGCGGAGGCTGTGATGGCGAGCGACGGGGGGACGGGACGTCCGGAGGCCGGCCGCGGTGAGCGCGGCGGCGTCCGTACGGCCCTGGCTGGGCTGACCACGCGCGGCCGTTCCTTTCTGGCGGCCGGTATCGCCGCCGCGATCTGCGCCTACGTGCTCGGCCAGGCCGACCTGCTGCGCGTCGGCCTGCTGCTGGCGGCGCTGCCGCTGGTGTGCGCGGCCGTGCTCTACCGCACCCGCTACCGGGTCGCCGGCAGCCGTCGGCTCAGCCCCGGGCGGGTGCCCGCGGGCAGCGAGGCCCGGGTCCATCTGCGGGTGGACAACGTCTCGCGGCTGCCCACGGGCCTGCTGATGCTCCAGGACCGGGTGCCCTACGTCCTCGGTCCGCGCCCGCGTTTCGTGCTGGACCGGGTGGAGGCCGGCGGGCGCCGCGAGGTGTCCTACCGGGTCCGCTCCGACCTGCGCGGCCGCTATCCGCTGGGCCCGCTGCAGCTGCGGCTGTCGGACCCGTTCGGGATGTGCGAGCTGACCCGCTCCTTCTCCTCCTACGACACCCTGACGGTGATCCCCCGGGTGGAGCCGCTGCCGCCGGTCAGGCTGGCCGGCGAGGCGAAGGGGTACGGCGACGGGCGGCAGCGTTCGCTGGCCCTGGCCGGCGAGGACGACGTGATCCCGCGCGGCTACCGCTACGGCGACGACCTGCGCCGGGTGCACTGGCGGTCCACGGCCCGCTACGGCGAGCTGATGGTGCGCCGGGAGGAGCAGCCGCAGCGCTCGCGCTGCACGGTGCTGCTGGACACCCGGGGCGTCGCCTTCCGGGGCGCGGGTCCGGACTCGGCGTTCGAGTGGGCGGTGTCCGGGTGTGCCTCGGTGCTGACGCACATGCTGCAGCGCGGGTTCTCGGTGCGGCTGCTGACCGACACGGGCAGTTCGGTGCCCGGCGAGGGCGCCGACGGGTTCGCGGGCGCCAGCCAGGAGTCCGCGGACGCGGCGGGCCTGATGATGGACACGCTCGCGGTGATCGACCACTCCGACGGCGCCGGCCTGTCCCAGGCCTACGACGTGCTGCGCGGCGGCAACGAGGGGCTGCTGGTGGCCTTCTTCGGCGACCTGGACGAGCAGCAGGCCGCGGTGGCCGCCCGGATGCGGCAGCGCAGCGGGGGCGCGATCGCGTTCGTGCTCGACAGCGACGAGTGGCTGCGTGAACCGAACGACGTCCCCGGTCCGATGAACAGGACACAGGAGCGGTTGCGGCTGCTGCGGGAGGCGGGCTGGACGGCGCTGAGCGTCCCGCGGGGCGCTAAGCCGGCCGATCTGTGGCACCAGGCGGACCGGGAGCGCACGAGTCTCGCGGCCGCCGGCGGCACGGGCAGTACGGGGGAGGCACGATGATGAGCGGACGGGCACGGCTGGCGCTGTGCGCGTGGGCGGCCACGGTGATGGCCTCCTGCGCGCTGCTGCCCCTGGTCGACCCGGCCACCTGGATCCTGCAGGCGGCGATCCTGCTGGCGATCCAGTCCGGCGTGGGCGCGGCGACGCGGCGGGTGCCGCTGGCCCGGCCGCTGACCGTGGCCGCGCAGGCGCTGGTCGCGCTGCTGCTGCTCACCCTGGTCTTCGCCCGGCGACAGGCCCTGGCCGGGTTCGTCCCGGGTCCGCAGGCCATGCAGCACTTCGCCGACCTGCTGCGGCAGGGTTCGGACGACATCGCCCGGTACGCGATCCCGGCGCCGCTGGAGTCGGACGGCATCCGGCTGATGCTGATCGGTGGCGTCCTGGCGATCGGTCTGCTGGTGGACACCCTCGCGGTGACCTACCGCAGCGCGGCCCCGGCGGGTCTGCCGCTGCTGGCGCTGTACTCGGTCGCGGCCGGGCTGTCGGACGGGGGCACGGACTGGCTGTGGTTCCTGCTCGCGGCGGCCGGCTATCTGATGCTGCTGCTCGCCGAGGGCCGGGAGCGGCTGTCGCAGTGGGGCCGCGTCTTCGGCGGCACCCCCCGCGTACCGGGCGAGCCGGACGGCCCGCTGGCCCCGGTGCGCACGGGGCGGCGCATCGGGGCCGTCGCGCTGGGCATCGCCCTGGTGGTGCCGCTGCTTCCGCTGCCGGAGATCCAGGGCGGGCTGCTGGCCGAGGCCCGGGGCGGTGTGGGTTCGGGCACGGGCGGCGGCGGCACGATCGCCGCGGTCAACCCGCTGGTGTCGCTGCGCGACAACCTGAACCAGGACGAGGACCGCACGGCCATGGTCCTGCGCACCGACAGCGACGACATCTCCGACATGTATCTGCGGATCGTGTCGCTGGACGACTTCGACGGCACCACGTGGAAGCCCGCCAAACGGCACATCACCGCGGTGCCGGACGCCTTCCCCGCGCCCGCCGGCCTGGGCGCCGACGTCCGGCGCGCGCAGGTCACCACCCGGGTCTCGGCCGCCGACTGGTACGCGCAGGACTGGCTGCCGATGCCGTACCCGCCGAGCGGTGTGTCCGTCCGGGGCAAGTGGCGCTACGAGCCCGTGGGCATGACGCTGGTCGGCGACCACGGGCAGACCACGCGTGGTGAGACGTACGAGGTGCGCAGCCTGGACGTACGGCCGACGGCGCAGCAGCTGGCCTCGGCCCCGCAGGCACCCGGCCGGATCAGACAGCAGTACACCAAGGTGCCGGGCTCCCTGCCGGCCGTGGTGGCCAGGACGGCCCGCCAGATCACCCGGGACGCGACGAGCGACTACGGCAGGGCGGTCGCGCTGCAGGACTGGTTCGCGCTCACCGGTGGCTTCCAGTACGACACGCAGGTGGAGGTGGGCAGCGGGCCCGACGCGATCGCCGTCTTCCTGCGCGACAAGCAGGGCTTCTGCGTCCACTTCTCCTTCGCGATGGCGGCGATGGCCCGTACGCTGGGCATTCCGGCGCGGGTCGCGGTCGGCTTCGCTCCGGGGACGGTGCAGTCGGACGGCTCGGTGGCGGTGAGCCTGAAGGACGCGCACGCCTGGCCCGAGCTGTACTTCGAGGGCGTGGGCTGGACCCGCTTCGAGCCGACGCCGACCCGGGGCACGACGCCCTCCTACACCCAGCCGGACACGTCGAACCCGAACGTCCCCGCGTCTCCGCAGGCCTCCAGCTCGGCCGGTGCGGCGCCGTCGGCGGCACCCTCGGCGTCCGCGAGCTGCTCGGTGCAGGCGAAGAAGCTCGGCGAGTGCGCCGCGGCGCTGCCGCTCACGCCGGGCCGGTCGGACGACAGCTCCATTCCGTGGTGGGCGATCGCCACCTGGGCCCTGCTGGGGCTGGCGGCGGTGACGGTGCTGCTGCTGCCGATGCTGTGGCGGGTGCGGCGGCGGGCGGTGCGGCTGGCATCGGCGCAGCACGGCCCGGGCCGCGAGAGCGACACCCGGAACGAGGAAACGCCGGCGGTGCCGGGCGGAGCCGCCGCACGCGACGGGGCGGCCGGGCATGTCCTGGCGGTGTGGCGCGAGCTCATCGACACGGCGTGGGACTACGGCATCCCGCCGGACGAGGCACTCACCCCGCGCAAGGCGGCGGCCCGGATCGTGCGGCTCGGCGAACTGGAGGGGCCGGCGGCCGCGTCGGTGCACCGGGTGGCGGGCGCCGTGGAGCAGGTGCTGTACGCCCCCCGGCCACGGGCGGAGGCCGGCCTGGCCGAGGACGTGCGCCGGATGCGCGCCGCCCTCAGAGCGCGAGCCGGCCGACGCACCCGGCTCCGGGCGACGGTCGCACCCCGCTCGGCCGTACGGGCCCTGTGGGACCTGTCGGCCCGCTGGAACGCCCTCACCTCCCGCTGGTCCCAGCGCCGCACCCGCTGGGCCCAGCAGATACGCCGCCCGTCCGGCCAGCGAGCGGGCTGACACGGCCCGGCCGCCGCGCCGGCGGCCGGCGCCGCTGGGCGGCCGCGCACCGGTGACCGGCCGCGTGCGGCGCAGCGCCCACGGTGACGCCGCGAGCGGCGCCGTGGGCGCCCAGACCGGCCCCTGGCGGCGCTTCGCGCACCGTGACCGGCGGCTGGCAGCGCCGTGGGCTGGGCCGTGACCGTTCCCTGGGGCGCCTCGCGCACCTGACCGGCCCCTCGGGGCGGCGCACGCACCGTGACCGCCCCTGGGGGCAGCGCACGTCCCGTGTCCGGAGACGACCGAGGGGTGACCACCGTGTCGGTGGTCACCCCTCGGGGAGTTCTGCGATCGTGGGCGGTCAGTGGCCCTGTTCGTCGCGGCGGCGCTGCCAGCGCTGCTCGATGCGGTCCATCATGGAGCGCTTGGGCCCTCGCTGGCGCCGCGCCTGCGGACCGGCGGCCGGATGCTCCCCGGGCTTGGGTGCCTTGCGCCAGCCGGTCACCGCCAGGACGGCACAGCCCAGCATCACGAGGAAGCCCACGACACTGAGCCAGACCTGCTTGGCGACCATTCCTGCCATGAGGAGCGCGATACCCACGAGGAAGCCCGCGACCGCCTGGTAGACCCGCCGCCGGGTGTACGTACGCAGCCCGCTTCCCTCAAGCGCCGACGCGAACTTGGGATCTTCGGCGTACAGCGCTCGCTCCATCTGCTCGAGCATGCGCTGCTCGTGCTCCGAGAGCGGCACGGAGTCCTCCTCATCGTGCAGTCGCCGGGGCGACCCGGGGGGTCCCTTCAGGATAGGCAGGGAATCGCCCCCGTGAAACCCGCCCCTCTGCGCCAATTGGCCAACCGGAGTCCGTCATGGGCGTCCCGGCTCGCTGAGGCTTCCATTCCCCGGCGGCCGACCCGTCATGCCGGGTGGTCTCCCTCGATCATACGGCGACAAGCCCCCGAACGGGGGGTCTGTGGCGGACTCCATCCCCCGCCAACACGCTGATCAGCGCCGCGCGGCGAAGCGACTCCGCGGGGCGGCTCAGCCCTCCGCCGCGCCCCGGGTCTCACCGAGGACGTGCAGCTGGGTCGCCACGGAGTGGAAGGCGGGGAGCTCGGCGGCGGCCTCCTCCAGCTTGAGCAGCGCCTCCAGGGCACCGGGCTCGGTGTCGACCAGCACGCCGGGGACGAGGTCGGCGAAGACCCGCACCCCGTGCACACCGGCGATGTGCAGGCCCGCGCTCTCGACCAGCCCGGTGAGCTGCTCGGCGGTGAAGCGCCGCGGCATGGGGTCGCCGGCGCCCCAGCGGCCGGCGGGGTCGGCGAGGGCCTGCCGGGCCTCGGTGAAGTGGCCGGCGAGCGCCCGGGCGAGCACGGCCCCGCCGAGACCGGCGGCGAGCAGGCTCAGCACGCCCTCGGAGCGCAGCGCGGCGACGGCGTTGCGCACGCCCTCGGCCGGGTCGTCCACGTACTCCAGCACGCCGTGGCACAGGACGACGTCGTAGCCGCCGCGCTCCACCACGTCGAACAGGCCGTGGGCGTCACCCTGGACGCCCTGCACCCGGTCGGCGACGCCGGCCTCGGCGGCGCGGCGCTCCAGGGCGAACAGCGCGTTGGGGCTGGGGTCGACGACGGTGACCTTGTGGCCGAGGCGGGCGACGGGCACCGCGAAGTTGCCGCTGCCGCCCCCGGTGTCGAGGACGTCCAGCGCCTGGCGGCCCGTGGCCTTCACCCGGCGGTCCAGGGCGTCCTGGAGGACCTCCCAGACCACGGCGGTACGCAGAGAGGCACGGGGTCGCATCGGGTCCGACACGGTGGTTGACTCCTCGGCACGGCACCGCCACGTCCCGGCGGCGCGATACGGGCTGCCTCCCGGCCCGGGGTGCGGGACGGAAGGCTTCAGGCGTGCTCCACCCTATTGCCTGCGGAGCGCCCTCGGTCATCGACCATGCCCCGCGTCCGCTCGACCCGCGTCGCGCGGCCCCGCTCCCCGCGTCCGGCCGGCCCGCACCCGGTCAGCCCCGCGCCACCCGCGCCCCGGTCCCGGACGACCCCGCCTCCCCGTCAGCCCGCGTCCGGCATCTCCACGCCCCGTTCCCCGGCGCGGCGCGGTTCGTCCGGGTCCTGGCGGGGCTGCGGCAGGACCGGTTGGAGGACCAGCATCCGTTCGACGAGGCGGATGAACATCGCCACGTCCCGTATCAGGTCGTCGGCGTCCCGGGATGTGGCCGCGCCCTGGATGCCGGCCTCCGCCCGGGCCCGGCGGCGGGCCCCGGAGGCGAACAGCGCGCTCCACTCGGTCAGTTCGGGCGCGATCTCGGGGAGCACTTCCCAGGCGCTCCGGATCCTGGCCCGCTTGCGGGGACTGGTCTCGGGCCGTCCGCGCGCGGCGAGCACCGCGGCGGCGGTGCGCAGCGCGGCGAGGTGGGCCGTGGCGTAGCGCTCGTTGGGGGTGTGGAGGGCGGCGGCCTCGTCGAGTCCGGCGCGGGCCTGGGCGAGCAGGTCGAGAGCGGCGGGCGGGGCGGAGTTCCGGCGGAGCACCGGGTGCACATCGCTCGCCGGGCCGTTCAGTGAGGGGGCAGGGCCGGTGGCGCGGCGCCGGTGGGCGGCGGCTGCGTGAGAGCTGGCCATGACGAACCTCCTGTCGTCTGCGTGACGGCACTGCCCTACGGGGGTGCCGTATGTGCCCATCGTGAGGTATGCCACTGACAATCCGTTCTGACCTGGGCTTTTGCTTCGAGCGAAGGTTCGGGTTAGTTTTTGCACTGACCAGTCAGTTCAAAAAGTGCGTTCCACATCCCAGGGGGTCACGTGGACGACTCGCACGGGCTCGCCGTCGCGGCTCGCGGCCTCGGGCTGAAGGGGCCGCGGGGCTGGGCCTTCCGCGGCGTCGACGTCGAGGCGGAGCCGGGTTCGCTGATCGCGGTCACCGGGCCGTCCGGCTCGGGCCGTACCTGTCTCCTGCTCGCGCTCACCGGACGTATGCGCCCCACCGAGGGCACCGCCACGGTCGGCGGACGCCGGCTGCCCCGGCAGATGGGCGCCCTGCGCCGGGTCGCCGCGCTCGCCCACGTGCCCGGGGTCACCGACCTCGACCCGGCCCTGACCGTCGGCGAGCATCTGCGCGAACGGGCGCTGCTGCAGCGGCGGTTCGGCGACGGGCTGCGCGCCCTGCTCCGGCCGCGCGGGGAGCGGGCCGCTACGGCCGCCCGGCGCGTCGACGCCGCGCTCGCCGCCGCCGGGCTCGACCTGGAGGCGCTGCCCAAGGGCCCGCGCACCGCCGTACGCGATCTGGAGCGTCTTGAGGCGCTGCGGCTGGAGATCGCGCTCGCGCTGATCGGGCGCCCGGCGCTGCTCGGCGTCGACGACGCGGACCTGAAGCTGCCGGACGCCGAGCGCGCCGAGATGTGGGCGCTGCTGAGGTCCCTGACCGAGGCCGGCACGACGGTCGTCGCGGTGTGCAGCGAGGCCCCCGAGGGCGCCGTCACCGTGACCACCGGCGCCCACGACCCGGAACCCCGGGACGACGACGAGAAGCAGGCCCACGACGACGACAAGGAGGCGGCGGTCGATGCGCTCGCCGAAACTGGCCGCTCTTGAGCTGCGGCGCTTCGGCCGGGGCCGGCTGCCACGCGCCGCCCTGGTCGCGCTGCTGCTGCTTCCCCTGCTGTACGGCGCGCTGTACCTGTGGTCCTTCTGGGACCCCTACGGCCGCCTCGACCGCATCCCCGTCGCCCTCGTCAACGCCGACAAGGGCGCGAGTGTCGACGGCAGGAAGCTGACCGCGGGCGACGACATCACGAAGCGGCTGCTGGACAGCGAGACCTTCGAGTGGCACCAGGTGGGCCCGGAACAGGCCCGCCGGGGCGTCGAGGACGGCACGTACTACCTGTCGCTGACCATGCCCGCCGACTTCAGCAGGCGCATCGCCTCCAGCGCGGGCGACAGCCCCGAGACCGGCGCCCTGCAGGTGCGCACCAACGACGCCAACAACTACATCGTCGGCCAGATCTCACGGACGGTGTTCAGCGAGGTGCGCGCGGCGGCCTCCAGCAAGGCGTCGCGCTCGTTCCTGGACAAGATCTTCATCTCGTTCTCCGACATCCACGACAAGACCGTCCAGGCCGCGGACGGCGCCGACCGGCTCAGCAGCGGCCTCGGCAAGGCGGAGAAGGGGTCCAAGGACCTCGCCGACGGGCTGAAGGACGCCAAGGCCGGCAGCGGCAGGCTGAACACGGGGCTCACCAAGCTGAACCAGGGCGCGAGCGACCTGGAGGACGGCTCGCAGCGGGTCGCGGACGGCACCCAGGCGCTCGCCGACAAGGTGAACGGGACCGCCGGCCAGGTGCGCCCGTTCCTGGTGGCCAACGAGAAGACCATCGGGGACACCGCCCGGCTCGTCGCCGACTCGGCGGCCGCCATCCAGCGCAACCTCGACGACCTGGTCGAGCGGGCCCCGCTCGCCGCCAAGGGCGCCCACCTGGCCGCGAAGGCGCTGGACGACTACTACAAGGAGCGCTGCGAGAGCGCCCTGCCGCTGCCCGGCACGGGCTGCGCGAAGCTCAAGCAGGCCAAGGAGTCGGCCGACGACGTGGCCGGCATCGCGGACGACCTCAACACCCTGATCGCCGACCAGAACGGCGACCTGACGACCATCCGCGCCAACCTCGGCACCCTGCAGAAGCAGGCGCAGGCACTCGCCAAGCGCGCCCCGCACCTCACCGAGGACCTGGACGACGCCGTAACGAAGATCAACAAGCTCAACGACGGCGCCGCCAAGGTGGCGGCCGGCGCCAAGAAGCTGCACAGCGGACTCGGCACCGCCTCGACCGGCGCGGGCACCCTCGACCAGGGCGTCGGCAAGCTCAAGACCGGCGCCGAGACGCTGAACGGCGGCATGTACAAGCTGGTCGATGGTTCCGGCAAGCTCGCCGGCGGGCTGCACGACGGCGCCGGGAAGATCCCCGACTACGGCAAGCAGGACCGCGACCGGCGCACCGGCGTCATGGCGGACCCGGTCCGGCTGGCCTCCCACGACCTGCACCACGCGCCGAACTACGGCACCGGCTTCGCCCCGTACTTCATCCCGCTGTCGCTGTGGGTGGGCGCGATGGTGGCGTACATGCTGATCCCGCCGATGAACCGGCGCGCGCTCGCCGCGGGCGCCCCGGCCTGGCGGATCGCGCTGGCGGGCTGGCTGCCGGTGGTGGCCGTCGGCATCCTGCAGACGGCGGCGCTGATGGCCGTCCTGCACTGGGCGATCGGCCTGGAGATGGTCCGGGCGGCCGGCACGGTGGGCTTCCTGTTCCTGGTGACGGCGTGCTTCGCGGCGATCGTGCAATGGCTCAACGCCCGCTTCGGCGCGGCGGGCCGCATCCTCGTCCTCGCCCTGCTGATGCTCCAGCTGACCTCGGCGGGCGGCACCTATCCCGTGCAGACGTCGCCGGGCTTCTTCAACGCGCTGCACCCGTTCCTGCCCATGAGCTACGTCGTGTCCGCCCTGCGCAGGCTGATCACCGGCGGCGGCCTCGGGCCGGTGTGGACGGCGTGCGCGGTGCTGGTGGCGTTCACCGCCGGTGCGCTCGCGCTGACCGCGCTGTCGGCGCGGCGCCGGCAGGTGTGGACCCTGGACCGGCTGCATCCGGAGCTGAGCCTGTGACCACGCGCGCGTGCCGTGCGGCCGGACCTGTGAGAATCAGCGCCATGGACAGCAGCACGACGTCGGGCGGCAGCACCCGCCGCGAGGCCACCCGGCAGAAGCTCTACGAGGCGGCCGTCACGCTCATCGCCGAACAGGGGTTCTCCGCGACCACCGTGGACGAGATCGCCGAGCGGGCGGGCGTCGCGAAGGGCACGGTCTACTACAACTTCGCCAGCAAGTCCGTCCTCTTCGAGGAGTTGCTGCGGCACGGCGTGGGCCTGCTGACCGCCTCGCTGCGGGAGGCCGCCGAGAGCACCGCGCGCGAGGGCGGCTCCCGGGTGGACGCCCTGGACGCGATGATCCGCGCGGGGCTGGTCTTCATCGACCGCTACCCGGCCTTCACCCAGCTCTACGTGGCGGAGCTGTGGCGCACCAACCGGGCCTGGCAGTCGACGCTGATGGTGGTACGGCAGGAGGCGGTCGCGGTCGTCGAGGGCGTGCTGCGCGAGGGGGTCGAGGCCGGCGAGTTCAGCGATGAGATCGACGTGCCGCTGACCGCCGCGGCCCTGGTCGGCATGGTGCTGGTGGCCGCGCTGGACTGGAAGTCCTTCCAGCCGCAGCGCTCCCTGGACGATGTGCACGCGGCGCTGTCCCGGCTGCTGCAGGGCCGGGTGAGCGGCCGCCGCTGACCGGTGGCCCCGGCGGGCACGGAAGCTGACCGGCGGCCCGGCGCAGGGAAGTTGACCGGTGGCCCCGGCGTACACGAAAGCGCCGGTCCCCGCGTGGCCGCGTCCCCCGCGGGCCACGCCGGAACCGGCGCTTCCTGTTGCTCCCCCGTACGTCCCCCCGTGGAACCCCCGTGTGCGGTCGTCCCCCGGGTCTCCCCCGTGCCTCCCCCGTGTCTCGCTCCCGCCGACGTCCGCCGGCGGAAGGAGCGGATCGAGGGCTGCCCCGGTTCCGGCGCCCCGTGTCGCCGGTGCCGGGGCCGTGCCCCTTCTCCGTGCCTCCACTCTCTCGTTCGCGCAGGTCGTGGCCCATCCGCACAGCTACTCATCTCACCGGGTAGGTACGGATACTCAGACGTGCGCGCTCATGCCCAGGGCACCGGGTCCGCGCTGTCGGTGGCGGCGGATAAAGTCGCAGGCATGGCACGGATTGCGGTGATCGGCGCCGGGATGGGCGCGATGGCGGCCGCCGCCCGGCTGGCCGTCGCGGGCCACCGGGTGGTGGTGTACGAGCGGACGGACACGTACGGCGGTGCGGTGCGCCGCTTCGAGCGGGACGGCTTCCGCTTCGACACGGGCCCGGGGCTGCTCCCGCTGCCCGCGGTGTGGCGGGACCTGTTCGTCAAGACGGGCAAGGAGCCGCTGGAGGCGTGCGTCGAGCTGGAGCAGGTCGACCCGGCCTCGCACCACGTCTTCCCGGACGGCACGCGCGTGTCCCTGCCGAACGCCTCTCGCGCGGGTGTCGTCGCCGCCCTGGACGAGGCGCTGGGCGCCGGCGCCGGTGAGCGCTGGGGCGACTTCCTGGTCCGGGCCCGCGAGGCCTGGGACCGCACCCGCCGGCCGCTGCTGGAGGAGCCGCTGTGGCCGAACTGGCAGGTGCTGGCGGACAAGGAGCCCTATCCGGCGCTGGAGCGCAAGAGGCTGCTGCGGACGCGGAAGGCGTCGACGCCGGAGCGGATCGGCATGTGGGAGCTGGGCGACGAGCGGCTGGCGGCCCTGCTGGAGAGCTGCGTGCTCGGATACGGCGTCGATCCCCGGACCGCCCCGGCCAGCGCCGCCGTCCTGCCCTACATGGAGCACGCCTTCGGCCTCTGGTACGTGCGCGGCGGACTGAGGGAGCTGGCCCGCGCGGTGTACGAGCGCTGCGTCGCGCGCAAGGTCGAGTTCGTCTTCGGCGCCGAGGTCACGCGCATCGCGGACAAGGACGGCCGGGCGGCGGGGGTGGAGCTGGCGAGCGGTGCGTTGGCGGAGGCGGATCATGTGGTGGCCGGAGTCGATCCGGTGCGACTGCGCGGGCTGACCGAGCATCCGCTCGACGCGGACGGCGACGTCCGGGCGGACACGGTGACCGCCCGCCCCGGCCGCTTCACGGTGCTGCTGGCGCTGCGCGGCGCCCGGGAGGCCGGTGCCGCGCACCGCACGGTGGTCCATTCGCCGGCTCCCGAGTCGGAGCTGGACTTCCTGGTCGCCCCGGGCGGCGACCTGCCCCCGCGTCCCACGGTGACCGTGCTCCGCCCGGACGATCCCTCGCTCGCCCCCGACGGCGACCACGAGTCCGTAGTGCTCTCCGCCGTGGTGTCGACCGAGGCCGACTGGAAGGACGAGAGCACGGTCCAGCGCTACACGGACCATCTGCTGCGGGCCGCCGGCGCCGCGATACCGGGGCTGGGCGAGCGGGTTCTCTGGCACGAGGTGCGCACTCCCGAGCACACGGAGGACGAGACGGGCGCCCCCTTCGGCGCCGTACCCGCCCCAGCGCTCGCCGCCGGCGGCGGACGCTTCCTGCACCCGGCCAACACCACCCGTCTCCCCGGCCTCTACCGGGCCGGCGGCTGGTCCCACCCCGGCGGGGGACTGCCGCACGCCGGGATGTCGGGCGCCCTGGTCGCCGGGCTGATCGTCGAGGGGCCGGAGTTCCGCGGCTCCCAGTGAGACCGGCGGGGTGGCGTCAGAAGCGGTACTGCTCGTCGTAGCCGTGCCCGGCCTGCTGCTGGCCGGTGCCGGTGCCCTGGTCGTAGGGGTACGGCTGCTCCTGCGGCAGCTCGCCGCCGTAGGTGTCGTCGGTGCGCTGCTGCGGCACCCACACCCCGCCGGCCGGGGTCTGGCCGTAGCCGCCGGCGTACGGGTCCTGCCCGTAGCCCTGCTGGTCGTACTGGCCGCCGTAGGTGGTGTCGTAGGAGGCGCCGCCGTAGGTCTGGGTGCCGATGTACGGGTCGGAGTAGGCGGCGTACTGCTGCTGGCCCGTGGTGTCGTAGCCGTACTGCCCGTAGCCGGAGTAGTCGTAGCCGTAGGCGGACGACTGGTCGCCGGCGGCGGGCTGGGCGGTGGAGGCGTACGCGGAGGTGTCGCCGTAGACGCCGTAGGAACGGGTGTCCTCGGGCAGCGGCTGCGGCTCGTAGATCATGGTCGTCTCGGCGGCAGCGGCGGCGGGCGGCCTGGCCGGGGTGAAGACGTCGTCGTGGTCGTCGTCGTGGCCGTAGGCGCTCTGCGAGGCGTAGGAGCCGTCGTCCGCCGCCGGGCCGGAGTCGGCCGGCTCCAGGTCGGAGACCTCCAGCGTGGGGTCGCGGCGCTCGCCGCGGCCCCGGCGGGTCTTGCCGCCGTCGGCACCGGGGCGGCTGACCGCCCAGCCCGAGGCGAAGCCGCGCCGGAACGACAGCGTGACGTAGGTCTGCCCGACCGCGAACGCGATCGCACCCAGTCCGATCACGACGACGGACGGGATCAGCACCCCGAGCACGACGCCGAGGAAACCGGCGAACGCGAGCAGCCGCCAGCGGAGCCGCGCCTTGTACTGCAGCAGCACCTCACCGAGCAGCCACAGCGCGACGACGCCGAACGCGATGTAGAGGACCGTCCAGCCCATGTACGCCCCTCTCCCAGTGGCCGCTACGCAGTGTGTCGTACAGCGGTGCGACCGGTCTAGGCCTGCGGAGGGTGGTGCAGGCCCAGGTTCTCGTAGATTTCCAGCGTCGCCGTGGAGTTGTTGAGCGTGATGAAGTGCAGACCCGGCACTCCCTCGGCCAGCAGCCGCGCGCAGAACTCCGTGGCGAATTCGATGCCAATGGAGCGTACAGCGGCCGGATCGTCTTTGGCTGTGAGGATCCGTTCTTTCAGCTCGTCCGGGACGGCGGCGGTGCTCAGCTGGGGCAGCCGCTCCAGCATCTTCACGCTGGTCACCGGCAGGACCTCCGGAATCACCGGGGTCTCGCAGCCGGCCGCCGCCACGCTGTCACGCAGACGCAGATAGGACTCCGGGTGGAAGAACATCTGTGTGATGGCGTAGTCCGCGCCCGCCCGGCACTTGTCGACGAAGTGCCGCACGTCGGTGTCCCAGTCGGCGGAGCGCGGGTGCATCTCCGGGAAGGCGGCGACGCCGACACAGAAGTCGCCCGACTCCTTGATGAGCCGGACGAGCTCCGCGGCGTACGTCAGACCTCGCGGGTGCGGCACCCAGTCGCCCATGGGGTCGCCGGGCGGGTCGCCGCGCACGGCGAGCATGTTGCGGATGCCGGCGTCGGCGTACTGGCCGATGATGTTGCGCAGCTCGGCGATGGAGTGGTTGACCGCGGTGAGGTGGGCGACCGGCGTGAGCGTCGTGTCCACGACGATCTGCTGGGTCTCCTTCACCGTGGTGGTGCGGGTGGAGCCACCGGCGCCGTAGGTGACGGAGACGAAGTCGGGGGCCACGGCCTCGACCCTGCGCAGCGCGTTCCACAGGTTCCGCTCGCCCTTGGGGGTCTTCGGCGAAGTGAACTCGAACGAGTACGTCTTTTTGCCGGTGGCGAGGATGTCACGCACGGTGCGTGCGCGATCAGTCCTGGTGGATGCGGTTCCGAGGGCCATACGGGCAGGTTAGCCAGGGGCGGACGGTCCCCCAACCAAACCAGGGAAATTTGCCCGAATTGCCGGGTTGTTGTCCACGCCTTGGACAATCATGAGACGGCGGCGGGTGGACCGCCGGTGCTCAGACCTGCCGGAGCCGTACGGCCCTCACGGCTGCCGCAGTCGCTTGGCGAACTCGGCGGCGGCTGCGGCCGGGTCCTCGGCCTCGGTGATCGCCCGGACGACGACCACCCGGCGGGCGCCGGCCTCCAGCACCTCGTCGAGGTTGCCCAGGTCGATGCCGCCGATGGCGAACCAGGGGCGCTCGGTGCCCAGCGCTGCGGTGTGCCGGACCAGGTCGAGGCCGGGGGCGTGCCGGCCGGGCTTGGTGGGGGTCGGCCAGCACGGGCCGGTGCAGAAGTAGTCCACGCCCTCCTGGACGGCGGCGGCCTCGGCCTCCGCCTCGGAGTGGGTGGACCGGCCGATCAGCACCTCCTCGCCGAGGATCGCGCGGGCCGCGGGGACCGGGAGATCGCCCTGGCCGAGGTGGAGGACAGCGGCCCCGGCCGCGTGGGCGACGTCCGCGCGGTCGTTGACCGCGAGCAGCTTGCCGTGGCGCGCGCAGGCCTCGGCGAAGACCTTGAGGTGCTCCAGCTCCTCGGCGGCCTCCATGCCCTTGTCGCGCAGCTGCACGATGTCGACCCCGGCGGCCAGGACGGCGTCGAGGAACTCGGACAGGTCGCCCTGGCGCCGACGGGCGTCCGTGCACAGGTAGAGCCGGGCGTCGGCGAGGCGGGCGCGGGCGGTGGTGCTCATGGTGGATCCCCCCGGGGGTGGGCGCGGTGTCCGGTTGGTACGGGCCGCGGCTCGACGGCCACGACGGCGCGCTCCGCGGACCGGGCCCACGGAGGCACCCCAGCAACGTATCCCGCCCCCCATGAGCCCGACCCATCGGGGAACGACAGAACCGGGGCATCGGGGAACGACCGGACCGGGGTATCCGGGACCGACCCGCATACGGCCCGGCCGGTCCGACGCGGCCATCGGGAGCGCCCGACGGCGCACCGCGCCTTCGGCGCGACGGGGTACGCAGCGGGCGGCGCCGGGCCCGGCGGCCCAGGCGCCCGACCCAGCGGGCCCTGGGGCACCCGGCCCCCGAAGCCGGCCGCAGGGGCCGCCCCAGCCGCGGCCCGCGAGCGGGCACGGGCCGGGGCCCGGTGGTGTTCTGCGCCGGTGGGTCAGACGGCCAGCGCCTGAGCGCGGCGCTTCACCCCCCGGGGGGCGGCGAGCGGCGCCGGGCCCGGCGGCCCAGGCGACCGGCCCGGCGCACCTCGTCCCCGGAGCCGGCCGCAGGGGGCCGGTCGCCCCGGCCGTGGCCCGCGAGGGGTCATGGGCCGGGGCGCGGTGGTGTTCTGTGCGGGCGGGTCAGACGGCCAGCGCCTGGGCGCGGCGCTTCACCTCCGTGCCGCGATTCTCGCTCAGCGCCTGCGCGGGGGTGCCGGGCAGGCTCGGGTCGGGCGTGAAGAGCCACTCGATCATCTCTTCGACCGTGAACCCGTCGTCCCGCAGGAGCGTCAGGGTGCCGGACAGGCCCTTGACGACCTTGTCCCCGTCGATGAAGGCGGCGGGGACGTGCAGCGCGCGGTTCTCACCACGTCGTACGGCGATGAGCTGGCCCTCCTTGACCAGCTGCCGGACACGCGTCACCTCGACGCCGAGCATCTCGGCGATGTCGGGAAGGGTGAGCCAGGCGGGGACGAGAGCATCGATCTTTGCGTCAATCTCGGTCACGAGGTCAAGCCTGCCATCTGCCACTGACAGTCGGAAGTCAGGGCCGTCCACCCGGGCCCGTCACCTGGGACGACACACCCCCCGGGCGACTCAGGCCGTGGCCGCCTTCAAGGGCCTCGCCGGGTCCGCCAGCAGCAGCGGATCCATCGCCGCGCCCGCCTCGATCAGCCGCCGCCCCTGGGCCAGGTCGCGCGGACGGCCCACCGCCAGCAGGGCGGCCAGCCGGCCCTCGCGCAGCCAGCACACCGTCCAGGCCGGGCCGGAGGTGTCGCCGCGCCACACGGTGCGGTCGGCCGACGTGTGATGACCGGCGTACTGGACGAAGCGCCCGAACTGCTCGGACCAGAAGTACGGCACCGGGTCGTACGCGGCGGGCGACTCCCCGACGATGTTCGCGGCGACCGTGCGCGGGCCCTGCAGCGCGTTGTCCCAGTGGTGGACGAGCAGGCGTTCGCCGTAGCGGGCGGAGGGGAAGGAGGCGCAGTCGCCGACCGCGTACACGTCGGGCACCGAGCTGCGCAGGTGGGCGTCGGCGACGACCTCGCCCTGCGGGCCGAGCTCGATACCGGAGCCGGCCAGCCAGCCGGTGGCGGGCCGGGCGCCGATGCCGACGACGACCGCGCCCGCCGGCAGCCGGGTGCCGTCGTCCAGGACCACCGCGCCGGGCTCGACGCGCTCCACACGCGTGTGCGTGCGCAGCTCGATGCCGGCATCGGCGTACCAGGCGGTCATCGGCGCGGCCACCTCGGCGGGCAGCGCCCCGGCCAGCGGGCGGTCGGCGGCCTCGACGACGGTGACCGCGCAGCCCGCCTCACGCGCGGCCGTGGCGAACTCGGCGCCGATCCAGCCGGCGCCGACGACGACGATGTCGTGCTGCCGGGCGAGCACCGGGCGCAGCCGCTCGGCGTCGTCCAGGGTGCGCAGCAGGTGCACCCCGGGCACGCCCTCGCCGCCGGGCAGCCGGATCGGCTCGGCGCCGGTGGCGAGCACGAGGACGTCGTAGGGCACGGCGCCGGCCTCGGTGTCCAGTTCCCGCTCGGCGGGGCGCAGGCCCAGCACCTCGCAGCCGAGCCGCAGCTCGATGCCGAGGGCCTCGAAGTCGACGTCGAAGGCGGAGCCCTCGGCGGTGCCGAGCAGGACAGCCTTGGACAGCGGTGGCCGGTCGTAGGGCTGGTGGGGTTCGGCGCCGATCAGGGTGACCGTGCCGGTGAAACCCTGTTCGCGCAGGGCCACCGCGGTCTGCACCCCGGCCATGCCGGCGCCCACGACGACCACGCGCCGCGCCTGTGACGTGCCCCGTCGCTGCGTCTGCTCGCTCACCTGATCACCATAGACAACTGACAAACCGTCAGTCAGCGGTCCTGCGCCGTGACCTGCTCCACACGCGCGTGCAGCTCCTCCACCACGCTGGTGCCGCTGCCGTCCTGGGACTCCCACTCCCAGGTCTCCTCCAGCCGCACCCGCCCGTCCGGCAGCTCCACGACCGTGGACACGCAGTGGCCGCTGGAGGTCGTCCCGTCCTGCTTCAGCTGGACGTAGCGGAAGTCCAGCCGGTCCCCCTCCCGGGTGCCCACCAGATACCCGCGTACGACGTCGCCGCCGGCGTACTCGGCCCAGATCTCACCGCCCCGCTCGTGGTACGTGAACCGGGTGCGGGTGCCCACCTGACCGGGCGCCTGGTCGGCGACCGGGGCGAGGACGAGACCGTCGAGGGACCGGGCCATGACAGAAGGCTCCCTTACAGACACACAGCGACACGGGCTAGGGTGGCCACCGTAAAGCACTCGCGGGAGCCCGGACGCACCGGGCTGAGAGGGAGGCTGGACGGCCTCCGACCGTACGAACCTGATCCGGGTCATGCCGGCGAAGGGAGGGGCTGGACGCCCATGTCGCCTACGCGTACGTCAGACGTCCTCGTCATCGGGGGCGGGATCATCGGGCTGGTCACGGCCTGGCGGGCCGCGCAACGCGGATTCGCCACCGCGGTCGTGGACCCGGCGCCCGGCGGCGGAGCCGCGCAGGTGGCGGCCGGGATGCTGGCCGCCGTCACCGAACTGCACCACGGCGAGCAGACCCTGCTCGGCCTCAACCTGGCCTCGGCACGCCGCTATCCGGACTTCGCCGCCGAGCTCACCGACGCGAGCGGCCAGGACCTCGGCTACCGCCGCTGCGGCACGCTCGCCGTCGCGCTCGACGCCGACGACCGCGCCCATCTGCGCGAACTGCACGCCCTGCAGCGGCAGTCGGGCCTGGAGTCGGAGTGGCTGTCCGGCCGGGACTGCCGGCGTCTGGAGCCGATGCTCGCGCCCGGCGTGCGCGGCGGACTGCGGGTCGACGGCGACCACCAGGTGGACCCGCGACGGCTCGCGGCGGCGCTGGTCACCGCGTGCGAGAGGGCCGGGGTGGTGTTCCACCGGAAGCGGGCCGAACGGCTCACGGTGGCACGGGAGCGGGCGACGGGCGTCGTCACCGGCGAGGGCGAGGAGCTGGGCGCGGGCCAGGTGGTGCTCGCCGCCGGCAGCCTGAGCGGGCGGCTCGCGGGCGTCCCCGAGGACGTCCTGCCGCCGGTGCGGCCGGTCAAGGGCCAGGTCCTGCGGCTGACGATGCCCGATCACCGGCCGCCGTTCCTGAGCCGGACCGTGCGCGCGGTGGTGCGCGGCGGCGCGCTCTATCTGGTGCCGCGCGAGAGCGGTGAGCTCGTCGTCGGGGCGACCAGCGAGGAGATGGGCTGGGACACCACCGTGACCGCGGGCGGCGTCTACGAGTTGCTGCGCGACGCCCACGAGCTGGTGCCCGGGATCACCGAGCTGCCACTGACCGAGACCCGGGCCGGACTGCGCCCCGGCTCCCCCGACAACGCTCCGCTGCTCGGCCCGACCGTGCTGGACGGGCTGCTGCTGGCCACCGGGCACTACCGCAACGGCGTCCTGCTCACCCCGGTCACCGGCGACGTGCTGGCGCACGCCCTCGTCACCGGGGAATTGCCCGAGGAAGCCCGCCCGTTCACCCCGAAGCGCTTTTCCGCCGCCGGCGCGCAGCAGCAGCCCGCACGCACCCTCACGGAGCAGCCCGCATGAACATCTCCGTCAACGGCGAGCCCCGCCGGATCGAGCCCGGCACGGCTCTCGACGCCGTCGTGAAGTCCCTCACCGCGGCCCCGTCCGGGGTGGCCGCCGCCCTCAACGAGACCGTCGTCCCGCGCACCCAGTGGCCCACCACGGCCCTCGCCGAGGGTGACCGCGTCGAGGTCCTGACCGCTGTCCAGGGAGGCTGAACCATGGCTGACGACCCCTTCGTCCTCGGCGGTACGACGTTCTCGTCCCGCCTGATCATGGGTACCGGCGGCGCCCCCAGCCTGGAGGTGCTGGAGCGGGCGCTGGTCGCCTCCGGCACGGAGCTGACCACCGTGGCGATGCGGCGGGTGGACCCGTCGGTGCACGGCTCGGTGCTGTCGGTGCTGGACCGGCTCGGCATCCGGGTGCTGCCGAACACGGCCGGCTGCTTCACCGCCGGGGAGGCGGTGCTGACGGCCCGGCTGGCACGGGAGGCGCTCGGCACGGACCTGGTCAAGCTGGAGGTGATCGCCGACGAGCGCACCCTGCTGCCGGACCCGATCGAGCTGCTGGACGCGGCGGAGACGCTCGTCGACGACGGGTTCACGGTGCTGCCGTACACCAACGACGACCCGGTGCTGGCGCGCAAGCTCCAGGACGTGGGCTGCGCGGCGATCATGCCGCTGGGCTCGCCCATCGGGTCGGGGCTCGGCATCCGCAACCCGCACAACTTCCAGCTGATCGTCGAGCACGCGTCGGTGCCGGTGATCCTGGACGCGGGCGCCGGCACCGCCTCCGACGTGGCGCTGGCCATGGAGCTGGGGTGCGCGGGTGTGATGCTCGCCTCGGCCGTGACGCGCGCGCAGTCGCCGGTGCTGATGGCGGAGGCCATGCGGCACGCGGCGGAGGCGGGGCGGCTGGCGTACCGGGCGGGGCGCATCCCCAAGCGGCACTTCGCCGAGGCGTCCTCCCCCACGGAGGGCGTCGCCCGGCTGGACCCGGAGCGGCCGGCCTTCTGAGCGCCCGGGCATGCGGCGGCCGGCCTTCCGAGCGCCCCGCCCCGAGCGGCCGGCCTTCCGAGCGCCCCGCCCCGGCGGGTGAAGCTCGTGCGCGCGACACGTCACAGGTCGGTCGCAGTCACCCCCCTGGTCGGGTGAAACGTCGGGCGTGTCCGTCACGGCTCGTACACTCGCCTGCGTGGATACGACCCTCTCGGACCCCCTCGTCGGGCAGGTGCTCGACGGCCGCTACCGCGTCGACGCGCGGATCGCGGTCGGCGGGATGGCCACGGTCTACCGGGCCCTGGACACCCGTCTGGACCGTGTGCTCGCGCTGAAGGTGATGCACCCGACGCTGGCGGCCGACGCCTCGTTCGTCGAGCGGTTCATCCGGGAGGCGAAGTCGGTCGCCCGGCTGGCTCACCCCAACGTGGTGCAGGTCTTCGACCAGGGCACCGACGGGGCCTACGTCTATCTGGCGATGGAGTACGTCGCCGGCTGCACCCTGCGCGACGTGCTGCGCGAGCGCGGGGCGCTGCAGCCGCGGGCGGCGCTGGACATCCTGGAGCCGGTGCTGGCGGCGCTCGGCGCCGCGCACCGGGCCGGGTTCGTGCACCGGGACATGAAGCCGGAGAACGTCCTGATAGGGGACGACGGCCGGGTCAAGGTCGCCGACTTCGGACTGGTGCGCTCGGTGGACACCGTGACCAGCACCACCGGCGCGGTGCTCGGCACCGTCTCCTATCTGGCGCCCGAGCAGATCGAGCAGGGCGCCGCCGATCCGCGTGTGGACGTGTACGCGTGCGGTGTCGTGCTCTACGAGATGCTGACCGGCGGCAAGCCGCACGACGGGGACTCCGCGGCGGTGGTGCTCTACAAGCATCTGCACGAGGACGTCCCGCCGCCGTCGGAGCTGGTGCCGGGGCTGGCGCACGCGCTGGACGAGCTGGTCGCGGCCGGCACCGCCCGCTCGGTCGATGTGCGCCCGCGCGACGCGGTGGCGCTGCTGGCGTTGGTGCGCGAGACGCGGGCCGCGCTGAGCGAGGAGCAGCTGGACGCCCTGCCGCCGCAGGCGCTGACGGCGCAGCACGACAACGCCGACGACCGTACGAGCGTGATCCCGCGCTCGCTGACGGTGCCTCGTCCGCTGCCGGTCAACGAGGACGACGGGGGCGGGGCGGGGGCGCTGAACCGCACCAGCCGCTTCGAGGCCCCGCCGCCGGCTCCGGCGGGGCGGCCGGCGCGCTCGCGGCGGCGGATCGTCACGCTGGTCGCCGCCGTGCTGCTGGTCCTCGGTGTCGGCACGGGCGTCTGGTACATCAACTCCGGGCAGTTCACCAAGGTGCCGGCGCTCCTGGCGCAGACCGAGGCGCAGGCCAGGCAGCGGCTGGAGGAGGCCGGTCTGGAGGCCGGCAAGGTCACCTACACCTACAGCGACACGGTCAAGCGGGGCACGGTCATCAGCACCGACCCGGAGCCGGGCGCCCGCATCCGCGACCACGACGCGGTGCGGCTGACCGTCTCCAAGGGACCGGAGACCGTGAAGGTGCCCGATCTGGCGGGCTACCGGCTGGACAAGGCCCGCTCGGTGCTGAAGGACAGCGGTCTGGAGCCCGGCATGATCAACCGGGAGTTCAGCGACGAGGTGCCGCGCGGCACGGTGATCGGCACCGACCCGGCCTCCGGCACGCAGCGGCGTGCGGGCTCGGCGGTCGCCCTCACCGTGAGCAAGGGCAGCCCGGTGGAGATCCCGGACGTCACCGGCTCGGACCTGGCCGACGCCCGGGCCGAGCTGCAGGAGGCCGGCCTGACGGTGAAGGTCGCCCCGCAGCGGGTGAACTCCGAGTACGACGCCGGGCAGGTCGCCGCCCAGACCCCGGACCCGGGCGCCGAGGCCGCCGAGGGCGACACGGTGACGCTGACCCTGTCCAAGGGGCCGCAGATGGTCGAGGTCCCGGACGTGGTCGGTGACAGCGTCGACGACGCCAAGCAGGCCCTTGAGGACGCCGGCTTCAAGGTCAAGGAGGACCGCGGGCTGCTCGGGCTGTTCGGCGACACGGTGAAGAAGCAGTCCGTGAAGGGCGGCGAGCAGGCGCCCAAGGGCTCGACGATCACCATCACCATCCGGTGACGGAGGCCACCTCCAGGGCGTGACCGGGCAGGCGGGGCCGCATGGCAGGCTGAACGGGTGACATCCCGATCCCCCTTGCGCAATCCCGTCGGCTCGCACGTCCCGGTGGCCGGCGGCCTGGCCTCCGTCGGCCTGTCGTACGCCCGTGACCTGGGCGCGGAGACCGTCCAGGTGTTCGTCGCCAATCCACGTGGCTGGGCCACTCCGGCCGGCAATCCGCGGCAGGACGAGGAGTTCCGCGCGGCCTGCGCGGCGGAGTCGATCCCGGCGTACGTCCACGCGCCGTACCTGATCAACTTCGGCTCGCACACGGAGGCGACCGTCGAGAAGTCGGTGGAGTCGCTGCGGCACTCGCTGCGGCGCGGGCGCGAGATCGGGGCGCTCGGCGTGGTCGTGCACACCGGCAGCGCGACCGGCGGGCGGGACCGGGAGGTGGCGCTGAAGCAGGTGCGCACGCATCTGCTGCCGCTGCTGGAGGAGCTGACCCACGAGGACGACCCGTTCCTGCTGCTGGAGTCCACGGCCGGGCAGGGCGCCTCGCTGTGCTCACGGACCTGGGACTTCGGGCCGTACTTCGACGCGCTGGACCACCACCCGAAGCTGGGCGTGTGCCTGGACACCTGCCATGTCTTCGCCGCCGGGCACGATCTGACCGGGCCGCACGGCGCGCACCAGACGCTGGACCTGCTGGTGCAGACCGTCGGCGAGGGGCGGCTGAAGCTGATCCACGCCAACGACTCCAAGGACGTGGTGGGCGCGCACAAGGACCGGCACGCGAACATCGGCGCCGGGCACATCGGCGAGGAGGCGTTCCGGGCGCTGATGACGCACCCGGCGACCGAGGGCGTACCGCTGGTCATCGAGACGCCCGGCGGCAAGGAGGGGCACGCCGCGGACGTGGAGCGGCTGAAGAAGCTCCGGGATTCCTGACCGGTTGAGGAATACCCCCGGGGGGTATACGGTTCCTGTCATCGCACGAGCCGCTATCCGACGTTGGGGGACAGTCATGCAGCACGAGGCGCACACCGGCCACGCGCACCACGGGCACGGGGACCACGCAGAGCACGCTGACCACGCGCGGCACGGGCACGAGGGTCACGGGCACGGCGGCCACGGCCACGCCGGGCACCACCACGCGCCGGCCGCCGGCTGGGCCATGGCCGCGCAGGCCACCCTGCACTGCCTCACCGGCTGCGCCATCGGCGAGGTGCTCGGCATGGTGATCGGCACCGCGCTCGGCTGGGGCAACGTGGCGACGATGGTGCTGGCGATCGCGCTGGCGTTCCTGTTCGGCTACTCGCTCACCCTGCGCGGCGTACTGAAGGCCGGCGTCGACTTCCGCGCAGCCGTCCGGGTGGCACTGGCCGCGGACACCCTCTCGATCGCCGTGATGGAGCTGATCGACAACGGTGTGATCGCCCTGTGGCCCGACGCGATGGACGCGCACCTGGACGACGTGCTGTTCTGGGGGGCGCTGGCGATCTCGCTCGCCCTGGCCTTCGTGGTGACCACCCCGGTGAACAAGTGGATGATCGGCCGCGGCAAGGGCCACGCGGTGGTGCACCAGTACCACCACTGACCTGCCGTCGTGACAGGACTCAGAGCTCGGGGCCGTCCCCGGGCTCTTCCTGGTAGGAGTAGCGCTGCTCCTTCCAGGGATCGCCGATGTTGTGGTAGCCGCGCTCCTCCCAGAAGCCGCGGCGGTCGGCGGTCATGTACTCCACGCCCCGGACCCACTTGGGTCCTTTCCAGGCGTACAGATGGGGCACCACCAGCCGGAGCGGGAAGCCGTGCTCGGCGGTCAGCAGCTCGCCGTCCTTGTGGGTGGCGAAGAGGGTGCCCTCGGCGGTGAAGTCGGCCAGGCGCAGATTCGAGCTGAAGCCGTACTCCGCCCACACCATCACATGGGTGACCTCGGGCGCGGGCGGCGCGATGTCCAGGACCGTGCGGGCGGGGACGCCGCCCCACTCGGCGCCCAGCATGCTGAACTTCGTCACGCAGTGCAGATCGGCGACGACCGTGGTGTACGGCAGGGCCGTGAACTCCTCATGGGTCCAGCAGTGCTTCGCGCCGTCGGCGGTGGCGCCGAACACCCGGAACTCCCAGCGTTCGGGCCGGAACTTGGGCACCGGCCCGTAGTGCGTGACCGGCCAGCCCCGCTGCACTCGCTGCCCCGGCGGAAGCTCGGACCGTGCCGCTTCTCCAGATTCTCGCTCCACCGGATGCCCCATGCCTCCATCCTGACAGACCGGGAGCAGTGCACCTGACCAAGCACCCCCCGAACCGGACAACTCACCGCCAAATCCCTAAGCATGCACTTACTTACTAAGTACGCACTTACTGGACGATCTTCCGGGCCAGTGCAATCATGCCGCCGCAACCTCCCGATCCCCCAGGTGGAAGGAGCCCGCCGCGATGCAGGGCGACCCCGAGGTCATCGAGTTCCTCAACGAGCAGCTGACCGGTGAGCTGACCGCGATCAACCAGTACTTCCTGCACGCGAAGATGCAGGAGAACTTCGGCTGGACGAAGCTCGCCAAGTACACGCGGCACGAGTCGTTCGACGAGATGAAGCACGCCGAGGTGCTCACCGACCGGATCCTGTTCCTGGACGGGCTGCCGAACTACCAGCGGCTGTTCCACGTCAGGGTCGGGCAGACGGTCACGGAGATGTTCCGGGCGGACCGGGAGATCGAGGTGGAGGCGATCGACCGGCTGCGGCGCGGCATCAAGGTGATGCGCGAAAAGGGTGACATCACGTCCGCGAACATTTTCGAGGACATCCTCGCCGACGAGGAGCACCACATCGACTACCTGGACACCCAGCTGGACCTGATCGACAAGCTCGGCGAGGCGCTGTACATCACGCAGCTGATCGAGCAGCCGGAGAGCTGAGCCGCGCTAGGCCGCTTTTCGGACAGCCGGGCCGGCCTCCGCCGCGCCGATGTCCGAGAGCACCGGCCTGCCCTGGTCGGCCAGCTCCCGGCGGGGGCAGGAGCCCCGGCCGAGCAACGCCTGGATGCGGCGGACGCACGATCCGCAGTCCGTGCCGGCCTTGCAGGCGGAGGCGATCTGGCGGGGGGTGCAGGCACCGTTCTCCGCGTGCTGCTTGACCTGCGCTTCGGTCACACCGAAGCAGCTGCAGACGTACACGCGGTTCACCTCCCGGGCGGGGTCGTGCCATCCCGACCCTTGATCGGTGAGGCTAACCTAACCTTACCCGCCACACAGGGGCCGCAAAAGAGCCATGGGGCGCGGATCGTATGTGATCCGCGCCCCATCTCTTGGCCGAAAACAACCGGTAACAGGCGGCCCCGTCACTGGCCCCTGTACAGGCCGCTCACTGGTCCCGGTACATCTCCGCGACCAGGAAGGCCAGGTCCAGCGACTGGCTGCGGTTGAGCCGCGGGTCGCAGGCGGTCTCGTAGCGCTGGTGCAGGTCGTCGACGAAGATCTCGTCGCCGCCGCCCACGCACTCCGTGACGTCGTCGCCGGTCAGCTCCACGTGGATGCCGCCCGGGTGGGTGCCCAGCGCCTTGTGTACCTCGAAGAAGCCCTTGACCTCGTCGAGCACGTCGTCGAAGCGGCGGGTCTTGTGCCCGGAGGCCGCCTCGAAGGTGTTGCCGTGCATCGGGTCGGTCACCCAGGCCACCGTCGCGCCGGACGCCGTGACCTTCTCGACCAGCTCGGGAAGCTTGTCGCGGATCTTGTCGGCGCCCATACGGACGATGAAGGTCAGCCGGCCCGGCTCCCGCTCGGGGTCGAGACGCTCGATGTACTGCAGCGCCTCCTCGGCCGTCGTGCTCGGGCCGAGCTTGATGCCGATCGGGTTGCGGATCTTCGAGGCGAACTCGATGTGCGCGTGGTCCAGCTGCCGGGTGCGCTCACCGATCCACACCATGTGCGCCGAGACGTCGTACAGCTTGCCCGTGCGCGAGTCGACGCGGGTCAGCGCCGTCTCGTAGTCGAGCAGCAGCGCCTCGTGCGAGGAGTAGAACTCGACGGTCTTGAACTCCTCCGGGTCCGTCCCGCAGGCGTGCATGAAGTTCAGCGCGTTGTCGATCTCGCGCGCGAGCTGCTCGTAGCGCTGACCGGACGGCGACGACTTCACGAAGTCCTGGTTCCAGGCGTGCACCTGGCGCAGGTCGGCGTAGCCGCCGGTGGTGAAGGCGCGCACCAGGTTCAGCGTCGAGGCCGACGCGTGGTACATGCGCTTGAGGCGCTCCGGGTCCGGGACCCGGGCCTCCTCGGTGAAGTCGAAGCCGTTGACGGAGTCGCCCCGGTAGGTCGGGAGCGTCACCCCGTCGCGGGTCTCGGTCGGCTTGGAGCGCGGCTTGGAGTACTGGCCGGCGATCCGGCCCACCTTCACCACGGGCACGGAGGCCGCGTAGGTGAGGACGGCACCCATCTGGAGCAGCGTCTTGAGCTTGTTGCGGATGTGATCGGCGGACACCGCGTCGAACGCCTCGGCGCAGTCGCCACCCTGGAGGAGGAACGCCTCTCCCTTGGCGACGGCCGCCATCCGGGCGCGCAGCTGGTCGCACTCGCCCGCGAAGACGAGCGGCGGATACGACTCAAGGTCCGCGATCACCTTGCGCAGAGCCTCGGGGTCGGGGTACTCGGGCTGCTGCGCCGCGGGCAGGTTTCGCCAGGTGTTGCCAGCGCTGGGGCTGGTTGCGTTCACGGTCACGCCCTCAACATTACGGGGTCGCCGCACCCGTCCATGCCGTGGCTCAAGGGATGAGACGGACGGGTCCGCCGCGCGGTGGGCGCGCGGAGGACCCGTCCGGGGCGTCAGTGCCGGTCCACAACCGCCGGATCGGTGAAGCCGACGGAGAAGACGGCCCGCAGGGAGAGGTTGTCCGCGCCCTGGTAGCCGGTGCAGACGTTGCCCGGCTCGGTGATCACCGGGAACTCGTCCGGGTGCTGGTCGTGCAGGGTGCTGCCCGCGCAGATGCCCTCGGTCAGTCCCCAGAGCTCGTCGACCTGGTCGGCGCCGAGCTTCGGCCAGTAGCTCAGGGCCTGCGGCGGGCCCGCCGCCCAGTTGCCGCCGTCCGCGCAGGTCGTCGAGGCCCGGGTGTCGCCGACCCAGGTGTGCGAGAAGACCCCGGGCTTGGTGCCGCAGCCCTTGTGGAAGGCGAAGTGCAGCAGGCCCTGGCTGTCGGTCCAGGTCATTCCGCCCTGCAGACCCCGGTAGCGGGATGCCGCGTAGGCGTCCTGGATCACGGTCTTGCCGCCGGACATGTTCAGCAGGCCCGGGTAGGAGGCCGAACCGGACGGGTTCAGCTGGTAGCGCACGACACGGGCGCCGTCGACGTCCTTCTCCCACTCGCCGGTGACCAGCTTGTAGGGGGCGCCGCCGGTCTTGTCCAGCGACAGCCAGGAGAAGCACAGCTGCTCGGGGTCGATGACGCTGCCGGCGCAGGAGGACGGTGTGCCCGCCTGCTTGTAGTGGTGCACTTCCGGCAGGACGTACGGATAGCCGCAGGCGCTGGAGCGTCCGCTGCCGTCGATGCCGGCGCTGTGCACGTTCGAGCCGTAGCTGTCGACCTTGGCCAGCTTGTTGATGTCGAAGACGCGGATACCGGTGGAGGTGTCCGTCACGTACAGGTAGTTCGCGTACCAGACGATGCCGCCGCCGTGGCCGGTCACGGGCTTGAAGCCGGTGCCCGAACCGGTCGGCTCGGCGAGCAGCACGTGCCGGTACAGGCCGGTGTCCCGGTCGATGAAGCTCAGCTTGAGCGTGTTGTTGGTCGTGCACGTGTTGGTCGACTCGCCGTCGAGCACGCGGTAGTGCCAGACGACGGCCGTGACGCGCCGGTCCTGGATGGCTCCGTCGGCGCCGTCGGCGGTGCCGGTGGTGCTCAGGCCCTGCGGCCACCAGTGCGGGGTGGTGTCGTCGGTGTGGGCGTGCGACCAGCACCAGGCGGTCTTCGTCTGCACCGGGGGCAGCGCCTTGGTCTCGGTGCCGGTGCAGGCGCGCATCGAGCGCAGGTTCAGCCAGGGGTCATTCGCCCCGGCGGAGTTCGTCGTGAAGTCCGTGGTGACGACGTCCGTGAGGCTCGCGTGGCTGGTGAGGTAATTGGTGTAGAGGTTGTTGGCGGCCGACACATAGCTGGTGTCGGTCAGCTTGAACTGGTCGGCGCCGAGCGAGAGTTTGGTCATCGTCGGCGCGTCCACGGCCGTGGCGGGTGCTGCCGTGAGGCCGGTCAGCAGTGCCGCGGTGGCCGCGAACCCGGCGAGCAGCCGGGATCCCCGTATGCGTCCCATGCACACCTTCCGTGTCATAGAGCGGGACATGTCAAAAGCAGAAAGGGGATCGTATCCCGTCCCCGGGATGGGGTAGCCTGCCGGGCATGTTCGCGCATGCCAACCAGAACTGGTGGTGGACCGCTCCTTCGGCGGCCCACTGACTGCGCGTACCTGAAAGACGTCGCGAAGGCCGCCCGAGGGGCGGCCTTCGGCGTGTCCGGGGTCGTTCCTCTCCATCGATCAAGATCGAGAAGGATCACCCATGAACCTGACGGACCTCCTGTCCGACCCCCGCCCCTTCGCCCTGCTGCGCCGCCGCACGCCCGGCCACGACGAACAGCTCGTCGAGGTGCTGCTCGGCCCGGTGGCGGAGCTGGACCGCCTGGCCGACCTGCCCGACGAGTGCCTCGCGCTGATCCCGTTCCGCCAGATCCGCGAGCGCGGCTTCGACGTCCGCGACGACGGCACACCGCTCGCGGTGCTCCTGCCCGAGGAGCGGCACACCCTGCCCCTGGCCGACGCGCTCGCCGGGCTGCCCGCGCACCGGGTGCGGGTGGAGGGCGGCGGCTTCGACGTCGGCGACGAGGAGTACGGCGAGATCGTCGGGCGGGTGCTGCGCGAGGAGATCGGCCGGGGCGAGGGCGCGAACTTCGTCGTCCGGCGCACCTACCAGGGCGAGATCCCCGGCTTCGGGCGGGCCGACGCGCTCGCGCTGTTCCGGCGGCTGCTGGAGGGCGAGCGGGGCGCGTACTGGACGTTCGTCGTGCACACCGGGGAGCGCACGCTGGTCGGCGCCAGCCCCGAGGTGCATGTGCGGATGTCCGGCGGCACCGTCGTGATGAACCCGATCAGCGGCACGTACCGCTATCCCGCCGGCGGACCGACCCCGGAGCACCTGCTGGACTTCCTCGCCGACGGCAAGGAGATCGAGGAGCTGTCGATGGTCGTCGACGAGGAGCTGAAGATGATGTGCACCGTCGGCGACATGGGCGGGGTCGTCGTCGGACCACGGCTGAAGGAGATGGCCCACCTCGCGCACACCGAGTACGAGCTGCGCGGCAGGTCGTCCCTGGACGTGCGGGACGTGCTGCGCGAGACGATGTTCGCCGCCACCGTCACCGGCTCGCCGGTGCAGAACGCCTGCCGGGTCATCGAGCGCCACGAAGTCGGCGGACGCGGCTACTACGCGGGCGCCCTGGCGCTGCTCGGGCGGGACTCCGGCGGCGCCCAGACCCTCGACTCCCCCATCCTCATCCGCACCGCCGACATCGACGCGGACGGCGGGCTGCGCGTCCCCGTCGGCGCCACCCTGGTGCGCGGCTCGGACCCGGCAGGCGAGGTCGCCGAGACGCACGCGAAGGCGGCCGGTGTGCTCGCCGCGCTGGGCGTGCGCCCGGCCCGCCCGCGTGCGGAGCACACGCGCGTGCGTCTCGCCGACGACCCACGCGTGCGTGCCGCGCTCGACGGCCGCCGCGCCTCGCTCGCGCCGTTCTGGCTGCGGATGCAGGAGCCGTCGGCGGAGCTGACCGGGCACGCCCTGGTCGTCGACGCCGAGGACACCTTCACGGCGATGCTCGCCCACGTCCTGCGCGCCGCCGGCCTCCAGGTCACCGTCCGGCGCTACGACGAGCCCGGACTTCCGGAGGCGGTGCGGGCGCACGAGGGCCCGCTGGTCCTCGGCCCCGGCCCGGGCGACCCCTCGGACCCGGCCGACCCGAAGATGCGTCTGCTGCGCGAGCTGACCGCGACGGTCCTGCGCGAGCACCGGCACGGCGTGCTCGGCGTCTGCCTCGGGCACGAGCTGATCGCGGCCGAGCTGGGCCTGGACCTGGTCCGCAAGGAGGTGCCCCACCAGGGCGCGCAGACGGTGATCGACCTGTTCGGGCGCGAGGAGACGGTCGGCTTCTACAACAGCTTCGTCGCCCGCTGCGACGACGAGGCCGCCGCGGAGCTGGCCGCGCACGGCGTCGAGGTGAGCCGCAGCGCGTCGTACGAGGTGCACGCGCTGCGCGGCCCCGGGTTCGCCGGGGTGCAGTTCCACCCGGAGTCGGTGCTGTCCCTGAACGGTGCCGCGGTGGTGCGGGAGCTGCTGGGTCAGCTGCGCGGCACCAGCACGTTGCCCGAGCGGCGGCCCGCCGTGTAGTCGAGGACGTTGCTCACCGTGGTGTCGACGATCTGACCGACCGCGTCCTCGGTGTAGTAGGCCTGGTGGGACGTGACCAGCACGTTCGGGAAGGTCATCAGGCGGGCCAGCGTGTCGTCCTCGATCGCCTGGAGCGACTTGTCGAGGAAGAAAAGGCCCGCCTCGGCCTCGTACACGTCCAGGCCCACGCCGGTGAAACGGCCGGCGCGCAGTTCGTCGACGAGGGCCGCGGTGTCGATCAGGCCGCCGCGGCTGGAGTTGACCAGGATCGCGTCGTCCTTCATCGCCTTCAGCGCGGCGGCGTCGAGGAGGTGCTGGGTCTCGGACATCAGCGGCACGTGCAGGGTGACCAGGTCGGCCTCGGCGAGCAGCTGCTCCTTGGGGACGTAGGCCATGCCGAGGTCCCGGCAGGCGGGGTTCTCGGCGATGTCCCAGCCCAGCAGGCGCATGCCGAAGCCGTGGGCGATCCGGCTGAACGCCTCGCCGATCCTGCCGGTGCCGAGGACGCCCGCGGTGCGGCCGTGCATGTCACGGCCCATCAGCCCGTCGAGCCGGAAGTCGAAGTCCCGGGTGCGGGTGGAGGCCCGCACGATCCGCCGGTTGACGGCGAGGGCCAGCGCCCAGGCGAACTCGGCGACGGAGTACGGCGAGTAGGACGACACCCGGGAGACGGTGAGGCCGAGCCGCTCGGCGACGGCGAGGTCGATGTTGTTGAAGCCGGTGGAGCGCTGGGCGATCATCCGGGTGCCGCCCGCGCCGAGGATCTCCAGCACCCGCCGGTCAAGCCCGCAGTTGACGCTGGTGGAGATCACCTCGTGGCCGGCGGCGATCGGGGCGGTGTCCTCGTTGAGGAACACGTCCAGGCAGCGCGTCTCGTGCCGGCCGGCGAAGGCCGCCTCGATCAGGGGCCGCTCGTCGGCCTGCACACCGAAGGCCAGGATCTCCACGGACTGTCCCCTTCCGGTCGGATACGGCCCGCATCCTCGGATACGGCCCGGACATACGGTCCCGAGCGGCGGCGCACCGGTCAGCCGAAGAACACTCCGACCTCCTCGTACAGCTTCGGGTCGACCTTCCGCACCCGGGCCGTCGCCTCCGAGATCGGCACCCGGACGACGTCCGTGCCCTGCAGGGCGACCATCGTGCCGAAGTCGCCGTCGTGCACGGCGTCGATGGCGTGCAGGCCGAAGCGGGTGGCCAGCCAGCGGTCGAAGGGGCTGGGCGAGCCGCCCCGCTGGATGTGGCCGAGGACCGTCGTGCGGGCCTCCTTGCCCGAGCGGTGCTCGATCTCCCGGGCCAGCCACTCCCCCACCCCCGACAGCCGCACCTGCCCCGTCCCGCCGGCCGGCGTGTGCTGGAGCACCATCGAGCCGTCCCGGGGACGCGCCCCTTCACCGACGACCACGATCGGCGCGTACGACGCCCTGAAGCGCGAGGTGACCCAGGCGCAGACCTGGTCCACGTCGAAGGGCTGCTCCGGGATGAGGATCACGTTGGCGCCGCCGGCCAGGCCCGAGCGCAGGGCGATCCAGCCCGAGTCGCCGCCCATCACCTCGACCACGAGCACCCTCTTGTGGGACTCGGCGGTGGTGTGCAGCCGGTCGATCGCCGCGGTCGCGACGGAGACGGCCGTGTCGTAGCCGACGGTGTAGTCGGTGCCGGACAGGTCGTTGTCTATCGTCTTCGGCACCCCGACGATGGGCAGCCCGTACTCGTCCGCGAGGCGGGCCGCCGTACCGAGGGTGTCCCGGCCGCCGATCGTGATCAGCGCCTCCACCTCGTACTTGGCGAGGTTGTCCCGGATGCGGCGGACCCCGTCCGGGTGGTCCAGCGGGTGAGTGCGCGAGGAGCCGAGGATGGTGCCGCCGCGTGGCAGGGTGCCGCGCACCGCGGGGATGTCCAGGGGGACGGTGTCCCCGTCGAGCGGCCCGCGCCAGCCGTCGACGAAGCCGACGAACTCGTCGCCGTAGTTCTGTACGCCCTTGCGGACCACGGCCCGCACCACGGCGTTGAGGCCCGGGCAGTCACGGCCTCCGGTGAGCACTCCGACGCGCATGGGATGTCCTTTCCGGACGTCAAGCTGCTGCTCCCCACGAGCTGCTGCTCTCCACGCTAGCGGGGTGACCGGGCCGCGCGCGGGCGACTCACTCGTCGTCGAGTCCGCGCTCTATCGCGTACCGCACCAGCTCGACCCGGTTGTGCAGCTGGAGCTTGCCGAGGGTGTTCTGCACGTGGTTCTGCACGGTGCGGTGGGAGATGACGAGGCGCTCGGCGATCTGCTTGTAGCTCAGGCCCTTGGCGACCAGCCGCAGCACCTCCGTCTCGCGCTCGGTGAGGCGGGGCGCGCGCGGCTCGTCGGTGTCCGGGGCGGACGCGGGCTCGGACGCCAGGCGCCGGTACTCGCCGAGGACCAGTCCCGCCAGGCCGGGGGTGAACACCGGGTCGCCGGCGGCCGTGCGCCGGACCGCGTCCAGCAGTTCCTCGGTGGAGGCCGACTTCAGCAGGTAGCCGGTCGCGCCGGACTTCACGGCCTCCAGCACGTCGGCGTGCTCGCCGCTGGCGGACAGCACCAGCACGCGCAGCGCCGGGTCGGCGGCGACGACCTCCTTGCAGACCTGGACGCCGGGCTTGGCGGGCAGGTTGAGGTCGAGGACCAGCACGTCGGGCGCGGTGGCCTTGGCGCGGCGCACGGCCTGCTCGCCGTCGCCGGCGGTGGCGACCACGTCGAAGCCGGACTCGCTCAGGTCGCGGGCGACCGCGTCGCGCCACATGGGGTGGTCGTCGACCACCATGACCTTGATCGGGTCCTGCTGCTCGCTCATCCCTGTTCCGCCTTCCCCCGTGCGGCCTTCGCCTTCGGTACCTTCAGTTCCACTTCCGTGCCCTGTCCGGGCGTCGAGATCAGCTCGGCGCTGCCGCCCAGGTCGCGCAGCCGGCCCCGGATGGACAGGGCGACACCGAGCCGCCCCTCGCCCTCGGCCTGCGCGAGCCGCCCCTCGGGGATGCCGGGGCCGTCGTCGCGTACGGTCACGACGATCTCGCCGGGTTCGTCCTCCAGCAGGATCCAGGCCCGGGCCTGGGGACCCGCGTGCCTGCGCACGTTGTCCAGCGCGGCCCCGACCGCCGCGGCCAGCTCCCGCGCGGCGGGCGGCGGCAGCGGCACCGGTGCGCCGGGCTCCGCGAAGGAGACCCGTTCCCCGGCGTACGGCGCGAGCAGCGCGCGCACGTCGACCGGTCCGGCGTCGTCGTCCGGCTCGTCCACGGCCCGTACGACCGCCCCCTCGGCGGCGTCCTCCGACAGCCGGGAGACGGGCACGAGCCCGCCGGAGACCAGGGTGCGCAGCGCCACCTCCTGCTCGCCGGCCAGCCGGCCCAGTTCGGCCGCCTCACCGCCGAGCGCGGCACCGCGCCGCTTCACCATCGCCAGCACCTGCAGCACGCTGTCGTGGATGTCCCGGGCGAGCCGCTCCCGCTCCCTGGTGGCCGCCTCGATCTCCAGGGCGCGGGCGAGGGTGCGCTCGGAGGCGCGGGCGACCTCGACGACGTAGCCGATGGCGATGGCGGCGACCCAGACGAGGATCACGTTGTGGACCGTGTCGCGGGCGGGGGCGCCGCGCTCGATCAGGTTGACGACGGCGACGAGCGTGGAGGCGTACGCCGCCCAGCGCCAGCCGCCCTTGATGGCGAACGCCAGCACCGAGCCGGCGGTCCATATCGACGGCAGGGTCGGGCCGCCCTCCACGATCCGCTGGTGGGCGTCGGCGAGCGGGGTGAGCAGGATGCCGGTCAGGGCGACCGCCAGGTCGACGGCGAGGAAACGCCGGGTGCAGGCCTGCGCGTTCGCGACCTTGGGCAGGGTGGCCAGGGTCCACACGCACAGCACCGCGTAGTAGGCGATGGCCAGCCAGGGGCGGGTGAAGCGGTCGTAGGCGGTGGCGAACAGGCCGACCGCGTACAGCATGGTCAGCACCCGGTAGGCGGTCAGCGCCCGCCACAACGGCAACTCGACCGACATGCGCATGACTTTCTCGCGCCTGGCCATGTCCCCCACCCCTGTCGGTCCGCCGCGCCCGTGGCTCAGGCCTTCTCCTTCTTGGCCTGCTCCTTCTCGGCCTTCGCGAGCGCGCTCCTCGCTTCCTTCTCCGCCTTCGCCGCCTCCGCGATCTGCCGCTTGGCGGCGGTCGCGTACATGTCGACGTACTCCTGGCCGGAGAGCTTCATGATCTCGTACATGACCTCGTCGGTCACCGCGCGCAGCACGAACCGGTCGTGCTCCATGCCCTGGTAGCGGGAGAAGTCGAGCGGCTTGCCGATGCGGATGCCGGGCCGCATCACCTTCGGGACGACCTTCCCGGGCGGCTGGATCTTCTCCGTGTCGATCATGGCGACCGGGATCACGGGCGCTCCGGTGGCGAGCGCCACGCGCGCGAGGCCGCCCGGCTTGCCGCGGTACAGGCGGCCGTCGGGCGAGCGGGTGCCCTCCGGGTAGATCCCGAACAGCTCGCCGCGCTCCAGCACCTCGATGCCGCTCTTGATCGCGGCCTCACCGGCGCCGCGCGCTCCGGAGCGGTCCACCGGGAGCTGGCCGACGCCCTTGAAGAACGCCGCCGTCAACCGGCCCTTGACCCCCGGGGTGGTGAAGTACTCGGCCTTCGCGATGAACGTGACCTTGCGGTCCAGGACCGCGGGCAGGAAGAACGAATCGGAGAACGAGAGGTGGTTGCTCGCCAGGATCGCCGGGCCCTCGGCCGGAACGTTCTCCAGGCCTTCCACCCAGGGCCGGAAGACGAGCTTCAGCGACCCCCCGACGGAAACCTTCATCACGCCGTACAACAACCGAGTGCCTCCTGTATGTGTCGAACAGACCTTAACCCGGAGGGCCGCGAACAGCCCGACGACCCTGGTCGGTGTCAGTGCCGTCGCGTACGGTGAAGCTCACCTGGAAGTCTCGGGAGTCGTTCACACCCTTCTCACGAACAGGAGACCGACCGTGCCGGTCCTTCCTGGAGCCGAGCCGTACCGCCACGAGGGCGGGGAGGTGGGGGTCCTCCTCTGCCACGGCTTCACCGGTTCCCCGCAGTCGCTGCGCCCATGGGCCCAGTACCTCGCCGAGCACGGCCTGACCGTCTCGCTGCCGCTGCTGCCCGGGCACGGCACGCGCTGGGAGGACATGCAGGTCACGGGCTGGCCGGACTGGTACGCGGAGGTGGACCGCGAGCTGCGCGCCCTGCGCGAGCGGTGCACCCGCGTCTTCGTGGCCGGCCTGTCCATGGGCGGCGCGCTCGCCCTGCGGCTGGCCGCGCGGCACGGGGACGCCGTCGAGGGCGTCGTCGTGGTCAACCCGGCGAACAAGGTGCACGGGCTCGCCGCGCACGCCCTGCCCGTCGTGCGCCACCTGGTGCCGGCGACCAAGGGCATCGCCAGCGACATCGCCAAGCCGGACAGCACCGAGCTCGGCTACGACAAGGTGCCGCTGCACGCGGCGCACTCGCTGCGGAACTTCTTCCGTCTGGTCGACGGCGAGCTGCCGCAGGTCACGCAGCCCCTGCTGGTCCTGCGCAGCCCGCAGGACCATGTCGTGCCGCCGGCCGACTCGGCGCGCATCCTCAGCCGGGTGTCGTCCACGGACGTCACCGAGATCCTGCTGGAACAGAGCTACCACGTGGCGACGTTGGACCACGACGCGGACCGCATCTTCGCCGAGAGCCTCGCGTTCATCGGCCGGCTCGCACCCAGCTTCGGCAAGGAAGGGACGGCGGCAGGTGGCTGAGCACGGCTCGGAGCGCGAGGAGCGCGAGGAGTTCGAGGGCCGGGGCGGCCGGGAGGAGGGCGAGCCCCAGGAGCAGAGCGTGCCCTTCGACGAGGAGGCCGCCTGGAAGGCGATCATCGCCGCCTACGGCGAGGAGCCGCCGGACCCGCCGGGCACCAGGCCGTTCCGGTCCGTGGAGGACCTGGCGCTGCTGGAGCCGGCCGCGGACGACGAGGGCGAGGAGAAGAAGCCGGCCCGGCCGCTCGGCAGCTCGATCGCCTTCGCGCCCGGCGTCGGCCCGCGTGACTACACCGCGGCCGAGCCCACCGACGACGACTTCGACGAGGACGACGAGGGCCACTTCGTGCCGCCGGAGCCGCCGCCGCTGCCCGAGGCGGACGCCACGGCGAAGTTCGCCTGGCTGGGCGTGATCGGCGGCCCGCTGCTGCTCCTGCTGGCGGTGCTGCTGCGCTGGGACATGACCTGGTGGCTGACGACCCTCGCCGTCGGCGGCTTCCTCGGCGGCTGCGTGACCCTGGTGATGCGGATGCGCACGGACGACGAGGACGACGGCGACCCGGGTCGCGGGGCCGTCGTCTAGGCGGTGCTGTCGGCGGGGATCCTGAGGGCGGCCAGGACCGGGAGGTGGTCCGTGGCCGCCCTCAGATCCGTCTGCGTGACACCGGGAAGGCCGACGGGCACGCCGCAGCCGAGCACCTCGATGCCCTTCGTGGCGAAGATCGCGTCGATGCGCTGGTAGGGGTCGGCGGGGGTCCAGGTGTTCTCGCCGCCCCAGGGCGCCACCGCGTGGCAGTCCTGGAGGCCCTCGGCGACACGGCGGAAGGCGGGGCCGTCGGGGCGTTCGTTCAGATCGCCGCCGGCCACGACGTGTTCCACACCGAGCGAGGCCAGCCGGTCCAGGAACAGGCCGGCCTGCGTGTAGCGCTCGTCGTCGTCCAGGGACAGGTGGCAGCTGACGACACCGAGGCGGACCCCGGCGAAGCGCACCACCGCCGTGGCCAGACCGCGGCGGTGCAGTCCCGGGGTGGGCGGGAGCAGGACATCCTCGGTGCGTTCGACGGTGGCGCGCAGGTCGCACAGGATCGCCGGTCCCGTGGTCGTGGCGCCGCCGGTGAGGATCACCAGGTCCGTCGCACGGGCCAGACGGGCGAGCTTCTTGCGCCAGCGGAAGAAGCGGGGGGCCTCCTGGATCAGCACCAGGTCGGGGGCGCAGGCCCGGATGACGCGGGCGAGGGCGTCGGTGTCGTCGCGCATCGAGCGGATGTTGTAGCTCAGGACGCGGATGAGGGCGGAACCGTCGGGCTCGGTGCGGGAGTTGGGGAGCAGCGGGGTTGCCATGCCGTCCATTTAAGCGGCTCGCGGCGTCGGGGGCGCCTCATGACTCGGGGCGCGAGGTACGTGCGCGACTGCCGGTTCGTCGTGGCCGGTCGCGCAGTTCCCCGCGCCCCTCGGGTGGGCACAGCGGCCGTTCGTCACATGATCGGGTCGGGCTCGCGGGCCAGGTCCGCCGCGCCCACCAGGCCCGCCTTGTTGCCCAGTTCCGCCGCGCGGACCTCGGCGACCGGGCGCCAGTTGCCGCCGACCAGCCAGCGCTTGTACGACTTGCGGATCGGGTCGAGCACCAGCTCGCCCTCGTCGGACAGGCCGCCGCCGACGATGAAGGCGGACGGGTCGAAGAGGGAGGCGAGGTCGGCGAGGCCGGCGCCGACCCAGCGGGCCAGCTCGCGGTAGGAGTCGACGGCGACCTTGTCGCCCTGCCGGGCGGCGACGGAGATGTGCTTGCCCTCGATGCCGTCGGGGGTGCCGTTGCCCAGCCCGAGCAGGATCTCGGCGCGCTCGGGGGTGGCGTTGGCGCGCTGGCGGGCGTAGCGCACGAGGGCGCGGCCGGAGGCGTACTGCTCCCAGCAGCCCTGCGAGCCGCAGCCGCACAGCAGGCCGTCCGGCACCATCCGGATGTGGCCGAACTCGGCGGCCACACCGAAGTGGCCGCGGCGCAGCTTGTTGCCGATGATGATGCCGCCGCCCAGGCCGGTGCCGAGCGTGATGCAGATGACGTTCCGGTGGCCCTTGCCGGCGCCGAACTTGTACTCGCCCCACGCGGCGGCGTTGGCGTCGTTCTCCACCACGACCGGCAGGCCGGTGCGCGCCTCGACCTTCTCCTTGAGCGGCTCGTTGCGCCAGTCGATGTTGGGCGCGAAGTAGACCGTCGAGCGCTGCCGGTTGACGTATCCGGCGGCGCCGATGCCCACGCCGACGATCTCGTGCCCCGCGCGTGCGCCCTCCACCGCCGAGGCGATGGCGTCGATGATGGCCTCGGGCGTGGTGGGGGTCGGCACCTTGAAGGTCGAGAGGATGTTGCCTTCCTCGTCGACCACGCCGGCCGCGATCTTCGTGCCGCCGATGTCGACGCCGATGGTGAGTCCCATGAATCCCTCAGTTTCGGTCGAGCCCCGCTACGGCCAACGGTACCCGAGGCGTTTGCCCTCGGGTCGCCGTCGTCCGCCCGGTGGACCCGGCGTCGTCCGGGGTGGGCGCTCAGTCGAGGTCGATGCGCTGCCCGGGGCCGCCGTCGTCGTCGCCGCGCTCCCGCGGGTCGGTCAGGTCGCTCGCGCGGGTGGTCCAGCGCTTCTCCTGGGCCTGGACGGCGGAGCGGTAGGCGGCGAGGAGCTCGTTGCCGGCCGCGGCGAGGTGGTCGAAGACGTCCGGGTTGCGTTCGATGACCGGTTCCACGGCGGCCTTGGCCTGCTCGACGACCTGCCGCACCACCTGCTGAGCGGCCGGCCCGGCGACCGCGCCGAACAGCGGTGACTGGATCCCGGAGAGCTTCTCGGCGACCGCGTCGACGAGCTTCTTCAGCTCCTCGGCGGCCGAGCCGGGCGGCGTGCCGCGCTCCGCGCGGCGGCGGGCCCTCTCCTCGGCGAGATCCTCGGCGCAGGCGGTGGCCCAGGCGTCGGCGTCGGCGGCGCGGGGCTCCTCGCCGGCCTTCTCCTGCTCACCGGCGCCGGACGGGGGGCGCTCTTCGCCTTCGCTCATGACGCACTCCTGACTACGGCTGGTCCTTACGACGTTACCCGAACGGCGGTACGCGGCTCAGCGCTCACGCGGCCACAGCGCGGGGTCCGGCGCGAACCGCACCCGCAGCTCGCCGTCGCGCAGGGCCGCGCCGTCGACGGTGCAGCGGCGCAGCGCGGAGGGCAGCGGGACGATACGGCGGAAGGGGCCGGCCGTGACGACGAGTTCGTCGCCGCGCCGCACCAGGTCGAGTTCGTCCCGTACGGCGCCGGGCAGCGGCAGGTGCCAGGCGAGCACGCCGTCCTCGGCGATGCGGTCGGCGACGGGCCACTCGACGGGGGTGGGCGCCGGGTTGACGTCCGGGGCGGTGAGGGCGGCGAGGTCGTCGGTGCCGCGCGGGTCGCGGCCTAGGTGGGCGATCTCGTGCACCGGGTGATGGGCCTCGCGCCACTCGTCCAGCGCCTTGCGCTGCTGGGCGACGGGGCCGGCGAGCCAGGGACCGGCCGTGTCCTCGGGCAGCACACGGTTGGCGACCAGGGACTCCACGGGCAGGGCGCGCAGGGCGAGGCCGAGGGTGGCGGTGCGCAGGGCGTCGGTGCCGGCCGGGCCGGGTTCGGCGACGAGGCGTACGGCGGTGTGCCGGTCGGCGAGGACGGCCTCGACCGCGGCCAGCTCGGTGTCCCAGCGGGCGGCGGTGTCGTACAGCCACTCGGCGGGCATGGGGACGCCGGCCAGCCGGCCGAGGACCGGGCGCAGGGCGCGGGCGGCCTGCCGCTCCGGCGGGAGCAGCCGGCGCAGGTAGCGGCGCAGCTCCTCGGGGAGGGCGAGCAGGGCGAGGGCCTGCGGGACGGGGGGCAGGTCGACGACGAGGAGGTCGTGGGACTCGGCCAGCGCGGCGTCGCGCAGGGCGCGCAGCAGGGTGAGTTCCTCGGCGCCGGGCAGCGGGGTGACCTCCTCGGGGTCCAGGCGGGAGGCGCCGAGCAGGTCGAGGACGTTCGAGGCGCGGTCCTGGAAGCCGGTGAGGTCGTCGCGGAAGCCGGCGGCGGCGTCGGGCCGCCAGGCGGTGAGGTGGGGCGCGACCGGGGTGGGGGCGGGACCGGTGGGGGTACCGAGGACGGCGCCGAGGGTGTCGGTGCGGTCGCCACTCAGAACGAGGGTGCGGGTGCCCTCTTGAGCGGCGGCGAGTGCGGTGGCGGCAGCGACCGTCGTACGGCCACTGCCGCCGGGCCCGGTGATCAAGAGGGTACGCATGAGGCTGAACGGTAGTGGACGCCGCGGGTCGGCTCCGCCGGCGACTGTGCCGACCTTAAGGGGCGCGGGGCGGTGAACCTATGCGGCTCCGCCGCGTGGGCGCGACCGGCCACGGACGACCCGCAGCCGGCGGACGGCAGAAGCGCCCCTCAGTGGCCGCTACCGACCCGACTCGACCCGCTTCTTCAGGCCGGCCAGGGCCCGGTCGATGATGACCTTCTCCGCCTTGCGCTTGATCATCCCCAGCATCGGGATCTTGACGTCGACGGTCAGCGAGTACGTGACCTCGGTCGACCCCGCGCCCACCGGCTTGAGCAGGTACGAGCCGTCCAGCGACCGCAGCATCTGGGACTTGACCAGCGTCCAGGAGACTTCGTTCGCGCCGGTCCAGGTGTACGCCAGCGTCTGGTCGTCCTTGATCGCGCCGGCGTCCATCACGAGCCGCACCTGTTCGGCACGGCCCGCGTCGTCGGTCTTGAGGACCTCCGCCTCCTTCACCTCGCCGGTCCAGTCCGGGTAGCGCGCGAAGTCGGCGATCACCGCCATGACGTCGGCCGGGGCCGCCTCGATCGTGATGCTCGAACTGGTGTGTTCCGCCATCGTCGTGGCTCCTCCAGATGCGGGCCGGTACAGAGAGGTAACAGGTGCGGTGTGAAGGCTACCGCGCCCCCGACCAGCCGCCTTCACCGCCGGTCACCACTCCAGCGCCCACGGCTTCCCGCTCCCGGCGAAGTGGCCCACGTTCACGCACTCGGTGGCCCCGATCCGCATCCGCTTCACCAGCGGCTGGTGCACGTGCCCGAACAGCGCGTACCGGGGCCTGGTGCGCCGGATCGCGTCCAGCAGCGCCCGGCTGCCGCGCTCGAAACGGCGCGCGACGGTGTCGTAGACGAGCTCCGGCACGTCGGGCGGGATGTGGGTGCACAGCACGTCGACCTCGCCGACCGCCTCGATCTTCGCGGCGTACTCCTCGTCGGAGATCTCGTACGGGGTGCGCATGGGCGTGCGCAGCCCGCCGCCGACGAAGCCGAAGGTCCGCCCGCCGATCTCCACGCGCTCGCCGTCGAGCACCCGCGTGCCGGGGCCGGCGTACTCCTTCCACAGCGTCGGCATGTCGACATTGCCGTAGGTGGCGTACGTCGGCGTCGGGAACGCGGCGAAGAGCTCGGCGTACTGCCGCCGTACCGCCTGCTCGATCACCGCGGCGCGGTCGCCCTCGATGCCCGCCCACAGCCGGGCGCCGAGCTCGCGCGCCTCCTCGAAGCGGCGGGCGGTGCGCAGCGCGACGATGCGGTCGGCGTTCTCCACACCGAACAGGTCGGGGAAGATCCCGCGGGAGTGGTCGGCGTAGTCGAGGAAGAGGACGAGGTCGCCCAGACAGATCAGGGCGTCGGCGCCGTCCCCGGCCTTGGCCAGGTCCCGGGCGTTGCCGTGCACGTCACTCACCACATGAACGCGTGTCCTGCGCCTGCCGGCCGGTGTGGATGACATGGCGATCAAGCGTAGGCGCAGCGGTGCACTTGTGAACAGTGGCAGCCGGACCTGCGGTTACTGGCTAGTCAGGAAAGCGGTGGACTACTGTGCGCGAAGGAACACCAATCTGTGTGACGCAGCGAACATCTCGCCGGGACCCCCTGTCGAAGAAGCCATACCGGCGGGTAACGTCCGGGCCGTCCAGTCGTGCTCAGGATTTCAACCAGTGGGCTCCCCATCCTCCTGGCGGCCTCCCGAGCACCTGCCCGAGCCTTGGACCGCACCGTCGCATCACACAACGTCGTGGCGCCGGCGCCCTATGAGGAGCAGCAGTCTTGCGCGAGTTCAGCCTTCCGGCTTTGTACGAGGTCCCTGCGGACGGCAACCTGACCGACATCGTCCGCAGAAACGCCGCGCAGCACCCGGACGTCGCCGTCATCGCCCGTAAGGTCGCAGGGGCCTGGCAGGACGTGACCGCCACGGCGTTCCTGGCCGAGGTGCACGCCGCCGCCAAGGGCCTGATCGCCTCCGGTGTGCAGCCGGGCGACCGGGTGGGCCTGATGTCCCGCACCCGCTACGAGTGGACCCTGCTGGACTTCGCGATCTGGAGCGCGGGCGCGATCACCGTGCCGGTGTACGAGACCAGCTCGCCCGAGCAGGTCGAGTGGATCCTGTCCGACTCCGGCGCCACCGCCTGCGTCACCGAGCTCGACAACCACACCGCCGCCGTGGAGTCGGTGCGCGAGAGGCTGCCCGCCCTCAAGCACGTCTGGCAGATCGAGGCCGGCGGTGTGGAGGAGCTGGGGCGGCTCGGCCGGGACGTCTCGGACGAGACGGTCGAGGAGCGCAGCTCGCTGGCCAAGGCCGACGACCCGGCGACCATCGTCTACACCTCCGGCACCACCGGCCGCCCCAAGGGCTGTGTGCTCACCCACCGCAGCTTCTTCGCCGAGTGCGGCAACATCGTGGAGCGGCTGCGTCCGCTGTTCCGCACCGGCGAGTGTTCGGTGCTGCTGTTCCTGCCGCTCGCGCACGTCTTCGGGCGGCTGGTGCAGATCGCTCCGATGATGGCGCCGATCAAGCTGGGCTGCGTCCCGGACATCAAGCACCTCACCGACGAGCTGGCCGCCTTCCGGCCGACGCTCGTCCTCGGTGTCCCGCGTGTCTTCGAGAAGGTCTACAACTCGGCGCGCGCCAAGGCGCAGGCCGACGGCAAGGGCGCGATCTTCGACAAGGCGGCGGACGCCGCGATCGCGTACAGCAAGGCGCTGGACACCCCGGCCGGCCCGTCCTTCGGGCTGAAGATCAAGCACAAGGTGTTCGACAAGCTGGTCTACAGCAAGCTCCGCGCGGTCCTCGGCGGCCGCGGCGAGTACGCCATCTCCGGCGGCGCCCCGCTCGGCGAGCGCCTCGGCCACTTCTTCCGCGGCATCGGCTTCACCGTGCTGGAGGGCTACGGCCTGACCGAGTCCTGCGCGGCGACCGCGTTCAACCCGTGGGACCGGCAGAAGATCGGCACGGTCGGCCAGCCGCTGCCCGGCTCGGTGGTCCGCATCGCCGACGACGGCGAGGTGCTGCTGCACGGCGAGCACCTGTTCAAGGAGTACTGGAACAACCCGGGCGCGACCGCGGAGGCGCTGGCCGACGGCTGGTTCCACACCGGTGACATCGGCACCCTCGACGAGGACGGCTACCTGCGCATCACCGGCCGCAAGAAGGAGATCATCGTCACCGCGGGCGGCAAGAACGTCGCCCCGGCCGTGATCGAGGACCGCATCCGGGCGCACGCGCTGGTCGCGGAGTGCATGGTGGTGGGCGACGGACGGCCGTTCGTGGGCGCGCTGGTCACCATCGACGAGGAGTTCCTGGGCCGCTGGGCCGCCGAGCACGGCAAGCCGGCCGACGCGACGGTGGCGTCGCTGCGGGAGGACGCGGATCTGCTGGCCGCGATCCAGTCGGCGGTCGACGACGGCAACGCGGCGGTGTCCAAGGCGGAGTCGGTGCGGAAGTTCCGGATTCTCCCGCACCAGTTCACTGAGGACTCGGGGCATCTGACGCCGTCGCTGAAGCTGAAGCGGAACGTTGTGGCCAAGGACTACGCGGACGAGATCGAGGCCATTTACTCGAAGTAGGGGCGCCTTCTGGGGTGCCGGGTTCTGTGCGTGGGTGGCTTTCCGTTGTTCGTGGCTTGTCGCGCAGTTCCCCGCGCCCCTTTGGGGCGCGTCGCACTACAGCAGCGTTTTCAAGTTCTCCGCCAGTAGGTCCCAGCGCCACTTTTCCTCGACCCATCGGCGGCCCCGCTCGCCCATCCGGCGGCGGAGGTCCGCGTCTGCGAGCAGGGTGGTGATCCGCTCCGCGGCCTCCTCGGGGGAGCCGCCGTGCACCACCCAGCCAGTCTCGCCGTCCAGGACCGCGTCGGGCGCCCCGCCGGAGTCGCCCGCGACCACGGGCAGGCCGGTCGCGGAGGCCTCCAGGTAGACGATGCCGAGCCCCTCCACGTCGAGCCCGCCCCGCCGCGTGCGGCACGGCATGGCGAAGACGTCGCCGGCACCGAAGTGTGCGGGCAGGTCGGACCAGGGCACGGCTCCGGTGAAGACGACCGAGTCGGACACGCCGGTCTGAGCGGCCAGCCGGCGCAGCTCCTTCTCGTACGGCCCGCCGCCGACGATCAGCAGCACCGCGTCCGGCTCGGCGGCCAGGATCCGCGGCATGGCCTGGATGAGGGTGTCCTGCCCCTTGCGCCGCACCAGCCGCGAGACGCACACCACGACGGGCCGGTCGGTCAGGCCGAGCCGGGCCCGCACCGCCTCGCCGCCCGAACCGGGGTGGAAGGTCTTCTCGTCGACGCCGGGCGGCAGTTGCACCATGCGCGCGGCGGCCTCGGGGGTGAGCGCGCCGGCGATCCGGGAGCGCGTGTACTCGCCGAGGTAGGTGATCGTGTCCGTGGCCTCGCCGATCCGGCGCAGCAGTTGGCGCGCGGCGGGCAGCTGGGCCCAGCCGGCCTCGTGTCCGTGGGTGGTGGCCACGATCCGCTCGGCGCCGGCCCTGCGCAGCGCCGGCGCCATCAGACCGAGCGGCGCCGCCGCCCCGAACCACACCGACGTGCATCCGTGCTCGCGCAGCAGCCCCACCGCGCGCCGGGTCGCCCCGGGCGTCGGCAGCAGCATCGTCGTACGGTCGCGTACGACGGTGAAGGGCTGCTCGGCGTCGAAGGCGGCGGTCGCTTCGGCGCCCTCGCGGCCGCGCTTCCAGGTCGACGCGTAGACGACGAGCCGCTCCGGGTCCAGCCGGAGCGCCATGTTGTGCAGGAAGGACTGGATGCCGCCCGGCCGGGGCGGGAAGTCGTTGGTCACGATGAGGGTCTTGTGCATCGCCGCCGACCCTACAAGAGGCCCTGTCTGTGGCACGGGGCCGGTCGGGCACGCCATCATGTCCCATCGGACAGTCATGCGAACGGCAGGGGATCACGTGAAGACGACGGGCGCCAGGTGGTCCCTGGCCGGACTGCTCGCCGTATGGGCGGTGACCCGGCTGTTGCTGCTGCTGTTCGTCTTCCGGGTGTTCGTCTTCCCCGGCCCGGACGTGACCAGCGACGTGTGGGTGATCTACCAGGGCTGGTACGACGTCCTGCGTGGCGGAACGTTCCCGCTCCAGGACGTCACCTGGCAGTACCCGCCCGCCGCCGCGCTGGCGATCCTCTCCCCTGCCGCGCTGCCGTTCCTGGGCTACGCGCACGCCTTCTTCGTGCTGGCCTTCCTCGCCGACGCGGTGGCCCTGGCCCTGCTGGTGTACGCGGGCCTGCGCCCCGGCAAGTCGCTGTGGGGGCCCTGGGTATGGGTGGTGGGCGTCCCGTTGCTCGGCCCGACGGTGTACGCGCGCTACGACGTGATGGTGACCGCGGTGGCGGTGGCCGCGCTGCTCGCCGGTGTCCGCCGGCCGCGGCTGATGGGGGCGCTGGCGGCCTTCGGGGCGCTGCTGAAGGTCTGGCCGGTGATGCTGCTGCTCGGCGTGTGGGGCGGGGCGAGACGCCGTGCCTGGACCACGGCGGCGGCGACCGCGGCGGCTCTGGCGGCCGTCTTCGCCGTCTGGATGCCCGGCGCCTTCGCCTTCCTGACCTTCCAGCGGGACCGGGGCACCGAGGTGGAGTCCCTCGGCTCGCTCGTCTTCCATGTGGCCCGGCACTTCGGCTGGGACGGGCAGGTGCTGCTGAACTACGGCTCGGTGGAGTTCCTCGGCCCCTACGTCGACGTCGTCAGCACGGCCGCGCTGGCGCTGACCGGGGCGGCGTTCGCCTGGCTGCTGCTGTGGCGGGTGCTGGCGTCGGAGTTCAGCCCGCACTCGCTGGCGGACGCGGCCCTCACGGCGGTGCTGCTGTTCACCACCACCAGCCGGGTGATCAGCCCCCAGTACCTGGTGTGGCTGGTCGGCCTGGCGGCGGTCTGCCTGTGCTTCCGCTCGACCCGGATGCGGTGGCCGGCCGCGCTGGTGCTGGCGGCCACGCTGTTCACGGTGCTGGAGTTCCCGGTGCACTTCGGGAACGTGGTCGCGAGTGACGGTCTGGGCATGACGCTGCTGTTCGTCCGCAACGGCCTGCTGGTCGCCGCCACGGCCACCGCCGCCGTCCTGCTGTGGCGCTCGACGGTCCCGCCGGCTCCGCGCAAGCCCGTCCCCGCTCAGGCCGCCCGCACCATGGAGACCCCGGTCTCCTCCTGAGCCGGGGCGCGCGCCAGCAGCACCGCCACCGCCGCGCACTGCACGGCCATCGCCAGCGCGAGCGCCAGGCACACCCCGGGCAGACCGAGCCTGGCCAGCGCCCACGCGAGCGGCAGCTGGACGGCCGTGCCGGCGAGGGTGACCCTGAGCAGCGCGGGCGCCGCGCCGCCGCCCTCGAAGACCCCGCCGAGTGCGATGAAGCAGGCCATCAGCAGCAGATAGGGGCCCACGCAGCGCAGGAAGAGCACGCCGTCGTGGGCGACCGCGGGCCCGGCGCCGAAGGCGGCCATGATCCACGGGGCGGCCAGGGCGAGCAGTGCCCAGGCGGCCAGGCCCACCGCCCCGGACACGAGCACGGCCTGCCGGCCGATCGCCCGGCGCGCGTCGCGGCCCTCGCCGCGGGTGTGCGCGGTGTGGATGGAGGCGGCCTGGCGGACCGCGTAGAAGGCCATGGTCGCCACGTACATGACCTTGTAGGCGATGGCGTAGGCGGCCACCGCCGTCACCCCGATCCGGGCCACGATCGCCACGAGGACGAGCGCGCCGGTCTGCCGCACGGTGAAGTCGGCGGACATGGGCAGCCCGGTGGTCAGCGTCCGCCGTAGGGCGGCCGGGACCGGCTCGGCGGCCGGTATCGCGCGGGCCGTGCGCAGCAAGGCGTTGCGGCGCAGCGCGACGAGGCCCACGGCGAGGGCGGCGCAGCGGCACAGGACGGTGGAGGCGGCGGCGCCCCGCACGCCGTCGAGGTGGATGAGCAGCGGGTCGGCGGCCAGGATCAGCCCGTTGGCGAGCAGGGCGAGGCGCATCGGGGTGCGGGTGTCGCCGGTGCCCTTGAGGATGCCGTCGACGAGCTGCTGGGCGAAGAAGACGGCGACGCCGGGCAGGGAGACGGCGAAGTAGGCGGTGGCGAGCGGCAGAGCGGCCCCGTCGCCGCCGAGCACCAGCCGGGCCAGCGGTTCGCGCAGCAGGAGCCCGGCCGCCACGACCACCGGTGTCACGACCGCGCACAGCGCCCAGCCGCCCCGTACGGCCGAACGGACGGCGCCCGCGTTCCGCGCGCCTCTGGCGTGGGCGACGAGCACGGTCGTACCGGAGGCGAAGACCAGGGCCACGCCCAGCAGCACGTTCTCGGTGTTGGTGGCCACGGCCACGGCGGCCACGGCCGGTCCGCCCAGCCGGGAGACCCAGACGGTGTTGATAATCCCGGCGGCGACCGAGGCCAGCAGCGAGAGATAGACCTGGTGGGCCAGTGCGATCAGCTGCCTGCGATGTGCGTCCACGACGTCCCCCTAGACCTGCATACCTCTAATCGAGGTATCTCGACCAGAGGTACCATGACGTCGAGGCCACCCGCAAGGAGGATTCGTGCTGGAGCTGTCGATCCTGGGCTTCCTCGCCGAGGAGCCGTTGCACGGCTACGAGCTGAAGGAACGCATCAAGGCGCTGCAGGGCCATGTCCGCCCGGTGAGCGACGGCGCGCTGTACCCGGCGATCAGCCGTCTGGTCGCCGCCGAGAAGCTCACCCAGCACACCGAGGAGGGCGCGAGCGCGGCCCCGCGCCGGGTGCTGTCCCTGACCGAGGCGGGCCGCGCGGACCTCATGGAGCGTCTGCGCCGGCCCAAGCAGGTGGAGATCACGGACCAGGTCCGCTTCAACACCGTCCTGGCGTTCCTGCGCCACCTGCCCGACCGCCGGGAGCAGGCCGCCGTCCTGCGCAGGCGACTGGAGTTCCTTGAGGAACCGTCGAGCTTCTTCTACCGGGACGGCACCCCCGTACGCGCGGAGGAGCCCGACGACCTGTTCCGTCAGGGGATGCTGCGCGTGGCGCGGGCGACGGGCCAGGCGGAACGGGCCTGGCTGGAGGAGGCCATCGCCGAACTGGACCCTCAGCCCAGCTGAACGCGCAGATACTCCCGCCACTGGGCGGTGAAGTCCTCCACCGTCACCCCGAGCACCGTCCGCAGGGCGTCCTCCACCGCGCCCGCGCGCTGCGCATGGGTGCCCACGGCCCGGTAGAACGCGCGCAGCCGCGCCTCCCCCCAGCGCTCGGCGATCATCCGGCAGGCCAGCCAGCCGCTCTCGTACGCCCGCGCCAGCCGCCCCGCGTCCCCGGCGAAGCCGAAGTCCCGGTCGGCCGGCAGCGCCGCGGGCACCTCGCCGTCGACCACGGCGCGCTGCAGCTCCGGTGCGGCCTGCGCCGCGCTGCGCCCGCTCCCCCGGTACCCGACCCAGTCGGCGTACCCCTCCGACAGCCACAGCGGTGTCGCGGCGTTGGTGGCACGTCGGGTGGCCACATGCGTCGTCTCGTGGGTGAGGACCACCTGCCGCCCCAGCGTGCCGAGCATGCCGTACGCGTCGGGATTGACGATGACCCGGTCCGCGGCCGCCTTCGCCGGGGCCCCGGTCTCCCCCGTCGTGACGGCGGCGATCCCGCGGTACGACGACGCCGGCGACCCGAGCAGCCGCGCCATCGCGTCCAGCGACCTGGGCACCAGCACCACCACCCGGCCCGGCCAGTCCGCTCCCCACGCGCCGGTCACCGCGGGCACCGCCCGGTCGGCGAGCGAGGCGTAGGCGCGCAGTTGCCCGTCGGACTGCCCGACGCCCATGACCAGGCTGTGCCGCCCGCGCACGACCCGCACCGCTCCCTGGTCCCACAGCTGTTCGGCGGACTTCGGCGCGGGCCGGTCACCGGTCACGTACCACTGCCCGTCCGCCGCCCGGGCCAGCCGCAGCGTGCGCCCCGCCGTCACCGGCGCCTGGTCGTACCCGCGCACCCGGTAGCGCAACTCGGCGTCGGCCACGGCCGTGTCACCGCTCTGCCGCACGCCGCTGACCCGGTACGACCACGACGACACCGGCACGGCGCTCACCTCGGCGAAGCCGGCCCGCGTCCCCGTGAGCGCGTACCCCGCCGCGTCGTGGTGCAGCACCGCCTCGGCCCGCAGGTCGAGCAGCCGCTGCACATCGGCGCGCACGCCCTCGGCGCGGGACCGGCCCGCGCACCCCACCAGCGAGGTGAGCAGCAGGCACACCGAGACGAGAACCGACACTCCCGACGCACGCCCTCGACCAGCCACCTTCCCGAGGGTACGGCGCCACGGCCCGGTCAGACCCTGGTCACCGACGAGATCGGCATCATGCCGACCGGGTCGTAGCGCACCGGCGCACCCGGGTAGGGGGCGTGGATGACGCGGCCGTTGCCCACGTACATCCCGACATGACTGGCGTCGGAACGGTAGACGACCAGGTCGCCGGGGCGGGCCTGGGACAGCGGCACCTGCCGTCCGGCGTACCGCTGTTCCTGCGAGGTGCGCGGCAGATGCACCCCGGCCCGCGCGTACGCCCACTGCATCAGGCCCGAGCAGTCGAACCCGGAGGGGCCGTTGGCGCCCCAGACGTAGGGCTTGCCGAGGGCCGCGCGGGCGGCGGCGACCGCGGCGGCGGCCCGCCCGGAGGCCGGTACCCCGCTGCCGAACTCGTCGCCCAGGCCGGGGATGGCGGTGCGGCCGGAGCGCGAGGTGCGCTCGTAGGCGGCGCGTTCGGCGTCCGGCAGGGAGTTCAGCAGCTGCCGCGCCCTGGCCAGCTTCTGTTCGACGGTCTTCTTGTGCCGGGCGACGGCCGCGCGGCTGCGCTCCAGTTCGGCCAGCTTGCGGGTGGCCTCGGCGCGTTCCTGGGCGACTTCGCGCAGGGCGCCCTGCAGTTCGCGCAGCTGCCCGGCCTGGTGGGCGGTGATCCGGTCGAGCACCGAGGCCTTGTCGAGGTAGTCGTCCGGGTCAGCGGACAGCAGCAGGGCGACGGCCGGGTCGAGGCCGCCGGCCCGGTACTGGGCGCCGGCCAGCGAACCCAGCGTCTCGCGCAGGGAGTTGACCCGCTGCTGCTGCCGGGCGATCAGGTCCTGGCTGTCGCTCACCTGCCGGCGCAGCGCGTCGGCCCGCTCGTCGGCCTTGTTGTACGCCTCGGTGGCCTGCTCGGCCTCCTCGTAGAGGCGGTCCACCTCGGCCCGGGTGTCACCGTGCGGGGCGGCCGCTGCCGGACCGGCCGACACGGCACCGAGGGCGGCGGCCGCGGCGGACAGCACACTGAGGGCGGCGCACGCGCCCCGGTCGAACCCGGAGACCGCGAGACGGCGGCGATGGGAACCCACGGGAGGCCGCGCTCCTTCCACTGGGGGACAGGACTGCTCCCCCACGGCTCGGCGACGCCGCGGACGGCGGTGGGCCGGGGGAAACGCGGCAGACAGTAGCCCCGCCACGGGGCGGCGGCCAAAGACCGCCGCGGGCACGGACGGTGACGCCCCGCCGCTGACGCAGGTCATCGGCGGGGCGTGGGGTCATTTCCCGTCACCAGGATTCGCCCGTTCGGGCGGCACGGCGTGTTGATCTTGTCAAGGCCGGGGTGTCCCGGCGGTTGACGCGAGGCTCAGATCCGGACGCCGAACTGGAACGGCATGTTGTCGATGGACTCGTAGCGCACGGTGGTGCCGGTGCGCGGGGCGTGCAGCACCTGGCCGTTGCCCGCGTACAGGCCGACGTGGTGCAGGTCGCCGTAGAACAGCACCAGGTCGCCGACCTGGAGTTCGCTGCGGGAGACCCGCATGCCGGCGTTCGCCTGGGCCTGCGAGGTGCGCGGGATGGAGACGCCGGCCTGGGCGTAGGCCCAGGAGGTCAGGCCCGAGCAGTCGAAGGAGGACGGGCCGGAGGCGCCGTAGACGTACGGCGAGCCGATCTTGGACTGGGCGGCGGAGAAGGCGGCGGCGGCACGGCCGGAGGCGGCCTTGGAGTTGCCGAGGTCGACGCGGCTGCTCGCGGAGCGGCTGGCACGGGCGTCCTCGGCGGCCATGGCGGCCTTCTCGGCGGCCGTCAGGGAGTTGAGGAGCTTCTGCGCCTCGGCGAGCTTGCCCTGGACTTCCTTCTTCTTCTTGCCCAGTTCGGTGCGGGTGGCGGCCAGGTCTTTGAGCTTCCCGGCGGCCTCGGAGCGCTCCTGGGCGAGCTGGCGCTGCTTCTCCTGGATCTTCTTCAGCGCCTCGACCTGCTGGCCGCTCAACTGGTCGAGCGTGGAGGCCTTGTCGAGGTAGTCGTCCGGGTCCGCGGAGAGGAACAGCTGGACGGAGGAGTCGATGCTGCCGCTGCGGTACTGGGCGGCGGCCGCCAGGCCTATGCTGTCGCGCAGCTCGTTGAGCTCCTCCTGGCCGCGCGCCACGCTGTCCTGGATGGTGGAGATGTCCTTCTGGAGCCTCTCCTGCTTCTCCTTGGCCCCGTTGTACTTCTCGGTGGCCTGCTCGGCCTCCTCGTAGAGCTTGTCGACCTTGGCCTTGACCTCGTCCTTGCTCGGCTTCTCGCTGGGCGCGGCGCTGGCCGCCTGCGCGCTGATGGCGACGGCAGCGGCGGCTGCGGTGGTCAGCACGGTCACACGTGCACGGCTCGGCTGCTTGGGTCGACGGTGGGACGCCACGGAGGCGAACTCCTTCTTGTGAGTGATCACCCGTTCGGAGGTTCGATGGCAGACCCTAGTGACCTTCTTGTGATCAGTTCAAATCCTCACAGCAAAAAATCCCGCCCCGCCCTGCAATCTTTACACACAACTCACCAGGCGTGACACGGGATTGACCGTCCGTTGATCATCACGGACACCAATCCGGGCATTAGGCCCGTGCGTTCACCTTCTAGGACAGTCGCTTGAGGAGTACCGCAGAAGCCACCGGCCGGGCACCGGCCCGCGCGACCCCGTCGGCCACCTCGCGGTCGGTGGAGGCGACGATGACCGGCCGGCCCGGCGGCTCGGCGCGCACCAGCTGGCGGATCAGCTCGTCGGCCGTCACCCCCGGCTTGGAGAACAGCACCCGCACCCCGCGCGGCGGCGCCAGCAGCACCGGCGCGACCAGCTCGGCCCCGTCGAAGACACAGGTGACCTCAGCGCCGGTCTGCGCGGCGAGCGCCGAGAGCTGCCCGAGCAGCCTCAGCCGCTGCTTCTCCAGCGGCATCTGCGGATAGCCGGTCTTGGTGACGTTGTAGCCGTCGACGACCAGATGCACCTGCGGCAGCGCCAGCAACTGGTCCAGGATCGCCGGGTCGTTCTCGGACAGGGCACGCGCCGCGATGTCCTTCGGCGTCATCCGGCCCGGCTCCACGGCGTCCACGGTCTCGGCCGGGCGCACGGACACCGGCGGCAGCGCGAGTTCCCGCCGAAGCCCCTGGGTGGCGTCCAGCAGGGTGTCCAGCAGCAGCCGGACCCGCATGTCCTCCACGCTGCGGCCCTCGCGCGCCGCGCGCCGGGTGGCCTCCAGGGCCGCCTCGGCCTCGCCGAGCCGCGCCTTGAGCCGCCGCGACTCGCTGTCCGCCGCGGACACCTGCGCCTGCCCCTCGGCACGGATGGCCTCGGTCTCGGCCTGCGCCTTGCGCAGCGCCGCCTCGCCGCGCTTGACGTCGCTGAGGGCAGCGCGCAGCTTGCGGTGAAGCGATTCCGCTTCCTTGCGGGCCTGATCCAGCTCGGCGCGCAGCCGCTCGATCTCGGCCCGGTTGTGCTCCTTGGCCTGGGTGAGCTGCTCGCGCAGCCGCTCCAGTTCGGCGCGGCTCTCCTCGTCGGCGCGCTCGGCGTGGGCCCGCTGCGCCTCCTCGCCGGCCGCGGTGACCAGCTTCACCCAGCCCGTGGGCCGCAGCACATAGGCCGCGGCCGCCACGTCGAGCGGGTCCGCGGCCGGGGGCGGGGAGCCGGAGTCCAGGGCGCCGGCCATCTCCGGTTGCGCCTCTCTGAACTTCTCGCCGATCCGCTGCCGGAACAGCGGGTCGGTCTCCAGCGCGGCCGCCATCGCGTTCCCGGCGAACTTGGCCCGCCGGTTCGGGGCGAACCGGGCGTACTGCCTGAGCTGGGCGGGCAGTTCGCCGAGGGTCAGCCCGCCGAAGCCGTCGGCGACGATCTGGACGACCTTGCGGCGCACACCGTCGGGCAGCGGACGGTCGAGCACCTCAGCGGCGCCGTCGCCCGGCCCCCCGCCTGCGGTCTCCACCATCCGTCACTCCTGTACCTGTCGTGCGTGTTTCCCTGTCGGCCGCGAGCGGACGCCCGGCTCAGGCCTCGGCCGCCGGCCGCTCCACGAGCTCCACCTGGTCGACCGCGTTGCACCAGCGGCAGCGCACCGACTCGATGGTCTCACTGAGCACCTCGCGCTCGTCGACCTTGGGCTCACCCGCCAGGTCGAGGTGGACGTACTCGACGACCTTCGACGAGCGGGTCACGTCGAAGCGGGTGAGGTTGCCGCAGAGCGTGCAGCGCCACCGCGTCGTTTCGGTCGGCAGGGGAACCGTCATCGTGACTGTTCGCTTTCTTCCAGTGTCCGTGACGCACCGGCCTCCCCGGTGCGTGTGGCTCGTAACCCTACGGCCTGGCGGTCACTCGCCGCTGGTCCGTCCACGGCGGCGAGGCGGCCTCGTCCGATGCGTCCCGTTACGTCATGCTCTGTGTCCATGATCGGCAACTGGACGGCCGCGGTGGGCCGGGCGGGCAGGGCGCTGAGGGGCACCTCGGCACCGGTGACGTACGCACTGATCGCCCTGTGCTGTCTGGTCTTCCTGCTGGGACCGGCGGCGGGGGTGAACCCGGCCTACGGCCACGGCGACGAGCTGCTCGCCGCGCAGCGGGCCTACTTCCGGCGCTGGGGCGTGATCCCGGCCGAGCTCTTCGCGGGAGTCCCGGGCGCCGCCCTGACCCCGGCGACGGCCCTGTTCGTGCACGGCAGCTGGGTGCATCTGCTCGGCAACATGCTCTTCCTCTACGTCTTCGGGGCGATGACCGAGGAACGGATGGGCCGCGGCCGGTTCGTCCTGTTCTACGCCGGCTGCGGCTACCTGGCCCTGCTGGGCTACGCCGCCGCCCACGCCGGCTCCGGGCAGTCGCTGGTCGGCGCCTCGGGGGCGATCTCGGCGGTCCTCGGCGCGTTCCTCTACCTCTTTCCCCGCGCCCGGGTGACCAGTCTCCTGCCGTTCCTGTTCTTCCTGCCGCTGCGCTTCCCGGCCTGGGTCGTGCTGCCGTTCTGGGCGGCGCTGCAGTGGCTGGCCGCGGGGCGCTCCGGAGGGGGGCCGGGGGTGGCGTACCTGGCGCACCTGGTCGGCTTCGGGCTGGGCTTCGCCGTCGCGTGGGCCGCCTTCCGCCGTACGGCTAGAGTGAAAGCCGCCCCAGCTCCGGCTCCCGAGGGAGAGAACCAGCCGTGATCACCGCGATCGTCCTCATCAAGACCAGCGTGGACCGGATCCCCGAGATCGCCGAGCAGATCGCTTCGCTGGAGTCGGTGAGCGAGGTGTTCTCCGTGACGGGGACGTACGACCTGATCGCCATGGTGCGGGTGCGGCAGCACGAGGATCTGGCGGAGGTCATTCCGGGGCGGATCAGCAAGATTCCCGGTGTCGAGGCGACCGACACGCATGTTGCTTTTCGGACGTACTCCCAGCATGACCTTGAGGCGGCTTTTGCGATCGGGTTGGACTCGTGACGCCTTGATCGCCTAGTCGTCCGCGGGGCGCGGGTCTGTGCGCGGGCGCGGGCCGTCAGTGGTTGCTCGCGCCCACGCGGCGGAGCCGCATATCAGCACAGCCCCGCGCCCCTTTGGGGCGCTGATCACACCGCCGGTACGCAGCGGCCGTCCTCCGTGCGGTAGGTCCACTTCGCGCCCTGGGTGACCAGTTCCTTCACCGCCGTGACGAAGCGGTCCACGTGTTCGTCGGGGGTGCCGGCGCCGAAGCTCACGCGGATCGCGTTGAGGGACTTCTCGCCCGGCGCGGCCTCGGGGGCGCCGCACTCGCCCTGGGTCTGGGGGTCGCTGCCCAGCAGGGTGCGCACCAGCGGGTGGGCGCAGAAGAGGCCGTCGCGCACGCCGATGCCGTACTCGGCGGACAGGGCCGCGGCGAAGTGGGAGCTGTTCCAGCCCTCGACGACGAAGGAGATCACGCCGACCCGGGGGGCGTCGTCGCCGAAGAGGGAGAGGACCTTCACCTCGGGCACGTCGGCCAGGCCCTCGCGGACCTTGGCGATCAGGTGCCGCTCGCGGGCGACCAGGGTGTCCCAGCCGGCCTCGCTGAGGGCCTTGCAGGCCGAGGCGATGGAGTAGGCGCCGATCACGTTCGGGGAGCCGGCCTCGTGGCGGGCGGCGCTGTCGTGCCACTCCACGTCCACTCCCCCGTCCTCGCGCCGGGTGACCTTGCGGCTGGCGCCGCCGCCCGCGAGGTAGGGATCGGCGGCCCGGAGCCAGTCGGCGCGGCCGGCGAGGACGCCGGAGCCGAACGGGGCGTAGAGCTTGTGGCCGGAGAAGGCGACCCAGTCGACGTCGAGGTCGCGCACGCTCACCGGGTGGTGCGGGGCCAGCTGGGCGGCGTCCAGGACGATCCGGGCGCCGTGGGCGTGCGCGGCGGCGGCCAGCTCGCGCACCGGCCACAGCTCACCGGTGACGTTGGAGGCGCCGGTCACGCAGACCAGGGCCGGGCCGTGGGGGTCGCGGTCGGCGAGGGCGCGCTCCAGGGTCTCGACGGCCTGCTCCGGGGTGCGCGGGGCGTTGAGGTAGGTGACCTTGGCGTGCTGCCACGGCAGCAGCGAGGCGTGGTGCTCGGTCTCGAAGACGAAGACCTGGCAGTCGGCCGGGACGGCGCGGGCGAGCAGGTTGAGGGAGTCCGTGGTGGAGCGGGTGAAGACGACCTGGTCGCCGTCGCGGCAGTCGAGGAACTCCGCGACCGTCCGGCGGGCGTTCTCGAACAGGTCGGTGGAGAGCTGGGAGAGGTATCCGGCGCCGCGGTGCACGCTGCCGTAGTACGGCGCGTAGGCCGCCACGTCGTCCCAGACCCGCTGCAGGGCGGGCGCGCTGGCCGCGTAGTCGAGGGCCGCGTAGGTGACCTCGCCGCCGGTGACGAGCGGGACGGTGACATCTCGCCCCAGAACGGGCAGCGGGGCACAAACGGACTGGTCGGCGGCAGCAGTGGAGACAGACATGGCGGAACTCCCGTGAGGATGCGCGGCACAGCGCGAGAAAGAGTGAAAAAGGGTGTGCGGAGGCGGGGCTCAGCGGCCCTATCGCATTCGCTTGCTCACGGAAGACTCCTCGACGACCAGGACCCCTGGGTTCGCGAGGGGTCCGCGCTTGCCGCAGACCTTGCTGACTGCGGCCTGGTCTTCACCCGGGGCACCCCGCCACGGACGGAGGGTTGCCGGACAGTCGGCCGGGGCCTCATGACTGTCACTCATGACCTGGTTCAGGAACCTAACGGAAGTGATCGCCGCCCCGCAACCCGAGTCCGGATCGCGGGACGGCGATCGGTGAGCCTAGGCGTTACTGGCCGCCACCCAGCGCTCCAGCGTGCGCTTGGCCGACCCGGAGTCGATGGACCGGGCCGCCTTCGCCATGCCGGCCTGGATCTGCTCCGCCAGCGGTGCGTCGGTCGGCGTCAGGGCGACCAGCGCGGCCGCCGAGTTGAGCAGCACGGCGTCCCGGACGGGGCCGGGCTCGCCGTCGAGCAGGCGCCGGGCCACCTCGGCGTTGTAGGAGGCGTCGGCGCCCCGCAGCGCCTCCACGGGTGCCAGCTCGATGCCGACCTCGCGCGGGTCGAAGGTCTCCTCGGTGACCTTGCCGTCCCGGACGACCCAGACCCGGGAGGTGGAGGTGATCGTCAGCTCGTCGAGGCCGTCGTCGCCGCGGAACACCAGGGAGGAGTTGCCGCGCTCGGCGAAGACGCCGGCCACGATCGGGGCCATCCGGGCGTCCGCGACGCCGACCGCCTGCGCGCGCACCTTCGCCGGGTTGGTGAGCGGACCGAGCACATTGAAGGTCGTACGGATGCCCAACTGGCCACGGGCCGCGGCCACATGACGCAGCGCCGGGTGGAACTTCACCGCGAAGCAGAAGGTGATCCCGGCCTCCTCGGCCACCTCCGGCACCCGGTGCAGCGGCAGGTTCAGGTTGACGCCCAGCTTCTCCAGCACGTCCGAGGCGCCCGAGGCCGAGGAGGCGGCCCGGTTGCCGTGCTTGACCACCTTCGCGCCGGTGCCGGCGACGACGATCGAGGACATGGTGGAGATGTTGACCGTCTTGGCGCCGTCGCCGCCCGTGCCGACGATGTCGACGGTCGGGCCGGGCACCTCGATCACATTGGCGTGGTCGTACATGGCGCGGACCAGGCCGGTGATCTCCTCCACGGTCTCGCCCTTGGCGCGCAGCGCGACCGCGAACCCGGCGATCTGGGCGTCGGTGGCCTCGCCGCGCATGATCTGGTCCATGGCCCAGGCGGTGTCCTCGGCGCTCTGGTCGCGGCCTTCGAGCAGGCCGTTCAGCACGCGGGGCCAGGAACGGTCCGCCGTGGTGTCGCCTCCAGCGGGGGTCACAGCGCTCATCAGCCGCTCCTGGTCGTCGTACACATCCAATGACAGCTCCACCCTATCCAGCCCCGGGCACGGCGACGGGCCCCGTCCGCACACCGGACGGGGCCCGTACCCCGCACGGCGAGGGGCCCCGCCCGGACAACCGGACGGGGCCCTTCAACCGTGGCGTGGTCTGCGCAGCGATCAGTGGTGGCCGTGGCCGCTCGTGATCTCCTTGTACTCCTCGACGGTCGGCTTCGGAATCTGCGACTCCGCGCCGAAGTACGCCTCGCTGAGCTTGGCGCGCAGCTTCTCGGAGCCCTTCAGCTTGCGCTCGACACCGTTCTCGTCGACCGTCGGGCCGATCGCGAGCGGCTTGTACTGCTCGTGCGCGGTGAGGGTGTGCAGCGCCTCCTGGCTGAGCGGCTCGTGCACCTCGATGAACTCACCGTGCGGCAGGCGCTTGATGGTGCCGGTCTCGCGACCGTGCAACACCTTCTCCTTGTCCCGGCGCTGCAGGCCGAGGCAGACGCGCTTGGTGATGACGAACGCCAGGACCGGTCCGACGAAGTACGAGATCCGGACGAACCAGGTGACCGAGTTGATCGACAGGTGGAAGTGCGTGGCGAAGATGTCGTTGCCGCCACCGATCAGCATCACGAAGTACACGGTCAGCCAGGCCGCACCGAACGCCGTACGGGTCGGGGCGTTGCGCGGGCGGTCCAGGATGTGGTGCTCGCGCTTGTCACCGGTGATCCACGCCTCGATGAACGGGTAGATCATGATCGCGACCAGGATCAGGCCGAACAGGATCAGCGGGATGAGCACACCCAGGACGAGCGTGTGACCCCAGAAGTTGACCTCCCAGCCCGGCATCGCACGGACCAGACCCTCGGCCATACCCATGTACCAGTCCGGCTGGGCGCCGGTGGACACCTGGTCCGGACGGTAGGGGCCCATGGACCAGATCGGGTTGATCTGCGCCACGGCGGCGAGCGCCGCCAGGACACCGAAGACCAGGAAGAAGAAGCCGCCCGCCTTCGCCATGTACACCGGCAGCAGCGGCATGCCCACGACGTTCTTGTTCGACTTGCCGGGGCCCGCGTACTGGGTGTGCTTGTGGTAGAAGACCAGGATCAGGTGGGCCACCATCAGGCCCAGCATGATGCCCGGCAGCAGCAGGATGTGGATCGAGTAGAAACGGGCCACGAAGTCGCCGCCCGGGAACTCGCCGCCGAAGAGGAAGAACGAGATGTACGTGCCGACAATCGGCACGGACAGGATCGCGCCCTCCATGAAGCGGACACCGGTGCCGGAGAGCAGGTCGTCCGGGAGCGAGTAACCGGTGAAGCCGGTGAACATGCCCAGGACGAACAGCAGGAAGCCGAACAGCCAGTTGACCTCACGCGGCTTGCGGAACGCGCCGGTGAAGAACACGCGCATCATGTGCACGAACATGCCGGCGATGAAGACGATCGCGCCCCAGTGGTGGATCTGCCGGATGAGCAGACCGCCACGCACGTCGAAGGAGATGTGCAGGGTCGAGCTGAACGCCTCGGACATCATCTGTCCCTGGAGCGGGACATAGCTGCCGTGGTACTCCACCTCGTTCATCGACGGGTGGAAGAACAGCGTCAGATAGACACCCGTCAGGATGATGATGATGAAGCTGTACATGCACACTTCGCCCAACATGAACGACCAGTGGTCGGGGAAGATCTTGCGCATGTTGGACTTGGCGAGGGAGTAGATCCCCAGCCGGCCGTCCGCCCAGTCGGCGAGGCGCTCGCCAGCCGGTGCCTTCCCGCGCGAGCGGGACTCTGTGCCAGTGGTAGTGCTCATCCGCGCTCCCAGAATGCAGGACCGACGGGCTCTTCGAAGTCGCCGAGCGCCTCCAGGTAGCCCTCGTCGTTCACGCCGATGCGCAACTGCGGCAGGGCGTGACCGGCGGGACCGAAGATCACGCGGGCACCGTCGGACAGGTCGAAGGTGGACTGGTGGCAGGGGCACAGCACGTGGTGCGTCTGCTGCTCGTACAGCGAGATCGGGCAACCGACGTGGGTGCAGATCTTGGAGTACGCCACGATGCCCTCGTGCGACCACGCGAGCTCTTGCTTGTCCTTGATGTCCTCCGGCTGGAGCCGGACGATCATCAGGGCCGCCTTGGCGATCTCGGTCTGGAAGTTCTCGTCGTGCTCCTCCAGGCCCTCGGGCTTGGCGAAGGTGAGCGAGCCGACGGCGACGTCCTCGGGACGCAGCGGCTCGTTGGTGTTCACGTTGACGAGCAGCTTGCCCTTGGACCACAGGGTGTGCCGGAGCTTGGTCCCCGGCGCCGGGCCCAGACCGCCGAGCAGCATGACGCCGGACAGCGGCACCAGGGACAGCGCGCCGAGCATGGTGTGGCGGATCAGCTTGCGCCGGCCGATCGCCGACTCCTTGGCGCCCTGGCGGAAGTCCGCGTGGACCTTCGCCCGGAGGTCCTCGGAGGCCTCGATCGGGTGACGCTCGTCGGCGATCTCCACGTCGGACATCAGGGTGCGGGCCCAGTGGACCGCGCCCGCGCCGATGCAGAACAGCGCCACACCGAGGGTCAGACCCAGCGCGAAGTTCATCGCGCTGATGTGACCGATCGGGAAGACGAAGATCGACTTGTCCGTCGGGATCGCCACGTACGCGACGATGAAGCCGATGGTGGCCAGCATCGACACCGTGAACAGCAGGGCGACGACGCGCTCGGACCGCTTGGCGGCCCGCTCGTCGATGTCCTGGATCCGGTGCTCGTGCGGCGGCAGGCCCGGGTCGGCGAACGGGTTGTCGTCCGCGACGCCCACCGCGCCGTGCGCGTGCTCCTGCGCTGCGGGCAGGTTCTCTTCAGGAATGTCTTGGCTACTCATGACTTCTTGGCCTTTGCGGTCCGAGCGGCGACCCAGACGGCGACCGCGATCAGGGCACCGAGACCGAAGATCCAGCCGAACAGACCCTCGCTGACCGGCCCGAGGCCGCCCAGCTGCAGACCGCCCGGGTTGTCCGTCTCGTCACCGTTGACCGCGTTCAGGTACGCGATGATGTCCTTCTTGTTCTGCTCCGACATGGTGGTGTCGGGGAACGACGGCATGTTCTGCGGGCCCGTCTGCATGGCCTCGTAGATGTGCTTCGGGTCCACGCCCTCCAGCGACGGGGCGAACTTGCCCTTGGTCAGGGCGCCGCCCTTGCCGGTGAAGTTGTGGCACTGCGCGCAGTTGGTGCGGAACAGCTCGCCACCCTTGGCGATGTCCGCGCCCTCCGGGCCGTACTGCTGCTTCGTCGGGACGGCGGGGCCGGCGCCGAGCGAGGCGATGTAGGCCGCGAGCTGGTCGATCTGGGCCTGCGTGTAGATGTTCTTCTTCCGCGGGACCTGGGCGCCCTGCGAGGTGGCGGCCGGCATGCGGCCGGTGCCGACCTGGAAGTCGACGGCCGCGGCGCCCACGCCGACCAGGCTCGGACCGTCGGAGGTGCCCTGACCGCCGGTGCCGTGGCAGCTGGCGCAGCCTACGGCGTAGAGCTTCTTGCCCTCGTCGATGGCGAGGGACTGGGAGGTTTCATCGGCCTGGGCCTTGTCCGCGGGCGCGAACGCGGCGTACAGACCCCCCGTGGCCGCCAGCGCGAGGAGTAGGACGACGACCGCCGCCAGCGGATGGCGTCGTCGTGCGGAAAGCTTTTTCACGGATTACCCCGGTGTCAGGATCTTCTGCGTCGATGCTTCTGGTGGTGCGTTGCGGGAACGCGCGTGGTTCGTCTTCGGCTACTTGATCAGGTAGATCGTGGCGAAGAGTCCGATCCAGACGACATCGACGAAGTGCCAGTAGTAGGACACGACGATGGCGGCCGTCGCCTGCTCGTGCGTGAACCTCTTCGCCGCGTAGGTGCGGCCGAGGACCAGCAGGAAGGCGATGAGACCGCCCGTCACGTGCAGGCCGTGGAAGCCGGTGGTCAGGTAGAAGACCGAGCCGTACGGGTCCGAGGACAGCGAGATGCCGTCCTTCTTCACCAGCTCGGTGTACTCGTAGATCTGACCGCCGATGAAGATCGCACCCATGATGAAGGTGACGATGAACCAGCCCCGGAGCTTCTTCACGTCACCGCGCTCGGCGGCGAACACGCCGAGCTGGCAGGTGAGGGAGGAGAGCACCAGGATCGTGGTGTTCGTCGCGGAGAAGGGCACGTTCAGGGCGTGCGCCATCTCCTTCCAGTGCTCGGCACCCGTCACCGAACGCAGGGTGAAGTACATCGCGAAGAGGGCCGCGAAGAACATCAGCTCGGAACTCAGCCAGATGATGGTTCCGACGCTGGTGAGGTTCGGCCGATTGACCGACGGGTGCGCGTGCCCGGTATCTACTGTCGTTGCTGTCGCCACGACCGACATTATGTCGGTCGCTTATCCCGCCCTCACTCCGGGGGGTGCCGTTCGGAGTGTTCCCAGCGTGTGTAGGGCCCGTATGGCCCATCGCAGAGGTGTTCCAACAGGTGTTGACGGGCAGTTCAAGGGAGTAGCATCCGCCGCAACGGGCTTGTCTCTACGACGCTGACGTCTCGGAGGAACCATGCGGCCGACCGCCACGGTGCTGGTCTACAGCGACGACTCCAACACGCGGGAGCAGGTACGGCTGGCCACCGGCCGGCGCCCGGCCCCGGACGTGCCGGTGGTGGAGTTCGTGGAGTGCGCGACGCCGGCGGCCGTTCTGCGGGAGCTGGACAAGGGCGGCATCGATGTGTGCGTCCTGGACGGCGAGGCCGTGCCGATGGGCGGCATGGGGATGTGCCGGCAGATCAAGGACGAGATCTTCCAGTGCCCGCCGGTGCTGCTGCTCATCGCGCGGCCGCAGGATGCGTGGCTGGCGACGTGGAGTCGGGCCGATGCGGCTGTGGCGCTGCCGGTTGAGCCCGTGGAGTTCGCGTCGGCGTTGGCTTCTTTGCTGCGGCGGGAGCGGTTGGTCAGCGCCTGAGCGCTCGATCCCGTCCGTCGTAGGGCGGCTGCGGGCCGGTGGGGGCTGTTCGCGCAGTTCCCCGCGCCCCTTGGGTCCGCTGCCGCCTGGGTGGGTCTAGAGGCTCTGTGGGCTCAGTCGTGCCGCCTCCTGGGAGCTTGTGGTGTTCGTCTTGGCGGCTGTGACCGCGCTGCCTGTGCGCCATTTCTTCCAGTCCAGGTTCCAGTCGCCGAAGCCGTTGCCGAAGGCTTCCATCGTCTCGCCGCCGGAGTTGACGACCTGGACGACGTCGCCCTCGCGTACGTTGTCGAAGAACCACTCGGCGTTGGCGGTGCTCATGCCGGTGCAGCCGTGGGAGACGTTGGCGTAGCCCTGGGAGCCGACGGACCAGGGTGCGGCGTGCACGTACTCGCCGCTCCAGGTCACCCGGGTGGCGTAGTAGACCGGCAGGTCGTAGGAGTCGGCGCTGCCCTCGGCGATGCCGATGGTGGTGCCGCGCATGCGTACGAAGTACTCCTTGCCGAGGACGACCTTGACGCCGTTGCGGGTCTCGAAGCCCGGCTTGCCGGTGGTGACGGGGATCTGCTTGACCTCCTCGCCGTTCCTGTACAGCGTCAGCTGGTGCGCCGCGGCGTCCGTGACCGCGATGACGCGGTCGCCGGTGCTGAGCTTCAGGTTCTTCGACTTGCCGCCCCACAGGCGGTCGCCGATCTTGATGCCGTCCAGGTTGCTGCGCACCTCGATGGTGGCGTGGGCGGGCCAGTACTCCTGGGGCCGGTAGTGGAGCTGCTTGTCATCGACCCAGTACCAGGAGCCCTGCACGGCGGGCGTGGAGGTCACCTTCAGGGCGCGCTCGACGATGGCGCGCTGGTTCTTGTCCTTGATCGGCTGGCTCAGCTCCGCGGTGACGGGCTGGCCGACGCCGTAGGTGCCGGCCTTGGGCCCGAACGTCACCGTCAGCGACTTCTTGGACGTGGGCTTGCCGGTGTCGAAGCTCAGGACCTTGCGCCCGGGGGCGCCGTCGTCGTCCTCGGTGCTCACCCGGACCGTGTAGTGGGCGTTGGCGGCCAGCGGCTCGGTGCTGCGCCAGCGGGTGCCGTCGGCGGAGAGTTCGCCCGCCAGGAAGCGTCCTGTGGCGTCCACGGCGGTGACGTCCGTGATCCGGTCGTCGTCCTCGGCGGTGACTTCCAGGGGCTTGTCCGGGTCGGCCTTCTTCCCGTCCCCTGTGGGGCCGTTGAAGGCGATCTGGTCGGCCGCGTCGTAGGGGCGGTCGGCGAGCGGGTTGCCGTCCGAGCCGCAGGCGGTGGCGGCCGCGCTCAGGGCGATCACCAGCAGCGTGCAGCCGGCGGCGGTGCGGGGGCGGGAAGGCGTGCTCATGACTTCACGCTAGGAAGGTTCGTCAATGGCGGCGCGCGGGGTCACCCTTGCGGGTGACAAGGATTACGGCGAACGGACACCACCGCCGCCGCGAACGCGAGGAGCCCGGACGCTCCGTGAGGAGTGTCCGGGCTCAGCCGCGCTCAGCGCGTGTCACTGCGTGCGGTTCTCACCGCGGTAGTACTCGAAGACCCAGCCGAAGATGCCGAGGAGGATGACCGGGGCGGCGAAGTACAGCAGCCACCAGCCGACGGCCACGCCGAGGAAGGCGGCGGCGCCACCGACACCGAGGAAGAGCGGCTGCCAGCTGTGCGGGCTGAAGAAGCCCAGCTCACCCGCGTCGTCCGCGACGTCGGCCTCCTTGTTGTCCTGCGCACCCGTGTCGACCCGCTTGGCCGTGAAGCCGAGGTAGAAGCCGATCATGATGGACAGGCCGAAGGCCAGGAACAGGGCCGTGGTACCGGCCGGCTCCTTCGACCACACGCCATAGACGACCGCCATGGCGAGGATGAAGACGCTCAGCCAGATGAACATCTTGCCTTGGACCTTCACTTGCCGGCCTCCTTGCCGCCCGCAATGGCCTTCTCACCGTGGCCGGCGTGCGCGAGCTGCTCCAGCTCGGCGATCTCCGGGTGGTGCAGGTCGAACGCCGGGGATTCGCTGCGGATCCGCGGCAGGGTGAGGAAGTTGTGCCGCGGCGGCGGGCAGGAGGTGGCCCACTCCAGGGAGCGGCCGTAGCCCCACGGGTCGTCGACGCCGACCGGCTTGCCGTACTTGGCGGTCTTCCACACGTTGTAGAAGAACGGCAGGATCGACGCGCCGAGGATGAACGAGCAGATCGTCGAGATCGTGTTCAGGGCCGTGAAGCCGTCCGCCGCCAGGTAGTCGGCGTAACGACGCGGCATGCCCTCGGCACCCAGCCAGTGCTGCACCAGGAAGGTGCCGTGGAAGCCGACGAACAGCGTCCAGAAGGTGATCTTGCCCAGGCGCTCGTCGAGCATCTTGCCGGTGAACTTCGGCCACCAGAAGTGGAAGCCGGAGAACATCGCGAAGACGACGGTGCCGAACACCACGTAGTGGAAGTGCGCCACCACGAAGTACGAGTCCGAGATGTGGAAGTCCATCGGCGGCGAGGCCAGGATGACACCGGTCAGACCACCGAAGGTGAAGGTGATCAGGAAGCCGGTCGCCCACAGCATCGGGGTCTCGAAGGACAGGCTGCCCTTCCACATGGTGCCGATCCAGTTGAAGAACTTCACACCGGTCGGGACCGCGATCAGGAAGGTCATGAAGGAGAAGAACGGCAGCAGCACACCGCCGGTGACGTACATGTGGTGCGCCCACACCGTCACGGACAGACCGGCGATCGCGATGGTGGCCGCGATCAGACCCATGTAGCCGAACATCGGCTTACGGGAGAAGACCGGGATGACCTCGGAGATGATGCCGAAGAACGGCAGCGCGATGATGTACACCTCTGGGTGTCCGAAGAACCAGAAGAGGTGTTGCCACAGCAAGGCTCCGCCGTTGGCGGCGTCGAAGACGTGGGCACCGAACTTGCGGTCCGCCTCCAGGGCGAACAGCGCGGCCGCCAGGACCGGGAAGGCCAGCAGGACCAGGACACCGGTCAGCAGCACGTTCCACACGAAGATCGGCATGCGGAACATGGTCATGCCCGGAGCGCGCATGCAGATGATCGTGGTGATGAAGTTGACCGAGCCGAGGATCGTGCCGAAGCCGGAGAAGGCCAGACCCATGATCCACATGTCGGCGCCGATGCCCGGCGAGCGGACCGCGTCCGACAGCGGGGAGTAGGCGAACCAGCCGAAGTCGGCCGCACCCTGCGGGGTGAGGAAGCCGCCCACCGCGATCAGCGAGCCGAACAGGTACAGCCAGTAGGCGAACATGTTCAGCCGCGGGAACGCGACGTCGGGGGCACCGATCTGCAGCGGCATGATCCAGTTCGCGAAGCCCGCGAACAGCGGCGTCGCGAACATCAGCAGCATGATCGTGCCGTGCATCGTGAACGCCTGGTTGAACTGCTCGTTCGACATGATCTGCAGACCCGGACGGGCCAGCTCGGCGCGCATGAACAGCGCCATCACGCCACCGATGCAGAAGAACGCGAACGACGTGACCAGGTACAGCGTTCCGATGGTCTTGTGGTCGGTGGTGGTGAGCCACTTGACCACGACGTTGCCGGGCTGCTTGCGCCGGACCGGCAGCTCGTCCTCGTAGTACGGCTCATTGGCCGCCGAGGCACCCTGAGGTTCGTTGACGATGCTCACAGGTTGTTCGTCTCCCGGTTCTTCTCGTGGCTCGTCTGCGCGATGCCGGCGGGAACGTAACCGGTCTGCCCCTTCTTGGCGAGGTCCTTGAGGTGCTGCTCGTAGCGCTCAGGGGAGACGACCTTCACGTTGAACAGCATCCGGGAGTGGTCGACGCCGCAGAGCTCGGCGCACTTGCCCAGGAAGGTGCCCTCCTTGTTCGGGGTCACCTGGAAGGCGTTGGTGTGGCCCGGGATGACGTCCTGCTTCATCAGGAACGGCACCACCCAGAAGGAGTGGATGACGTCACGCGAGGTGAGGACGAAGCGGACCGTCTTGCCCTTGGGGAGCCACAGCGTCGGACCGGGGTTGTTGGTCTGCGGGTTCCGGGAGCCCGGGGTGCCGCAGTCGTACACGCCGCCGGCGTTGGCCGGGAACGCGTCCTTGAACCGGTCCGGGATGGCGTTCAGTTCGGTGGCGGTCTTGGCGTCACCGGTGGAACCGTCGACGTTCTCGACGTAGTTGAAGCACCAGCTCCACTGGAAGCCGACCACGTTGACCGTGACGTCGGGCTTCTTGTCCAGGCTGAGGAGCTTGGACTCGTCGCGGGCGGTGAAGTAGAACAGCACCGAGACGATGACGATCGGAACGACCGTGTACAGGGCCTCGATGGGCAGGTTGTACCGGGTCTGCGGAGGAACCTCGACCTTGGTGCGGCTGCGCCGGTGGAAGATCGCACTCCACAGAATCAGACCCCACACCAGCACGCCAACGGCGAGCGCGGCAGCCCAGGAGCCCTGCCACAGGGAGAGGATCCGCGGAGCCTCTTCCGTGGTCGGGGTGGGCATACCAAGGCGGGGGAAGTCCTTGTATGTGCAACCGGTTGCGGTCGCCAGGACCAGGCCCGCGGTCAGTGCCTGCAGCAGCTTCCGCCGCATCGGGCGCCGCGGCGAGCGGTCGGAGCCGTTGGGACTCACGTAGCGCCTTCCCGAGAGTCTCGCCCGCGCGGTTCGGCTGCGGCCTTCTCGCTGGTCGGTCGCCGCCCTGCGTCGGGCAGGGGTTTGGATGTTTATGCGGACCAAACCCTAGCCGACGCCCTCCGGGGGTTCGCGGGGAGGGGGGCCTACTGAGTTGGGTGGTTCGCTGGATTGGCGGCTGCGGGTTCGTTGTGGCTGGTCGCGCAGTTCCCCGCGCCCCTGGGTCGGGCGGCTGGGCCGGGGTTCTAACGTTGCCGTATGGCCTACTTTGACGCTGCTTCTGCCGTTCCTCTTCATCCTGTTGCCCGCCAGGCGCTCCAGGCCTCCCTGGACGAGGGGTGGGCTGATCCTGCCCGGCTGTACAGGGAAGGGCGCCGGGCGCGGATGTTGCTGGATGCCTCGCGGGAGGCGGCTGCCGAGGTCGTGGGGTGCCGGGCCGATGAGCTGGTGTTCACCTCTTCCGGGACCCGGGCCGTCCACACCGGTGTCGCGGGGGCCCTGGCCGGGCGGCGGCGCGTCGGACGTCACCTGATCGTGTCCGCCGTCGAACACTCCAGCGTCCTCCATTCGGCCGAGGCGCATCAGGCGGACGGGGGCACGGTGACCGAGGTGGCCGTGGACCGGGGCGGGCGGGTGGACGCCTCGGCGTACGCGGCGGCGCTGCGGGAGGACACCGCGCTGGCGTGTCTGCAGGCGGCCAACCACGAGGTGGGGACCGTGCAGCCGGTCGCCGAGGTGGCCGAGGTGTGCCGGGCGGCCGGGGTGCCGTTGCTGGTGGACGCGGCGCAGTCGCTGGGGTGGGGGCCCGTCGAGGGCGACTGGTCGCTGCTGGCGGCGAGCGCGCACAAGTGGGGCGGGCCGTCGGGCGTGGGGCTGCTCGCGGTGCGCAAGGGGGTGCGGTTCGCGGCGCAAGGGCCGGTGGACGAGCGGGAGTCCGGGCGGGCTGCCGGGTTCGAGAACCTGCCGGCGATCGTGGCGGCGGCGGCCTCGCTGCGGGCGGTGCGGGCGGAGGCGGTCCAGGAGGCGGCACGGCTGCGGGAGCTGACGGAGCGGATCCGGGCGGCGGTGCCGCGGCTGGTGCCGGACGTGGAGGTGGTCGGCGACGCCCGGCGGCGGCTGCCGCACATCGTCACCTTCTCCTGTCTCTATGTCGACGGGGAGGCGCTGCTGCACGCCCTGGACCGGGAGGGGTTCTCCGTGTCGTCCGGTTCGTCCTGTACGTCGAGCACGCTGACGCCGAGCCACGTCCTGAAGGCGATGGGCGCGCTGAGCGAGGGCAATGTGCGGGTGTCGCTGCCGCCGGGGACCCGCGAGGAGGACGTCGAGCGGTTCCTGGACGTGCTGCCGGGGGCGGTGGCGGGCGTGCGCGAGCAGCTGGGGGCGCCGTCCCCGGCCGCGGCGGTGGTGGCCGGGGACGAGCTGGTCGTCGACACCCTGGGCAAGCGCTGCCCGCTGCCCGTGATCGAGCTGGCCAAGGTCATCGGCACCGTTCCGGTGGGCGGCACGGTCCGCGTCCTCTCCGACGACGAGGCGGCCCGCCTGGACATCCCGGCGTGGTGCGAGATGCGCGACCAGGAGTACCTGGGAGAGGAGCCGGCGGACAGAGGAACGGCCTACGTGGTACGCCGGGCGCAGTGACCCCGGGCGCGGTGACCCACCAAGGGGCGCGGGGAATTGCACGGCCAGCCCCCCACGCACCCGCACCCGGCAACGGCGAAACCGGGGCAGCCGAACAGCCGCCCGGTGTCAGGACAGGTGCTTCTGAACCTCCGCCGCAGCCTCGTCCCCGTACGCCTTGGTGAACCGCTCCATGAAGTGCCCCCGCCGCAGCTGGTACTCCTGCGTGCCCACCGTCTCGATGACGAGCGTGGCGAGCATGCAGCCGACCTGCGCCGCGCGCTCCAGGGAGACGCCCCAGGCCAGGCCGGACAGGAAGCCGGCCCGGAAGGCGTCGCCCACACCGGTCGGGTCGGCCTTGCGCTCCTCGTCCGGGCAGCCGACCTCGATCGGGGGCTCGCCGGCCTTCTCGATGCGCACGCCGCGCGCGCCGAGCGTGGTGACGCGGTGGCCGACGCGGGCGAGGATCTCCTCGTCGCTCCAGCCGGTCTTGGTCTCGATCAGGCCCTTCTCGTACTCGTTGGAGAACAGGTACGTCGCGCCGTCCAGCAGTATCCGGATCTCGTCGCCGTTCATCCGGGCGATCTGCTGGGAGAAGTCGGCCGCGAAGGGGATCCCACGGGAGCGGCACTCCTCGGTGTGCCGGAGCATCGCCTCCGGGTCGTCGGCGCCGATCAGCACCAGGTCGAGGCCGCCGACGCGGTCGGCGACGGTCTTGAGCTCGATGAGGCGGGCCTCGCTCATGGCGCCGGTGTAGAAGGAGCCGATCTGGTTGTGGTCGGCGTCGGTGGTGCACACGAAGCGGGCGGTGTGCAGGGTCTCCGAGATGCGCACGGAGCCGGTGTCGACGCCGTGCCGGTCCAGCCAGGCCCGGTACTCGGCGAAGTCGGAGCCGGCGGCGCCGACGAGGACGGGCCCGGTGCCGAGCTGGCCCATGCCGAAGGCGATGTTCGCGCCCACCCCGCCGCGCCGTACGTCCAGCTGGTCGACCAGGAAGGAGAGCGAGACCGTGTGCAGCTGGTCCGCGACGAACTGGTCGGCGAAGCGGCCGGGGAAGGTCATGAGGTGGTCGGTGGCGATGGAGCCGGTGACTGCGATGCGCACGGCGTGGACGCTCCTGTGTGGAGGGGATTGACAGTTCACGCTACCCGCTTGAGGGGGTGGCTCAGTAGCGGGGGAAACTACCCGATAGTAGATCTTTCCCGGCCCGCCGGACGCTGCCTAACGTTCCGCTATGACGAAACTCGACTTTCCGCGGACCGCGCCGGCCGACTCCGAGGGCGGCGATCTGGCGTCGCTGATCGGCGACGGTGCCCGGATGGCTCCGCACTGGGCGGCCCCCGAGCGGCCCGTGTCCTCGCCGGTGCCGCCCTCCCTCATCCACGGCGTGTCGGTTCCGGCCGCCTCGGCCCGGCTGCTGGAGGCGATGTCGGACTACGGCGACTGACCGCGACCCGTTCGGCGTAGGGAGGGGAACCGTGCGCTCCCCCGCTGCGTCCCATCGCTGTCCCCCAGGGAGGGGATACGCGATACGACCCTCCGGCAGGCCGCTTTGACAGGGCCTGGTCAGGGTTGAGGGACAGTTGTGCAGCCGAAGGAGCGATGCGGTGAACTCCGAGCGACCCGACAACGACGACGTGGCCGCCCCGGCCGGTGCCGAGGAGAGTGCGGATGGGGCGCAGGGCGCCGACGTGACGCCGAGTGCCCCCGCCGTGCCCGAGCGGGGCCGGCGGCGGCGCTCTCCGCTGGTCGCGCTCTCCGTGGCCGGCGCCGTGCTGCTGGTCGGGGGCGGTGGGGCGTATCTCGCGGCGAACGCGGCGGGCGGTTCGGCCGATGCCAAGGCGCCCGGCAGCAGCGGCTCCCCCACTCCGCTCGCGCTCGACGACTTCGCCGCCGGCCAGGACTCCGGCGGGACCGAGGGCATCGCACCGGGCGAGCCGAATCCGTACGGCGTGACCTACCGGGCCGGCGGTGAGCTGCCCGACGGGCCGGGCTCGGCGCCGGCGTACCGCGCGACGGGTGAGGTGTCCTCGCAGGACGTGGCCCGGCTGGCGCGGGCGCTCGGCGTGGAGGGGGCGCCGGTGGCCGAGGGGCAGACCTGGCGGGTGGGCACCGGCAAGGACGGGGCCGGGCCGATGCTCCAGGTGAACCGGCAGGCGCCGGGGACCTGGACGTTCACCCGGTTCGCGCCGGGCACCGACAACTGCAAGGGCGATGTGTGCACCTCCGGTCCGGCCGAGCCGTCCGGGAAGCCGGTGAGCGTGGCGGTGGCCGAGAAGGCGGCGGCGCCCGTGCTGAAGGCGGTGGGACAGGACGACGCGAAGCTGGACGCGAGCCAGGTGATGGGCGCCCGCCGGGTGGTCAACGCCGAGCCGGAGATCGGGGGGCTGCCCACCCACGGCTGGACGACCGGCGTGATCGTCGACGCCCAGGGGCAGGTGGTCGGCGGCAGCGGGATGCTGACGACGCCGGTCAAGGGCGACACGTATCCCGTACTGAGCGCTCGGAAGACGCTGGCCCTGATGAACGCGGCACCGGGGACCACCGCGAAGCACCGGATGGGCATCGGCGGCTGCCCCGGCCCGGTCCCGCTCAAGGACCGGCTGGAGACGCCCTGCGACCGGCCCACGGGCGGCGGCGAGCGCGAGGTGATCACCGTGCGCGAGGCGGTGTTCGGGCTGGCCACGCACTACTCGGCAGGCCGGCAGGTGCTGGTGCCGTCCTGGCTGTTCGAGGTGCGGCCGCAGGGCGCCACGGCCGATTTCACGGTGACGTATCCGGCGCTGGACCCGAAGTACCTGACCTCCGCCCGGCCCTCCACGCCGCCGTCGGCGCCCCCGGGTGAGCCCACCGGGCAGCCCAGCCCCCGGCCCACCGGCCCCGGCGGCGGCTCGACGGCGGCCCCGGCGCCGCACGACGTGAAGGTCGACGGCTACACGGCCGAGGGCAGGGAGCTGACCGTGGCGTTCACGGGCGGGGTGTGCGCCTCGTACGAAGTGAAGGCGGCGGAGAGCGGCGACCGGGTCACCGTGACGGTGACCGCGAACCCGTGGCGGGACAAGGTCTGCGTGATGATCGCGAAGTTCTACCACCGCACCGTGCAGCTGAAGGAGCCGCTCGGCGACCGCCGGGTCGTCGGCTCGGACGGCAGGGGCATCGCCCTGGAGAAGCCGGGCGCCCGTCTGCCGTCCGCTCCGCGCGGCTAGGCCCCGGCCCCGAGCCGGCACACGCGAAGGCGGCGGCCCCGTGGGAGGGGGCCGCCGCCTTGACGTGTGTCAGCTGTGCGGGCGCGGGTCAGCTGAAGGAGTCACCGCAGGCGCAGGAGCCGGTCGCGTTCGGGTTGTCGATCGTGAAGCCCTGCTTCTCGATGGTGTCGACGAAGTCGATCGTGGCGCCGCCGAGGTACGGAGCGCTCATCCGGTCGGTGACGACCTTGACCCCGCCGAAGTCCTTGACGACGTCGCCGTCGAGGGACCGCTCGTCGAAGAAGAGCTGGTAGCGCAGGCCGGAGCAGCCGCCGGGCTGGACGGCGACACGCAGCGCGAGGTCGTCGCGGCCTTCCTGGTCGAGCAGGGCCTTGACCTTGGCCGCGGCGGCGTCGGTCAGGATGATGCCGTCGGTGACGGTGGTGGTCTCGTCCGATACGGACATCTACATCTCTCCCGGGTTGTACGGAGACTGCTTGCCGACGAGTGCAACCGGCAGGGCCTCGGATTCATTCCGGGGCATGCCCGTGTCTTTCTCCTTGGCTGTTTCTCATGCTCGCACACACGCCGGTGAGCGCACAGCGGCCCGTGGCGCGAGGGGACGTGTGGGCACCGGGATTCACGTCACATCGACATGATGGCCATCGTCAAACTGACGTGAACCGGTTATGATAGATAGCGTCAGTTCGACGAAAAGAAGAAAGGGTGCGTGTCGTGACCACCGCCCAGACCCCGGAGCTCGACGTGCAGCCGACTCCGCTCGCCCTGCTGCTGCTCGGCCGCGAGGCCGACCCGAAGAGCGAGCGGGGCGTCGAGTGCCCCGGAGACCTGCCGTCGCCCTCCGACCCCGACCTGGTCGAGCGCGCCCGCGCCGCCAAGGCCCGGCTCGGCGACAAGGTCTTCGTGCTCGGCCACCACTACCAGCGCGACGAGGTCATCCAGTTCGCGGATGTCACGGGCGACTCCTTCAAGCTGGCCCGCGACGCGGCCGCCCGGCCCGAGGCCGAGTACATCGTCTTCTGCGGTGTGCACTTCATGGCGGAGTCCGCGGACATCCTGACCTCCGACGACCAGAAGGTCGTCCTGCCCGACCTCGCCGCCGGCTGCTCGATGGCCGACATGGCGACCGCCGAGCAGGTGGCGGAGTGCTGGGACGTGCTGACCGAGGCCGGCATCGCCGAGCAGGTGGTCCCGGTGTCGTACATGAACTCCTCCGCGGACATCAAGGCGTTCACCGGCAAGCACGGCGGCACGATCTGCACCTCGTCCAACGCCAAGCGTGCCCTGGACTGGGCCTTCGAGCAGGGCGAGAAGGTCCTGTTCCTGCCCGACCAGCACCTGGGCCGCAACACCGCCGTCCGCGACATGGGCATGTCCCTGGACGACTGCGTGGTCTACAACCCGCACAAGCCGAACGGCGGCCTGACCGCCGACGAGCTGCGCGCCGCCAAGATGATCCTGTGGCGGGGCCACTGCTCGGTGCACGGCCGCTTCAGCCTGGACTCGGTCAACGACGTGCGCGAGCGCATCCCCGGCGTGAACGTGCTGGTCCACCCCGAGTGCAAGCACGAGGTCGTGGCCGCGGCGGACTACGTCGGCTCGACCGAGTACATCATCAAGGCCCTGGAGGCCGCCCCGGCCGGCTCCAAGTGGGCCATCGGCACGGAGCTGAACCTGGTCCGCCGCCTGGCGAACCGTTTCGCTCCCGAGGGCAAGGAGATCGTCTTCCTCGACAAGACGGTCTGCTTCTGCTCCACGATGAACCGCATCGACCTGCCCCACCTGGTGTGGGCGCTGGAGTCGCTCGCCGACGGCAAGCTCGTCAACCGCATCGAGGTCGACAAGGAGACCGAGGCGTTCGCGAAGCTGGCGCTGGAGCGGATGCTGGCGCTGCCGTAGCGGGGCCCGCCGGTCCGGGTCACCTCGCCGCTCAGGTGCGGTCGGGGTGACCCGGGTCGAGCGAGAACAGGGTGCCGTCGGGGGTGGAGACCACCAGGGCGCCCTGGTCGAACATCACCTGGGCCGGGATGCCGGTGTCGGTCACCGGGCGGTCGGCGTGCGACGCGGACTGCCACAGCAGCCGTCCGCCGCGCGCGTCCAGGGCGGCCACCTGACCGCTGACGGCGGCCAGGTAGACCGTGCGGCCCCGCGGGTCGGTCACCGCCTCGCCCGGCTGCACCAGCGTCGTCGCGGTCTGCCACAGCCGCTTGCCGGTCAGCGGCGACACGGCGGTGACCCGGCCGTTCGAGGCCGCGCAGTACAGCGTGGAGCGGGCGAGCGACACGGCCCCGCGGCACTCGGGCCCCAGCTTCGCCGTCTGCCGGACGCCGGTGGCGGGATCGATCAGCTCGACGCTCCGGTACGTGGACTCCGAGCCGTCCTCGCCCATGTCGCCCATCTCCAGATACGCCAGCCGCGCACCGACCATGCCCGTGAACCGGCCGGCGGGCGCCGGGGCGATCCGGCGCATACGGCCGTCGGCCGGTGCCACGGCGTACAGGTCGCCGTCCTCACCCGTCGCACTGTCCTCCCGGACGCACTCCGCGTACGGCCGGCCCCCGGCGTCGTAGAAGATGCAGGTCCGGCCCGTGGGCAGCGGCGCCGTCCAGCGCAGCGAGCCGTCGCGGGGCGCCCGCGCGGTCAGCGCCCGGCCGGTGGCGTCCGGGGCCAGCAGCAGCCCGGCGGAGACGGTCTCCTCGGAGAGCTGGTCGCTCAGCGGCCGCGACCACAGCTTGCGGCCGCCCGCGGCGTCGACCGCGACCACGCCGGCCTTGAAGTTCTCGCCGTGCTGGTCCGCGACGTTCTGCTCCACCAGCAGCACGCCGTCCACCAGACCGAGCGCGGTCGGCGAGTAGCCGTCCCGCTTCGTCCCCGGCGGTGCCACGGCGGCCCGCCAGTCGGTACGGCCCGTGCGCGCGTCCACCCGCAGCGGCAGGGCGCCCTCGCTCACGCAGTAGACGGCTCCCCCGCTCACCCGGCAGGGGCCGGAGCCGTCCCCCGTGGAGACGCTGATGCTGCTGCTGGTGCCGGCCGCCTCCGGGTCGAGCGCGGGCAGCGCGGCCTGCAGCACCGTGGTCTTCCAGGGCCGCCAGCCCTCGGGCAGCCCGTCCCGGCTCGCCGCCGCGGTGGCCTCGGCGCCGGCCTGCGCCGTGCCGTCCGGGCGGCCCAGCAGCAGATACGCCGTGAGCGCGAGGCCCAGCGCACAGGCCGTGCCGGTCACCGCCAGCAGCCGGCGGGAGCGGAACCGGCGCTTCGGACGCGGCGGCTCCTGGTCGAGCGGGGCCGGCTCGGCGGGCGGCTCAAGGCTGCCGAGGATCACCGTGAGCGGGTCCTCCGCCGCCTCCTCGGGCAGCGCGGCGACGAAGTCGCGGGCCAGCTCGTCGAGGCCGGGGCGGGCGGCCGGGTCCTTGGCCAGGCAGCGGGCGAGCACGTCCCGCAGCGGCTCCGGTACGGCCGCCAGCTCCGGCTCCTCGTGCATCACCCGGTACGCCGTCAGATACGGGCTGTCGGCGTCGAACGGCCCCCGCCCGCACACCGCGAACACCAGCAGCGCGCCGAGCGAGAACACGTCCGACTGCGGGCCCACCGAGCGGGAGTCCGTGAGCTGCTCCGGGGACATGAAGGGCGGGGTGCCCATCAGGTGCCCGGTCTCGGTGAGGGTCTGGTTGCCCGCCGCCCGGGAGATGCCGAAGTCGATGACCCGGGGCCCGTCGTCGGCCATCAGGACGTTGCCGGGCTTGAGATCGCGGTGCACCACACCCGCCCGGTGGATGTCGCGCAGCGCCTCCACCAGGCCCAGCGCCAGGCTCCGCAACTCCGGCCCGGACAGGGCTCCCTGACTGCGGATCAGCCGGGCCAGCGAGGGCCCCGGCACGTACTGGGTCGCCATCCACGGCCGCGCGGCCTCCGCGTCGGCGTCCACCACCGGCGCGGTGAACGCGCCGCTCACCTTGCGGACGGCCGCGATCTCCTGGCGGAATCGGGCCCGGAAGACGCCGTCCGCCGCGTACTGGTCGTGCACCACCTTCACGGCGACCTCGCGGCCCGACCGCGACCGGCCGCGGTAGACGACGCCCATGCCCCCCGCCCCGAGCCGGTCGACGATCCTGTACCCGCCGACCGACCTGGGGTCGTCCTTGCGCAGCGGCACCGCTCCCCCACTCCCCTTCCCCCGTAGAGCAGTTCAGGGTCACAGGATAGGCAGGGGTGCCGCGGCGGCCGTCCGGGGTCAGACCCCGGCGGGTTGCGGCGTCCGCCGCGCCTTCGCCTCCCGCTTGGCCGCGCGCTTCTTCGCCCGGCGTTCCTTGCGCAGCTCCAGCATCGCGTAGAGCGTCGGGACGAGGAGCAGGGTCAGCAGGGTGGAGGTGACCAGGCCGCCGATGACGACCACGGCGAGCGGCTGGGCGATGAAGCCGCCCTCGCCGGTGATGCCGAGGGCCATCGGGAGCAGGGCGAAGATCGTCGCCAGGGCCGTCATCAGGATGGGGCGCAGACGGTGGCGGCCACCCTCGATCACGGCTTCGACCACGCCGTGTCCCTGCCGGCGGTACTGGTTGATCAGGTCGATCAGGACGATCGCGTTCGTCACCACGATGCCGATGAGCATCAGCATGCCGATCATCGCCGGGACGCCCATCGGGGTGCCGGTGGCGAGCAGCAGGCCGATCGCGCCCGTGGCCGCGAACGGGACGGACACCAGCAGGATCAGCGGCTGGGCCAGCGAGCGGAAGGTCGCCACCAGCAGCATGAACACGATCGCGATCGCGGCGAGCATGGCCAGGCCGAGGTTCTTGAACGCGTCGTCCTGGTCCTGCGTGACACCGCCGATCTCGGCCGTCGCGCCCGCCGGGAGCTTCAGCGCCTTGATCTTGGACTGGAGGTCCGCGCTGACCGCGCCGGTGTTGTCGGCGGTGGGCTTGGCGGTGATGGTCGCGGCCCGCTGACCGTCGATCCGGGTCATCGACACGGGGCCGTCGACCAGCTTCACGTCGGCGATGTCACCGAGCTTCACCGGGCCGAGGCGCAGGTCGCGCAGCTCGTCGAGGGTCCGGGCCGGCTTGGCGGACGTGATGACGACGTCGCGCTCGGTGTCGTCCAGGACCGCCTTGGCGGCCGTGGTGCCGCGCACGGCCTGGGCGACCGCCGCGCCGAGCGTCTGGTCGTCGAAGCCGGCCGCGGCCGCCTTGGCGTTCGCCTTCACCGAGATGCGCGGCACGCTCTGGGAGAGGTCGCTGGTGACGTCGGTGACGTCGTCCAGCGAGGCCACGCTCGTGCGGACCTGCTCGGCCGCGGTGCGCAGCACGTCACCGTCGGCGGCCTTCACGACCACGCTCAGGTCCTGGCTGCCGAAGCCGTCACCGGCGGAGACGGTGGTGGTGCCGACGCCGTCGAGCTTCTTCAGGCCGGCCTCGATGCGGTCCTGGACGTCGTCGTAGCTCGCGGAGTCCTCCAGCATGACCTGGTAGGAGGCCTGGTTGGTGTCGGTGCCGCCGCCGAAGGCCGCCATGAAGCCGGAGGAGCCGACGGTGACCTGGTAGTCCTTGACGCCCTCGGTGGAGGCGAGCAGCCGTTCGACCTTCTTCGCCTGCGCGTCGGTCGCGGCCAGGCTGGTGCCCGGCGCGAGCTTCTGCTTGACGGTGAGGACCTTCTGGTCGCCCTGGTCGAAGAAGTTCGTCTTCAGCAGCGGCGCCATGGCGAAGGTGGCGATCAGCACCGCCACCGCGATGGCCACGCTGGTCAGCCGGCGGCGGGTGGCGAAGCGCAGCACCGGGACGTAGAAGCGCTGCAGGCGGCTGTTGGCCTCCTTCTCCTCGGCCTTGCGGCGGGCCTCCTCGGCGTCGTGGGGGGTGCCCTTGGGGGCGCGCAGGAACCAGTACGACAGCACGGGGACGACCGTCAGCGAGACGACGAGCGAGGCCAGCAGGGCCGCGGTCACGGTGAGGCTGAACGAGCCGAAGAGGGCGCCCACCATGCCGCCGACCAGGCCGATCGGCAGGAACACGGCGACCGTGGTGAGCGTGGAGGAGGTGACCGCGCCGGCGACCTCGCGCACCGCGTTCAGGATCGCGGCCTGGCGCTCCTCGCCGTAGCCGAGGTGGCGCTTGATGTTCTCCAGGACCACGATCGAGTCGTCGACGACCCGGCCGATGGCGATGGTCAGCGCGCCGAGGGTGAGCATGTTCAGGGACAGGTCCCGCGTCCACAGCACGATCAGGGCGAGGACGACCGACAGCGGGATGCTGACCGCGGTCACCAGTGTCGAGCGGATCGAGGCGAGGAAGACCAGGATCACCAGGACCGCGAAGAGCAGGCCGAGCGCGCCCTCGGTGGTCAGGCCGGAGATGGACTTGGACACCGCCGGGCCCTGGTCGCTGACGACGGTGATCGTCGCGTCCTCGCCGAGGTCCTCGCGCAGCTCGGGCAGCTTGTCCTCGACCGCGTTCGAGATGGCCACCGCGCTGCCGTCGTGGTCCATCGTGATCATCACGGCGAGGCTGGGCCTGCCGTCGGTGCGGGTGATGGAGTCGGCCGGGGCCTCCTGCCGGCGCACGGTGGCGACGTCGCCGAGGCGGACCGGCTTGTGGCCGTCCCGGGCGGGGATGGTGAGGTTCCGGATCTGCTCGATGCCGGTGAAGCCGCCGCCGACCTGGACGGTGCGGTTGTGGCCGCCCTCGTCGAAGGCGCCGGCCGGCAGGGTGGCGCCGCCCGCCTGGAGGGCCTGGGCGAGGGACTGCGTGGTCAGACCGGCCGCGGCCAGCTCGGCGTCGTCGGGGGTGACGGCGACCTGGAGGTCGCGCACGCCGCTGACGGTGACCTGGCCGACGCCGTCGATGTCCTTCAGGTTCGGGACGACGGACGCATCGAGCTGGTCGGCGAGGGCCTGCTGGTCCTTGCCCGAGGTGACGGCGAGGACGACGGTCGGCATGTCGTCGGTGGAGCCGGCGACGACCTGCGGGTCGACGTCGTCCGGGAGCTGGACGCGGGCCCGGTTCACGGCCTGCTGGACGTCGGCGACGATGCGCTTGGTGTCGTTGCCGTAGTCGAAGGACGCCATGATCACGGCGTTGCCCTCGCTCGCCTTGGAGGTGACGCCGGTGATGCCGTCGACGGCGTCGAGGCGGGCCTCGATCGGCTCGACGACCTGCTTCTCCACGACGTCGGGCGAGGCGCCCTGGTAGGGGGCGATGACGGAGACCATCGGCAGTTCGATGGTGGGCAGCAGCTGCTGTTTGAGCTGCGGGACGGCGATCGCGCCGAAGACGAGCGCGACGATCGATATCAGGCCGATCAGGGCACGCTGCGCGAGGCTGAATCGGGACAGCCAGGACATGGGCTTCAGGGTCTTTCTTCGGTGAGCGGCAGAAGTGCGGTCCTCTCACCCTGTGCCATGCGCGGGTGCCGTTCCGTAAGCCGCAGGTCCCGTTCCTTATCCGGGGCATACTCCGGGCGCAGTACGGCCGGGTGGAGTTCACTCCACCCTTGGACGTACCAGCCCGGACTCGTAGGCGATCACCACGAGCTGGGCGCGATCGCGGGCGCCCAGTTTGGCCATGGCGCGGTTGACGTGCGTCTTCACGGTCAGCGGGCTGACCTCCAGGCGCTCGGCGATCTCGTCGTTGGAGTGGCCGCCGGCCACCTGCACCAGCACCTCGCGCTCGCGGACGGTGAGCGCGGCGAGGCGGTCGGCGTCCACGGAGTCCCGGTCGCCGTCGTGCGGGTCGCCCTGGGCGAGGAAGCGGGCGATCAGGCCCTTGGTGGCGGCCGGGGACAGCAGGGCCTCGCCGTCGGCGGCCAGACGGATGGCGTTCAGCAGCTCCTCCGGCTCCGAGCCCTTGCCGAGGAACCCGGAGGCGCCGGCCCGCAGCGCCTGCACGACGTAGTCGTCGACCTCGAAGGTCGTCAGGATCACCACGCGGACGCCGGCCAGGTCGGGGTCGGCGCTGATCATGCGGGTGGCGGCGAGCCCGTCGGTGCCGGGCATGCGGATGTCCATCAGGACGACGTCGGCGCGCTCGTCCTTCGCCAGCCGCACCGCCTGCGCGCCGTCGGACGCCTCCCCGACGACCTCCATGTCCGGTTCGGAGTCGACCAGCACCCGGAAGGCGCTGCGGAGCAGCGCCTGGTCGTCGGCGAGCAGGACGCGGATGGTCATGCGGTCTCCCCCGGAACACTGGTACGGCTCTCGACCGGCAGGATCGCATGCACCCTGAAGCCGCCCCCGTAGCGGGGACCGGTCGTCAGCGTGCCGCCCAGGGCCGTGACGCGCTCCCGCATGCCCAGCAGGCCGTGGCCGCCGCCGGACGCGGGCGCGGCGGTGTCCGCGCCGGGGCCGTCGTCCAGCACCGTGATCTCGATGCGGGGGCCCACCCGGACCACGCTCACCTCGGCCTTCGCTCCGGACCCGGCGTGCTTCTGGACGTTCGTCAGCGCCTCCTGGATGACCCGGTAGGCGGCGAGCCCCACCGCGGCCGGCAGTGTGGTGCCCTGGTCGGTGCGGGCGAGCAGCACGTGCAGGCCGGCGTTGCGGAACGTGGCGGCGAGTTCGTCGAGGCGGTCCAGGCCCGGCGCCGGCTCGGTGGGCGCCGCGGGGTCGCCGGACTGGCGCAGCAGGCCGACCGTGGCGCGCAGTTCGTCCAGGGCGCTGCGGCTGGCCGCGCGGACGTGGGCGAGGGCCTCCTTGGCCTGGTCCGGGCGCTTGTCCATGACGTGCGCCGCCACACCCGCCTGCACATTGACCAGGGCGATGTGGTGGGCGACGACGTCGTGCAGATCGCGGGCGATGCGCAGCCGTTCCTCGGCGACGCGGCGGCGGGCCTCCTCCTCACGGGTGCGCTCCGCCCGCTCGGCGCGCTCGCGGATGGCGTGCACGAAGGCGCGGCGGCTGCGCACGGCGTCGCCCGCGGCCGCGGCCATGCCGGTCCAGGCGAAGATGCCCACGTTCTCCTGCGCGTACCAGGGCAGCGGGCCGGCCAGCATCGCCGCGCCGGTCAGCACGGTCATCGTCAGCAGACCGACCCGCCAGGTGGTGGGGCGGTCGGTCGTCGAGGCCACGGTGTACAGGGCGATCACGGCGGACATCGCCACGGGGGCGCGCGGGTCGCCGGTGACGCACTCGACGACGGAGACGGTGCCGGTGACGAGCAGCACCCGCATCGGGGCGCGGCGGCGCAGCACGAGCGCTGCGGCGCCGATCGCCATGAGGAGCAGGCTGAGCGGGTCGGGGCTGCGCACGCCCCAGGTGACGCCGTTCTCACCGTGCGGGTCCACGAAGGACCCGGCGACCATGCAGACCAGCACCCCGGCGGCGAGCGCCGCGTCGAACGCGGCGGGGTGCGCCTTGAGCCGGCATCGGGCGCGGACGAGGGTACGGGGGGTGCTCACGCCTGATTACGGTACGGCGTCGGGGGGCTGGGTGGGACGGGGTGCCGTCCGGCGGGAGCGGTATGACGACAGCGCTCGGTACCGCGGTGGCCCGGGGGTGGGACGCGCGGCCCGGCGCTGACGGGTTGCCGCCCGCGCCCACCCGTGCCGCCCCAGCGGCACGACTGCCCGCGGCTGGGGGGACGGCTGCCCGCGGCTTGGGGGAGGCACGACTGCCCGCGGCTTGGGGGAACGGCTGCTCGCGGCTCGGGCCGGTGACCGGGCTCAGCCCGGGATGAGGCCGTCGTCGCTGAGGAGTTCTCGGACCTCTTCCAGTGTTGCCTCGGGGGCGGGCAGGATCAGGTCCGACGGCTCCAGGGAGTCGTCGGGCAGCGGGGTGCCCAGTTCGCGCACCTTGGTCAGCAGGGCCGTCAGGGTGCGGCGGAAGCCGGGCCCGTCGCCGTTCTCCATCTCGGCCAGGAGCTCGTCGTCCAGCTTGTTGAGTTCGGTGAGGTGGCTGTCCGCCAGCCTCACCTGCCCCTCACCCATGATCCGTACGATCATGTCGGCCATCTCGCCCTCCGGCTCTCGGCGCTCGCGGCGGCAGTCGGCTACTGCTTGTCGAAGCGCGGGGTGTCCTGCGGCTGCTGCTGGGGCTGCGCCTGGCCGTTGCCGCCCTCGATCGCCTGGCGGTCCGTGGGGCCGCCGGCCAGCTCGGCCTTCATGCGCTGCAGTTCCAGCTCTACATCCGTACCACCGGAGAGCCGGTCCAGCTCGGCCTGGAGGTCGTCCTTGTGCATGCCGGAGGGGTCGTCCAGGGCACCGGAGGCGAGCAGCTCGTCCAGCGCCCCGGCCCGGGCCTGCAGCTGCGCGGTCTTGTCCTCGGCGCGCTGGATGGCCAGGCCGACGTCGCCCATCTCCTCGGAGATGCCGGAGAACGCCTCACCGATCCGGGTCTGGGCCTGGGCGGCGGTGTAGGTCGCCTTGATCGTCTCCTTCTTGGTGCGGAAGGCGTCGACCTTGGCCTGCAGCCGCTGGGCCGCCAGGGTGAGCTTCTCCTCCTCGCCCTGGAGCGTGGCGTGCTGCGTTTCGAGGTCCGTCACCTGCTGCTGGAGCGCGGCCTTGCGGGACAGCGCCTCGCGGGCGAGGTCCTCGCGGCCCAGCGCGAGCGCCTTGCGGCCCTGGTCCTCCAGCTTGGCGGACTGCTGCTGCAGCTGGTTGAGCTGGAGCTCCAGCCGCTTGCGCGAGGTGGCCACGTCGGCGACGCCGCGGCGGACCTTCTGCAGCAGCTCCAGCTGCTTCTGGTACGAGTAGTCGAGGGTCTCGCGCGGGTCCTCGGCCCGGTCAAGGGCCTTGTTCGCCTTCGCGCGGAAGATCATCCCCATACGCTTCATGACACCGCTCATGGGCTTCGCGCGCCCCCTTCTGACGGACTCCGGCTCCAGCTCTGCGACAAGACCCACAGTACGGGCCCTGCCTCCATTGACGCACTGTTCGGGGACGGATGCGCTCCTCCCCAAGGACGACTGCGTACGGCTCCGCTCCGGCGAGAGGAGGAGGGGAGACCCCGCACCGCGCGCCCCACGGTGCCCCTTCTGTCCTTCTACAGACGACTGGTGTTGCCGGATCGTTCCCCACCGGACTGGGGTCCATGCCGGTCATGCCCTTACCCTTGGATTTTGTGTTCCGTAGCCGTGCCAAGGAAGAGAAGGCCCCCGTCGCCGACCAGGCGCCGGTGAACCTCTCCAAGCAGCCCCGCGACCCGCAGGCCCCCAAGGGCAGGCCCACTCCCAAGCGGAGTGAGGCCCAGTCCCAGCGCCGCAGCGTCGCCACCACCCCGACCTCGCGCAAGGAGGCCGCCAAGCGGCAGCGCGAGGAGCGCCGCGTCGCGCTGGAGCGCCAGCGCCAGGCGCTGGCCAGCGGCGACGAGCGCTATCTGCCGCCCCGGGACAAGGGCCCGGTGCGCCGCTTCGCGCGTGACTTCATCGACTCCCGCTTCAACATCGCGGAGTTCTTCCTCCCGATGGCCGTGGTCATCCTCGTGCTGAGCATGGTCCGGGTGGGTGCCCTGCAGAGCATCGCGCTGCTGCTGTGGCTGGTGGTGATCGTGCTCATCGTGCTCGACTCGATCGTCACGGGCTTCCGGCTGAAGAAGCGGCTCGCCGAGCGCTTCCCCGACGACAACAAGCGCGGCGCGGTCGCCTACGCCCTGATGCGCTCCCTGCAGATGCGCCGGCTCCGGCTGCCCAAGCCGCAGGTCAAGCGCGGAGAGCGGCCCTGAGCACGACGCCTTTCACCGAGGGCGCGGCCGAGGCCCGGCCGAGCGAGCCGGAGGGGCTGCTCGACGTCGTCCGCCTGGAGCTGGTGGCGCGGCAGCTGGACGAGCAGATAGCCGGACGGTTCCCCATCGGGCAGCGGCTGCGGGTGCTCGACGTGGGGATGGGCCGGGGCACGCAGGCGCTGCGGCTGGCCCGGGCCGGGCACAAGGTGACCGGTCTGGAGCAGGACCGTGTGCTGATCGCGGCGGCCCGGCAGGCGCTCGACGGTGAGCCGGAGGGCATCCGGGAGCGGATGCGGATCATCGAGGGCGACGGCCGGGACACCGGGGTGCACTTCCTGCCGGGCAGCTTCGACGTGGTGCTGTGCCACGGCGTGCTGATGCACGTCGAAGAGCCCGATCCGCTGCTGGCGGGGCTGGCCCGGATGCTCGCGCCGGGCGGGCTGCTGTCGCTGCTGGTGCGCAACGGCGACGCGCCGGCGATGCGGCCCGGTCTGTGCGGCGACTGGGCGGGCGCGCTGGCCGCGTTCGACACGACCGCCCACCTCCCGCATGCCCGGACGGACTCGGACGGGGGCGGCCCGGTCCGGGTCGGCACGGAGCCGCGCGCCGACCGGCTGGCGCAGCTGACGGCGACCCTGGCCGGGATCGGCGCCCCCCTGCAGAGCTGGTACGGGGTGCGGGTCTTCTGCGACACGGCGCTGGAGTGCGCCGAGCCGCCCGCCGACCTCGGGATGCTGCTGGCGGTGGAGGAGCGGGCCGGCCGCACGGACCCCTACCGGGGCGTCGCGGCCCTGCTGCACCTGTGCGGGGTGCGGGGCTGAGGCCCTACCCGTTCGGGTGAGCAGCGCGGGCCGGGCCGTCACCCGGGCGTGAGACTCGGCCCATGGACGCTTCCCGTGCCGCTGCCGCCCGTCTCCGGTCCGTCGTCGCCGTCTGCGCCTGCGGCGCCGTCCTGCTCTCCGGCTGCTCCGCCGCCGCGTCCTCGGGTGAGCGTCAGGCGGCCACGGCCCAGGCCGCGCAGCCCGCGGCTCCCGCCCGGGCGGGAGCCGACCTGGAGGCCGACTACCTGCGGGTGATCAAGGACGTGCTGCCGTCGGTGGTGCAGATCCAGGCGAGCAACGACCTCGGCTCGGGTGTGGTGTACGACGGCAGGGGACACATCGTCACCAACGCGCACGTGGTCGGCGACGAGAAGACGTTCCAGGTCACGACGGCCAACAGCCAGGAGCCGCTGAGCGCGAGCCTGGTGTCCTCGTACCCCGAGCAGGACCTCGCCGTCATCAAGCTGGACAAGGTGCCGGCCGGGCTGAGGGCCGCGACGTTCGGCGACTCGGCGAAGGTCGAGGTCGGCCAGATCGTGCTCGCGATGGGGTCGCCGCTGGGGCTGTCGTCCAGCGTGACGCAGGGCATCGTCTCGGCGACCGGACGGACCGTCACCGAGGGCCGCTCGGGCGGCGGTACGGGCGCCACCATCGGCAACATGGTGCAGACGTCGGCGGACATCAACCCGGGCAACAGCGGGGGCGCGCTGGTGAATCTGGACGGGCAGGTCATCGGCATCCCGACGCTGGCCGCCACCGACCCGCAGCTGGGCGGCAGTTCGGCGCCCGGCATCGGCTTCGCGATCCCCGCGTCCATGGTGAAGACGATCGCCGGCCAGATCGTCAGGAGCGGCAAGGTGACCGACTCGGGCCGGGCGGCCCTGGGCATCACCGCCCGCACGTTCGTCGACGACAGTTTCCAGCCCGCCGGGGCCGTGGTGGTCGACGTCAAGAGCGGCGGCGCGGCCGACAAGGCCGGCCTCGAACCCGGGGACGTCATCACCAAGCTGGGCGACACCCCCATCACCACCGTCACCTCGCTGTCCGAGGCGCTGGCCGCGGACCGGCCGGGTCAGCGGACGACGGTGACGTTCGCGCGGGGCGGCGGCTCCAGGACGGTGGGCGTGACCCTGGGCGAGCAGTGAGGGGGCGGCTCCCGGCCGGCGGTGACCGCCCCCGGCCCGGCTACGACTCGTCGGCGTGCAGGTTCATCGGGCCGTAGATCTCCGTGGCGTCCTCGAACAGCCGCACCTGGTCCGCGCCGCCCTCCAGCAGCGCCTTCCAGTTCTCCCCGATCCAGGACTCGGCGTCCCCCTGGGTGGTGAACTCCTCGGGCTGCACCGCGGGCTGGACCTCCGTCCCGTCGGCCTTCTCGAACCGCCACGTCCATGCCGCCATGTACGCCTCCCGGGTGTGAGTTGCTGCTCCAGCGGACACCGGATCATGGTCCGGCTCCTGCCCGCAGCGTATTCGCTCCGCTGGGTGAGCCGCCAAGAGGCCTTCAGGTGATCGGTCGAAGTGCGGCTTGTCGTGGGCGGGTCGCTCCCCCGGGTTCTCGGCTTCGCTCGAACAGGGGGGACCTCCACCGCGGCGGAGCCGCCATTCGACACAGCCCCGCGTCCCTGGGGGTCTCCGTCACGCAAGACAGGTGGCGACCTGGGAAAATCGGTGCGTGGACGTGACTCTGCTCGGCACCGGTGCCCCCGCGGGACTGCCCCGCCCCGACTGTCCCTGCGCGGTCTGCGCGACCTCGCTGGGCGAGCACGCGCGGGCGGCGACCGCGGCGCTGGTCGACGGGACGCTGCTGCTCGACCTGACGCCGGGCGCGGCGTTCGCGGCGGCCCGGGCCGGGCATTCGCTGGCCGGGGTGCGGCAGGTGCTGCTGTCGCATCCGCACGACGGGCCGCCGGTGGAGGTGCCGGCCGGGCTGCCGCAGCCGGGGCGCGTGCCGGACGGCCGTGAGCTGGCGCTGCTGACGGGCCATCGGGTGCGGGCGATGGCGATGGACACCCCGGGCACGGGGTACGCGGTGACCGGGCCGGACGGGCAGCGGCTGCTGTACCTGCCGCCGGGCTGTGCGCCGGCCGGGCTGGAGGCGGGCTCGGCGGAGGCGGCGCCGTACGACATGGTGCTGGCGGACGTGGTGGGGCGGCCGGACGCGCTGGCGCGGCTGCGCGCGGTGGGGGCGGTGGGGCCGACCACGGACGTCGTCGCCGTCCATCTCGACCACGATGTGCCGCAGGGCGGTGAGCTGCGGCGGCGGCTCGCGGCGGCGGGTGCGCGGGCGGTGCCGGACGGGGCGACGCTGGCGGTCGGGGCGTACGAGGACGTGCCCGAGTACCGCGGCGCACGCTGGTGCTGGGCGGGGCCCGGTCGGGCAAGTCGGTGGAGGCCGAGCGGCGGTTGGAGGCCTTCCCGGACGTGCTGTACGTGGCGACGGGCGGCGTACGGGACGGCGACCCGGACTGGGCTGCGCGGGTGGCCCTGCACCGGGAGCGGCGGCCGGGGTCGTGGCGGACGGTGGAGACGGTCGACCTGGTGCCGCTGCTGGCTCAGGAGGGTGAGCCGGTGCTGATCGACTGTCTGTCGCTGTGGCTGGCCGACGCGATGGACTCCGTCGGGGCGTGGGACGACGAGACGTGGGCGGGCGGGGGCGCGCGGGCCCTGCGGGAGCGGGTGGCGGCGCTGGCGGAGGCGGTGCGGGCGGCCCGGCGGACGGTCGTGCTGGTGTCCAACGAGGTGGGCTCCGGGGTGGTACCGGCGACGGCGTCGGGGCGGCGCTACCGGGACGAGCTGGGCCGGCTGAACGCGGCGGTCGCCGGCGAGTGCGAGCAGGTGCTGCTGGTGGTGGCGGGGCAGGCGCTGGTGCTGCGGGGGTGAGCCCGGTCAGTTCTTCCTGGCGACGATCCGCTGCAGGGGCCACCAGCCGTTGGGTCTCCTCGTCAGGAGCGTGCAGCCCCGGTCCTGCAGTTCCGTGTGGACGTCGGCGGCGCTGAACGGGCTGTTCCCGGTGTGCAGCCGCAGGACCAGGTGGCCGCCGGGGCGCAGTGCCCGCAGGGCCGCCGTCAGTTCGGAGCGGGGGTCCGGGCTGTGCTCCAGGTGGTGGAGCAGGGTCACGACGTCGTAGCGGTCGGTGAGGCCGGTGTCGGTGAGGTGGCCGACGTGGGCCTCCTCGACGCGTTCCGCCGCCCTCGCCCACAGCACCCGGGGGGTGGGGTCGACGCCGTCGAAGGACGTGTAGGGGAAGAACGCGCGGGCCGCGTCCGGGAACGCGGCGTCGCCGGTCCCGGCGTCCAGCCAGCTCTCCGGCTCCTCCAGCAGGCGTGACATCCGGCGGGCCAGGGCCCGCATACGGCGCCGGCCCGCCAGCAGCGCCGAGCCGCACCACGGGCAGTCCGCGCGGGGCGCGGGCGGCTGCAGCGGCGTGGGCGGAAGGGTCGGCATGGGCGGAACGGTCGGCATGGCGGCTCCCGAACGACAATCCGTGCAAAGCGGAACGTACGGGACGGTGATCCGGGGTGCAACGACGCCGTGCCCGTGCGGTCATGGCGTGGCGCGGAGCTGTTCGAGGGGTGCCGGTACTGTTCGGCGAATGAGCTCGCTTAATCTCGACGACTTCACCGATCTCATCGAGCGCCCCGACGGCGGGGTGCGCCGCGACGCGGAGGCCCGCCGCGAGCGTCAGATCGTGCCGCCCGGAGCGCTGGGACGCCTGGACGAGCTGGGTGAGTGGCTGGCCGCGGCGCAGGGCGCCGTGCCGGTGCGGCCGGTCGAACACCCGAAGGCGGTGCTGTTCGCCGGCGACCACGGGATCGCGGAACTGGGCGTGTCGGCACGCCCGGCGGGCAGCGCCACCGAGCTGGTGCGGGACGTGCTGGAGGGGGCCCGGCCGGTGTCGGTGCTGGCCCGGCGGCTCGGCGTCCCGGTGCGGGTGGTGGACATGGCGCTGGACTGCGACCCGGACACGCTGCCCGCGGACGTCGTACGGCACCGGGTGCGGCGCGGCAGCGGCCGGATCGACGTCGAGGACGCGCTCACCCTGCGGGAGGCGGAGGCCGCCTTCCACGCCGGTGTCGCGGTGGCCGATGAGGAGGCCGACTCCGGCACGGATCTCGTCGTGCTCGGTGACATCAGCGTCGGCGGGACCACCGCGGCCGGGGTGCTGGTGGCGGCGCTGTGCGGGACCGACGCGTCCGTGGTGACCGGCCGGGGCGGGGTGGCCATCGACGACCTGGCGTGGATGCGCAAGTGCGCGGCCATCCGGGACGCGCTGCGCCGGGCCCGGCCGGTGCTGGGCGACCAGTTGCAGCTGCTGGCCACGGTGGGCGGCGCCGACCTCACCGCGATGACGGGCTTCCTGCTGCAGTGCGCGGTGCGCAAGATGCCGGTGATCCTGGACGGCGTGGTGGGCGCGGCCTGCGCGCTGGTCGCCCAGCGGATCGCGTTCCGGGCGCCGGACTGGTGGCTGGCGGGGCACACCGGCGGGGAGCCGGGGCAGGCCAAGGCGCTGGACCGGATGGCGCTGGAGCCGCTGCTGGACCAGGGCGTGCGGGTCGGCGAGGGCGTCGGCGGGCTGCTGGCGCTGCCGCTGGTGCAGGCCGCGGCCGCGCTGGCGGCGGAGCTGCCGGAGCGGGACGACAAGGTCGACGAGGGCGCCGCGGCGGACGAGCTCGTCGAGGAGTAGCGACCACCCCGGGCGGGGGCAAATGGGGCGGTTCATCGCAACCGCGGCCATATGATCCCCCGTCATGGGAGAGAGCCGCATCTCACACCGGTCCGCCGCCTTCGCCGTCTGGTATCTGCGCGCCGTCGCCTTCGTCAACTTCCTGAGCGCGGTGTGGGTCTCCCTCGGACAGGACGTGCGGCGGCACAACCAGGAGAACCTCTTCACCCCCTATCTGCTGACGGCCGGGTTCGCGTCGGGTGTCTTCACCGCGTTCCTGGCCGTCACCATGCGGCGGCGCAAACGGGCCGCCTGGATCCTGAACCTGGTGCTCAGCGGGGCGTTCCTCGCGCTGTTCGCGCTGGTCATGGTGGTCCCGGAGATCCGTCGCTCCGCGCAGAACTGGGTGTCCCTGGCCCTGACCGCGGCCTTCGTCGGGGCGCTGCTGGCCGGCCGGCGGGAGTTCTACGCCAAGGGCGACCGGTCCAACCCGAAGCTCGCCGCCGCGGTCGCCGCCGGCGGCACGGTGGCCGCCTCGCTGCTGGCCGCGCTGCTGGTGACGGTCACCAACCAGGCGGCGGACGCCGGTCGTTCGACGTTCGCCTCGCGCTGGTGGTACGGCACGCTGCGGCTGGTCTCGGTCGCCGCGGACGACTCCCGCTTCCCCGGTCTGTCCACGCCGACCTGGGTCGACGTGACGGTCAACGTCATGAGTACGGCGCTGGTGCTCGCCGTCCTGTACGCGGCCTTCCGCTCCCGGCGGGCCGTCGACCCGCTCACCGCCGACGACGAGAAGCGGCTGCGGGAGCTGCTGGAGCGGCACGGGGAGCGGGACTCGCTCGGCTACTTCGCGCTGCGCCGGGAGAAGAGCGTGCTGTGGTCGCCGACCGGGAAGGCGGCCGTCGCCTACCGGGTGGTCGGCGGGGTGGCGCTGGCCTCCGGTGATCCGCTGGGCGACCCGGAGGCCTGGCCGGGGGCGATCGAGCCGTGGCTGGCGCAGGCCCGGGCGCACGGCTGGATCCCGGCGGTGATGGGGGCGAGCGAGGAGGCCGGGACCGTGTACGCCCGGCACGGCCTGGACGCGCTGGAGCTCGGTGACGAGGCGGTGGTGGAGGTCGCCGAGTTCACGCTGGAGGGCCGGGCCATGCGGACGGTGCGGCAGGCCTGCAACCGGGTGCGGCGGGCCGGATACACCGTGCGCATCCGGCGGCACGAGGACATCCCCGCGGACGAGATGACCTACCTCGTGCGGCGGGCCGACGACTGGCGGACGGGGCCACCGAGCGGGGGTTCAGCATGGCGCTGGGCCGGCTCGGGGACGGCGACGACGGCCGGTGCGTGATGCTGGAGTGCCATGACGCCGCAGGGCGGCTGCGGGCGCTGCTGTCGTTCGTGCCGTGGGGCCCGCACGGACTCTCCCTGGACCTGATGCGCCGGGACCGCGACTCCGACAACGGGCTGATGGAGTTCATGGTCATCGAGCTGCTGCGGCGGGCCCGCGAGATCGGCGTCACGCAGGTCTCGCTCAACTTCGCGATGTTCCGCTCGGTCTTCGAACGTGGCGCACGCCTCGGCGCCGGGCCGGTGCTGAGGCTGTGGCGGTCGCTGCTCAGCTTCTTCTCACGGTGGTGGCAGATCGAGTCGCTCTACCGCGCCAACGCCAAGTACCGGCCCATCTGGGAGCCCCGCTTCCTGCTCTTCGAGAAGAGCGCGGACCTGCCCCGCATCGGCATCGCCGCCGCGCGGGCGGAGGGGTTCCTGGAAGCGCCGGGGCTGCCGAAGTGGCTGCACCGTTCGCAGTTGGAGAGCCGCAGATGACGCATGGGGAGACCCGTAGATGAAGACCCTCGCCCGCTGGGCCCGCGCCGAATGGGGACTGCTGTACGTCACCGTGCGCGAGCCGCTGCTCAAGCGGCGCTGGCGGGCGGTTCCGATGACGCTGACCGCGGTGTGCCTGACGGGTGTGCTCCAGTTCGTGCAGAACCAGCCCTGGGGCTTCGGCTTCGTGCAGGACGTCGGCGCCGTGCGCGCCGAGGACCCCCTCTGGCTGGCCCTGCTGCGCACCCCCCTGTCCCTGTACGTGCCCGCGCTCGACCTTCCCGTATGGGGTGCGCTGGCCCAGATCCTGCTCGTCTTCGGCATCGCCGAGCTGTGCCTGGGCCGGTGGCGGACCCTGGTCATCGCCTACGCCGCGACGCTCGCCGGCACCCTCTACGCCCGCCTCGGCATCGCGCTCGGCCCGCACGCCCCGCTCGGGCTGCCCGCCTCCGACGCCCAGGTCGTCGACACCGGCCCGTCCGCGGCCGTGGTGTGCCTCGCCGTGTACGTGGCCTGGCGCTACGGGGCCTACGTCACGGCCGGCGCGGTGACCGTGTCGATGATCGCCGAGGTGCTGGTGAAGGAGAACCTGGCCGGCAAGGAGCACCTGGCCGCGCTCGCCGGGGTCGTGGTGGTGTGCGCGGTGGCGCAGGCCCGGCGCCGTCACCGGCGTTCGACGGCCCGGGTCGGCTCGGGGTCCGGTTTGCCGCCGAGCCAGTCCTGCAGGGCACGGCGGGGCCGGGACCAGCGGCGGTCGTGGCGGTAGGCACGCAGCCCGGCCTTGGCGCGGGCGCGGGGGCGGCGACGGTAGAAGCGCTTGGCCCACAGCGAGCCGGGCCGGGCCAGGCGTACGGCGCCGACCAGCGCGATGAAGGGGATGATCACCCCGAAGACGGCCATGCGGGCCTTGCCTTTGGTGAGGGCGATCAGGGAGAAGAGGAAGTTCACCGCGACGGTCAGGATGACCTGGCCCCGGTCCTGCAGCTCCTCCTGGCTGAGGTCGTTGACGCCGAAGGGGGAGAAGCCGATCAGGAGCAGCCCGACCAGCGCGGCGGTGAACACGACGAGTTCGACGCTCTTGCGGCCCGCCTCGCTCCAGTAGACGTCGTCCAGGTGCAGGATCAGCGCGAACTCGTCCAGGACGAGCCCGGCGCCCATGCCGAAGAGGACCGCGCACAGGTAGGCGCCGAAGCCGTGCCGCCCGCTCGCCACCGCGCCGAAGCCGCCGGCGACGGTGAGCACCACCCCGGGGACGACGTGGTGGACGTGCACCCCGCCGGCCTTGACGTTGCCGAAGGGGCCCTTGCCGGCCCGGATCAGCCGGGTGATGAGACGGGTGATCAGGAAGGTCAGCACGAAGGCGGTGAGGGCGAGCAGCAGGGGGAGCTTGCCCGGCTCCACGATGTTGCGCATCCACCAATGCCCCATATCCGCACTTTAGTCGCGCTCGTTCCCGGCCGCCGTCCGTGCGCGGGCGGCCCCCGGGTAGCCTGCGCCGGTGCCCACCACCCCCTCCCCCCTCGACGGCCTGCGGTTCGCCTTCGGCACCCTGACCGTCCTGCCGGTCACCGTCACCCGCTGGGACCGCGGGGCCGCACGCGGCGGCATGCTGGCCGCGCCGCTCGCCGGTCTGGTCGTCGGCGCCCTGGCCGCCGGCTGCGCGCTCGCGCTGCTCGCCCTGGGCGCCGGCCCGCTGCTCGCCTGCGTCGCCGCGGCGGCCGTGCCCGCCGTACTCACCCGGGGGCTGCACCTGGACGGGCTCGCGGACACCGCGGACGGCCTGGGCAGCGGCAAGCCCGCCGAGGACGCGCTGCGGATCATGAAGCAGTCGGACATCGGGCCGTTCGGCGTACTGACGCTGGTGTTCGTGCTGCTCGC
>NZ_PQSS01000023.1 GCF_002920535.1 Streptomyces sp. Ru71 | reverse complement strand
AGCGCCTCGGCGGCACGGCCGGTGCGGCTGAGGGTGAAGGCGTACTCGTAGCGGCTGGCGAGGGTGTCGGGGTGGTCCGCGCCGAGCAGCATCTCGCGCTCGCCGGCGAGCGCGAGATGCTCCGCCCCGGCCTCGCTCCACCGGCCGAGCCCGCCCAGCCGCAGCGCGGCACGGTGCCGCTCGGCGAGGGCGGCGAGGGTGTCCGGGGCGATGCCGGCCGGGGTGTCCGGCGAGGCGGCGGGGGCGGGAGCGCGGCGCAGGCCGGCGCCGCCGCCGTGGCCGGAGGTGCCGGAGACGCCGCCGTGACTGGAGGTGCCGGCGCCGGGCCCGGTGACCGTGTCGTCGTGCGGGGTCCACTTGGTGCTCAGGCCCCCGCCCGGGTCGGGTGGCGGGCCGTGGGGGCCCGGGCCGGTGGCCTTGTGGCCGGTGGTCATCCCGCGGGTCCAGGACGGCAGGCGGCGCTCGCGTGCGCCCGGCTCGCCCTCGCGCCCGGTGGCGCCGAGGGGCGCCAGGGGCACCGTGGACACGTACGCGGGCCCCGGCCGGCCCGTGCCCAGGCGGCGGGCCACCTCGCGGGCGTCGCCGGGGCGCTCCTCGGGCCGTTTGGCCAGCAGGGCCAGGATGATCTCCTCCAGGGCGGCGGGGAGTTCGGCCCGGTGGCTGCGCGGGGGCCGGGGCGGGGTGTCGCGGTGGCCGACGAGGATCGCCCACGGGTCGTCGAGGTCGAACGGCGGCACACCGGTGGCGATCTCGTACACCACACAGCCCAGCGAGTACAGGTCGCTGCGCTGGTCGACCTCGTCGCCGCCGATCTGCTCGGGCGACATGTAGTGCGGGGTGCCCATGGCGATGCCGGTGCCGGTCAGCCGGGAGGTGAGGCCGATGTCGTGGCCGAGGCGGGCTATGCCGAAGTCGCAGATCTTCACGGTGGCATCGGCGAGCCGCACGATGTTCGCGGGCTTCAGGTCCCGGTGCACGATGCCCTGCTCATGGGTGTAGGCGAGCGCGGCGGCGACCTGCCCGGCGATGTCCACCACGTCGGGCACGGGCAGCGGATGGTGCTTGTTGTCCTCCAGCAGCTGGCTGAGGTTGCGCCCGTCGAGCAGCTCCATCACCAGGAACAGCACACCGTCGCTCTCGCCGAAGTCGTGGACCACGGTCACGCCGCGGTGCTGGAGCGCGGCGGCCACCCGCGCCTCGCGACGGAACCGTTCGCGCAGCACCCGGGCGAAGGACGCGTCGGGGTGCGGCCCGAGCGGCTTGAGGCATTTGACGGCCACCCGGCGGCCCAGGGACTCGTCGCGGGCCTGCCACACCTCACCCATGCCGCCCCGCCCGATCAGGTCGAGCAGCCGGTAGCGGCCCTGGATCAGCCGGTTCTCCCCCATCTGATGTGTCGCCCCCGTAAGCGTTCGCCCCGCCCTCCCCTGGCTTGCCCAGTATGGCGGGCTATCGCCCTGCTTTGTACGGTGCCGGGCGGGCGTGCGGGCCGAGCCGGGCGACCGCGCGCAGGATGTGTTTGGGCGGCAGCTGCCAGCGCACACCTGCGGGTATGCGGCGCAGCAGCGCGCCGGTCACCCGCAGTCGCCGGGTCACGGCGGCCTGCGGCGGGGCCGGTCTGCCGTACAGCTCGTGGGCGTACGGCGGCAGGGAGGCGTACGCCAGCTGCGCCACGCGCCGCCACAGCACCTCGCGCGCCGGGACGAGCAGGGGGTGCGTCGGCGGGCGGAGCAGGAAGTCGTCCACCGCGCGTGCCTCGGGTGTGGCGGCGAGGCGGGGCCGCACCTGTGCGAAGTAGTCCGCGAGCCCTGACCGGTCGGCGGGCACGACGGCGGGGTCGAGCCCGACCAGGCGGGCGCTGACGCGGTGTTCGGCGATATAGCGGTCGGCGGCGGCGTCGCCGAGCGGGAAGCCGGAGCGGCGCAGCACGTGCAGGTAGGAGTCGATCTCGGCGCAGTGCACCCACAGCAGCAGCTCGGGGTCGTCGACCGGGTAGCGCTCCCCCGTCTTTGGGTCGGTGGCCGTCAGCCGGCGGTGGATGGAGCGGACCCGCTCACCCGCCCGCTCGGCGGCCTCGGTGGTGCCGTACGTCGTGGTCCCGACGAAGTTCGCGGTGCGCCGCAGCCGGCCCCAGGCGTCGCGGCGGAAGTCGCTGTTCTGCATGACGCCGCGCACCGCGCGCGGGTGCAGGGCCTGGAGGTAGAGCGCGCGGACTCCGGCGATCCACATCATCGGGTCGCCGTGCATCTGCCAGGTCACCGAGTCGGGCCCGAACAGGCCCGGATCCGCGTCGCTCACGCGCCCTCCCCCCTGTCTCCGGTGTGTCGGGCGGCTCAGGCCGCCCGGAACTCCATCAGCGCATGCCCGGACGAGACCGTGCGGACCTCGGCCGGCGCCAGCCCGGCGGCCTCCGCGAGCGTCCCGTACTCCTCGACGGTGCGCTCGCGCCCGCCGGAGATCACCAGCATGCGCAGGTCCATCTCGGCGAACATGGCCGGATCGGCGCCGGCGGAGGTCGCGTACTCCACGACGAGGACCCGGCCGGCCGGACCGGCGGCCTCGGCGCACCGGCGCAGGATCGCGGTGGCCGGCTCGTCGGCCCAGTCGTGCAGGACGGCGCTGAGCACATAGACGTCGCCGCCGGTGGGCAGCGGGTCGAAGAAGCTCTGCCCGGCGAACGCGCACCGCCCGTCCAGACCGCGCTCGGCCAGGAACCGGCGCCCGCGGGCCACGGTCTGCGGCAGGTCGACCAGGGTGCCGCGCAGGCCGGGGCGGTCCTGGAGCACCTCGTCCAGCAGCGCGCCGGTGCCGCCGCCGACGTCGACGACGTGCCGCACCCCGGACCAGTCGTAGGCGCTCGCCGCGGCGGAGCGCGGGGAACGCGCCATCCGGGCGTCGAAGGAGGCCGCGAGGGCGGGTTCGGCGGCGAGGTGGTCCCAGAACGGCGTGCCGAAGACCTGCTCCCACGCGGGCCCGCCGGTGCGGACGCTGTGCAGCAGCCCGGTGAACACCAGGTCCATCCGTCCGCCGAACCCGTTCAGGTCGAGCCACTTCCCCATGCCGCCGGGATGGTCCGAGCGCAGCAGCTCGGCCTTGTCGTTGAGCGTGAACCGGCCCGGGGAGGGCTGCTCGAACACCCCGTGGCACACGAGGTGGCGCAACAGCCGGCCCAGTGCGTCGGCGTCGGTGCCGGACCGCTTCGCCAGCTCGTCCACCCGCTCGGCACCGTCGGCGATCAGATCGGCCAGCCGCAGCGTGGCGGCCACTCTGAGCGCCATGGGCGTCACCAGGTCCATCAGCGGTGCCAGCAGTTGCCAGGCCGAGGGTTCGCTCCGGTTCGACGGCATCCGCCCATGCTAGGCCCTGTCGTTCGGATCATCCCGGCGTCGCGGGGTCCGGCACGCTCCCCCAGCTCTGCGAACAGGGGGCACCCCCATCGCCCCGCTCGGGCCGGCCGAGAGGCGCCGTTTCTCACAGCCGGCCTGATCCGAACGACAGGGCCTGGTGGCGGAGTTGTTACCGTGCCCGCATGACGACGTGCGCGGAATGCGGTTTCGAGTACGACCTCGCCCTGGCTCCCTCGGTGCCCGGACTCGCCCTGGAGCACGCGGAGCGCTACGCCGCGCTGCTGGAGGCCGACGCCCCGGCGCTGGGCCGGCGTCCGGCGCCCGGTGTCTGGTCGCCGCTCGAATACGCCTGCCACGTGCGCGACGTGCTGCTCGTGCAGCGGGAGCGCGCGCTGGCGGCGCTGCGCCGGGACACACCGGTCGCCGAGTCGATGGGCCGTGAGGAGCGCGTGGAGCACGACGGGTACGGCCTGCAGCAGCCCGCCGACGTCGCCCGGCAACTCGGGGACGCCGCGCTGCTGTTCGGCCAGGTGCTCGCCCGGCTCTCGCCCGGCGGCTGGGAGCGGACCCTGGTGTACACCTACCCGGAGCGCGCGGAGCGCTCGCTGCGCTGGCTCGCCGTGCACACCCTGCACGAGCTGCGCCACCATCTGCTCGACATGCGCCGGGCGCTCGGCGTCCACGACGAGGTCAGCGCCGTACCCGCGGCATCCCCAGACCGATCCACGAGATGATCTCCCGCTGGATCTCGTTGTTGCCGCCGCCGAAGGTGAAGATGACGGCCGAGCGGTAGCCGCGTTCCAGGTCGCCGTGCAGGATCGCCCCGGCCGAGCCCTCCTGGAGGGCGCCCGGCGCCGCGGTGATCTCCATCAGCCAGGCGTAGGCGTCGCGGCGGGCCTCGGCGCCGTAGACCTTGACCGCGGAGGCGTCCTGCGGGGTGAGGGTGCCGTCCTGGACGGCGCCGACCATCTGCCAGTTGAGCAGCCTGAGCGCCTCCAGCCGGACGTGCGTCTGGGCCAGCCGGCGGCGCACCCAGGGCAGGTCGATCACCCGCCGGCCGTCGGCGAGCTTGGTCTGCCTCGCCCAGCGCTGTACGTCGTGCAGGGCGCGGACGGCCATGGTGCCGTGCGCGGCGAGGGTGACCCGCTCGTGGTTGAGCTGGTTGGTGATCAGCCGCCAGCCCTGGTTCTCGGCGCCGACGCGGTGGGAGAGCGGGACGCGGACGTTCTCGTAGTAGCTGGCGGTGGTGTCGTGGCCGGCGAGGGTGCGGATGACGGTGCAGGAGTAGCCGGGGTCGGTGGTCGGCACCAGCAGCATCGTGATGCCCCGGTGCGGCGGGGCGGCCGGGTCGGTGCGCACGGCGAGCCACACCCAGTCGGCGGTGTCGCCGTTGGTGGTCCAGATCTTCTGCCCGTTGACGACGTAGGCGTCGCCGTCGCGCACCGCCCGGGTGCGCAGCGAGGCGAGGTCGGTGCCGGCGTCGGGTTCGCTGTAGCCGATGGCGAAGTCGATCTCGCCGGCGAGGACGCGCGGCAGGAAGTACGCCTTCTGCTCGTCGGTGCCGTAGCGCATGAGGGTCGGGCCGACGGTGTTGAGGGCCATCAGCGGCAGCGGGACCCCGGCCTGGGCCGCCTCGTCGAAGAAGACGAACTGTTCGACGGGGGTCAGGCCGCGGCCGCCGTACTCCTCGGGCCAGCCCACGCCCAGCCAGCCGTCCGTGCCGAGCCGGCGGATGGTGTCGCGGTAGAACCGCTTCTGCGCCGTGGGGTCGGTGTGCCGGGCGTAGGCGTTGTCGGGCACCAGCTCGGCGAAGTAGGCGCGCAGCTCGGCGCGCAGTCGCAGCTGCTCGGGCGTGTGGTCGAGGTGCACGGCGCCTCCAGGTCCCCTGGGCGGGTACTGACGGCGCACACGGTAGAACGCGTTTCAGAAATTGGGAATGCGCGGGGCCCTCCGCATCCTTTCGTCCGGCGCGCGCGGTCGGGCCGGCGCCGGACGGCCGTCATGTCAGGGTCGTGAGGAAGTCCGAACAGGCCCGGGCGCAGGCCCGGCAGCTCCGCGCGGTGTCCTCGGCGCCCGGCTGGCGGTCGAAGACCTGGGCGGACTCCAGGCAGACCGTCCGGCACCACTCCACCTGGACGCGGATGCCGGCTTCGTCCACGCTGTTCTGTTCGGACAGGACACGACAGGTGGCATCGCACACCTCCGCGCACATGATGCCCTTGCGTCGCGCGAGTTCCTGCTCCTCGGTGCCTCCCGGGTCCACCAGGCTCGCCCGCAGCGCGCAGGCCCGGGCGCACTCGGTGCACGCCTGGGCGCAGGCGAACCGGTCCTCCAGAAACCGGATGAGCTCCTGCTGGGATGTCGTCGAAGTCACGCGGCCCGGGTAGCCGGTGCCCACCGCACCAAACCCGGCCCGGGCGGCACGGTTCCCGCCGCACCGAACCCGGCCCGCGCGGCGCGGTTCCCGCCGTTACCGGGCCCCGGGCGCGGGAACCCGGACGGCCCCGGCAGCCGCACCGAGGAGGTGAGTGACATGCCCGGACGACAGGAACTGCCCTCGACCCTGGAGCGCTCCTCGAAGGAGGCGCAGGAGACCTGGGTCAAGGCGCACGACTCCGCCGTGGAGAGCTACGGCGAGGGCGAGCGGGCGCACCGCGTCGCCTACGGCGCGCTCAAGCACACGCACGAGAAGGTCGGCGACCACTGGGAGCGCAAGGAGGGCGGCCGCAAGGGCCCCTCGGACCCGCGCTCGGCCCGGCCCCGGCAGCAGGGCGGCCGCAGCGGCGAGGGCGTGGACGAGCAGGCCACGAAGGAGCATCTCTACGATCTCGCGCGGCGGCTGGACATCGACGGACGGTCCCGGATGTCGAAGTCCGAGCTGCTGGAGGCGGTCCGCAAGGCCAACCGGTCCAAGACCCGGCAATCCCGTTCCGGGTGACGCTGGTAGTGGACCCGTTTGGGGGGTATTCATGTGATATGAGTACCGCAATGATGCAGATGGCCGCCGTGAGCGGCGCTCTCGTCCTCGGCCCCGTGATCGTCGGGGTCCTGGTCGTGGGCATGCTGATCGGCGCCTTCTGGCTGGGCGACGTCATCAAGAGCCGTGAGCCGGCTCCGCCGCGTCCCGAGGAGCAGCCGCATCTGCCACCGGGCGGCGCGGTCCGCGGAATCCAGGAGAACCGGGAACCCGATGAGGTGCCCACCGACGGCCGGCGCCGGCTGCCGCACGAGTTCGGCAACCTCCAGACCCGGCCGAGCGAGTCGACGGACCGGCCGCGCTGGGGCAAGGGCACCAGTGGCTCGTTCGGCGGAGGCGGCCTGGGCGCCCACTGACCGGCGCGCGCCGCACCCCCGCAGCCGCCCGTCCCGCTCGCCGGGGCGCGCGGTCACCGGGAAGCATCCGACCGGACCCGAGCCCACGCACCGAAGGGAAGTGAGGTCCACATGGCCGACCCCGGCCGCAGCACCCTGCCACTGCCCGACTACGACCATCTGCCGATCGGCGGCCTGGAGAGCCGTGTGCGGTCACTGACCGCCGAGGAGGTCGAGGAGCTGCTCGCCTACGAGCGCACCCACGCCGACCGCCTGCCGATCACCGAGGTCCTGACGTCGCGCCTGGATCAGTTGCGGTCCGGCGCCGAACCCACCGCGGGCGACCCGGGCGCCCTGCGCCCCGAGCAGGGCGAGGGCCACACCGGCTCCCCGGTGTCCCCGGCGACCTCGCCCCAGCCCTTCAGCCCGCCCCCGCACGGCACCCCCGACCAGCGCGGCAAGCCGAAGGGCGACAGGATCTGACGCCCCCCTGCACAACGGCGCAGGTCCCTTGTGCCCCCCTCCACCCAGCCCGGGCGGAGGGGGGCACAGCACGTCAGGCACAGGACCGTGGGCCCCACCGGCACCGGTGAGGCACGGGTCGGCCGTCCCCCAAGGAGCGCGGGGAACTGCGCGACCAGCCACAACGGACCGGAACCCGCCATCGCACCCGCGTGTCCACGGCGTTGAGGCGCTCCGCTCACCCCACGGCGGCCCTGGCAGCGTCGAGCGCCTGCTCCGCGTACCCCCGCCCGAACAACACCGCGTGCACCAGCAGATTGAACAGCTGATGCACGGCCACCCGCTCACGCCACCCCGCGGCGAGCGGCACCACGTCCTGGTAGCCCTCCAGCACCCCGTGGAGATGCGGGCAGCCGAACAGCCGCAGCATGGCGAGGTCCGTCTCGCGGTGCCCGCCGTGCGCGGCCGGGTCGATCAGCCACGCGTGCCCGTCGGCGCCCCACACCACGTTCCCGTTCCACAGGTCGCCGTGCAACCGGGACGGCGGCTCGGCCGGTCCGGCCAGCTCCGGCAGCAGCTCGCAGACCCGCTCGACCACCGGCGCCTCCGTCACCCGGACGGTCCCCTGGTCGACCGCGCGCCGCAGATAGGGCAGCACGCGGTGCTCGGCGTACCAGCGCGGCCAGTCGGAGCCGGTGGTGTTGCGCATGGGGGCGAGCCCGATCCAGGCGTCCTCGGGCCCGCCGGGCGGCGCGGCGCCGAAGGCCGGGGCGCCCGCGGCGTGCAGGGCGGCCAGCTCACGGCCGAAGCGGAGAGCCGCCTCGCCGGTGGGCGGTCCCTCGGGGACACGGTCGGTCACCAGCCGGCGCTCGTCGTGCCCGTGCACGACCGGCACGCGTACGGCGCCGGCCGCGGCCAGCCAGCGCAGTCCGGCCGCCTCGGCGCGCACCGCGCCGGGCCGGTCGCCGGTCTTCACCATCACCACGCGCCCGTCGTCCAGCACGACCTCGCAGAGCGCCCCGGAGACCTGCCGCCGCTCTGTCGCCCGCGCGCCGGTGAAGCGGGCCGCCACGGCCCCGGCATCGGCGTCGTCGGAGCTGTTCTGCACGGCGCCAGAGTACGGCCGTGTGCCGCCCAAGGGGCCGCCGACCCATGCGGGCAGTGCCGCTCCGGTTGACGTAAGGGCTCTGGACGTCCAGCATCAAATCACTACGGTCCCACGCAAAACGCCCCCATCGTCATCACACCCGATCTCCCCCCACAAAGGCGGAAGGCGGTGCTCCATGGCTGACAGGAAGATCGTCGGAGGACTGACCGGCGAGTTGCTCGCCGAATTCCTCGGCACCATGGTCCTGCTCCTCTTCGGCATCGGCGTGGTCGCCCAGGTCGTGGCCGGAGGACTCGGAAATCACGACAGCATCGCCTGGGCCTGGGGACTCGGCGTCACCCTCGGCGTGTACGTCGCCGCCCGGATCAGCGGTGCGCATCTCAATCCAGCGGTGACCGTCGCGCTGGCCTGTTTCAAGGGTTTCGCGTGGCGCAAGGTGCTGCCGTACGCGCTGGCCCAGACAGCGGGCGCGTTCGTCGCGGCGCTGATCGTCCGCTGGAACTACACGGAGGTCCTGGCCAAGTTCGACCCGGGCCACACCATCAAATCGCAAGGCGTCTTCTCGACCCTGCCCGGCAACGGCGTCGCCCCCGTGAGCCAGTTGGGCGCACTGCGTGACCAGGTGATCGGCACCGCGATCCTGGTGCTGCTGATCTTCGCGGTCACCGACCTGCTCAACACCCCGCCCGGCGCCAACCTCGCCCCGTTCATCATCGGCCTGATCGTCGTGGGGATCGGCATGGCCTGGGGCACGGACGCCGGGTACGCGATCAACCCGGCCCGCGACTTCGGTCCCCGATTGGCGAGTTTCGTCACCGGATACGGCACCGCCTGGAGAGATCAGTACGGTGATCTCTATTGGTGGGTGCCCATCGTCGGGCCCCTCGTGGGAGGCGTGCTCGGCGCGGCGATCTACCGCGTGATGATCACCCCGTTCCTGCGCGCCGGCGTGGAGGAGCAGGAGCCGGGCCGCGTGCCCGCACCCGACCCGGAGGCAAACGACTAGGCGGGCGCCGCCGCGTCCGCACGGCACTGCGAGGACGATCGCCGAGCCACCGCGTTCAGGCGCTCCGCACCCGGCCGCACCGGGTACGGCGATCGACTCCCCCCCTCGACCCGCCGGTCGGCGCGCACAGCACGGGCGCCCGGCGGGTCGCCGGTGTGTCCGCGAAGGGGCCGTTCGCCCGCGTTCCCCCGGCAGGCGTCCGCACACCGGCTCGAAGCCCGCCGCGACGGCCCGGCCCGGGACCAAGCCTCCCGCCGGCCGCGCGTGGGGCATTCCCCGCCCGCGCCCCGCAGGTTACCGTTCGGTAGACAACGGACTCCCGGAGGTGCGCCGTATGACGCTCGACCGTTCCGCAGGGCTGGCCGAGACGGCTCGCGCACTGGCCGAGGGCGAGGTGAGCGCGCGGGAGCTGACCGAGCGCACACTGGCGCGGATCGAGGCGTCGCAGGGCACGGTGAACGCGTTCCGGATCGTGCGGGCCAAGGCCGCGCTCGCCGAGGCCGAGGCGGCGGACCGCGAGCTGGCTTCGGGGGTGCGTCGGCCGCTGCTGGGGGTGCCGGTCGCCGTCAAGGACGACATGGACGTGGCGGGCGAGCCGACCGCGTTCGGCTGCTGCGGCCAGTTCCCGGCGGTCGCCGAGGACGGGGAGGCGGTACGGCGGCTGCGGGCGGCCGGTGCGGTGATCGTCGGCAAGACCAACACCTGCGAGTTCGGGCAGTGGCCGTTCACCGAGGGCCCCGCGTTCGGCGCCACCCGCAACCCGTGGAGCCTGCGGCACACGCCCGGCGGGTCGTCGGGCGGGTCGGCGGCCGCCGTCGCCGCCGGACTGGTGCCGGCCGCGCTCGGCTCGGACGGGGCCGGCTCGGTCCGCATCCCGGCCGCCTGGACTCATCTGGTCGGCATCAAGCCGCAGCGCGGGCGGATCTCCACCTGGCCGCGCGGCGAGTCCTTCCAGGGCATCACCGTCAACGGCACCCTGGCGCGCACCGTCGCCGACGCCGCCCTGCTGCTGGACGCGGCGAGCGGCAACCACGCCCGCGACCCGCACCGGCCGCCCGCGCTCGCCGTCTCCGACGCGGTCGGCCGCGACCCCGGGCGGCTGCGCATCGCGCTGTCGCTGAAGCCGCCGTTCACCGCGGTGCCGGCCCGGCTGCGGCCCGAGGTGCGCGCCCGGGTCGTCGAACTGGCCGAGCGCCTCGCCGGGTTGGGGCACACGGTCGAGGAGGCCGATCCGCCGTACGGGCCGATCGGGCTGACGTTCGTGCCGCGCGCCACCGCCGGCATCGCCGAACGCGTCGGCGAGGCGCCCTTCCCCGAGCTGCTCGACGCCCGCACCCGGGGCGCCGCCCGGCTGGGCCGGCTGCTCGGCGGGGCGCCGCTGCGGGCGGCCCGGCGGGCGGAGGCGGTACTGCACCGCCGTATCGGCGCGTTCTTCTCGTCGTACGACGTGGTGCTCGCGCCCACCACGGCCGCTCCCCCGCCCCGCATCGGGGCGCTGCACGAGCTGGGCGGGTTCGCCACCGACCGGGCGATGATCGCGGCCTGCCCCTACGCCTGGCCGTGGAACGTGCTGGGCTGGCCCGGCGTCAACGTGCCCGCCGGCTTCACCGACGGGGGCCTGCCGGTGGGCGCGCAGCTGCTCGGGCCCGCGCACGGCGAACCGCTGCTCGTGTCGCTCGCCGCCCAACTGGAGGCCGAGCTGCGCTGGCACGAACGGTGGCCGCCCGCGGCATAGGCCGCGTCCACCGCGCCCCGTACGCTGTGACCATGGACGATGCGTCGATGGTCGGGCTCATGGGACGGGTCACCGGGACGGTCGGGCCGGGACTGGTCGGCGAGGTGATCGTCCGGGTGCGTGGCGGCGCCGAGCACTTCCTCGCCTATCCCGCCTCCGGCACGGACCGCATCGAGCGCGGCACGGTCGTGATGGTGGTCGAGTACCTGCCGCCGCGGACCGTCTACGTCATGGCGGCGTACGACAGTTGAGCCCGCCGCGGCGCAGGTGAGAGCCTCCGCGTCAAGATTGCAACAAGGATCCGTCAACGTCTTCACGCGCGGGCCGGGCGGGCGCACACTCCCTTCGTTCGGTGCCGAGAGGGCACCATGCAAAGGGGGCGAATGCCGATGGTCGTCGGCGTCGTGGCGGGGGTGGCGGTTGTCGCCGTCCTCGCGTTGATCGGTCTGTTCAAGCTCATGTGGCGCGTCGCCGAACCGAACGAGGCGCTCGTCATCTCCGGCTCCAAGCACCGCATGGAGGGGCTGGAGGAGGGCATGGGCTTCCGCATCGTCACCGGGCGCGGCACGCTGGTGCTGCCCGGGGTGCAGGTGGTGCGCAAGCTCTCCCTCGACCTGAACGAGACCGAGCTGCAGGTGGACTGCGTGACGCACCAGGGCATCCCGCTGAAGGTGCGCGGTGTGGTCATCTTCAAGGTGGGCGACGACTTCGTGTCGATCGCGAACGCCGCCCGCCGCTTCCTGGACCAGCAGAAGCTGATGTCGGAGCGGGTGCACAACGTCTTCGCCGGCCATCTGCGGTCCATCGTGGGCGGGCTGACGGTCGAGGACATGATCCGCGACCGGGAGAAGCTCACGGGTCAGACGCGTGCCGCGTGCGGCACGGAGATGGAGAAGCTGGGCCTGATCGTGGACTCGCTGCAGATCCACGAGATCGAGGACCCGACGGGATACATCCAGAACCTGGCGATGCCGCACGCGGCGGCCGTGCAGCGGGACGCGCGGATCGCGCAGGCCGAGGCCAACCGGCTGGCGACCGAGGCCGAGCAGCAGTCGTTCGCGCGGATGGCGGAGGCCACCCGGGACAGCGAGATCCTCCAGGCCGGCTACCAGGCCGAGCGGGACAAGGCGGCCGCCAAGGCGCGGCAGGCCGGGCCGCTCGCCGAGGCCGGGGCCCGGCAGGAGGTCGTCGTACAGGAGACCCGGGTCGCCGAGCTGGAGGCGCACCGCCGTGAGCAGCAGCTCCAGGCGGACGTGCGCAAGCCGGCCGACGCCCGCGCCTACGAGACCCGCACGCTGGCCGAGGCCGAGCGTGACGCGCGGATCTCGGCCGCGCAGGCCAAGGCCAAGGAGACGGAGCTCGCCGCGGCGGCCGAGGCGACCCGGGTCAAGACGGCCGCGGGCGCGGAGGCCGAGGCGACCAAGACGCGCGGTCAGGCCAGTGCCGCCGCCACCCGGGCCACCGGTGAGGCCGAGGCGGCCGCCGCCCAGGCCAAGGGCCTCGCGCAGGCCGAGGCGGTCCGCGCCCACGGCCTGGCCGAGGCGGAAGCCATCAAGGCGCGGGCCGCCGCGCTCGCCGAGAACCAGGAGGCGGTCGTCGCCCAGCAACTCGCCGAGAAGTGGCCGGAGATCGTGCAGGCCGGGGCGTCCGCCTTCGGCAACGTCGACAACATGGTGCTGCTCAACGGCGCCGACGGCATGGCGGAGCTGTTCGCCAAGGCGCTCACCATGGGCGGCACCGGCCTGGGGCTGGCCCGTCAGCTGCTGGCGTCGATGAACGCGAACGGCCAGAACCCGGGCGGTCCGTCGCTGAACGGATCGGCACCCGGGCCGTCGCAGAAGGTGCCCGTCCAGGACGCGTGAGGCACTGATCGCGCAGTCACGGGGGCAGCCTCTAGGGTGCCCCCGTGACTGCGTTTACCGACGAGAACGTTCCCGGCCGCTTCGGCCCGACGGCCACCACCGAGGCCGACCCGCGCGAGGTCGGCCGGGTGCGCACCGAGTACTCCCCCGCCCACGACGGCGATCCCGACCCCGGCGAGATCGTCTGGACCTGGGTGCCGTTCGAGGAGAACGACGGCCGGGGCAAGGACCGGCCGGTGCTGGTCGTCGCCCGGGAGGCCGGCGGGACCTTCCTGGCCGTGCAGCTGTCCAGCAAGCGGCACGACGGCGACCGGGAGTGGGTGGCGATCGGCAGCGGCCCGTGGGACCGCTCCGGACGGGACTCCTGGGTCGACGTGGACCGCGTGCTGCGCCTGCACGAGCAGGGCATGCGCCGCGAGGCGTGCGCCCTGGACCGGATGCGCTTCGACCTGGTGCGCAGGCGGCTGGCGGAGCGCTACGGCTGGACCTGAGCGGCCACCGCTACGGCTGGACCCGCGCGGCAACACCGCCAAGCGCCAGGGCTGGCGAAACGCCACGGCTCGGCCCCAGCGGCCACACCCGCCAAGCGCTATGGCTCGACCCGCGCGGCCACGTCCGCGAAGCACCGCTCGAACGCCGCCCGGGTCGCCCCCGTGCGGTCCAGGACGCCGAAGACGACGTGCTCGAACCGGTGAGCGAACCGCCCGCCGGGGACGAGCAGCGCCCGGAACGCCCCGGCCACCCGCGCCGGGTCGTTGCGGAACACCCCGCAGCCCCAGGCGCCCAGCACCAGGCGCCGGTAGCCGTGCGCGGCGGCCGTCTCCAGGACCCGCTCGGCCCGGACGGCGAGTGCGCCGGGCAGCTCGGCCGCGCGGTCGGGGGCCTTGCGCAGCACCACACCGGCGTTCGGCGCCGCAGCGGTCAGGAAACCGACCCGGTAGGGCACCTGCAGCAGGCGGCCCCGGTCGTCGCGGAAGACCGGCACGGCCGGGGAGTGGATGACGCGGTCCGTGTAGAACGGGTCGCGGTGGGTGCGGTGGTGCTCGTAGAACTCCGGGGCCCGCAGCAGGCAGGTGTACAGCGCGGAGGCCCGGCACAGGGCCTCTTCCTGGGCCTGCGCCCCGTTGAGGAAGCCGCCGCCGGGATTGCGGGCGGAGGCGAAGTTCAGCACCGCGACCGGGCGGTGCGCGAGGCGGCGGGCCGCCTCCAGGCTGCTCTCGCCGGTCACCTCGATCCGCGTGTCGGCCGGGGCCGCCTCGGGCACGGGCACCGGCTCGGGGCCGAGCATCCGCGTGTCCCGGCGTGCCGCCTCGATCGCGTCCGCCAGGGACACGGGGTGCCCGTCCGGCCGGACGTAACCGCCCGCCTCGACGATCTTCTGTGTCTCGCGCGCGATGCCGCGCAGCCGCGCGCTCACGGCGTCACCCCCGTGAACGCCGGGAGCGCGCGCTCCCCCGTCGTGCCCATGCACGCATCCTGAGCGATGCTGGTGGTGCGTCGCAACGAGATTTCCTGGGCGTGGAACGTGGCGGAAAACCCACGGGAAAGGAACCTTACGAAGCCCGGAACATGCCGCTGGGCACCCTTGTGCGAAGCGGCACGAGCGTCTTGGGTGGGACGAGCGTGCCGTGCCCGGACCATCCGTGCCGGGCCGGCGGCGTGGTGGACTCTCAGGAGGATCCCGACATGTCCGATTCATCGACCGCCGCGGCGGGTGACTGTACGGAGCACCGAGCACCCCGCACTGCGGTCACCGAAGCCGAGGTGGAAGCCCTGGTCAGGGGCATCTGCTTCAAGACCGGACCACCCCGCCGGCTCGGGGTGGAAGTGGAATGGCTGGTCCATCAGGAGCGCGGTCCGCAGCTCCCCGTGACCGGCGAACGACTCGCCGCGGCCTACGCCGCGCTGCGGAACGTGCCCCTGGGGTCGGCGCTCACCGTCGAACCCGGCGGCCAGCTGGAGCTCAGCTCGCCGCCCGCCGCCTCCCTGACGGAGTGCGTGGGCACCGTCTCCGCCGACCTCGCCGCCGTCCGCGCCGTACTGCGCCGCGACGGCCTGGTCCTGGCCGGCATCGGCCACGATCCCTGGCACTCCCCGCGTCGGTTCCTGCGCGAACCGCGCTACGACGCCATGGAGACCTGCCTGGACCGCACCGGCCCGGCCGGCCGCGCCATGATGTGCACCTCCGCCTCCGTCCAGGTCTGCGTGGACGCCGGGTACGAGGAGCCCGGCCCGCTGGGCCACGGCCGCCGCTGGTGGCTGGCGCACACCCTCGGCGCGGTCCTGGTGGCGGCCTTCGCCAACTCCCCGATGGCCGGGCACCGCCCCACCGGCTGGCGCTCCACGCGGCAGCTGCGCTGGATGGAGATAGGCCCGGGCCGCGCGGGCGCCCCCGATCCGGGCACCGAGCCGCGCGCCGCGTGGGCCCGGCACGTGCTGGACTCGCCCGTGATGTGCGTGCGCGGCGAGGGCGGCCCGTGGGAGGTGCCCGACGGGCTCACCTTCCGTGAGTGGACCCGCTCGCGCGTCCCCCGGCCACCGACCCGCGCCGACCTGGACTACCACCTCACGACGCTGTTCCCGCCGGTCAGGCCGCGCGGCCATCTGGAGCTGCGGATGATCGACGCGCAGCCCGGCGACGACGGCTGGATCGTGCCGCTCGCCGTGACGGCCGCCCTGTTCGACGACCCGGAGGCCGCCGAGAGGGCCTACCGCACGGTGAAGCCGCTGGCCGAACGGGCGCTGTCGCTGCCGGCCCCGCACAATCCGCTGTGGGCCACCGCGGCGCGCGACGCCCTGACCGACCCCGAACTGGCGGAGGCGGCCGCCGACTGCTTCGCGGCGGCGCTCGCGGCGCTGCCCCGGCTCGGCGCCGGTACCGAGGTCACCGACGCCGTGGCGGCCTACCGGGACCGCTATGTGCTCAGGGGCCGCTGCCCCGCCGACGATCTGCTGGACCGACTGCGCGGCACGGACGCTCGCGCCCACGGGAAGGACGACCTGCGATGACCGAGCCCGCGCCCGACGCCGAGCAGCTCCGCGAGCGCGCCCTCACCTCGCTCACCACCGCCCGCGCCCGCACCACCCTGCTGACCGGCTGCGTCGACGAGCCCGACCTGACCGCTCAGCACTCCCCGCTGATGTCCCCGCTGGTGTGGGACCTGGCGCACATCGGCAACCAGGAGGAGCTGTGGCTGCTGCGCACGGTCGGCGGTCAGGAGGCGATACGCCCCGAGATCGACAACCTGTACGACGCCTTCGAGCACCCTCGGGCCGAGCGGCCCTCCCTGCCGCTGCTGCCGCCAGACGAGGCCCGCAGGTACGCCGCCCAGGTGCGCACCCGGGCCCTGGACGTGCTGGAGTCCGCCCGGCTGGACGGCACCCGGCTGACCGAGGCAGGCTTCGCGTTCGGGATGATCGCCCAGCACGAACAGCAGCACGACGAGACGATGCTGATCACCCATCAGCTGCGCACGGGGCCGCAGGCCCTGACCGCCCCGGACCCCGGGCCGGCGCCGCTGTTCACCGGTCCGGCCGAAGTCGTCGTCCCGGGCGGCCCGTTCACCATGGGCACCTCCGGTGAGCCGTGGGCGCTGGACAACGAACGGCCCGCGCACGTACGCCGGGTGGAGCCGTTCGCGATCGACACCACCCCGGTCACCAACGGCGCCTACCAGGCGTTCATCGAGGACGGCGGCTACGACGACCCGCGCTGGTGGACGCGGGAGGGCTGGGACCACGTCCGCCGCCACTCCCTGCACGCGCCGCTGTTCTGGCGCCGCGACGGCGGGCAGTGGCTGCGCCGCCGCTTCGGTGTCACGGAGGTCGTCCCGCCCGACGAGCCGGTGCTGCACGTGTGCTGGTACGAGGCCGACGCCTACGCCCGCTGGGCCGGGCGGCGGCTGCCGACCGAGGCGGAGTGGGAGAAGGCGGCCCGCTTCGACCCGGCGACCGGCGGCTCGATGCGCTACCCGTGGGGCGACGCCGACCCGGAGCCCGAACACGCCAACCTCGGCCAGCGGCATCTGCGCCCGGCCCCGGCCGGCAGCTACCCCAAGGGCGAGTCCCCGCTCGGGGTGCGGCAGTTGATCGGCGACGTGTGGGAGTGGACGGCGAGCGACTTCCTGCCGTACCCGGGCTTCACGGCGTTCCCGTACAAGGAGTACTCGGAGGTGTTCTTCGGGTCCGAGTACAAGGTGCTGCGCGGCGGCTCCTTCGCGGTGGACCCGGTGGCCTGCCGGGGCACGTTCCGCAACTGGGACTACCCGATCCGGCGGCAGATCTTCTCCGGCTTCCGCACGGCCCGCTCCGTGGAGGCCGTCTGATGTGCCGTCACCTCGCGTTCGTGGGAGACCAGGAGCCGCTCGGCCGGCTCCTGGTGGAGCCCCCGCACGGTCTGTACCGCCAGTCCTGGGCGCCCCGGCACCAGCGCTACGGCACGGTGAACGCCGACGGGTTCGGCGTCGGCTGGTACGCCGAGGGCGACCCGGTGCCGGCGCGCTACCGCCGGGCCGGGCCGATCTGGGCCGACCAGTCCTTCGCCGACCTGGCCCGCGTGGTGCGCACCCGGGCGCTGCTGGCCGCCGTACGGGACGCGACGCTGGCCGGTGCCGACGCGGAGGCCGCGGCGGCGCCGTTCGCCGCGGGCCACTGGCTGTTCAGCCACAACGGCGCCATCGCCGGCTGGCCGCGCTCGCTGGCCGCCGTCTCCCGCACCCTGCCCGCCGAGGACCTGCTGGCCCTGGAGGCGCGTACCGACTCGGCACTGGTGTGGGCGCTGGTCCTGGCCCGGCTGCGCTCCGGCGACGAGATGAGCCAGGCGCTCGCGGACACGGTGGCCGAGGTCGCCGCGGCCGCGCCCGGCTCCCGCCTCAACCTGCTGCTCACCGACGGCGACACCGTCGCCGCGACCGCCTGGGGCGACACCCTGTGGTACCTGGCCGGGCCGGGCCGCCGCACGGTGGTGGCCTCCGAGCCCTACGACGACGACCCGCTGTGGCACGAGGTCCCGGACCGCACCCTGCTGGTGGCGAACCGTACGGACGTGCTGCTCACCCCGCTGAAGGACACCGAGGACGCACCCGGCAAGGAGCCCCGACCGTGAGCCCGTTCCAGATCACCCGCACCCTGCCGGAGGACGCCACCGACGCCGCCCTGCGCGCGGACGTCCTCGACGGCCTCACATCCATCCCCAAGACGCTGCCGCCGAAGTGGTTCTACGACGCCCACGGCAGCGACCTGTTCGAGCGGATCACCGCGCTGCCCGAGTACTACCCGACCCGCGCCGAGCGCGAGATCCTCAAGGACCGTGCCGGGGACATCGCCGCCGCCACCGGTGCCCGCACACTGGTCGAGCTGGGCTCCGGCTCCTCGGAGAAGACCCGGTACCTGATCGACGCGCTGACCTCGCTGCGCGGCTATGTGCCGGTCGACGTCAGCGAGAGCGCGCTCGTCCAGGCCGGGCAGGCGCTCGTCGCCGAGCGGCCGGACCTCGACGTGCATGCCCTGATCGCCGACTTCACCGGCGCGCTGGCCCTGCCGGACACCCCGGGACCGCGGCTGGTGGCGTTCCTCGGCGGCACGATCGGCAACCTGCTGCCGGCCGAGCGGGCCACGTTCCTCGCCTCGGTGCGGGCGCTGCTCTCCCCCGGTGACGCGCTGCTGCTCGGCACGGACCTGGTCAAGGACGAACGGGTCCTGGTCCGCGCCTACGACGACGCGGCCGGGGTGACGGCGGCGTTCAACAAGAACGTGCTGGCCGTGATCAACCGTGAGCTGGGCGCCGACTTCGAACCGGAGGCGTTCGACCATGTCGCCCTGTGGAACGCCGAGCGCGAGTGGATCGAGATGCGGCTGCGGGCCCGCACCGCGCAGACGGTGAAGGTGCCCGCGCTCGACCTGGCCGTGGACTTCGCGGCGGGCGAGGAACTGCGCACCGAGGTGTCGGCGAAGTTCCGCGAGGACGGGGTGCGGGCCGAACTGGCCGCCGCCGGAATGGAGCTGACCCACTGGTGGACCGACCGGGAGCGGAGGTTCGCGCTGTCGCTGGCCGCCGCTCGCTGAGCGCGGCTCACCGCAGGCTCACCCGGAGCGCCTCGGTGATCCGGCGTGAGGCGTCGCGGGCGGCGCCGGCGGGGTCGGCACCGGTCAGCACTGCGGTCATGTACCGCTTGATCGGGTTGTCGGCCTCGACCACCGCCCACTCGGGTGTGCTGGGGGTCGCCCGGCCGTGCGCGGCTGAAGCCGCCATGGCCGCGACCCCCTCCTCGCCGGCGACGGCCGGGGCGAGCCGGGCCTTGTTCGGCACGTAGTTCATGGTGCGGGCCAGGTCGCTGTCCCACTTGTCGCCGGTGAGGGCGGCGACGACGGCGAGGGCGCCCTTGCGGTCGTCGGTGTTCTGCGGCACGACGAGGTCGGAGCCGCCGGTGAACACGGCGCCGGTGCGGCCGGCGCTCCGGCCGGGGACGGGGAAGAAGCCGAGCTTGCCCTTGAGGCCGGGGTTCTGCCGCTCCACGGCCTGGGCGAGTCCGGGGACGGCCACGATCTGCGCGACCTTCCCGGAGGCGAACACGCCGGCCTGCGGCGGGTGTTCCTCGTCGGCGCCGGCCGGGCCGTCGCCGAGGGCGTGCAGCCGCCGGTAGAAGTCCATGCCGCGCAGTGCCGCCGGGGAGTCCAGGGTGCCGCGCCAGCCGCCGTCGCGCTCCACGGCGAGCTCGCCGCCCTCGTCCCAGATGAACCCGGCGAGCGTGTACCAGTCCTGTCCGGCCAGGTAGATGCCCTGGGTGTCACCGGAGTTCAGCTTGCGGGTGGCCTCCAGCCACTCCTGCCGGGTCTTCGGCGGCGCGTCGATGCCGGCCTGGGCGAAGAGGTCCTTGCGGTAGATGACGACCCGGTTGGCGGCGTACCAGGGGATGCCGAACTGCTGTCCGTCGCGCTGCCCCGGTTCGGCGAGGCCGGGCAGCCAGTCGTCCAGGCCCCAGTCCCGCATGGACTCCAGGGTCAGGTCGGTCAGTCCGCCCTTGTCGATGTACTGGGGCACCTGGGTGTTGCCGACCTCGATGACGTCCGGGCCGTCGGCGCCGTCGGCCTTCAGCGCGGCCTCCACCTTGGCGCCGATGCCGGTCCACTGCTGGATGCGGATGTCGAGCGCGAGGTCGGAGTGGGTGCGCTCGAAGTCGTCGGTGAACCGGCGCAGGAAGTCCGGAGAGGCGCTGTCCTTCATCAGCCAGACGGTGACGGTGCGGCGCCCGTCGCCGCTGTGCGGCAGGACACCGCAGGCGGTGAGCAGGCAGGCGGACACACAGGCGAGGGCGAGCAGGCGGCGTGGCACGAGGGGCTCCCGGGGTCCTGGTCTCAGGGCTTTCGGCTGCGGACAGCCGCGGGCAGGGAAACGAGACCCGACGTGGGGGACGAGCGAGTGACTCGAACGGGTGTGCCGGATTTTGGTATGGACCAATACGAGGGGTCAAGGGTTTCCCCGGGTAAAGCGCACCCGGGCCGGGGCGGACGCCTCGCGCCGAGCCGCACCTTGGGGCACGGTGGAGTGACGCGTGACACACGCGTGGCCACCGCCCCGCGAGAGGAGCACCCGCATGTCGAACCACACCTACCGGGTCACGGAGATCGTCGGCACCTCACCCGACGGTGTCGACACAGCGATTCGCAACGGCATCGCCCGCGCCTCGCAGACCCTGCGCAACCTGGACTGGTTCGAGGTGACACAGGTGCGCGGGCAGATCGAGAACGGGGAGATCGCCCACTGGCAGGTCGGACTGAAGGTGGGCTTCCGCCTGGAGGAGTCGGACTGAGCCGGCCGGCCCACCGGATCAGGTACGGCCTTCCCGCTCCTGGGCCACCTTCAGCTCGGTCGACGGGGTGGCCCAGCGCGCCCGCAGCACGGTGAACCCCTCCCGCTCGGCGTCGTCGCACACCAGCTCGTCGTCGTCCACGAGGACCCGGATCTCGCGGCTGCGGGCGAGCCGGCGCAGGGTCTCCAGCTTGGTGCGCCGGGCGGGCCGGCGGTCCTCGTCGCGCCGCATGTACACGCGCCCCTCGGGCAGCCCGTGCTCCGCCAGCCAGTCCAGCGTGTCGGCCCGGTACCGCTCGGGCCGCCCGGTGAGATAGACGACCTCGCACTCCCGGGCGCTGTCCACGGCCAGCGCGACGCCCTCCGCGAGCGGCGGGTCCTGCGGCGCGGCGGCGAAGAAGCCGTCCCAGTCACGGGGCTTGCGCTCCAGGAACCGCTGGCGGTGCGCCGTGTCGGCGAGTGTGTTGTCGAGGTCGAACACGGCCAGCGGACGGCGGGACGTGCGGGACGTAACAGTCACGCGGTCCACCCTAGCCCCGCCGTATGGATCATGCTTCTCCCATGCGATCCCCCGTCCGGTCCACCACCCGGTCCACCGTCCCCGCCGCCCGGTCCACCGCGCCCCGTCGGGCCTTCCTCGGCGCGGCCGGGCAGCGGCCCTGCACGCTCGTCGTGTGCCGGGGCTGCTGCTGCGGCAACGCCCGCAAGCACCCCGGCACCGATCACGCCTGGCAGCTGCAGCGGCTGCGCGCCGCGGCGGCCGAGCACGGCTTCCAGGTCCGTACGACCGACTGCCTCGGCCCCTGCGACCAGGCGAACGTCATCGTCGTCCAGCCGTCGGCCGCGGGACGCCGGGCCGGCGGACGGGCCGTGTGGGTGGGGTTCGCCACGGACGACGACTGCACCCAGGAGGTCATCGACTGGGCCGCGGCGGGCGGCCCCGGCGTGGCCGCGCCGCCGGTGACGCTGGAGTTGCAGGTCATCCGGCGGCCGGGGGCCCGCAGGTAGCTTCCCGCACGGCGTCCGGCAGCCTGCCCGCACGGCGTGGACCGTTCGGGCAGGCTGCCGGACGTGACCCGCTGATCAGCCCTCGGCGCCCGGCCGGTAGCGCCGGTACAGGGCCGCACCGCCCAGCAGCAGCGCCCCGCTCGCCATCGCGGCCGGGAACAGGCCGTCGGAGCCGGTCTCGGCGAGGGTGCCGACGGCGGTCTCCTCCCGCACCGGGGTGCGCACCAGGGCCGGCTCGTGGTCGGGGGCGGGCGGCTCGGCGTGCACCGGCGGCACCGTGTTGTCGACCGGCTCGCTCGGCCTGGCCGGCGGCGTCCGCGGCTCGGTGGGCTCCTCGGGGCGCTCACCGGAGGTGTTGGACGACTCGTTGCCGAAGACCGGGTTGTCGATGCCGACGATGTTCGCCGTGTTGCCGCTGACGTTCACCGGCAGGTCCACCGGCAGCTGGACGCCGTTGCCGGAGATCACGCCGGGCGAGTCCTTCGTGACCTGCTCGGCCGAGGCGCCACCGGACTTGTGGCCCGAGCCGCCCTTGGTGGCGCAGCTGTTGCCGAACGCGGGGTTGAGCAGACCCACCACGTCGACGCTGTTGCCGCACACGTTCACCGGCACCGCCACCGGGAGCTGGATGCCGTTGCCGGAGCCGACACCGGGCGAACCGGCCACGGTGCCGTCGGCCGTCGAGTCGGCGTGCGCCGCCGGGACCATGGCCATCGCGCCGGACGCGGCTGCCACCGCGATCAGGGTGTTGCGGGTAACCCGCTTCATGAGGTTTCCCTGCCTTCCACAGATGAGAGAAACGCGGGCCCTCGCCCGCAACAGATGCAACGCGGACCGGCGGGCTGGGTTATGGAGAATCCACCGTTCGCGCGCCCGGACCCGCGCCGGCGTGTCCATCCGCTCACGCGGCGTGACGGCGGGAATCCCCCGGAACCAGGGGCGTTGACACCGATGTGAGTGCGCTGATCACCCGGACCCGTTTCTCCGTCCTCGACCGCTCCCGCACCCGCGAGGGGCACCCTCCCGGCGAGGCGCTGCGCGCCACCGTGCGTCTCGCGCGGGAGGTGGAGCGGCTCGGCTACCACCGGTTCTGGGTGTCGGAGCACCACGGCGTGCCGGGCGTGGCCGGCTCCGCGCCGACGGTGCTGGCCGCGGCGGTGGCCGGCGCGACGGAGCGCATCCGTGTCGGCACCGGCGGGGTGATGCTCCCCAACCACCAGCCCCTGGTCGTCGCCGAGCAGTTCGGGGTGCTGGAGTCGCTCTTCCCCGGCCGGATCGACATGGGGCTCGGCCGCTCGGTCGGCTTCACCGACGGGGTGCGCAAGGCGCTCGGCCGCGACAAGGGCGACGCCGAGGACTTCGCCGCGCAACTGCGGGAGCTGCTCGGCTGGTTCAGCGGCACCTCCCCGACCGGGGTGCACGCGCGGCCCGCGGAGGGGCTCAGCGTGCCGCCGTTCGTGCTGGCCATGGGCGAGGGCGCGGCCATCGCGGCCCGGCTCGGCCTGCCCCTGGTGATCGGCGACCTGCGCGACCGCGAGAGGATGCGGCGCGGCATCGGCACCTACCGCGAGCGCTTTTGGCCCTCGCCCTGGGCGAGCGAGCCGTACGTGGTGGTCTCCGGCACGATCGCCGTGGCCGCGACGGAGCAGGCGGCCCGTCGGCTCCTGCTGCCGGAGGCCTGGTCGATGGCGTACTCCCGCACGCACGGCACCTTCCCGCCGCTGCCGCCCGCCGAGGCGGTGGAGGCCCGCACGATGACCGCCAAGGAGCGCGGCCTGTACGAGTCGGGGCTCACCGGGCACATCGCCGGCACCGAGGAGCAGGTCGCCGCCGAACTGGAGACGCTGCTGAAGGAGACGGAGGCGCAGGAGGTGCTCGTCACCACCAGCACCTACGACCGGGCGGCGCTGCTGGACTCCCATCGGCGGCTGGCCACGCTGTTCGCATAGAATCGCGGGGTTTGTCCCCCCAGCAGCCGGGTCCGCCCCCAGCAGTCGTACGGAGTCACCGCCATGCACAGCACCCACGACCCGTACGTCCGGGTCCGCGGCGCCCGTGAGCACAACCTGAAGGGCGTGGACGTCGACATCCCGCGTGACGTGGTCGCCGTGTTCACCGGGGTGTCCGGGTCGGGGAAGTCGTCCCTGGCGTTCGGGACGATCTACGCCGAGGCGCAGCGCCGGTACTTCGAGTCGGTGGCGCCGTACGCTCGGCGGCTGATCCACCAGGTGGGGGCGCCCAAGGTGGGCGAGATCACCGGGCTGCCGCCGGCGGTGTCACTGGAGCAGCGCCGCTCGGCGCCGACCTCGCGTTCCTCGGTGGGCACGGTGACCAACCTGTCCAACTCGCTGCGGATGCTGTTCTCCCGGGCCGGCACCTATCCGCCCGGCGCCGCACGGCTCGACTCCGACGCGTTCTCGCCGAACACGGCGGCCGGCGCCTGCCCCGCCTGCCATGGCCTCGGCCATGTGCACGACACCAGCGAGGAGTTGCTGGTGCCGGACCCCTCGCTGTCGATCCGGGAGGGCGCGATCGCCGCCTGGCCGGGCGCCTGGCAGGGCAAGAACCTGCGGGACATCCTCGACGCGCTCGGGTACGACGTGGACCGGCCCTGGCGGGAGCTGCCCGCCGGGCAGCGGGAGTGGATCCTGTTCACCGACGAGCAGCCGGTGGTGACCGTGCACCCGGTGCGGGACGCCGACCGCATCCAACGGCCGTACCAGGGGACGTACATGAGCGCGCGGCGGTATGTGCTCAAGACGTTCGCGGACTCCAGGAGCCAGACGCTGCGGGCGAAGGCGGAGCGGTTCCTGAGCAGCACGCCCTGCCCGGCCTGCGGGGGCAGCCGGCTGCGGCCCGAGGCGCTGGCGGTGACCTTCGCGGGCCGCACGATCGCCGAGCTGGCGGCGCTGCCACTGGCGGAGCTGGCGGACACGCTGACCGCCGACGGCGAGACGGCCCGCGTCCTCACCGAGGACCTGAAGTCCCGGATCGCCCCCGTCGTCGAGCTGGGCCTGGGCTACCTCAGCCTGGACCGGGCCACGCCCACCCTCTCGGCGGGCGAGCTGCAGCGGCTGCGGCTGGCGACACAGCTGCGCTCGGGGCTGTTCGGGGTGGTGTACGTCCTGGACGAGCCGTCGGCGGGGCTGCACCCGGCGGACACCGAGGCGCTGCTGACGGTGCTGGCGCGGCTGAAGGCGGCCGGGAACTCGGTGTTCGTGGTCGAGCACCACCTGGACGTGGTGCGCGGCGCCGACTGGCTGGTGGACGTGGGGCCGCGGGCCGGCGAGCACGGCGGGCGGGTGCTGCACAGCGGGCCGGTCGCCGGGCTGGCGGAGGTGGCGGAGTCGGCGACGGCGCGCTTCCTGTTCGACGGCTCCCCCGCGCCGGTGCGCGAGGTGCGGACCCCGCGGGGGAATCTGACGGTCGGCCCGGTCACCCGGCACAATCTGCGGGGGGTGACCGTCGAGTTCCCGCTGGGCGTGTTCACGGCCGTCACCGGAGTGTCGGGTTCCGGCAAGTCGACGCTGGTCGGCCAGATCACGCAGGACCTGCCGGGCGTGGGCCGGCTGGTGTCGGTGGACCAGAAGCCGATCGGCCGGACCCCGCGCTCCAACCTGGCGACGTACACCGGCCTGTTCGACGTCGTACGGAAGGTCTTCGCGGCCACGGACGAGGCGCGCGCCCGGGGTTACGGGGCGGGCCGGTTCTCCTTCAACGTGCCGGGCGGGCGCTGCGAGACCTGCCAGGGCGAGGGCTTCGTCAGCGTGGAGCTGCTGTTCCTGCCGAGCACCTACGCGCCGTGCCCGGACTGCGGCGGCGCCCGCTACAACCCCGAGACGCTGCGGGTGACGTACCGGGGGCGGACGATCGCCGAGGCGCTGGACCTGACGGTGGAGGCGGCGGCGGAGTTCTTCGCCGACACCCCGGCCGCCGCGCGCAGCCTGGGGACACTGCTGGACGTGGGGCTCGGCTATCTGCGGCTCGGGCAGCCGGCGACGGAGCTGTCCGGCGGTGAGGCGCAGCGCATCAAGCTGGCGAGCGAGCTGCAGCGCGGCCGGCGCGGTCACACGCTGTACCTGCTGGACGAGCCGACGACCGGGCTGCACCCGGCCGACGTGGAGGTGCTGATGCGCCAGCTGCACGGTCTGGTGGACGCCGGGCACACGGTGGTCGTCGTCGAGCACGACATGACGGTGGTCGCCGGTGCCGACCGGGTGATCGACCTGGGGCCGGGCGGCGGCGACGCGGGCGGCCGGATCGTGGCGGCGGGCACCCCCGGGGAGGTCGCCCGCGCCAAGGGCAGCGCGACGGCACCGTACCTGGCACGGGCACTGGACGGCTGACGGTCCGCACGAGGGGCCGGGCTGCGACCTGAGCCGCGCGAACCTCGACCTCGGTCCGCTGGGCCGGTGGCTCGACGACCCCGAGTCGTGACGAGAGGCCTCGGCGGGCGGGGTCAGACCGCGTGCCCGAGGCGTGGCCCGGTCTCGCTCCGGTCCGCCGTCGGACCCCGCCCCGGTGCTGGTGCGCCGTGCCGCACGTCCTGTGTGAGGCGGTGCGCGGCATCGGCCAGTGCCCGGCGGTCGGCGTGCGCGCCGGGCCGGAGCGGGCAGCACACCTCGACCTCGGCCACCAGCTTGCGTGCCGTGACCACCCGCCACACGGACGCCAGCAGCGGGTCCGTTCCGACGAACGCGGGCGCCGTGCTCACGGCCCCGCCGGCCTGGCGGTAGCGGATGCGCACCGGCTGCACCGGTACGGCCGCGTCCAGCGCCGCCTGGAAGGCGGCCCGGCGGAAGCGGCCCTGGGCCCGGCCGCACCAGGTGCTGCCCTCGGGGAAGACCGCGACGGCGTGCCCGGCGCGCAGCGCGTCCGCGATGCGGGCGACGGTGCCGGGCAGGGCGCGCAGCCGGTCCCGGTCGATGAACAGCGCGCCGCCGCGCGCGGCCAGCGCCCCGGCGACGGGCCAGTGGCGTATCTCGGCCTTGGCGAGCATGCGGGCGGGGCGCACCGCGGCCAGCAGCGGGATGTCCAGCCAGGAGATGTGGTTGGCGACCAGCAGCACACCGCCGGTGGAGGCGGCGGCGGTGCCGGTCATTCGTATCCGCACGCCCGCCGCGCGCACGATCCACCGGCACCAGCGCCGCACGGCCGCCGCCGGGATCCTCCCACCCAGCGGTGACAGGGCGATGCCGGCGAGCAGCAGGAGCAGCACCCCGGTCAGCCGCAGCACCGCCCGCGGTACGGCTGCGGCGCGGGCGCTCGCCTCCACGCACGCCCCCGGGGTGCAGGGGGCGCTGGGCAGCCAGACGCTCATCAGGCCGGGACGAGGGAGAGGAAGTGCCGCAGATAGCGCGGGTCGACCCGGCGCATCGGCAGCAGCACGTACAGGTCGGCGACCCCGAAGTCCGGGTCGTGGGCGGGCTCCCCGCACACCCAGGCGCCCAGCCGCAGATAGCCGCGCAGCAGGGCGGGCAGCTCGGCGCGGGAGGCCGGCGCGGGCGCGGTGGGCGCGGTCCACGGCAGCAGCGGCCGGACCCGGAACTCCTGCGGGGCGAGGTGCCGCTCGCGCATCCGGTCCCAGGTGGCGGCGGCGAGGGTGCCGCCGTCCGCGAGCGGCAGGGAGCAGCAGCCGGCCAGCCACTCGTGGCCGTGGTCGACCATGTAGCGGGCGATGCCGGCCCAGATCAGGCCGATGACGGCGCCGTCGCGGTGGTCGGGGTGGACGCAGGAGCGGCCGACCTCGACCAGGCCGGGGCGGATCGCGTCGAGCGCGGTGAGGTCGAACTCGCCCTCGGAGTACAGCCGGCCGGCGACGGCGGCGCGCTCGGGCGGCAGCAGCCGGTAGGTACCGACGACCTGGCCGCTGATCTCCTCGCGCACCAGCAGGTGATCGCAGTACGCGTCGAAGGCGTCCATGTCGTACCCGGGCTCGGGGGTGGTGAGCAGGGCGCCCATCTCCCCGGCGAAGACGTCGTGCCGCAGCCGCTGCGCGGCACGCACGTCGTCCTCGTCCCGGGCGAGGGTGACGGTGTAGCGGGTGGGCGCGGCGGGCCGCGGGGGACGGTCGAGGGTGGAAACGCCGGTCATGGGTCACTCCTGGCACGGCCGTGAGGGGGACGGAGGCGGTACCCCTCGTTTCTTCCGACGCCGGTTGGCGGGGACGTGACCGGTGCCAGGAGTGAGGATGTGGAGATGTTGAACGGCGCGGGGCCGGGGCTACCCGGCGGGCTTGCAGAGGCTCAGCAGCCGCCCCGCCTCCTCGGTGCCGAGGACCCGCTCCAGGACGAGGTCGCCGGTCATGTTCGGGAAGAACCGCCCGGCGGGCCAGCTGCGCTCGTAGGGCGGCGGGTCGAGGACCAGCAGGCGTACGCCGTCGACCACGGGGATGTCCGAGGGCGTGCCCTCGTTCCACACCCACTCCCCGTCGGGGGCGACCAGGTTGAACGAGCCCTTGGTGAGCACCTGGCCCGGCTGGTCCCGGCACACCGCCACCTCCTGGGCGGACGGCGCGTGGCCGGGGAGGTGGCCGCCGCCGACGAGGGCGTCGGCGAGCAGGGTGTGCAGCTGGAAGTTGTCGCCGATCCCGCTCATCCGCAGCGCGTATCCGGTGCCGGTCGGGCGGTGCAGCGCGACGAGCGGCTCGTCGTCGAGGACGAGCAGGGCGTAGGCGAGGCACTTGAAGACGTGACCGGAGGCCTCCTCCACCGGGCGCAGGGCTTCGAGCAGCCGGGTGCGCAGGGGGTCGCCGAGCGAGGTGCGCACCTCGGGGCGGCTCAGCATCGCGACGGACGCCATCTCCCACTGGGGCAGCGTCCACCAGCCCTGGGCGGCCTCCCAGCCGACCCGCTCGACGACGGCGGGGTCCGGGTCGCCGGGTTCCGGCGCGGGGAAGTCCCCTCCCCCGGTCTGTGCCCAGCGCTCGCAGAACGCGCCGGCGTCGGCCAGCGTCCCGGCGAGCCCGTCGAAGACGTACGGCGCGCAACCGCGGGCGTCCGCCCCCCGCTCCACGCAGGCGCCGACCACCACGGCGATCACGCCGCGCGGGCCCGCGGGCACCTCGGCGAGCAGCGCGGCCAGCCGCGGGCCGGCGTCCGCGATCTCCTCGTCGCCCGCCTGGTCGAAGTACCGGTGAATCTCCTGGAACGCCTGCGTCGACCGGTCACCGTCCCGGTCGCGCACCGCGGCCTCGAACGCCGTGACGGCGTCGCGAAGCCGCTTCCTCCCCTTGTTGCCGAAGATCATGCGGGGACCCTACCGCCGCCCACTGACAACGGTTCCCGGCGGGACCGGAGTTCGAGCACCACACCCGGTCCCGCCCGTCCGCACCCTGCCGGCGAACGCCTACCGCCCCGCGACCTTGCGGGTCGCGCGCAGCCACTCCTTGTTCATGTGCGTGATGGAGGTCAGCGGGATGCCCTTGGGGCAGGCGGTAGCGCATTCCCCGGTGAGGGTGCAGCCGCCGAAGCCCTCGGCGTCCATCTGGGTCACCATGTCCAGCACGCGGGTCTCGCGTTCCGGGGCGCCCTGGGGCAGGACGCCCAGGTGGTTGACCTTCGCGGAGGTGAACAGCATCGCCGCGCCGTTGGGGCAGGCGGCGACGCAGGCGCCGCAGCCGATGCACTCGGCGTGCTCGAAGGCGTAGTCGGCGTCGGCCTTCGGGACGGGGGTCGCGTGGGCCTCGGGCGCGGAGCCGGTCGGGGCGGTGATGTAGCCACCGGCCTGGATGATCCGGTCGAAGGCCGAGCGGTCGACGACCAGGTCCTTCACGACCGGGAAGGCCGCCGCCCGCCACGGCTCGATGTCGATGGTGTCGCCGTCCTGGAAGGACCGCATGTGCAGCTGGCAGGTGGTGGTGCGCTCCGGGCCGTGCGCGTCGCCGTTGATGACGAGGCTGCACGCGCCGCAGATGCCCTCGCGGCAGTCGTGGTCGAAGGCGACCGGGTCCTCACCGGCCAGGATGAGCCGTTCGTTGAGGACGTCCAGCATCTCCAGGAAGGACATGTCGGGCGAGATGCCGTCCACCTCGTAGGTGGACATGGCGCCGTCGGCGTCGGCGTTCTTCTGCCGCCAGACGCGCAGGGTGAGCTTCATGCGTAGCTCCGCTGGGTGGGGTGGACGTACTCGAAGACCAGGTCTTCCTTGTGCAGGGTGGGCGCCTCGCCGGTGCCGGTGAACTCCCAGGCCGCCGCGTAGGAGAACTCGTCGTCCTTGCGGGCCGCCTCGCCGTCGGGCGTCTGGGACTCCTCGCGGAAGTGGCCGCCGCAGGACTCGGCGCGGTGCAGCGCGTCGAGGCACATCAGCTCGGCCAGCTCCAGGTAGTCAACGATGCGGTTGGCCTTCTCCAGCGACTGGTTGAACTCCTCGCCGGTGCCGGGCACCTTGATGCGCCGCCAGAACTCCTCGCGGATCTGCGGGATGCGGTCGAGCGCCTTGCGCAGGCCCTCGTCCGTGCGGGCCATGCCGCACAGCTCCCACATCAGCTCGCCGAGTTCGCGGTGGAAGGAGTCCGGGGTGCGGTCGCCGTCGACGGACAGCAGCAGGTTCAGCCGGTCCTCGGTCTCGGCCAGGACCTCCTGCACCACGGGGTGGTCGTCGTTGACCTCGTCCTTGTGCGGGTTGCGCGCGAGATAGTCGTTGATCGTCGCCGGGAGGACGAAGTAGCCGTCGGCCAGGCCCTGCATCAGCGCGGACGCGCCGAGCCGGTTGGCGCCGTGGTCGGAGAAGTTCGCCTCACCGATCGCGAACAGGCCGGGAATGGTGGTCTGCAGGTCGTAGTCCACCCACAGGCCGCCCATCGTGTAGTGCACGGCCGGGTAGATCCGCATCGGCACCCGGTACGGATCCTCGTCGGTGATCCGCTGGTACATGTCGAAGAGGTTGCCGTACTTGGCCTCGACGGCCTTGCGGCCCATGCGCTTGATCGCGTCGGCGAAGTCCAGGTACACGCCCTGGCCGCCCGGGCCGACACCGCGGCCCTCGTCGCAGACGTTCTTCGCGGCGCGGGAGGCGATGTCGCGCGGGACCAGGTTGCCGAAGGAGGGGTAGATGCGCTCCAGGTAGTAGTCGCGCTCGTCCTCGGGGATCTCGTTCGGCGGGCGGGTGTCACCCTTGGCCTTGGGCACCCAGATCCGGCCGTCGTTGCGCAGCGACTCGCTCATCAGCGTCAGCTTCGACTGGTGGTCGCCGGTGCGCGGGATGCAGGTGGGGTGGATCTGCGTGAAGCAGGGGTTGGCGAAGTACGCGCCGCGCCGGTGCGCCCGCCACACGGCGGTCGCGTTGGAGTTCATGGCGTTCGTCGACAGGTAGAAGACGTTGCCGTAGCCGCCGCACGCGAGGACGACCGCGTCGGCGAAGTACGTGTCGATCTTCCCGGTGATCAGGTCGCGGGCGACGATGCCGCGGGCCCGGCCGTCGACAACGATCAGGTCGAGCATCTCCGTGCGCGGGTGCATCTCCACGTTGCCCGCGGCGATCTGCCGGCTCAGGGCCTGATAGGCGCCGAGCAGCAGCTGCTGGCCCGTCTGGCCGCGCGCGTAGAAGGTGCGGGAGACCTGCACGCCGCCGAAGGAGCGGGTGTCGAGCAGGCCGCCGTACTCGCGGGCGAAGGGCACGCCCTGGGCCACGCACTGGTCGATGATCTCCACGGAGATCTGTGCGAGCCGGTGCACGTTGGACTCGCGCGCCCGGAAGTCGCCGCCCTTGACGGTGTCGTAGAACAGGCGGTGGACGGAGTCGCCGTCGTTGCGGTAGTTCTTCGCCGCGTTGATGCCTCCTTGCGCGGCGATGGAGTGGGCGCGGCGCGGGGAGTCCTGGTAGCAGAACTGGACGACGTGGTAGCCCTGTTCGGCCAGGGTGGCGCCCGCCGAGCCGCCGGCCAGTCCGGTGCCGACGACGATGACCGTGTGCTTGCGCCGGTTGGCGGGGTTGACCAACTTGGCCTCGAAGCGCCGCTTGTCCCAGCGCTCGTGGATCGGCCCGGTGGGGGCCTTGGTGTCGACGACGGGCTCGCCGACCGTGTAGTTGACGTATGCAGCGCTCATCTTCAGCTCACCACTCCGGTCATGACGCCCACGGGAACGGCGACGAAGCCGGCCGTGAGCAGCAGCGCGAGGACGTTGGCGACGGTCTTCAGGGCCCGGTCGCGGGTGCGGCTGCCGACGCCGAGGGTCTGGGCGGCGCTGAAGAAGCCGTGCCGGATGTGCAGGCCGAGGGCGAGCATCGCGACGATGTAGACGACGTTGCCGTACCAGGTGGAGAAGGTGTCCACCACGTTCTGGTACGGGTGGCCCTCCTGGAAGCCGCCGGAGTGCACGGTGCCGGTGGTCAGGTCGAGGACGTGCCAGACGATGAACAGGCCGAGGATGATCCCGCCCCAGCGCATGGTGCGCGTGGCGTAGCTCGCCCGGGGCCTGGCGTGCACGTACTTGCTGGGCCGGGCCCTGATGTCGCGGCGGCTGAGCTGGTACGCGGACACGGCGTGCGCGACGACCGCGACGATCAGGACGACGCGGATCAGCCACAGCGTCCACTCGTAGTGCATGAAGGGTTCGCCGACGGTGCGCAGCCAGTGCCCGTAGTGGTTGAACTCCCCGGCCCCGAAGAAGATCTTCAGGTTGCCGATCACATGGGCGACCAGGTACAGCAGCATGATCACGCCGCTGACGGCCATGACCGTCTTCTTGCCGACGGTGGAGTCCCACACGGTGCGTGCCATGGACGGCCGTCGGTCCGTCCGCGTTGCCAGAGCCATGCCACAGACGCTAGGGGCCGGGATACCGATCGGTCCAAGACATGGTGCGGCTTGATTCGATAGGGAACGCCTATGCTGGCGGGGTGCAGTTCCAGCAGCTCCAGTACTTCGTCGCGGTCGCCGAGACCCGCCACTTCACCCGGGCCGCCGAGCTGGTGCACGTCGCCCAGCCGTCGCTGTCGCAGCAGATCAAGGCGCTGGAGAGGGAGCTCGGGGCGGATCTGTTCCAGCGGGCCCGCGGCAACATCACGCTGACCGACGCCGGCGAGGCGCTGCTGCCGCTGGCCCGGCGCATTCTCGCCGACGCCGACACCGCCCGGCACGAGGTGCAGGAGCTGGCGCAGCTGCGGCGCGGCCGGGTGCGGCTCGGCGCGACCCCCAGCCTGTGCACGGGCCTGCTGCCGGACGTGCTGCGCGCCTTCCACGACCGCTATCCCGGCATCCAGCTGCTCATCGAGGAGGGCGGCTCCCACGACCTGGTGCGGCAGCTGGCCCGCGGCGCGCTCGACCTGGCGCTGGTGGTGCTGCCGCTGCCGACGCCGTCCCCGGCGCTGACCACGGTGGAGCTGCTGCGCGAGGACCTGGTCGTGGTGTCCTCGCCGGAGGCGCCGAAGCCCGGCGGGGGACGGCGTACGGTACGGATCGCCGACCTGGAGGGCGAGCGGCTGGTGATGTTCCGGCACGGCTACGACCTGCGGGAGCTGACCGTCGCGGCGTGCCGCTCCGCGGGGTTCGAGCCGGATTTCGCCGTGGAGGGCGGTGAGATGGACGCGGTGCTGGGGTTCGTGCGGGCGGGGCTGGGGGTGGCCGTCGTCCCTCGGATGGTGGCGGCCCGCTCCGGCCGTGGCCTGCGGGTCACCGCGCTGGCCCGGCCGGGGTTGCATCGGACGATCGCGCTGGCCCACCGCAGCGATGTCGCTCCGCCTCGGGCCGCTCGGGAGTTGCAGCGGATGCTGCTTGAGCGGTGATGTGTGGGTTTGTACCCGTTCGCGCCGTTTTGGGCGAGCGCTGTCCGGGGGCCGCGGGTTGTCGGTGGCTGGTCGCGCAGTTCCCCGCGCCCCTTTCAGGCGCGCGCGTCAGGGGGCTCGGGGTGGCTCCCAGACCGAGAGGTCGTGGGCGAAGAGGACCCGGCGGGGGTCGAAGGCCGCGAGGCGGTCCAGCCAGGGGCGGTACGGGGGCAGGGGCGGTTCCACGCCGTCCCGGGCCGCCTCGCGGGCCAGGTGGTCCGAGGCGTACTCGGAGGCGAAGTCGTGGGCCTGGCCGGCGAGCACCACCGTGCCGTCGCCGCGGCGCACCACCAGGGACTGGTGGCCCTCGGTGTGCCCGGGCGTCGGGACGATCCACACCCCGGGGCGGATCTCCGCCTCGCCCGCCAGTTCCTCGTACCTCACGCCCGGGAAGTCGACCAGCTCCTCGAAGGTGTAGTCGCCCGCGCGGGCCGTGGCCAGCTCCACGTCCTGGACGACCACGGGCGTGCCGGCGAAGAGCGGGTTGCCGCCGCAGTGGTCGAAGTGGAGGTGGCAGTTGACGACGAGGGAGATGTCCCGCGGGGTCAGGCCGGCCGCCGCCAGGGCCTCGCGCAGGCCTCGGCGGCGGGGGCGGTAGTGGGCCTCGGTCTCAGGGCTCGCCGCCCCGATCCCGGTGTCGAACAGGATCGGTCCCCGCTCGTCGCGCACCAGATACGCCAGGACCGGCTCCACGCGCGGCAGGCCGGTGCCGGTCTCCGACGCCGGGCGCACGAAGTAGCCCAGGTCCAAACGCCGCACGTCCACAGACCTCACCCCGTCGCGTCCGCCATGGCCAGTTCGTGCAGCCGCTCCGGTGGGCCCGGGCGGGCGTAGTACCAGCCCTGCGCGGTGTCGCAGCCCAGTATCCGCAGCTGCTCGGCCTGCGCGCCGGTCTCCACGCCCTCGACGGTGACCGCGAGGTCGAGGCTGTGCGCGAGCGAGACGATGCCCTCGACGATCTTCAGGTCGACGGGGTCCGCCGGGAACTGCTGCATGCCCTGGGTGAAGGAGCGGTCCAGCTTCAGGACGCTGACCGGCAGCCGGCGCAGGTTCGCCAGGTTCGAGTAGCCCGTGCCGAAGTCGTCCAGGGCGATGTCCACGCCCATCTCGGCCAGCCGGCGCAGCGGCTTGAGCAGGTCGTCGTCGGCGCCGATCAGGGCCGACTCGGTGACCTCCAGGCACAGCGCGTCGGGTTCCACGCCGGCCCGCTCCAGGATGTCCACGGTGTCCTGGACCAGCCCGGGGTGGGTGAGCTGGCAGGGCGAGAGGTTGACGTTGATGCGCAGCGCGCCCTCGGCCGCGTTGCGTTCGCGCCACTCGCGGGCCTGGCGCACCGCCTGGTCCAGCACCCAGCGGCCCAGCGGCACGATCAGCCCGGTGTGCTCGGCGAGCGGGATGAACCGGTCGGGGCCGAGCACCCCGTGCTGCGGGTGCAGCCAGCGCACCAGCGCCTCCGCGCCGCGCACGCTGCCGTCGCCGAGGTGCACCAGCGGCTGGTACTCGATGAAGAACTCGCCGCGTTCCAGGGCGGCGGGAAGCGCGGTGGTGAGCCCGTGCCGGGTGATGGCGCGGGCGTCGGCCTCCGGGTCGGCCAGCTCGAAGCGGTTGCCGCCGGCCGATTTGGCCCGGTACATGGTGATGTCGGCGCTGCGCAGCACCTCCGCCGCGCTGCGCTCCCCGGCGGCGCCCTCGACGATGCCGATGCTGCCGCGCACGGTCAGCTCCCGGCCGTCGATGCGCACGGGCGCGAGCAGGGCGTTCATGATGCGGGCGGCCAGCTCGTCGACCTCGCGGCGGCTGTCGGGGCCGGTGGTCAGCGCCACGAACTCGTCGCCGCCGAGCCGGGCCACCATCTCGCCGGGCGCGGTCGCGCAGGACTGCAGCCGGTCGGCGACCTCGACGAGCAGCCGGTCGCCGGCCGCGTGGCCGAGGCTGTCGTTGATCGTCTTGAAGCCGTCCAGGTCGAGGTAGCACAGGCCGAAGCGGGCGTGCTCGCCCTTGCCGAGGACCTTCTCCAGCCGCTCGAAGAACAGCGTGCGGTTGGGCAGTCCGGTCAGCGCGTCGTGCGTGGCCTCGTAGCGCAGCCGCAGGTTGAGCAGGCGGCGCTCGGTGGTGTCCTCCATCAGCGCCAGCTGGTACTGCGGCTCGCCGTCGGCGTCGCGCAGCAGGGAGACCGTCAGGTTGGTCCACAGGACCGTTCCGTCGGGACGGTAGAAGGCCTTCTCCACGTGGTAGTGCTCGCGGTCGCCGCGCACCAGCTCGTCGTACAGCCGCCACACCTGCGGGGCGTCCTCGGCGTGCGTCCACTCCTTGACGTTGCGGCCGCGCACCGCCTGCTCACTGCCGCCGAACATGCGCACCAGGGCGCCGTTGACCTGCAGTATGTTGCCGTCGAGGTCGGCGATGCCGATCCCTATGGCGGCGCCCTCGAACACCGCGCGGAAGCGGGCCTCGCTGGCGTGCAGCGCCTGCGCCACCACGCCCTGGGCCTTGAGCGCCGCCTGCGCGATGGCCTCCTGCTCGGTCAGCGTGCGCTCGCGCAGGGCCTGCGCGTAGCCGGCGGCCATGGCGTGCTGCAGCCGGGAGCAGCGGGTGCGCAGTTCCTCCGGGTCGCCGTCGCCGCCGCAGTAGAGCACCAGATAGGCGTCGACGCAGTCCAGGGTGCGGCTGAGGGCGTCGGGGTCGGTGCAGTGCGCGGCGACCAGCGCGCCGCCGATCGACCGGCCCTCCTCCGCGTCGAACGCGGGCGCCGCCAGCGCCCGGCTCAGCCGCCGGGCCAGCGGCAGCAGTTGCTCCTCGAACTCCGGCCGGGTCGCCGACGTCGAGGTCACCGGGAACACGGCCCGGGTCCAGATCGTCGCGAACCGGCGCAGTCTGTCCTCCGGGCCGTCCGGTTCCGCGGTCACGCCGTACGCCCCACGCCGGCGAAACCGGAGAAGCCGTACGGGTCCTCGTCCTCCGGTGCCGTCTCGGGCCGCCACACCGGCATCGGCACCAGTCCCGGTTCCACCATCTCGTACCCCTCGAAGAACCGCGCGATCTCGTCGCGCGAGCGCATGACCAACGGGTTGCGAATGTCCTTGTACACGTCCACCGCACCCTCTGCCCGCCCGGGAGGCAGCGGGATTCCCTCGTACGAGGCATGCGTGAGCACCAGCAGGCTGCCGGGCGCGAGCGCGTCGCGCAGTTCGGCCACCGCCGCGTACGGGTCGTCCTCGTCCTCCACGAAGTGCAGTATGGCAACGAGCAGCAGCGCGACCGGCCGGTTCAGGTCGATCAGCCGCTCCACCTGCGGGCTGCGGAGGATCTCCTGGGGCTTGCGCAGGTCGGCGGCGACGACGTCGGCGTCGTCGTTGCCGTCGAGGACCGCCTGGCTGTGCGCGACGGCCACCGGGTCGTGGTCGACGTAGACGACGTGTGCGCCGGGGCGGGCGGCCTGGGCGACCTCGTGGACGTTGCCGAAGGTGGGGATGCCGGAGCCGATGTCGAGGAACTGCGTGATGCCCTCGTCGACGGCGAAGCGCACGGCCCGGCGCATGAACGCGCGGTTCGCCTGCATGATCTTGGGCATGCCCGGCAGGAACTCCATGGCCCTGCGGGCGGCCTCCCGGTCCACCTCGAAGTTGTGCGAACCGCCCAGGTAGTAGTCGTAGATGCGCGAGACGCTCGGCACCGAGATGTCGATGCTTCGGGGAGCCCAAGCGGGACGCTCCATCCATCTCTCCAAGGCGTAGGCGATCCGGTGTTCGAGCAGAGGCTACTGATCGTCGGGTCAAGTAGCGAGCAGAACCGGAAATTGACCGTCCGTTCCCGGTCACTGCCTGCGGCACGTGCCCGCTCGGCGCCGCGCCACGGTACTACCGCGCCCGGCGGGACCCTGGGCAGGGTACCGGGGGCCGCGCACAGCGGTCCGCCCCCTCCGTGCGGTGCGGAGGGGGCGGACCGGGGCCGTGCGTGCCGCCCGGGGGAGGGCGGTCACCCCTGGGGAGGTGTGAACCGTTACTTCTTCGGCACGCCGACCGGCTTTCCGTCGGGTGCGACGGCGTACCAGGTGCCGCCGACGCCCTGACCGTTGATGTCCCCGGGCGCCTTGTCACCGGAGAACGTGTAGACGGGCCAGCAGTTGACGGTCTGCTGCTTGGCCCCGTCGGGGCGGGTGAAGCTCATCAGGCCCTTCTTCTTCACGCCCTTGGTGTCGTCGGCGGCGACGGGCTCGACGACCGGCCACTTCTCCAGGCAGGCGCCGGTGCAGGCGGAGACCGGCTTGGGCCAGGCCTGGTCCTTCAGGAAGCGGTAGACCGTCATGCCGTTGCGGTCGACGACGATGTCGCCGAGGTTGGGGTCCTTGCGGACGGACAGACCGGGCAGATCGGCGAGTTTCGCCTTCTTTCCGTCGGGGGCGAGCGCGAACCACTTGCCCTTGACGCCCTGCCCCTTGACCTCGCCCGCCGCGGTGTCCTTGGCGTAGCGGTAGGCCGGCCAGCCGCCGATGGTGAGCTGCTTGGTGCCGTCGGCGCGGGTGACCTCGCCGAGCTCGGACGGCTCGATGCCGGCACCGGCGGTGACGTCGTCCGCGGGTACGGGCGGCCACGCCTTGGCGCAGTCGCCGTCGCAGGTCGACTTGGACGGCTCGGCCGTGTCCTCGTCGAAGCGGTACAGCGTGCGTCCGGAGCCGTCGGTGAGCACCTTGCCCAGTTCGGCGTTGTCGGTGACGGCGAGCTTGCCCGCGGGCGCCGGCCGCGCCTGCGCCGCCGCGCTCTGGTCGGTGGTGGACCCGTTGCCGATGCCGTACCCGCCGCCGGTGCTGCCGTAGCCGCCGACCGGAGCCGTGGCACCGACGTTCTGGCTGGCCGCCTTGGCTGAGCCGTCACCTTGACCGCACGCCGTCGTCAGCGCCAGGACGGCCACGGCACCCGCCGCGAGCGAGGCGCTCCGCCAGGAGGTCTTCATCGTCAACTCCCCACGTTCACAAGACTGTTGCAGCGCCCTGCTGGGCCGCCGCACGGCCTTGGGTACGCACGAGGGGTGCGGGTGTGTTCAACGGCGGAGCGGAATTCTTTGCGGAACGAGTTATTCCGCAGCCCGTACGCGCGTGCGCCTGGCCGTACGTACGAGCGTCAGCGCCGCGAGGCGCCACGCCGCCCGCTGTCCCTCCTTCGGAGCAATCGGCCGCCGGCCGGGCATGGCGGGGGCCGGCGGACCTCATGATCTCCGTCGTGCATGGACCCGAACCGACCCGATCCGCCGCCGGCGCACGGGTGCTGGCCGCGGTGGCCCTGACCTGGCTGCTCGTCGGCACGCCGGCCGGGACGGCGGCGGCCGACGCCTGCGCCTACGCCTCGACCGGACCGGACGGGGTGACGGCGGTGGCGGTGGCCGGCAGTCCCGACTGGCCCGTCCTGCCGGGGTGCTCACCGACTCCGACCCCCACCCCGACTCCCACGCCCAGCCCGACGCCACCGCCGCCACCCCCGCCGCCGGTCCCCGAACCGCCGCCGCCCCCGCCGAGGCCCGGCGCCCCCACCGCCGCCGAAGCCGCGGCCCACGCCACCGGCCCCGAAACCGCCGGCACCCAGGCCCGCGCCCGTGCGCCCGGCACCGGCTCCTCCGCCGCCCCCCAGCCCGACCCCGAAGCCGAGCCCGACGCCCCCGCCGGCTCCGCGGCCGTCGGCGACCCCGGTCAGCTATCCGCGCTACCACGCGGCGCCGCCCCGGCGGCAGCCTCAGCACCGCGTCTCGCCGGTCACCTATGTCCTGCTCATCACCGCGCCCGCGATCGTGGCCGTCGCCGCGCTCCGTCCGCGCTGAGCCCTGGAGGTATCTCCCTTGCCGGAATGGCTTGTTCTCATCCTCGCGATGCTGGCCGCCTGTGTCGTCGTGGTCGTCATCACGCTCGTCCGTCACAAGAGGGCGGCCGACGACGAGGACACCAGTGAGACCCCAGACGTCATCGAGTACATGACCATGTGGATCGGCGTGGTCTACGCCATCGTTCTGGGCCTGGCCATCGCGGGCGTGTGGGAGGCCCGCAGCGCCGCCCAGGACCATGTGCAGGCGGAGGCACAGGCGCTGCACGAGATCGACCAGCGGGTCCGGGTCTACCCCGTGGACGTCCGTGACCGGATCCGGGCGGATGTCAACGCCTATGTCGGACACGTCGTCACCAAGGAGTGGAAGGCGATGGAGGAGCACGGGGAGACGACCGGACGCGGCGACCGGCTGCTCCAGCAGGTCCGCCACGACCTCACCGACTACCAGCCGCGCAACGACTTCGAGGCCCAGGCCTACCAGCCGCTGCTCGACCAGGTCACCGCGGCCGACGAGGCGCGCACCGCCCGGGCGAACGCCACCTCGCCGACGATGCCGGGTGTGGTGTGGTTCGGGCTGATCACGGGGGCCATGGTGACGATCGGCATGGTCTTCGCGCTGCAGATCCGCCGCACCCCGCGGGAACTGGTCCTCGCGGGCCTCTTCTCCGCCCTGATCGCCTTCCTGCTGTTCCTGATCTGGGACTTCGACGCCCCGTACAGCCGGGACACGGCCGCGTCGATGGAACCGCTGCTGAACCTCTTCCCGCACGCCCGGGGCTGAGGGCCGGCCGGGAGTCCCCGTTCACCCCAGGGACGGGGACGCCGCGCCGCCGGTGTCCCCCGGACGGGGTCATGCCGTCACCCGGGCGGCCCACACGGTTGACCCGTTCGCGCTACTGCGATCGCGCAGGCGTACCCCCGTTCCTAGCGTTTCGGTTCGACGAGGCGCATGTGTGTGCATGCGGGGCAGATCCCCGCGGCTGCTCCTCGGGACCGGAGGCACTCCATGCGCGCGATACGCGTCGCTTCTGCCGCACTGCTGGGCCTGGGCGCCCTCGCCCTGACCGCGCCGGCCGCCGTCGCCAAGAGCGACGCCGCCGGCATCACCCCGTTCGGCTTCGCCGTCGTGCCCTCGACGGTCGCCGCCGGTGGGCAGGTCGCCCTCCAGGTCGACCGCGACCACGGGGGCTGCCGGGGCTCGGTCACCGTCTCCTCGGGTGTGTTCGACACGGTCACCATCGCGCCGCGCCGGTCGTCGGCCACGGCCACGGTCGACTGGGACGCCCGTCCGGGCGCGGTCTACCAGGTGACGTTCACCTGCGACGGGGTGAGCGGGTCGACGGGGCTGACCATCTCCGGGGGGCGGCCGACGCCGGAGCCGTTGGGGCCGACCGTGCCGCGCGGGGTGCACGCCGGTGAGGGCGGCAGCGCCGGCGGGTTCGACGCCGGGGAGATCGGGCTGGGGGTGGCACTGATCGCGGGTGCGGCCGGTACGGCGTACTTCTTCGCCCGGCGTCGAGGTGACGTGGGCGGCGTGAACGGCGGCTGACACCGGAAGCCGGAACCGCGGCTGACACCCGCGGCGTGAACGGCCGCTGGCACCGGCAGCCGGAACGGCAGCCGGAACGGGCCGCGCCCCGGTACCCGGCGGGGTCCGGGGCGAGGCCCTGGCGGCGTGCGCGGTGCGAGCGGGCGGCGGGACGGACGGCGGAACGGCGCTCAGATGTGCTTCTCGGAACGGCGCCGCAGCCAGAACACCCCGCCGCCGATGACGGCCGCGGCCACGAGCCCGCCGCCGATGGCCATGTCGGTGGGCGTGGCGCCGCTGGAGCTGCTGCCGCCCAGGCCGCCGCGGACGCCGCCGATGACGCTGAAGGCGGCCGGGTTGGTCAGGGTCCTGCCGTTGCAGTTGACCGTGATGGGGTGCGAGCCGGGGCGTGCCTCCCGGTCGATCGTCGCGGTGCCCCTGGCCGTCCGGTTGGCGCCGTTGATCGGCGTCAGCGGTGTGGGCCGGAACGCGTCCGAGGTCGCCGTGCCGCCGGACGGGCAGCCGTCGACGGTGATGGTGAGCTGCCCGCCGCGGGCGATGACGCTGGGCAGGGCGACGATGTTGCTCGGGTTGATGTTCATGCCGTCCCGCGCGGCGGCCGTGGGGGCGGCGAGGCCGAGTGCGGCGACCGCGGCGGCCGTGGCCGCCAGGGCACGAGAGTTGCGCATGTGATCCTCCGCGGAAGACACCCCGGGACCCGTCCCCGGTCGATCGGCGAGAAAGCGTCTCCCGGAAAAACCCTCGGATGCCGCGCACGCCGCCGCATTTCGGGGATGGTCCGTACCGGTGAGACGGCACACCGCCCGACATGCGCGCGGCCGGATATCGCCGCAGGTCACGGACCGTCAGAAAGTCACCTCCGCGCGGCGCCACGGATGGCGCACACAAGGAAAGCACGCCACCCGTTCGCTGCGGCCTCCTCGCCGCTCGCGCCCACCGCACTTAGCGTTTCTTCCATGCGCACCGTGACGCGGCGACGGCCGTGTCGAAAGGGGATGGCGAATGTCTGCGTCCGAGCTGTCCGAACTGGCCGAGGAGGAGGAGCGGCGCAGGAAGCGCGCCCCCTGGGGCGTGATAGCGCTGGTTCTGCTCACCGGTCTCGCGCTCATTCGCAACGGTTCCGGGGAGTTCGACGTGGGCCCGCCCCAGCCGGCGTCGGCGGCGGCCGCGGACAGCCGCAGCGCCCAGGGGGGCCTCGCCCGGGCGCCGGAGCCGCTGGCCTTCTCGATGGCCGACCGGGTGCGCATCCCGGCGATCTCGGTCGACGCGCCGGTGACGCCGGTCGGTCTGGACGCGGACGGCTGGGTCGACGCACCGCCCCCGGAGGACCCGAATCTGGCCGGCTGGTTCACCGGGGCCGTCTCGCCCGGGGAAAAGGGGACGGCGGTCATCGTCGGCCATGTCGACAACAAACAGGGCCCGGCCGTGTTCTACGGGCTGGGCGCGCTGAAAAAGGGAAACCGCGTCGAGGTGCACCGCCAGGACGGAAAGACGGCGGTGTTCGAGATCTACGGCGTCGAGGTGTTCGCCAAAAGCGACTTCCCCGGCGACCGCGTGTACGCGTCCAAGGGAGCCGCGGAACTGCGGGTCATCACCTGCGGGGGCGGTTTTTCCAAGAAGAACGGCTACGACGGCAATGTCGTGGTCTTCGCCCGCCTGGCCGAGGTCCGCTGAGCGGCACCCGGCCGGCGGGCGAAGGCTCTTGCCCCAGGCGCTTTCGTGCGCCGCGTCAGGTGGCGAAGACGGCGAGGGCCCACACCGGAACGAAGGCCAGCGCCAGCCACACCACGGCGGGAGTCTCCACGAAACGGTTCACCACCCGCGCGCGCCGCGCCCCGGCGTGCTGCCGCTTGACCGCCGTGCCCGCCGCTGTGGCGACCACGAGCCGACTGGCGAAGAATCCCGAGCACAGACAGAGCCACGGGACGCCGAGGGCGTCGGCGACGGTGAGCCACCATCCCGAGGGGACGACGAGGTGTGCCGCCGTCAGCACGGCCCCTGACACGATGGCCAGGACGAACCACAACCATGCGGTGAACTGGTAGAACTCCTCAAGAGTCCCCCAGGCCTGCATCGTCGTGGTGGACATCCTTCCGGACTTGGCGGCGATCCGGGTTCGCGCCAGGGACACGTCACCGAGCACCGGCGGGGCGCCTTCCGCACCGAACCGGGCGGCGAGCCGGTCGATCAGACCGGCGGCCAGCCGGTCGGCTGCGGGAGCCATGCGACCCAGGCGCCCGGTGACGTGTCCTGCGGTCACTAGTGGTGCTTCTTCCTCTTGTGCTTCTTCTTGTGCTTCTTCTTCTTGTGGTGGTGCTTCTTACTGGCCTTGTAGTCGCTGTACTCGCCGTACAGGCCATAGACAAGGCTGCCGTTGCCGTACCACTTGTCTATCTTGTCGGCTCGGTGCACGACCTTGCGGTGGTGACGCTTGTGCTTCTTCGCCGCCTTCGAGCGTGCGCGTTTGTGTTTCCGCGCCGGTCCTCTCTTGTTCCCCTTGCCCTTGACGCCCTTGGGGTTCTTGGCGATGCGGCGCGACTTCATCAGCTTGCCGCCCCACTTCGCTGCTTTCGCCCCACCGTAGAAGGCACTGCCGGCGATGTCTATCCACCCCGACCGGTCCCCGTGGGTCACCTTGTAGATGCCACGGGCTCCGCCGATGACGGCCGCCCCTGCCGCACAGGGGCCACAGCCGAAGGCTCCGGCGATGGACAGTCCCGTCCCGACCCGGTCGAAGAACTTGCCCCAGCCGAACCTGCCGTCGAGGTCGAAGCAGTTGACGGGATCCGCGGAGCAGTACTCGTACGCGTTGGCGTTGCCGCCGGCGACCGGGTCGATGGAGAGGAAGCGGCCGAGGGTGGGGTCGTACAGGCGGACACCCATGAGGATGATGCCGGTGAGCGTCTCGGCCGACCGCTGCTCGGCGCCGAGCCATCCGTAGCGTGTCCTCGCCTGCCCGTCGCGCGGGATGCCGTACTCGTCGGAGTCCAGCACCGTCGGGCTCTGGCTCGTGTCGAGGGGCAACTGCACGCGGACGTCGCCGTGCAGGTCGGTGAGCTGGAGCACGATGTCACCGGTGGCGCTGGTGATCGCGGCCAGGTCGTTGTCCAGGTCTTCGACGTCGCGGGTGATGGAGTGGGTGACGGCGTCTTCGAGAGTCCAGGTGGGCTCGTCTCCGTCGTCGCCGTAGTGGTTGGTCTTCGACCCGGTCCGGGTCCAGCTGCCGTCGGCGTTCTGGGACTCCACCGTCCAGGCGCCGAGGCGTCCGGCGGCGTCCAGGTTCCAGGTCTGGCGCTGTCCGTCGGCGGTCTGCTGCCGCACCAGGTCGTTGGTGTAGTACGCCAGGCTGGAGCCGCCCGCCTGCGTGGTCGTCCGGCCGAAGGCGTCGTAGGTCACGCCTGCCGCGATGAGGCGATCGGCGCTGTCGTAGGCGGTCGTCGTCGTGGTGGCTCCGGCACTGGTGCACGGCGTACCGGGAGCCGCTGTGGAGGTGTCGAGTCCGGTCCGGTTGGTGTTGTTGTCGAAGGTGTAGGAGTGCCGGGTGCAGGTGTTGTCCGGCGCGGTGTTGTCGGCGCGGACGAGCCTGCCGAGGCTGTCATAGCCGAACTGCTGATCGGTCGTCGCACCGGCCGTGCTGACCTGGTGCACGGTCTGGCCGTGGACGGACTCCTCGGCGCCGTCCGCGAGCACGACGCTGCCGTCCGAGTCCCGGGTGTAGGTCCGGGAGGTGTCGGAGCCCGTCTCGTCCTCGGTGACGGAGAGGGTGATGCCGCCCGGCAGATGCTCGGTGGCGATTTCGCCGTCCTCGTCGTAGCCGGCGCTGAAGGTGCCGGCCACCGAGTCGGTGAGCGAGGTCGGCAGACCGCGCGGTTCCTTCGTGGTGTCGTAGCTGTAGGTGGTGGTGGAGGGGGCCGAGTCGGAGGTCTTCACCGGCCTGCCGAGAGCGTCGTACTCGGTCGTGGTGGTGTTGCCCTGGCCGTCGTCGTACGAGATCTGCCGGCCCAGCTTGTCCTGGACGTAGGTGAGGGTCTGTCCTGCCGAAGTGACCGTCGCCACCTCGCCCGTGTCCGGGTCGTAGGTGGTGGTGGTCGGCGGGACTGGCGTGCCGATTCCGCCGGTCGTCTCGACCGCCGTCACACGGCCGGCGGCGTCCCTCGTGTTGACCGTCGTACGGGTGACACCGTTGGCGGTCACCGTGACGGTCGCCGGGTCGCCCCAGCGGTCGTACTCGGTGGTCGCGGACGGCAGGGAGGCAGGGTTGCTTCCACCCCCGGTGATGGCTCCGGCCGGGCCCACGGAACAGGTCAGGTCGGCCCATTCGGGGCGGCCCGAGCACGGTCCGGTTCCCGTCGCGGTCCAGTACGAGGTGAGCGTGGTGCCCGCGTCCGCTCCGTTCGACATGGGAGCGGTGACCTTCTTGATGCGGCCTTCCGCGTCATAGGCCATGGTCTTGACGATGTTCTTCCCACCCGGGTCGTCGATCGTCTTCACGGGGAGACCCGTCGCCCAGTCGTACTCCATCTTGGACGTCCGCACGTCCGCGTCGGAGGGAAACCCGCTCAGCCGCGCCCCGACCTTCACGGTCGTGGGCAGGTCGGAGACCGCGGCATCCGCCGGACGGCCCTCGTCGAAGCTGGTCACGGTGTGCTCGCGCACCGGAGCCGGCGTCCCGGCCGGCACGGCGATCGATCCGTCGGCCGCTCGGACGTCGGCGGTCACGACGGCCATGTGGAGGGGCTCAAGGGACTCCAGTTCACGCTGCCCGTCCGCGCTGTACACCGTGACCGTGGCGAGCTGCTGGGCCCGGTCCGCGGTGGCCAGGCCCCCGATGCCGAGCTGGTTCAGCCGGGTCAGCGCACTGCCCGAGGAGGCCAGCGCCAAGGACCTGTTGGCCGCGGTGAGTTCCCGCACCTCGTTGCCGTACCGGTCGTACTCGGTGGCGTCGATGTGGCCACCCGGGTCGGCGCTGTTGACCTCGCGTCCGGAGGCGTCCGCATAGGTGATCGAGGCCCGGGCATAGCCGGTCGCCGGGACGGCGGTGCCGTCGTGCGAGGCGGGAACGGAGTCGGCCGGGAAGACGGCGGTGGCATCGGTGGGAGCGTCGACCTGGCCCCACTTGGCCACATCCGTCGCGCCCATCTGGTACGGAGCCCCGGATCCGGCGAGCGGCACGTCGTAGACGATCGTGGCGCTGGCCGTGCCGCCATCGGTCTCCGTGGCGGAACCCTGCTTCAGGGTCGGCCGGGAGACGGACAGCAGCATGCCGTCGCCGGCGGTGGCGGCGTTCCCCGCCTTGCCGTAGCTGAACGTCCACGGCAGCTCTCCGGGCGGAGTGAGCGTGGTGACCCGGCCCGCGCTGTCGTAGCCATAGCTCGTCTTCAGCGCCGGAGTGATCCGCGGGTCCCAGGTCTCCCTGAGCCGGCCCTCGCTGTCGTAGGAGTACTGGGCGACGGCCACCGCGGTCGCCGCGGAGGCTCCCGGATCGGTGGCCCACACGCGGACCTGCTTCACCTGGTTGGCGAAGTCGCCCAGGGTGGTGGCGGTGGCCGTGGTGGAGGTGGCGTACACGTACTCCAGGACCCGGCAGCCCTTGGTGACCGGTGCCGTCTCGCAGGTCGTGCTCGCGACGGCGGAGGTCGGGGCGATCATGTACTTGGGCCGGGCGAGCAGCTTGCCGCCGACCGTCACCTGCTCGTACTTGATCCTCGTCGTCGAGTCACCGGTGGGCAGCGCCGTGCTGACCACCTGCCACGTCGTCGCCGACGGGTCGATCTTGGCGAACGTGGCAGTGGTGCCCTCGGTGTCCTTGAGGGTGAACGATCCGCTCAGTGATCCGGTGAGCGTCAGGTCCTCGGCGCCCGGCTCGGGCTTCCAGCCGCCGGACGCGGTGGCGGTGAAGCCGGTCTGGTCACCGTCGATGTCCACCACGGCGACCGAGCTGGAGGAGATCTTGCGCAGATACGCCCAGTCGCTGTCGGAGACGTCCGCGGTGCTCGCGTTGGTCCACTGGGGACCGAAGATCGCCGCCTGCCCCTCCTGCGCGCTGCCGTTCGTCGGGCGACGGGAGGAGGCGGTGCGGGAGACCGACAGCTCGAACTCCGACGCGTCGTCCTCCGCCAGCGTGTAGTCACCGGTGAGGAGATTCACCTCGCCGGGCCCGACGTCCTCGGAGGGCGCGGTTCCGGCACTGCGGTCGACCAGGACGGTGTTCGTCTGGGAGTGCCCCGTGACCGTGCCGGCGGTGAACGTGGCCCGCACGTCCACGGGTCCGTCCTCGCTGAGCGAGGTGGTGATGTTCCACGTCAGATCGGGCGGAAAGCCGTTGCTGACCGGTACCGGCCAGGTCACAGCGGACCCGTCCGAGGCCTTGGTGACGTCGCTCTGCGGCACGGTGTGCCAGGTGTCGGTCTCGCCCCGCCGGTACTCGTAGGTGACCCCCGTGTAGGAGGACTTGGACTGCGCCGACAGGCGGAGCCGGCGAGCGGTGTTGGCCCCGGACTCCGGGGCGATCAGTGCGGCGCCGTCCGCTCCGACGGCGAAGCTGTAGACGGTCGTCGTGGTGGAGACGTTGCCACCCGAGTCGACGGTCTTGGCGTACAGCGTGTGCTTGCCCTCGTCGGGATCGATCGTGACGCTGAGGGCGTCACCGCCGGTGCCGTCGGTGGAGTCCTCCACGAGCTTCGGGGTGTTCGGGTCGTCCAGACCCCAGGAGAAGCCCCTGCCGTCGGTGGAGGAGGTGTCGAAGGTGCACTTGGCCCCGCCCGAGGCCTTCGCCGACCACGCGTCCTTCGCGTAGGCGTCACAGGTGACGGTCGGTGCCGCCGGAGCGGCCGTGTTCAGGACGAAAGGCTGGTAGCCCGACCAGGCTCCGTACGCTCTGCCGTTGTACCCGCGCACGCGGAACCTGAGATGCGAGCCGGCCGGGAAGGCGTTGGCCGAGGGCACCGGGAGCGAGGCCGTCTCGCCGGAGGTCACCGATGCCGAGGTGCCGGTCCAGGTGTACGAACCGGCGTCGTTGTAGGCCGGGTCGGGGGTCACCTCGAACTGCCCCTGCACCTCCGCGCCGCCCGGGTCCCCCACCTGCGCCGAGAGAGTCGGGGTCAGGGAGGTGACGTACCGCTTGCCGTTGTAGGCGTTGACCGACGACGGCGCGACGGCCTGCGCCGAGGCCCACGGGAGGCTGTTGTAGGTCACCGAGAGGTAGGGCGTGTTCGAGGCCGCGTTGCCGGAGTTGAAACGCTTCCAGCCGTACGCATCGGTCTCGTCCGACGCGCGGATGCCCAGGGTGTTCGAGGTCGTCGTGCCATCGGCCCACTTCTGCGCCAGCGCGGTCACGTCCGCGGAGACCCAGCCGGCCGCGCAGGAGGACGAGTATCCCTTGGTCTGCGTGGAGGTGGCCCACTTCTTGTTCCAGGCGGGCTGAGCGGTCCATCGCGTCGCGGTGGTGGCCTTCCCGGTCTCCCACACGTCCCACGATCTCGCCGCGCACGACCACGAATGCGTCTCGTACAGCTTCAGGGAAGCGGAGTCGATCTTCGCTCCGGTGATCGCGGAGGTGTTGAACTCCAGGAACGAACGGGCCACCTGCGAGGAACCGTTGTTGCCGAGCTTCAGCTCGGTACTGGTCGACTCGTCGACTCCGTAGCCCTGCTGGACGAAGGTGTCGAAGGTGCTGGAGAGGTCGACCGCCGGGTCGACCGTGACCGGGAACCTGGTCCCCGGATCGTCCAGGAAGCTCCGATCGGGTATCAGGGACAGGTCGATGGAGCTCCCGTGCTGGGAGACCTGGGTGGCGACCTTCGCCCGGTGCGGATGCTCTCCCGTACGGGCGTTCACTGCCGCGTCCCACATCACGGGTGCCGGCAGTGTCCCCGCGCTCCTGCCCGACTTGGCGTCGGTGAAGACGACCGAGCCGTCGGGCCGGGCGGATGCTTTCAGGCCCTTGGCCCGCAGGGTCAGGGTCACCCGGCCGGAGGCGTCCACGGCGGCCCGGTTCTTCAGCACCAGGAACTGCTCGAACCCGGTGCGGGTCGCCTCCACGACCAGGTCACCGCCGGTCAGCACGTCCCGGTAGGTCGCGCGGGTGCCGTCCAGGGACGGTGAGGGCAGTACACCCCGCCACGACATGGCCAGTTGCCGGTCACCACGTCCCAGCGTCACCAGCGACGACTCCGGGGCCTGCACGTCCCCCGGCTTGGCGTGGGACGACTTCAGCCGCGCCGCCACGGAGGCGGGAGACCGTCCGCCCAGTTCCAGGCCCAGTGGATGCGCCCGGGCCGCGGGCGTGCCGTCCGCCCCGAGGACCAGCGTGGGATCGACGCCCACCCAGGCACCGTTCTGCTTGAAGCGCACGGGCCCCGACGCCACGTCGGTGGTGAGGGTGCCGTCAGGGTTCACCCAGGTCGTCGACGACTCCGTCCGTGCCGACTCGACCTCGACCCGTCGATGCCGCAACCGCGCCGTCAGACGCGCCGACGCCAGGTCGGCCGCGGACGCCGGGGTCTGGGTCTGGGTCTTCGTGCCCACGGACGTCTCTTCCGGCAGAACCTGTGCCCCGGCGACGCCCTCCCCGGCGACGCCCAGGCACTCCGCGGCCATGAACAATGCCACGGCCCCCGCTATTCGGCGCACAGCGCGCCGACGTTTCCGTCTTGTCAGCAATCTCTCCAACTTTCCTTGCCGAATGGGTACAGGAAATGACCTGTTCCGGGGATGCCAACAGCCGGATCAGGGTCAGAGGTGAAAGGGAATCAACGCATGGGAAACGGCCGGAAGAGTGCGCGCGATGAAGGAGGCCTTGAGGGCATGTGCGTTCTGATGTGAACGTCACCGGGGGCGTGAATCCGACGCCGACAACCGCGTAGACACAACGCCACCCCTCACGAGATTCCGAGTTGAGCACTCAGCCTGTTTCTCCGGTGGGCCACCTTAACCCCGGCCGACCCCAATCCACCATGGACTTCGGTCAGTTATCCGGCCGAGCTGCTCGGAGGTATGGCAGGGCGCGAGGGCACAATAGACATGTGGAGCAACTCACACCATTACAGGAGGGCATATTGCAAGGGGAGTTGAGGCATAACAAATACAGCGGGCAGGACGGATGGACTCCGCCCTGCCCGCTGATCCGGGCGAGACCGCCTAGGCCCTGGCGTTTGGATCAGGCCGGCTGTGAGAAACGGCGCCTCTCGGCCGGCCCGAGCGGGGTCTGGTGCATGCAGCTGCAAGGCGGAGGAGGGCGACAACGCGGTGGGGGTGCCCCCTGCTCGCAGAGCTCGGGGGAGCGTGCCAGGCCCCGCGACGCCGGGATGATCCAAACGACAGGGCCTACGCGTACGGCCGGCTCGGCACGGTGAGGTGGTAGCCGGAGTCCAGCAGTTGCGGCAGGTAGCTGCGCAGCGCGCGCACGCTCTGGGAGCGGTCGCCGCCGGCGTCGTGCGAGAGCACCACGACACCGGGGCCGGCGCCGTCCTCGACGGCGCGGACGATGGCCCTGGTGCCGGGGGTGGTCCAGTCCTCGGTGTCGACCGTCCAGGCCAGCGGCTCCATCCCCATCGCGGCGCCCAGTTGGAAGGCGGCGCGGTTCCAGGCGCCGTACGGGGCGCGGAACCAGCGCGGGCGCTCGCCGTAGGTGTCCTCGATGATGTCGCTGGTGCGCTCCATCTCGTCGCGGATCTCCGCCCGGTCGAGCTGGGTGAGCAGCGGGTGGGTCCAGGTGTGGTTGCCGACGACATGGCCCTCGTCGGCCATGCGCGCCAGCAGGTCCCTGTTGTACGAGGCCATCTCGCCGCACACGAAGAAGGTGGCCCGCACGTCGTACTCGCGCAGGGTGTCGAGGATGTCCGGGGTGTAGCGCGGGTCGGGTCCGTCGTCGAAGGTCAGGTACATGGTGCGGCCGCGTGCGGGCATGCTGAGCAGCGGTTCGCTCCGCACGGGCGTGCGCGGCGGCAGGGCGCGCGGCGGCTCGTCTCCGGTCAGGGGCTGCAGCCGGTAGGCGGACGGCTTGCGCGACGGCTGCACCGGGGCGCCGGCGGCGGGGGCGGCCGAGGGGGCCGGCTCGTCGGCGCCGCCCAGGGCGAACAGCCCGGCGGTGCCGGCCGCCCCCAGTGCGGCGGCGCCGGCGAGCAGCACCCGGCGCCGGGTGAGGAACTGATCCTTCTTCATGACCAATCAGTCGCCCGGCAGGCGGGCGGCGCACCACGGTGACACCGGAGCGGCGGCAGAAAAACACCCGCTCAGCGCAAGCAGCCGGGTGGGGGCCCGCAGCGGCCCCGGCCGTCAGCGGCGGCGGACCAGCGGGAAGGGAAGGGTCTCGCGGATGGTCAGACCGGTCAGGAACATCACCAGGCGGTCCACACCGATGCCGAGCCCGCCGGTGGGCGGCATGGCGTACTCCAGGGCGTCCAGGAAGTCCTCGTCGAGCTCCATGGCCTCCGGGTCGCCGCCCGCCGCCAGCAGGGACTGCTCGGTCAGCCGGCGGCGCTGCTCCACCGGGTCGGTCAGCTCGGAGTAGGCGGTGCCCAGCTCGGTGCCGAAGGCGACCAGGTCCCAGCGCTCGGCCAGGCGCGGGTCGGCGCGGTGCTGCCGGGTGAGCGGGGAGACGTCGGTCGGGAAGTCCTTGTAGAAGGTGGGCAGCTCGGTGCGCTCCTCCACCAGCCGCTCGTACATCTCCAGCACGACGTCGCCTCGGCCGTCGTCCTGGGTGTACGGCACGCCCGCGCGGTCGCACAGCCGGTGCAGCCGGGCCAGGTCGGTGCCGGCGTCGATCTCCTCGCCGAGCGCCTCCGAGATCGCGCCGTGGACGGTCTTGACCGGCCACCGGCCCGAGATGTCGTACTCGCGGCCGTCCTTGCGGGCGACGGGCGTTCCGAAGGCGGCCGTGGCCGCGCCCTGGATCAGCTCGCGGACCAGGTCGAGCATCACGTCGTAGTCGGCGAACGCCTGGTAGGCCTCCAGCATCGTGAACTCGGGGTTGTGCTTGTAGGAGACGCCCTCGTTGCGGAAGGTGCGGCCCAGTTCGAAGACCTTCTCCAGGCCGCCCACGCACAGCCGCTTCAGATACAGCTCGGGCGCGATGCGCAGGTACAGGTCGAGGTCGTAGGCGTTGATGTGGGTGGTGAAGGGGCGGGCGTTGGCGCCGCCGTGGATCTGCTGCAGCATCGGCGTCTCGACCTCCAGGTAGCCGCGCTCCAGCAGGCCCTGGCGCAGCGCCTGGACGGCGGTGGAGCGGGCGCGGACCACCTCGCGTGCGGCGGGGCTGGTGGCCAGGTCGAGGTAGCGCATGCGCACCCTGGTCTCCGGGTCGGCCAGGCCGCGGCGCTTGTCGGGCAGCGGGCGCAGGCACTTGCCGGTGAGCTGCCAGGCGGTGACGAAGACGGTCGGTTCGCCCTTGTCGCTGACGCCGGCCCGGCCGCTGGCGGTGATGTGGTCGCCGATGTCGGTGTCGGCGCGGAAGCGCCGCAGCGCGGCGCCGGTCCGCTCGCGGGTGAGGGCGAGCTGGTGGTCGCCGGACCAGTCGCGCAGGACGACGAAGACGATGCCGCCGAAGTCGCGCACCAGCATGATCCGCCCGGCGACGGTGACCTCCTCGCCGTCGCGGACCTCGGCGAGGGTGTGGGTGCGGGCCGGGACGCCGACCGGGTAGGGGTCGGTGCCCTCGGCGCGCAGCCGCTGAAGGGTGCGGTGCCGGACGCGGACCTGCTCGGGCAGGCCCGCGTCCGGGCCGCCGGCCCCGGTCTCGCCCCCTCCGTCGAGACCGAGTGCCGCCAGCGGCGGCAGGCCCTCGGTGGTGGCGGGCCGCCGCACCCCCCTCGGGTGCGCCTTGCCCCAGAGCTTGCGCAGCGACGGCACGGGGACGAAGCCCTCGGCGATGCCTGAGGCGAGGCCGATCCGGGCGAGGGCGGCGGCGTCGCCGTAGCACAGGAAGCGCGGGTACCACTCGGGGTGGTACTTGGCGTTGGAGCGGTACAGGGCCTCCAGCTGCCACCAGCGGGAGAAGAACAGCAGCAGGCGGCGCCACAGCCGCAGGACGGGTCCGGCGCCGATGCGGGCGCCCTCCTCGAAGACCGAGCGGAAGACGGCGAAGTTCAGCGAGATGCGGCGCACGCCCAGCTTGGGGGCGGCGGCGCACAGCTCGGCGACCATGAACTCCATGACGCCGTTGGGGGCGGTGTCGCGGTCGCGGCGCATCAGGTCCAGGGAGATGCCGTCGCGGCCCCAGGGCACGAAGGAGAGCAGGGCGATCAGCCGGCCGTCCTCGCCGAACGCCTCCACCAGCAGGCAGTCGCCGTCGGCGGGGTCGCCGAGGCGGTCCAGGGCCATGGAGAAGCCGCGTTCGGTCTCGGTGTCGCGCCAGGCGTCGGCCTTGCCGACGATCTCCTCCATCTCGGCTTCGGTGAGCGCTTCGTGGCGGCGGATGCGGCAGGTGGCGCCGGTGCGGCGGACCCGGTGCACGGCCTGCCGGGTGACCCGCATGTCGCGGCCGTCCAGGTCGAAGCAGGACACCTGCACGATGGCCTCGTCGCCGAGCTGGAGGGCGCCGAGGCCGGCGCGGGCGTAGGCGGTGGCGCCCTCCTCGGAGGCGCCCATCACCGCGGGCGCCCAGCCGTAGCGGCGGGCCACGTCGAGCCAGGCGGCGATGGCGTGCGGCCAGGCCTCGCGGTCGCCGACGGGGTCGCCGCTGGCCAGGCAGACGCCTGCTTCGACGCGGTAGGTGACGGCGGCCTTGCCGCTGGGCGAGAAGACGACGGCCTTGTCGCGCCGGGTGGCGAAGTAGCCGAGCGAGTCCTGGTCGCCGTAGCGGCCGAGCAGGGCGCGGATGCGTTCCTCCTCGTCGTCGTGGAGGGCGGCTTCCAGGCGCTGGGAGCGGAAGAGGGTGGCGGCGGCGTTCAGCAGGGCGAGCGCGCCGAACAGGCCGAGCAGGAAGAACAGGGCGCGGGGCGGGCGCCCGTCGAAGGAGCCGGCCGAGACCAGCCCGCCCAGGACCCGGTTGGCGGCCCAGGACAGCCGCTGGCCGTGCGGCAGTGTGCCGGGGAAGGCCTCGACCAGGCCCCAGCCGACGAGGATCGCCACGGCCAGCCCGGCCAGCAGGACGGCGAGGGCGCGGCGTACGGCGGCCTTGCGGGAGGCGGCGTAGAACTCGCGGCGGGCGACGACCAGCAGCGCCAGGGCGAGGGCGCACACCACCAGGGAGGGCACGGACTCGGCGTACAGGCCGACGGCGAGGCCCAGGACGTCGGTGAGGACCACCAGGCCCAGGTAGACGACGACCAGCCACCAGGCGATCCTTTTGCGGGCGGCGGTGGCGGCGGCCAGCAGGAACAGGAAGACGGCGTAGGCGAGGTTGGCGCTGATGGGGACCAGCAGGAGGTCCAGAAAGCGCACGACGGGGCGCAGCAGGCGCCGCAGGGGCGGTATGAGGGCCAGCAGCACGCACAGCAGGCCGAGGGCGCCGAAGAAGGTCGCGAAGCCCTCGGGCACCCGGCTGAGCAAGCGGCTCCCGGAGGGCCGTGCCGGCCCAGGGGTGTCCCGTCGGGCGGCGGCCTCCGCGGTGGCACTCATACCATCCGACTGTAGGAAGGCCGCGGCTCGTTCGCCCGTCGAGCGGTCCCCGGCCGGCTTGCGGAGCGGGCGGCTCCGATAGCCTCGGGTCGTGACGGAACAGCACTCGCACCAGTTCGACCCCCACCAGTTCGAACGGGGCACCGACGGGCCGAAGGTCATCGTGGCCGGGGTGGACGGCTCCGAGTCCTCGCTGCGCGCCGCGGCCTACGCGGGCGGTCTGGCCAGGCGGCAGCGGGCGCTGCTGGCGGTGGTCTACGTGCAGCCGGTGCTGGCGGGGGGCGCGGCCCTCGGCGCCCCGGTGGCGGACACCACCGACGAGATCGCCGAGGACATCGTGGCGCAGATCCGGGAGGCGACCGAGCGGGTCAGGGGGATATTCGACGTGCGCTGGGAGTTCCACACCTTCCGCGGCGACCCCTACAACGGCCTGGTGAAGGCCGCCGACGAGCTGAAGGCGGACGCGGTGGTGGTGGGCGCCTCCGAGCAGGCCGGCCACCGGATCATCGGCTCGGTCGCGGTGCGCCTGGTGAAGGCGGGGCGGTGGCCGGTGACGGTGGTGCCGTAGCCGCCGGCAGGACCGCGATCCCCAGCGGGCGCCGGCCGGCCGGGACGCGGGTCACCGCTCCGGTGCGGGTGTCGACGACGCTGAGGCCGTTCCAGTACCCGTCGCGGGTGAAGCCGCCCGAGACGTAGGCGGTGCGGCCGTCGGCGGACAGGGCGGCACTCTCGTGCGGGCCGTCCAGCGGGATGACCCGTTCGGTTCCGGCCGGGGTGCGCACGGTCAGCGAGGGTCCCTCGTCCCGCGCGGGGTCGGCGGGGCCGGTGCCGACGGCGTAGAGGGTGCCGTCGGCGGCGACGGTGACGCCGTGCTGGTGCGTGTCGGCGGTCATGCGCTCGATGCGGACGTGGCCGGTGGTGGGGTCGACGACCGCGAGGCGCTCGCCCTCGAAGGGCAGCAGCAGGGCGCCGTCCGTGGGGCGTACGGCGGTGTAGTGCGGCTTCAGCCAGGAGCCCAGGCCGCCTTCGGTGCCGTACGGGGCGACCTCGATGCGGCGGGCGGCGAGGGTGCGCGGGTCGACGACGGTGACGTCGAAGGAGTCGTGGCCGGTGACGTACACCTGGCGGCCGTCGCGGGAGACGTCGACGTCGAAGGGGCGGCGTCCCACGGGCACGGTCGCGACGACCTCGGCGTTTCGGGTGTCGACGATCTCCAGGACGCCGTCGCCGCCGGGCACGTTCACGCCGACGTACGCGCGCGTGCCGTCCGGGGACAGGGCGATGCCCATGCCGCCGCCCCGGTACTCCCCCGTCGTCACGGGCCCCGTGTCGGTGGTGTACGGGATCAGCGCGGTGCGCCGGCGGGCCGCGGTGTCCACGGCGGCCACGCCCTCGGCGGTCGCCACCCAGGCGGTGCCGCGGGCGTCGACGGCGACGCCGTAGGGGGCGGTGCCGACCTTCACCGAGCCGAGGGTGCGGCGGTGGGCGGGGTCGAGGAAGGTGACCGTGTCGGCGCCGAAGTCGGTGAGCAGGAGGGTCTCACCGGGGGTGGTGGCCGGGGGCGCCGGTGCTGAGGCCGAGGTCTGTGGGGCGGAGGGGGTGACGCTGGGGTTGCCGGGGCCCGCGGTGCAGGCGGTCAGGGCCACGGCGGCGGCCAGCGCGGCGAGCGGACCGGCCGCCGCTGTACGACGGCTCATCGGCGTCCGCCCTCGGCCCGGCGCAGCACCGCCGCGATGCCCGTGAAGCCGCGGCGCTCGGCGTGTGCGAGGGCCGTGGTGCCCTCACCGTCGGGCAGCGACGGGTCGGCGCCCGCGGCGAGCAGGACCTCGACGACCTCCTGGTGGACGCGGCCGCCGTCGCCGAGGATCACGGCCTCCAGCAGCGCCGTCCAGCCGAGCCGGTTGACGTGGTCGACGTCGGTGCCGGTCTCGGCCAGTACCGCCCGCACGTAGTCGACGTGGCCGCGTTCGCTCGCCGGGATGACCGACACGCCGCCGAAGCGGTTGGTCAGCGTCACGTCCGGGCCGCCGGGCAGCAGCGCGCGCATCATGGCGACGCTGCCGGTGACACCGGTGACCAGCCACGGGCTGTCCTGCCGGTCGTCGCGGGCGTCGACGTCGGCGCCGGCGGCGACCAGCGCGCGGGCCGCCTGGACATGGTCGGCGAGGGCGGCGCGCAGCAGGGGCGTACGGCCGTCGGCGTCGCGGGTCTCCAGGCGGGCACCCCGGGCCAGCGCGGCCCGGACGGCGTCGGCGTCACCGCGGCCGGCGGCCCGGAGCAGGGCGAGATCGGCGGCGGACGGTTCCTCTCGGGGCACGGCGCGACTCCTCCACAGGGCGGCGACGGACGACAGTACGGCGGTCAGGCGGGTGCGCCGGCGGCGCGCGGCCGGGGGGAGGCCGCGCGCCGCCGGTTCGGGAGCGTGCCGCCCGGTCAGGGTGGCGCTCACGCGGGTGGCCCGGGCGGTCAGCGGCCGTTGCTGATCGCGTCGACGCCGGCCTGCGCGAACTTCTCGTCCAGGTCGCCGGACGGGGCGCCCGCGACGCCGATGCCCGCGATCGGCGCGCTGTTGTACGCGACCGGGGCGCCGCCGGCGAGGAACAGGGTGCCCGGGATGTCCTTCAGGTTGGGGGCCTTCTCCAGGCGCTTGGCCAGCTCCGAGGTGGGCGCGTTCCAGGAGACCGAGGTGTACGCCTTCTTGATCGCGCTCTCGTAGGACTGCGGGCCGGCGCCGTCGCCGCGCAGGGTCACGATCGTGTTGCCGTTGCGGTCGACGACGGCCACGGTGACCCGCTGGCCGTCCTTCTCGGCGGCGTCCAGGGCGGCCCGGGCGGCGTCGGTGGCGGCGTCGACCGTGAGGTGGGTGGAGGTCGTGGTGGTCTTCTCCTTCAGCGCGGCGGGGGCGGCGGCCGGGGTGTCGGCGGAGGCGGACACCGCGCCGGCCGCACCGGCGCCGACGGCGGCGAGGAGGGCGGCGGAGGTGACGACCTTGGCGCGGGTGGAGAACTTCTTTGCCTTGTGCTGCATGCCGGACGGCTCCCTGTCGTGTCGCACAGGCGCGGACCGCGGCCTGGTGCCGGGTCCACGCTCAGCGCTTGGTGCGCTGTGCCTCCAGCCTCCGCCCGGAACCGGCCCGCTCCCCTCGACGGCCCGGCTCGTCCCGCGGCGCGCATCGGATGACGGTCGTGTCGTCCGATCGGACGACCCTCGCCGTGCCGGGCTCGTGCGTGGCGTCTTCCCAGGGCGAGGGGACTGGGACATCATGATCCGCCGTCAGCCGTTTGCCGATCGCGAAGAGGTGAGACGCGTGGCCGGGCTCCGGATGGGCGAGGGCATTCTCCGTCGCAAACCGATCGAGCACATCGAGGAGACGGAAGTCGCGGAGGGCCCGAGGCTGGAGAGATCGCTCGGGCTGTGGCAGCTGACCGCGATCGGCGTGGGCGGCATCATCGGCGCGGGCATCTTCACCCTGGCCGGCACGGTGGCCAACGGCACGGCGGGTCCGGCGGTGGTGGTGTCCTTCCTCATCGCCGGCGTGGCCAGCGCCTGCGCCGCGCTGTCGTACGCCGAGTTCGCGGGGCTGATCCCGAAGGCGGGCTCGGCGTACACCTACGGCTACGCGGTGCTCGGCGAGTTCGCCGGCTGGTTCATCGGCTGGGACCTGCTGCTGGAGTACACGGCGATCGTGGCGGTGGTCGCCATCGGCATCTCCGGCTACTTCAGCTTCCTGGTGGAGGAGATGGGCGCCGATCTGCCGCAGTGGATGCTCGGCGCCCCGGGCACCGGTCACGGCCACCGGGTCGACCTGTTCGCGGCGCTGCTGTGCCTGCTGATCGCCTATCTGCTCAACCTGGGCATCAGGAACGCCGCCCGGTTCGAGACGGTCGTGGTGGTCCTGAAGGTGCTGGTGGTCCTGCTGGTCATCGGCGTCGGCGTGTTCCACATCGACACGGACAACTACCACCCGTTCTTCCCGTACGGAATCAGCGGGGCGTTCACGGGCGCGGCGACGGTGTTCTTCGCGGTCTTCGGCTACGACGCCATGTCGACGGCGGCGGAGGAGTCCAAGGACGCCCAGCGGCACATGCCGAAGGCGATCCTGTACTCGCTGGCGATCTCCATGGTGCTGTACGTGGCGGCGTGCCTGGTGCTGACGGGCATGCAGAACTACAAGGACATCGACAAGGAGAGCGGCTTCTCCACGGCGTTCAAGTCGGTCGGGCTGAGCGGGCTCGCGGACGTCATCGCGGTGGGCGCCATCATCGGCATCCTCACGGTGATGTTCACCTTCATGCTGGGCGTCACCCGGGTGTGGTTCTCCATGTCCCGGGACGGCCTGCTGCCCCGCTGGTTCGCCAAGACGCACCCGACGCGGCACGTGCCGACGCGCGTGACGTGGATCGTCGGGGTGGCGTCGGCCGCCATCGCGGGATTCGTCCCCATCGGCGAGGCGGCCGAGTTGACCAACATCGGCATCCTGCTGGCGTTCGTGGTGGTGTGCACGGCGGTGATCGTGCTGCGCTACCGGCAGCCGGAGCTGCCGCGCACCTTCCGCACGCCCTGGATGCCGTTCGTGCCGGCGCTGGGCGTGGTGTTCTCGATCTGGCTGATCACCTTCCTCCAGTGGCAGACCTGGGTGCGGTTCGCGGTGTGGTTCGTGATCGGTCTGGTGATCTACTTCGGCTACTCGTACAAGCGGTCGGCGCTGGCGGGGCGTTAGAGCGTGCCGAGGAAGCCGGTGAGCAGCGTCAGATAGGCCTCGGGCCGCTCCATGTTCGGGTAGTGGGCGGTGCCGTCGACGGTGGCGGCCCGCCCGTCGCGCACCGTGGCCACCAGCCGGTCGGCCATGCGCAGGTGGTCGTCGGCGTCGATGCCGCCGTGGATCGCCAGCACCGGCACCTCGATGCCGGCGGCCCGCTTCCAGGTGTCCGTCACCGGGACCCGCCAGTCGGGCTCGTCGGCGGTGTGCTTGGTGATGGTGCCGAGCTGCATCTCGCGCAGCCGGCGTACGACGTCGGGGTCGATCCGGTCGAGGGTGCGGTGCGGGCCCGCCACCCAGCGCAGGGTCGCCTCCAGCCAGCCCTCGATGTCGCCGGCGGCCAGGGCGCCCGTCCATTCCGCAAGCAACGCGGTGCTCCAGGGGTCCTGGAAGTCGGGTTCGCTGGTGCCCGCGCCGGTGACCACCAGGGCGCGCACCAGGTCCGGGTGTTCCAGCGCGGTGTCGACGGCGATGCCGGCGCCCATGGACAGACCGATGAGCACGGCCGGTCCGGTGTCCAGCCGGCGCAGCAGTTCGGCGACGTCGTCGGTCTGCCGGAACGGCCCGGTGGCGTTGGACGAGGCGCCGTGGCCGCGGGCGTCCGGGGCGAGGACGCGGTGTCCGGCGGCCAGGGCCGGGATCTGGGCGTGCCACATGCGGTGGTCCAGGAAGCCGCCGTGCAGCAGCACCAGGGGCGGGCCGGAGCCGGTGTCGCGGTAGGCCAGGCGGCCGCCGTCGGCGAGGTCGAGGAAGGACAGGCCGGAGAGGTCCCGCTCATTCGTCGTCATGACAATCAAGGTGTCATGAGGGGCGCCATGATGACAACCCAGGTGTCATTCTCAGGGCGCTATGACACCTCGGGTGTCATGATGGGCGGGTGAATCCCGCCGACGAACCCCTCGCCCCCGACGTGCTCGCCCACCGCCTCACCGAGGTCTTCGACGTGGTCGGCCCCCTCTACCGGCGCGTCCAGCGGGCCGTCGAACAGGGGGAGGCCGTCGAAGGGCTCTCCGTGGGCGTGCGCGCCGTACTGGACCTGCTGCACCGGCACGGCCCGCTGACCGTGCCGCAGATGGGCCGCGCCCAGGCGCTCAGCCGGCAGTTCGTGCAGCGGATGGTGAACGACGCCGCCGCCCGGGACCTGGTCGAGAGCATCCCCAACCCGGCGCACCAGCGCTCCTCGCTGATCCGCCTGACCGCGCGGGGCCGGGAGGCGATCACCGCCGTGCTCGCCCGTGAGCAGGCGTTGCTGCGTGAGGTCGGCGGCGGCCTCACCGACGCCGACGTCTCGGCCTGTCTGCGCGTGCTCGGCGAGATGCTGAGGATGTTCGAGCACGTGGACGTGAACTGACCCGCGCCCGCCGCCCTACTGCCCCATCACCAGCCCGGCCGTGGCCGCGCCCCGGCTCTCCACCACCTGGCGGATGCGGTCGCGGACCCCGCGCACCCCGGCGCCCTCGGCCAGGGCCCGGTTGAGGTTCACCACCCGGCCCGCGTCCACGTCGAACAGCAGCGGGACGAATTCCGCCCTGACCACCTCCCACCGCCCGCCCGGCCGCCGCGGCGGCGCGAAGGTGAAGCGGCTCAGGGTGGACTGGTTGCCGCGCGGGTCCTCGGCGCCTTCGAGGTTGTACATCTCGCCGGCCACCTCGTCGCCCATGCCGTAGACCACCCAGGTGCCGTTGACCTTCTCGTACGGCTGCGGGACATGGGCGTGGGTGCCGAGGATCAGGTCGATGTCGGGGCGGCCGCCGTCCCGGGAGGCGGTCAGCCGGCGGGCCAGGTCGAGCTGCCTGTCGTCGGGCCCGTCCTGCCACTCGGTGCCCCAGCGCAGGGACACCACGACCACGTCCGCCCCGGCCTTCCGGGCGGCCCGGGCATCCGCGATGATCTTGCCCTCGTCGATGAGGCCGACGGCCCACGGCTGCCCCGACGGCAGCGGGACGCCGTCGGTGTCGAAGGTGTAGGCGAGGTGGGCGACCTTGGCCCGGCCGGCGCGCAGGAGCGTCACGGAGTTCGCCTCCGCCACGGTGCGCGCCGTGCCGGCGTGCCGCACGCCGGCCCTGTCGAGGGTCTCCAGGGTGCGCCGCACGCCGTCCGCGCCGCTGTCGAGGGCGTGGTCGGAGGCGGTGGCGCAGCTGTCGTAGCCGGTGGCGGCGAGTCCCTCGACGACCTCGGGCGGCGCGGCGAAGGGAGGGCTGCCGGCGTCGTCGCCGTCCGTGCCGCGCACGCCCTCCATGTGGCACAGGGCCACGTCGGCGGGCGCCACCAGGGGTTTGACGCCGGCGAACAGGGGGCGGAAGTCGTAGCCGATGCCGCCGGAGTCGAACTGCGCCCGCTCGATGACCGAGCTGTGCGGCAGGACGTCCCCGGAGGCGACGAGGGTGAAGCCGCGCGGGCCGGCCGGCGGGGCGGCACGCCCGGCCTGCTCGCGCTCGTGGGCCTGGCAGGCGGCCCCCGCGGCGAGGACGGCCGTGAGAGCCAGGGCCAGCAGTCGTCTGCGTGCGCGTGCGTTCATCACTCACCCCTGCCATGGTCACATTTACCTACGAATAGGTATGTGGGGTCCGGCTCTCGCAAACGGCCCGGGCGCCGCATTGACCCGTCCGGTGTCCGCCGACCGGGCGGGCTGTGAACACACTCACTCCATGCCGGCATGACGTCCGGGCACTGATGCGTCTCCCGGGGCCAGTGGGGCGAAAGCGGCGTCGGCGCCCCGCCCGGCGCCCGGTACCGTGAATTCCCGCGTCCTCGTGCCGCTCGCCGACCTGCGGTGAAACCGGCCACTGGGTCAAGGCTTCGCAAAGCGCCTTGCTGCTGACCATGGTTGAGTAATCGGCTGTCTTCATCCGTGTTCCGGACGGGGGCCCGCACCGGGCGACGCGCGACACCGGAGGAAGGCAGGAAGGAATGCTGCACAGAGGTCACCAGGGCACGGACGGCGCCGACGGCGGAGAACTCACCGTCCCCATGGCCTGGCTGTACGCCGAATACATCGCGGACGAGCTGCTGCGCACCGGCGATCTGATGCCGCCGACGTCGTTCGAGTTCCGCGCCGGGCGCGACGCGCTCGCCCTGACCATCTTCCTCTCCGACACCGAGGGCGAGCTGTCCGGCATCCGGGTCGTCACCCAGCTGGAGACCTGGCTGTCACTGACGGCGTACGACCAGCCGTGGCAGGACTGGGTGCGCGAGCGGCTGGCGGCGCTGGACGCCGAGGGCTGCGCCACACCGGACCTGGAGCTGGCGCGGGCGGCGTGGCGCTGGCTGGAGGAGACCGAGTTGCTCGCGCCCGACCTGAACGCGGTGCCGGGCGGGGCCGGGGTGTTCGGCGAGGACGACGGGCCCCAGGTGTGGACGCCGGCGTGGCAGCTCGGGCTGCCGCTCGGTCACCTGGCCATCCACCTCTTCTGAGCCGGCCCGGCGGACCCACCGGCCGCTCCGGCGGAAATTTCCCCGACCGGACCAATCCGCGGGCCCTGCCGCTCCGAATCCCCGGCGGCGATTTGTGTGCGTGGCTTGAGTCAATCGGTGCCGTGGTCCGTACCGATGGGTGCAAGGAGTGACCCCACCCGCACCCTACGGCACGAGGATTCGCATGAGGTCCCTGGAACGGCATCGCGACGTCGCCGCTTACGCGCTCGGCGTGCTGGACGAGGCGGAGGCCTTCCGCTTCGAGGACCACCTCATGGAGTGCGCCGGCTGCTCGGCGCGGGTGACCGAATTCGGTCCGGTGACCCGGCAGTTGATGCTGTACCGGCGGGCCACGCCGCGCTCCGTGCACCCGATGGCGACCGCGGGCCCCGGGCCGCTGGACCGGCTGCTCGCCGAGATCGGCCGCCGCCGGCGGGCCGGGCGCCGCCGGCTGCTGTACGCCGTCGCCGCGGCGGTCGTCGTCGCGCTGACCGGGCCGGCGGTGGCGGTCCTCGCGACCGGCGACGACGGGGCCGCGCCGCTCGCCGCGACGGACCCGCGCTCGGGGGTGTGGGCCGAGGTCACCACGCACGACGAGGACTGGGGCAGCGAGGTCCGGCTGAAGGTCCGGGACGCGGCCGGGGCCCGCTCCTGTCGCCTGGTCGTGATCGGCCGCGACGGCTCGGAGCAGACCGTCACCACCTGGACCGCGCCCGGCTCCGACGACCGCGCGGCCACCGTCGAGGGCAGCGCCGCCTTCCACCCCGGCCAGATCGCCCGCTACGAGGTCCGTACGGCGGACGGCCGGCCCCTGGTGACCCTGCGCCCCCGGTAGCGGCCGCCCAACCGCCGTCCTACGGCCACACCAGCAGCACGGGGCACGGGGCGTGGTCGACGACGAAGCGGGACGGCGGGGCGAGGCTCTTCGGTCCCGGGTGGGTGCGGTCGCCGTCGCGGGCGAGGATCAGCAGGTCGGCGTCGCGGGCGGCGACGACCACCTCCCGCTCGGGCCGGCCTTTGCGTTCCATCCGGGTGCAGGGACGGCCGAGCCTGTCGGCGGCGGCGTCGAGGAGGCGCTGCGCGGAGTCGGCGGCCATCCGCTCCAGCCGGGTGCCGGGGTCGTGCCCCGGGTCGGCGCGGCCCAGCAGTCCGGCGAACGCGCCGTGTGCGGCGTCGGGCACATCGTGGCCGCTGATGTGCAGCAGCACGATGTCGGCGGCGTCCGCGGCATGGGTGCGCGCGGCATCCACGCACGCACGCCAGGTGCCCTCGGCGATCCAGACGACGACGGCCATGGCGACCGGCCTCCGCTCATGCTCCGATCATCAGCAGGGAACCCCACAGTGCCACCACGGCGGCGCCCAGGGACAGGGGCACGGCGAGAAGACCGAGCTTGGTGAACTCCTTCAGCTCCACCGGGTGGTCGTGCTGGTGCACGATCCGCCGCCACAGCAGCGTGGCCAGCGAGCCGGCGTAGGTGAGGTTGGGCCCGAGGTTCACGCCGAGCAGCACGGCGAGGACCGCGCCGGCGCCGGAGGGCGCGGCGAGGGGCAGCAGCACGAGCACGGCGGGAAGGTTGTTGATCAGGTTCGCCAGGACGGCGGCCAGCGCGGCGACGGCCAGCAGGGCCGGCAGGGAGGTGCCGTCCGGGACCAGGTGGCCGAGGGCGCCGGCGAGTCCGTTGTCGACGACCGCGCGGACCACGATGCCCAGGGACAGCACGAAGGCCAGGAACGGCACGGAGGCGGCCCGGACGATCTCGGCCGGCCGCTTCCGCCGCCGGGCCAGCGCCCGTACCGCCAGCACCAGCGCGCCCGCGCACGCCGCCCACGCCGGGTCCAGGCCGACCGCGGAGGCGAGCAGGAACCCGGCCAGCGTGCCCGCGACCGTCAGCAGCGCGAACACCGGCACCCGGGGCGGCTCGCCGGTGTCGGGGGTCTCGGCGCCGGCGCCCAGGTCGGAGGCGAAGAACCGCCGGAACACCGCGAACTCCACGGCGATGGCGGCCAGCCACGGCAGCGCCATCAGAGAGGCGAACCGGGCGAAGCTCAGCCCGCTGACCGAGAAGGCCAGCAGGTTGGTCAGGTTGGACACCGGCAGCAGCAGCGAGGCGGTGTTCGACAGGTGGGTGCAGGCGTAGACGTGCGGCTTGGGCCGGGCGCCGAGGCGGGCCGCGGTGGCGAACACGACCGGGGTCAGCAGCACCACCGTGGCGTCCAGGCTGAGCACGGCCGTGATCGCCGAGGCGGTGACGAAGACGTACAGCAGCAGCCGGGTCGGACTGCCCGCCGCCGCCCGCGCCATCCACGCCCCGCACGCCTGGAACAGCCCCTCGTCGTCGCAGAGCTCGGCCAGGACCAGCACCGCCGCGAGGAACCCGATCACCGGGCCCAGGCGGGCGGCCTCCTCGCGGGCGTGGTCCAGGGAGATCGCCCCGGTGCCGACGACGACTGCGGCGGCCGGCACCGCTACGACGGCCTCCGGCCACCCCCAGGGACGGACGACCGCGCAAGCCAGGACGAGGGCGAGCAGGACGGCGGACAGCGACTCGGCGAGCATGGTGTTCAGGGGTGGGTCCTCTCAGAGGGCGGGGATCACCGAGAGTCCATCACAGGGCCGTGGGCCTCACTTCAGCAGGCGGGACAGCCGGCGGTCGGCGAGCGGCTTGCCGCCGGTCTGGCAGGTCGGACAGTACTGCAGCGAGGAGTCGCTGAAGGAGACCTCGCGGATGGTGTCGCCGCACACCGGGCAGGGCTCGCCGGTGCGGCCGTGGACGCGCAGGCCGCTCTTCTTCTCCGCCTTCAGCCGGCCCGCGGCCACGCCCCGGGAGCGCTCGACGGCCTCGGTCAGCGTGGTGCGCAGGGCCTCGTACAGGCGAGCGGTCTCCTCGGGGGTGAGGGAGGCGGCCAGTTTGAACGGGGACATCTTCGCCGCGTGCAGGATCTCGTCGCTGTAGGCGTTGCCGACCCCGGCGATCAGGCTCTGGTCGCGCAGGGCGCCCTTGAGCTGCCGGCGCTCACCGGAGAGGAGGGCGGCGAAGCGCGCCTCGTCGAAGTCGTCGGCGAGCGGGTCGGGGCCGAGCCGGGCGACGCCCTCGACCCGCGCCGGGTCGTCGACGACGTACACCGCGAGGCGTTTTTGCGTGCCGGCCTCGGTGAGGTCGAAGCCGGCGCCGGTCTCCAGCGCGACGCGCAGGGCGAGCGGGCCCTTGCCGGGGCGGGGCGGGCCGTCGGGCAGGCGGTCCTTCCACTGCAGCCAGCCCGCCCGGGCCAGATGGGTGACCAGGTGCGGGCCGCCGCCGGTGACGAGGTCGAGGAACTTGCCGTACCGCCGCACCGCGGTGACCTCGTGTCCCTCCAGGGCGCTCAGGGGCGGGTCGTAGGTCTTCAGGACGCTGATCGCGACCGGCAGCACGCGGACGATCTCGTGGCCGACCAGGTGCTCGGACAGGAAGTCCTTGAGCGCTTCCACCTCGGGCAGTTCCGGCATACGTCCAGGGTGCCACCGGGGCGGCGGGTGCTCAGGTCGGGGCGGGCACCACGAACTCGCACCACACGCACTTGCCGCCGCCGCGTGCCTCCACGCCCCACACGTCGGTCAGCAGGTCGACCAGCATCAGGCCGCGCCCGGACACGCCCGACATGCCGGCCTCGCGGCGGCGCGGCAGGGCGCTGGAGGTGTCCTCGACGTCGACCCGCAGCCGGCGGTCGGCGCCGGTGAGCTGCCGCAGGGTGACGATGGCGGCTCCCTCGGTGTGCATGAGGGCGTTGGTGATCAGTTCGTCGGCGACCAGTTCGATCTCGTCGGCGCGCTCGCGGGCGCCCCAGGCGCGCACGGCGGCGCGAATCATGTGCCGGGCCTGGGTGAGCGCCTCCGCGTCGCCGGGGGCGACGTGCTGCTGCAGGCGCCCCGCGGTGCGCGGGCTGTCCGGGGGGCGGCGGCGCAGCAGGAGCAGGGCGACGTCGTCGTCGCCGCCGCGTTCCTCGGCGACCTCGATCAGCCGGTCGGCGAGGGCCCATACGTCGTCGGGGCCGGCGTCGACGAGCTCGGCGAGGGCCCGCATGCCGTCGTCCAGGTCGTCGCCGGGCTGCTCGACCAGGCCGTCGGTGGTCAGCAGCAGGGTGCACCCGGGATCGAGTTCGACGGTGGTGACCGGGTACTCCAGGCTGCGGAACTCGGCGGACAGGCCGAGCGGCAGCCCGCCGGGGACGGGGACGCGGCGGCAGCTTCCGTCGGCGGCCCGCAGCAGCAGGTCGATGTGGCCGGCCCGCACCACCTGGACGACCCCGGTGCCGAGGTCGGCCTCGGCGTACAGGCAGGTGGCGAAGCGGTCGGTGTCCAGCTCGTGCAGGAAGACCGAGGCGCGGGCCATCACGGTGGCCGGGGTGTGGCCCTCGGCGGCGTAGGCGCGCAGCACGATGCGCAGCTGGCCCATGACGGCGGCGGCGTGCGTGTCGTGGCCCTGGACGTCGCCGATGACGGCGCCGACCCGGCCGCCGGGCAGCGGGATCAGGTCGTACCAGTCGCCGCCGATGTCCCGGCCGAGCACGCCGCCGGCGCTGCCCGCGCGGTAGCGCACCGCGACGTCGGCGCCGGGCACGCTGGGGATGGTGCGCGGCAGCATGGCCTGCTGCAGGCCCTGCGCGATGTCCTTCTCCTCCTCGTAGAACATCGCGCGCTGCAGGCTCTGGGCGATGCTGCTGCCGAGGGCGACGAGGATGTTGCGTTCCTCGGGGGTGAAGCCGTGCCGGTCGTTGTAGAGCAGGCCCATCGCGCCGATGGGGCGGGCCTGGACGATGAGCGGCAGATAGGCGGCCGCGGTGATGTTGAGGTCGGTGAGGTGCGGCCACAGGATCGGGTAGTCGGCGGCGAACTCCTCGGGTGACTCGATGAACCGGGGGCTGAGGGTGCGCACCACCTCGCCCATCGGGTACGGCTCGTCGATGCGGGTGATCCGCGTGCCGGGGACGGAGGCACCGGCGGGGCCCTCCGCGATCAGCCGGATGCGGCCTGCCTCGACCAGGCCCATGACGAGGCTTGCGGCACCGAGGTGGATCAGGCCGTGGGTGTCCTTGAGGACGTCGATGACGTCCTGCACGGTGCGGGCGTGGGCGAGGGCGGCGGTGGTGAGCTGGACGACGTTGGTCTGCCTGCGGCGGGCCTCGTCCAGGGAGGCCTGCTGGCGGTGGGCGGCGAACTCGTCGAGTTCCGCGGTGGCGTCGCGGACGATGCCGACGATCCGGCGCGGGCGGCCGCTCTCGTCGCGCCGGATGTAGCCCTGGGTGTGGGTCCAGCGCAGCTCGCCGGTGCGGCAGCGGACGCGGAAGTAGGCGCCGTAGTTCTCGCTGCCGTCCTTGATCGCCTGGGCGACCAGGGCGTCCAGGCGGCGGGCCTCGCCGGGCGGCACCCGGCCGGCGAGGGTCTCGGGCCGGCCGTCGTATTCGTCGGGGCGCACGTCGAAGGCCTCGTGGGCCTGGGCGTCCATGTTCATCAGGCCGGTGTCCAGGTCCCAGTCGAAGCTGCCCATGCGGTTGAGCGCCAGGATCGGATCCGGGTGGGCGGGCCAGTCGTCCGGGAGGGACAGCGCGCTCGCTCCCCGATCAACCATGCGCCCACCTTGCCAGGGTTTGCCCGATTATTCGAACTGGATCAGCGGCCCCTCGACCACGGGCTCGCGGTGCTCCGACCGCCGGGCGGGGCCGGTTTTCACCCCTTCGGGTTACCCGGGCGGAGCCGTGGCACACGGAGAGTGACGATCGAGCGGGCGGAGAATGGCAGGAGAGGAGCGCGGCAGCGTGGACTGGTTCATCGCACCCGACTACTGGCTGAGCCGGCTGGTCTTCCAGCGGGCCCTGGCCGGCGTCTACCTGGTCGCGTTCCTCACGGCGGCCCTGCAGTTCCGCGCGCTGCTGGGCGAGCGCGGCATGCTGCCGATCCCGCGCTTCACCGCCCGGGTGTCCTTCCGGCGGGCGCCGAGCCTGTTCCAGCTGCACTACTCCGACCGCTTCTTCGCGGGGTGCGCGTGGGCGGGCTGTGCGGTGTCGGCGGCGCTGCTGGCGGGGGTGGACGGGTATCTGCCCCTGTGGGCGGGGATCGTGCTGTGGCTGGTGCCGTGGGCGCTGTACCTGTCGATCGTCAACGTGGGGCAGACCTGGTACTCGTTCGGCTGGGAGTCGCTGCTGCTGGAGACCGGGTTCCTGGCGGCGTTCCTGGGCAACGACGAGGTGGCGCCGCCGGTCGTGGTGCTGTTCCTGCTGCGCTGGATCCTGTTCCGGGTGGAGTTCGGGGCGGGACTGATCAAGATGCGCGGGGACGAGTGCTGGCGGAAGCTGACCTGCCTGGACCACCATCACGAGACCCAGCCGATGCCGGGCCCGCTGAGCTGGTTCTTCCACCACCTGCCCAGGCCGCTGCACCGGGTGGAGGTGGCCGCCAACCACGTCACCCAGCTGATCGTGCCGTTCCTGCTGTTCACCCCGCAGCCGGTCGCGACGGCCGCGGCCTCGCTGATGATCCTCACCCAGCTGTGGCTGGTGCTGTCGGGCAACTTCTCCTGGCTGAACTGGATCACGATCGTGCTGGCCGTGCCGGCGCTGCGCTTCCCGGACGGCGGCGCTCCGGCGTCGGCGCCCGGCTCGGCGCCCCTGTGGTACGAGGTGGTCGTCCTGGCGGTGGCGGCGGGACTGGTGTTCCTCAGCTATCACCCGGTGGTCAACATGATCTCCCGCCGCCAGGTGATGAACCGCTCCTTCGACCCGCTGCACCTGGTCAACACCTACGGCGCGTTCGGCAGCGTCAGCCGGGTCCGCTACGAGGTGGTGGTCGAGGGCACCCTCGACGACGTGCCGCGCGAGGACTCCGACTGGCGGGAGTACGAGTTCAAGGGCAAGCCCGGCGACCCCCGGCACTGGCCCCGCCAGTTCGCGCCGTACCACCTGCGCCTGGACTGGCTGATGTGGTTCGCGGCGCTGTCCCCGGCGTACGCGGGCGCGTGGTTCCAGGGCCTGGTGGAGCGGCTGCTGGAGAACGACCGCGACACCCTGCGCCTGCTGCGCCGCTCCCCTTTCCCGCCGGGCGCTCCCCCGCGGTTCGTCCGCGCCCGCCTCTTCCGCTACCGCTACACGACCTGGCGGGAGCTGCGCGAGACGGGCGCCTGCTGGGAACGGACGTACGTACGCGAGTACCTGCCCCCGACCCGGCTGGCCGGGGTCAGCGAGCGGGCCTGAACGAAGGCTCGCCGAAGGGGCCCCGGCGCTCCGGGCCGCCGTGGGGGTAGCCCGGTCTGTCAGGGGTACGCGTGTCCGGCGCCCGTCGGGGACGAGCGCACCGTACGCAGCAGCCCGACAGCAGTGGGAGATGAGATGCGGCTTCGCCGGCCGGCTTCGGCACCGTCCCGGTGCTTCGCGGACGTTCTCGCCGGACGGTACCGCCTGGACGGGCTCATCGGCTCGGGCGGCGCCGCCGACGTGCACCGCGGCCTCGACCTGCGCCTGCGACGAGCGGTGGCCGTCAAGGTGTTCCGCGCCGGCGCCGACGCCGACATGGAGGAACGCTTCCACAACGAGGCGGTGATCCTGGCCCGGCTGCGGCATCCCGGCCTGGTCACCGTGTACGACGCCGGCCGGCACGACGGCCGCCCCTACCTGGTCATGGAGCTGATCGACGGCCCGACCCTGAAGCGGCGCATCGCCGAGGGCCCGCTGTCCCCGGGCGTGACGGCCGCGCTCGGGGCCGGCCTCGCCCGGGCGCTGGCCCACGCGCACGAGGCGGGGATCGTGCACCGTGACGTCAAGCCGTCGAACATCCTCCTGGACTCCTCCGGCCGGCCCCACCTGACCGACTTCGGCATCTCCCGGCTGGTCGACGCCACCACCCGCACGGCGCCCGGCGCCCTCATCGGCACGGCCGCCTACCTGGCCCCCGAGCAGGTCCTCGGCCGGCCCGTCGGCCCGGCCGCCGACGTCCACGCCCTCGGACTGGTGCTCCTGGAATGCCTGACGGCCCGGCTGGAGTACGGCGGTGTCCCCCTGGAGGCCGCGATCGCGCGACTGCACCGCCGGCCGGTGCTGCCGGGGTTCATTCCGCACGAACTCGCCGAGCTGCTACGGAAGATGACCGCCCTGGACGAGCGGGACCGCCCGTCGGCGCACGGCTGCGCCCAGGTGCTGAGCACACTGGCCCGCTCCCCCGGGAGGGCGGCCGAGGCGTGGCAGGCGGAGGCGGAGGCCCAGCAGGGGCAGCCGGAGGCGACTGAGCCCCGCCTCACGCTGCCCGGTCCGTCCGCCGCCCCGCGCGGGGTGGTCCGGGGCGCACCCGCACGCCGGCGCGTCCTGGTCGCCGGCGGGGCCGCCGCGCTCGTCACGGCCCTGGCCACCACGCTCGCCGTCCCGGACGGCTCCTCGGACGCGAAGGGCCGCGCCACCACGCCCCGGTCGGTCACGGCCCCGCCTTCGGCCACGAAGGACGGGGAGTCCGAACGCCCTGCCGCACCTCCGTCGTCCGGGCCCACCTCCCGTGAACGGCTCGGCGACACCGCCCTCCAGGACAGCCCGCAACCCGCTCCGCCCCGCCCGACCCGGGAGGCGGCGGGCGCCCCGGCGGGACACGGCGGCGCCACCGGCGTCCCGCCGCGCTCCGGCCGGGGCGGCACGCCGAAGAAGGCCAAGGAGAAGGCCCAGCGGATGCCCGGCGGCAAGGGCAGGCACTGACCGGCCGCCCAGTCCGGGCTCACCGGCCGCAGCGCCCCGCGCTCACCCCCGGCGCAGCCGCAGCGTCACCAGCTCGAACGGCCGCAGCCGTACGCCGATCCGCTCGCCGTCGGCCGGCGGCGCCGGGGCGTCGGGCAGCGGGCGCTCCAGCAGGTCGGTGACCGTGACCCCGGCGACGGGGAAGCCGGCCGTCAGGGTGGCGCGGGCCCGGCCGCCGTGGGCCTCGTGGAAGCGGACGACCACGTCGCCGCTGCCGTCGTCGGCGAGCTTCACCGCCGTGACCACGACCGCGTCCTGGTCGACGGTCACCAGCGGGGCGACCTCGCCGCCGCCCGTCAGCCGCCGCTCGGGCAGGTTGATCCGCCAGCCCTCGCGCACCGCGTCCCCGATCGACGCACCGGGCACGAGCGCGTGCCGGAAGCGGTGCACGCCCTGGTCGGTCTCGGGGTCGGGGAAGCGCGGGGCGCGCAGCAGCGAGACGCGCACGGTCGTGGTCGTACCGCCGTCGCCGCCGGTGCGGACGGTACGGGTGACGTCGTGGCCGTAGGTGGAGTCGTTGACGATCGCCACCCCCCAGCCGGGCTCCTCCAGGTGGACGAAGCGGTGGTTGCAGGCCTCGAACTTGGCCGCCTCCCAGGAGGTGTTGGTGTGCGTGGGGCGGTGGAAGTGCCCGAACTGGGTCTCCGAGGCGTACCGTTCGGCGTGCACGTCCAGCGGGAAGGCCAGCTTCAGGAACTTCTCCGTCTCGTGCCAGTCGACCTCGGTGTCGATGACCAGCCTGCGCTCCCCCGGCGCCAGCGACAGTACCTGGGTGACCGTGGAGGAGCCGAAGGAACGCGTGATCCGCACGGAGCGCCCGTCCTCGCCGGCCGTGACCGAGTCGGCGTCGGTGAGGTCGGTGACGGTGTTGCGGTAGAACTTGTCGACGTCCCAGGCGTCCCACATGTTCGGGAAGTCGGGGTGCAGCTGGAGCAGGTTGGCGCACCGGCCCGGCGCGAGGGTCTCGCGGTCGGCCTCGACGTCGTACACGGAGACGACCAGGCCGCGCTCGTCGACCTCGACCCGCAGATGGCCGTTGCTCAGGACGTGCCCGCCGCCGGTGCGGTCCTCCCGCGTCGTCTGCCCCTCGGTCACGGGGCTGCCGGCGCCGCCGGCCGGGATGCCGGAGCGGGTGTGCGGGGCGGCGTTGAACACCAGCGGCACCTCGCCCGCGCCGGCCAGGGCGCGCTGGGCCGCGTCGATGATCGCGTTCAGCTCGGCGGCGACGCGCTCGTAGGTGGCGCGGGCCTCGCGGTGCACCCAGGCGATGGACGAGCCGGGCAGGATGTCGTGGAACTGGTGCAGCAGGACCGTCTTCCAGATCCGGTCCAGCTCCTCGTACGGGTAGGGGAATCCGGCCCGTACGGCGGCGGTGGCCGCCCACAGCTCCGCCTCGCGCAGCAGGTGCTCGCTGCGCCGGTTGCCCTGCTTGGTCTTGGCCTGGCTGGTGAGGGTCGCGCGGTGCAGTTCGAGGTACAGCTCACCGACCCAGACGGGCGGCTCGGGGTACTCGGCCTCGGCCTGGGTGAAGAAGGCGTGCGGGGTCTCCCACCGCACGGTGGGCGAGCCCTCCAGGTTCCTGACCCGGGCCGCCTTGGCGACCATCTCGCGGGTGGTGCCGCCGCCCCCGTCGCCCCAGCCGGTCGGGGCGAGCGAGTGGCGGGCGACGCCCTTGTCCTTGAAGTTGCGCTCGGCGTGGGCGAGTTCACTGCCCCTCATGGAGCAGTTGTAGGTGTCGACGGGCGGGAAGTGGGTGAAGATCCGGGTGCCGTCGATGCCCTCCCAGCGGAAGGTGTGGTGCGGGAACTTGTTGGTCTGCGACCAGGAGATCTTCTGCGTCAGCAGGTACTTGGCGCCGGCCGCCTTGATGATCTGCGGCAGGCCGGCGGCGAACCCGAAGGTGTCCGGCAGCCAGGCCTCGTCGTTCTCGATGCCGAACTCGTCGAGGAAGAACCGCTTGCCGTGCACGAACTGCCGGGCCATCGCCTCCGAGCCGGGCATGTTGGTGTCCGACTCCACCCACATCCCGCCGGCCGGCACGAACCGGCCGTCCGCGACCGCCTTCTTCACCCTCGCCCACACCTCGGGCCGGTGGTCGCGCACCCACGCCCACTGCTGGGCCTGCGACATGGCGAAGACGAACTCCGGCTCGTCCTCCAGCAGCGCGGTCATGTTGGAGGTGGTCCGGGCGACCTTGCGGACGGTCTCGCGCAGCGGCCACAGCCACGCGGAGTCGATGTGCGCGTGCCCGACGGCGCTGATGCGGTGCGCGGAGGGGACGGCCGGGGCGGCGAGGACGCCGGTGAGCTCGGCGCGGGCGGCGGCCGCGGTGCCGTTCACGTCCTGCAGGTCGACCGCGTCCAGGGCCCGCTCCACCGCGCGCAGCACGTCCCAGCGGCGCTGGGCGTCCGCCGGCAGCTCGGCCATCAGCTCGCCGAGCACCTCCAGGTCGATCACCAGCTGCCAGACCTCCTCGTCGAAGACGGCGAGGTCCATGCGGGCCAGCCGGTACTGCGGCTCGCTGCCGGCGGTCTCCTTGTCGCCGAGCGGTGTCGGCACGAAGGGGTGGTAGTCGAGGATGACCGGGTTGGAGGCGGCCTCGATGTGCAGCCGCACCTCTTCGCCGCCCTCGGCGGGCGCACCGATCCGTACCCACTGGTTGCGCGGGTTGAGGCCCTTCACGGGGGTGCCGTCGGGCCGGTAGACCAGTCCCTCGCACTGGAAGCCGGGCATGTTCTCGTCGAAGCCGAGGTCGAGCAGGGCCTCCACGGTCTTCCCGGCCCACGCGGCGGGGACGGTGCCGGTGACCCGGAACCAGCTGGTGCCCCAGGGAGCACCCCAGCGGGCGCCGACCGCGATCGGCTCGGGCTCGGCGGCCAGGCCCTCTTCGACCGGCACCGGCTCGCCGGGCGCGTGCCACACCGCCACGTCCAGCGGCACGGACTCGGGGTACACGGCGGGGCGGATGCGCTCGTCGAGGACGCGCTTGAGGCGGGCTTCGACCAGGCTGCGGTCGTCATGCATCGGGTGCTCCGTAATCGTCCGCGGGTGGTTACCAGGGGTGGGTCAAAGTCGCGGGGGCCGACGAGGTGTACAGCTCCCCCACCGCGCGCACTTCGAACCGTGCGGCGCGCTCGCCCTGCTCGGGCAGCAGGCCCGCGGCGTGGAAGGCGTACTGTCCGGTGGCGCCGAGGAACCGGCGGGTGCCGTCGGGCAGCACGCGGTGCAGGGTGTACTGGCGTACCCCGGCGGCGGGGCGGTTCCAGGCCAGGCGGACTTCCCCGCCGGAGGCGGCGGTGACGCGGAAGCCGGTGGGCGTGGCCGGGGTGTCGTGCGCGGTGCGCACGGCGAGAGCGCCGAGCCGCCAGCGCACGGGGCCGCCGCCGGGCGCGGTGAGCCGGACGCCGAGGGCGCGCACGGTGCCGGAGAGGCCGGTGAGCGGCACGGTCTCGGTCTGCCAGCCGCCGGAGACCGCGACCGGCCGGAAGGTGTACGGCGGTGGGGTGCCCGGCGTGCCCGGTTCGGCGGTGGCCACCGCCAGCTCCACGGTGACGGGGCCGGCGTCGGCGCGGTGCGTCAGCTCGACCACCGTGTCCGCGGTGACCGGCAGCCGTGTCGCGTACAGCTCGATCACGACCGGGGCGTCGGCGTCCCCGTCGACGAGCACACTGCTGCCGCCCCGCCAGGCGTCGGCGAAGTCGAAGGAGACGGCCGGCCGCCGCCCGGCCGTGTGCACCGCCCATCGCCGCGACGGCAGCCGGTCCTGGAGGCCGAGGTGGTTCCACGGCGTGCCGGAGACGACTTCGCCGTCCTCGTACCAGCGCAGTCCGTGCCCGGTGTTGAAGACGCTCGCGAACGGCACGGACGTCACCGTGGACCGGTCGGCCACGGACACCGCGGGTGCCCGCCACGGGTCGGCGGGATCGGGGCGCGTCGGGTCCAGCGAGCGTCCGGTCCAGAACCGGTCGTCGGCCGCGTGGAACGCGGCCGGTTCGCGCTGCCCGTCGGGCAGGTGGTTGCGGGTCCACTCCGGCCGGTAGAACCCGATCGAGGTGACGTGGTCCGAGCCGCTCGGCACGACCGCGTCCCAGTTCACGGACGTGTTCCAGCCGCCCGCCTCCACGTCCACGCCGGCCCACAGCTCGTAGCGGTCGCGGCCGAGCCGCTCGGCGGTGGCGCCGGAGGAGGCGAGAGAGGCCGTGCTCCAGCCGAAGTTGACGAACATGTCGTCGGCGGCCTGGAAGAACGCCTGGTTGCGGCTGGTGAGCGCGTTCTGCCAGTTGACGGTGCCGTCCACGGTCATCGCGTCGTACCAGGTCACGCGCTGTCCCCGGGCGGTGGCCAGCGCCGTGAGCTCCCGCACGAAGCCGAGCATGTCGGCGCCGAGCGCGCGGTCTCCGCCGCCGGTCTCGGCGTTCACGAACCATCCGTCGAAGCCGTACGCGGCGGCGACCGCGACGAGCTGCGCGGCGAGGGGGTAGTGCCCGGCGGCGTCCTTGCGCACCAGGTCACGGGTCCAGCGCAGTTGCCCGCCGTAGGCGACGGGCGGCAGGAAGACGTTCCCGAGGACGGGCACCCCGTGCCGGTGGGCGGCGTCCACGACCGGCGCGTTCGGCGCCAGGATCAGCCCCTCCCCCGACGAGCCGCCCCAGAAGACCAGCTCGTCGATGTACGCCCAGTGGGTGAGGGCGTAGTAGTCGGCGGTGGCCGAGCCCTGCGAGGGGTTGCCCGACGTCGGCCCGAAGGAGACCAGGGCCTGGATGCGGGCCTGCCCGGAGCGGGCCGTGGCGTTGGCCGGGGCGGGGGTGAAGCGGGGCGCGAGCGGGACGGAGGCCGCGTTGAAGGCGAGGTCGGGGTCGGTCGCCGCCCGCCAGGCCTTCAGGCTGCGCCAGGTGATACCGGGGCCGGGACTGCCGGAGGGCAGCGAGTCGGGGTACCAGTAGGAGGCGTACGGCTGGAGCGAGGCGGCGGCGCGGGGGGCGGCCTGGGCGGGCGTCGAGGGCAGTGAGGGCAGCAGTGCCGCCGCGCCGGCGGCCCGCAGGACGGTGCGTCTGGTGGGGTTCACGAGCGGGTTCCTCCTGGCGGGGTGGGGAGTACCTGTTCGGGAGCGACGACCTCGGTGATGCCGCGCGCGGCCAGGTGGGCGGTGTCCTGGGCGCGGGTGTCGAGGACGGTGGTGGGGCGGGCGCCGTCGGCGACCAGCCGGAAGAAGGCGTCGAAGACGGGCCCGCCGGGGGCGCAGCGCGAGCGTGTCCCGGGGTCGGCCGGGACGACGAGGGCGGTGGTGCGCGGGGCGGGGGTGGGCCGGGGGGTGCCGGCGGCCCGGGCCAGCACGCGCGCGGTGTCCTTGGGGCGCCGGTCGTTGGTGAGCAGCCCGAGGCCGTATTCGAGGTCGGGGAAGTCGGCGAGGGAGCGGGAGACGTCGTGGGAGCACCACCAGGTGACGCCCCACAGGTCGGGGCAGTCCAGGGCGGCGGCGATGGTGGCCTCGGTGAAGGCGGCGGCGTGCTCGGGCGGGATCAGGGGCGCGGGGGCGCCGACCTCCTGCAGCCACACCGGGCGCCCGGGGTCGTCGGCCCAGGCCTTGCTCAGCTCGATCAGATACGCGGCGTGGTGCTCGGTGGGGACGCCGGTGCGGCCGTGGCGCTGGGCGGTGCCGTTGAAGACCCAGGAGTGGACGGCGGTGACGGCGCCGTGCCGGGCGGCCTGGGCGGGGGTGAAGGGCTGGTCGTCCTGGTACCAGGTGGCGTCGTACTCGGCGTGCAGGTGCAGCCGGCCGGGGGCGCCCTTCTCGCAGGCGGCGAGCATGCGTTCCAGCCAGGTGTCGATCTGGTCCGCGCTCGCCCGGTCGGGGTCGGGGTGGGGCCGGCGGAGAACTGGTTGACCTCGTTGCCGAGGGTCATGCCGAGGAAGTTGGGCCGGTCGGCGAGCGCGGCGGCCAGGGCGTGCAGATAGGCGGCTTGGCCGTCGAGGACCTCGGGGTCGGTGAAGAGGTTGCGCCGGTGCCAGGTGCGGGTCCAGGCGGGCAGGAAGTCGAAGCTGCTGAGGTGGCCCTGGAGGCCGTCGACGTTGACGTCGAGGCCGCGTTCGGCGGCGGCGTCGACCAGGTCGAGGAGCTGCTCGATCGCCCGGGGCCGGATCAGGGCGCGGTCGGGCTGGAAGTAGGGCCACAGCGGGAAGACGCGGACGTGGTCCACGCCGAGCGCGGCGATCGAGTCGAGGTCGGCGCGCACGGCGCCCGGGTCGTAGTCGAGCCAGTGGTGGAACCACCCTTCGCTGGGGGTGTAGTTGACGCCGAAGCGCGGGGCAGGGGGCATGTGCGAGGTCCTTGGGAGGGGGGTGGCCTGGAGCGGGGTCAGCCCTTCACCGCGCCCTCGCCGACCCCGCGGAAGAAGTACCGCTGGAGGCAGGCGAAGAGGACGATGAGCGGGGCGACGGCGATGACGGTGCCCGCGGCGACGAGCCGCTCGTCGTTGGCGAAGGTGCCGTGCAGGTAGTTGAGGCCGATGGTGAGGGTGAACCGGGACGGGTCGCTCAGCACGATCAGCGGCCACAGGAAGTCGTCCCAGGCGCCCATGAAGGAGAAGATCGCGACGACGGCGAGGGTGCCCTTGACCGCGGGCAGCGCGATGCGGGTGAAGCGCTGCCAGACGTTCGCGCCGTCGACGAACGCCGCCTCCTCGATCTCGTAGGGCAGGTTGAGGAAGGCGTTGCGCATCAGCAGCACGTTCATCGCGCCGATCGAACCGGGCAGCACGACACCGATCAGGGTGTTGTTCAGGCCGAGTTCGCGCATCGTGGTGAACTGGGCGATGACGATGCCCTCCACCGGCACCAGCATGGCCAGGATGAAGGCGAGGGTGGCGGCGCGGCGGCCCCGGTAGCGCAGCCGGGCGAGCGCGTAGCCGGCGAGGGCGGAGCCGGCGCAGTTGGTGACGACGTTGGCGGTGGCGACCTTGAGCGAGTTCAGGACGTAGTCCCAGACGGGGATGGTGTCCGCGACCCGCTCGTAGTTGTGCAGGGTGGGATGCTCGGGCAGGAAGCGGGGCGGGGAGCTGAAGATGTCCTCGGTCGGCCCCTTGAGGGAGGTCGACAGCTGCCACAGGAACGGGCCGACGGTCAGCGCCAGTACGGCGAGCAGCAGCAGGTACCGCCAGGCCAGCTCCCAGACCCGGATGCGCCGGCCGTGTTCGTCGGTGAGGCGGGGTTCGGGGGCCGCCTCCGCGTGCGGCGCGGGCCGCGTCTTGTCGATGACGCTCACCGGTCCTCCTTCCGGTCGGCGCGCAGCACGAGCAGCATCAGGGCGACGGTGACGACGAAGACGACCAGGGAGATGGCGGAGGCGTAGCCGACCCGGCCGGTCAGGCCGGTGCCGGTGCGCTGGACCAGCATGACGAGGGTGGTGTCCTCGCCGGCCGGGCCGCCGCTGGGGCCGGCCATCAGATACACCTCGGAGAACACCTTGAACGCGGCGACCGAGGACAGCGCGCCGACCAGCACCATCGTGGAGCGGACGGCGGGCATGGTGACGGTGAGGAAGCGGCGGACCGCGCCCGCGCCGTCCACGGCGGCGGCCTCGTGCAGCTCGCGCGGCACGTTCGCCAGTGCCGCCAGATAGATGATCATGTAGTAGCCGAGGCCCTTCCACACCGTGACGGCCATGGCGCTCAGCAGGAGCAGCCACTGGTCGCTGAGGAAGCCGATCCGGCCCACCCCGACCGCCTCCAGCAGGGAGTTCACCAGTCCGCGCTCGTCCAGCAGCCACACCCAGATCAGGCCGACCACGACGATCGAGGCGACGACCGGGGTGTAGAAGGCGGAGCGGAAGAAGGCGATGCCGGGGATGTTCTTCTGCACCAGCAGGGCCAGCAGCAGCGGCAGCACGACGAGGGCGGGGACGACGCCGACGACGTAGAGCGCGCTGTTGCGCAGTCCGATCCAGAACATGTCGTCGTGCAGGAGTTCGCGGAAGTTGGCGAGCCCGACGAACTGTCCGGGGACCAGGGTGCGGCGGTCGGTGAAGGCGTTGATCACCGTGGAGACGAACGGCCACAGGATGAACGCGCCGATGATCAGCAGTCCCGGTGCGGCGAACAGCCAGGGGCTGGTGGGCAGTTGGCGCCGCACCCGGGAGGCGGTGGAGCCGGCCATGGTGCGTCAGCCCTGCTGCTTCAGCAGCGTGTCGCACTGCTTGACAGCGTTGTCGAGAGCGTCCTGGGGGCTCTCCTTGCCCTGCAGCGCCCGGGCGACCTCGTTGCGCAGCGCGGTCTTCATCTGGTCGCTGAACAGCACCGGCGTGTAGTTGACGGCGGTCTTCAGCGACTTGGCGGCGGCGATGCGCACCCGGGTGACGTCGGTGCCGTCCTCCTTGGTGAAGTAGGGGTCGTCGAGCGAGCCGGCGGTGGACGGGAAGATCGCGACCTGCTTGGCGAACGACATCTGGTGGGCGGCGTCGGTGACGAAGTGCGCGAAGGCGATCGCGGCGGGCTTCTTCCTGGTCTGCGCGTTGACCATCACGCCCATCACGTACATGTTGGCGTGCCCGGTGCTGGTGATCTGGTCGGTGATGCCGATGTTCCGGTACAGGTTCGGCGCGTTCTTCTTGAAGTTCTCCAGGTCCAGTGCGCTGCCGGGGTTCATGGCGACGGCCTCGGTGAGGAACTTCTTGCCGGAGGACTCCGGGGTCGCGGTCAGCGCCTGCGGGTCGAGCGCCTTGGCGTCGTACAACTCCTTGTACCTGGTGAGGAGTTCGACACCCTTGGCGTCGTTGAAGGCGAAGCCGGTGCCCTCCTTGTTCATCAGCTCCACTCCGTAGCGGCCGAAGTCCTCGATGGTGGGCACGTTGGCGAGGGTGGCGACCTTGCCGTCGCTCTTGCGGGCCAGCTGCAGCGCGTCCGCGAAGAGTTCGTCGTACGTCTTCGGCGGCTTGCTGGGGTCGAGTCCGGCCTTGGTGAACAGGGCCTTGTTGTAGAACAGCGGCCCGGTGTTGAGGTACCAGGGGAAGGCGTAGGTGCCGCCGAGGCCCGGGACCCGGTGGCTCGCCCAGGCGCCGTCCAGGTACTCCTTCTTGTACTGCCCGGCCGCCTTGTCCAGGTCGAGCGCGAGGCCGGCCTTGGCGAGCGGCGCGACCAGGTCCGGGGAGACGTTGACGACGTCGGGCAGGGTGCCGCCGGCCGCGTCGGCGCTGATCTTGTCGGGGTAGCCCTCGGCGGGCTGGTCGATCCACTTGACGTGCGTGCCCGGGTACTTCTTCTCGAACTCGGCGACGACGCCCTCGAAGTAGTCCTTGAAGTTGGCCTTGAGGTTCCAGGTCTGGAAGGTGATGTCGCCCTGGACCTTGCCCGAGGCGTCGTCCGAGCCGCTGTCGTCCCCGCCGCTGCCGCAGGCGCTCAGCGGCAACAGGACGACGGCGGCGGCAGCGGCGGCGAAGGTTCTGCGGGAGATGCGCACGACGGTGTGCTCCTTCTTTCAGGACGGTGTGCGAGGGGGGACGGCCCGGCCGATGGCGCCGGGGCAGACCTTGCCCGCCGATTCCCGATTACGTCAATGGATTCACTCGAACTAAAGTCTTTAGTTGGCCATTTGGCCAGGTCAGCGACTTTGACAACGATCTCTTGCGGCAGATCGCTAATGCGCTTTAGCCTGAGCTGACTCAAGCGCATTAGTCACTCGGAACGTTCAGGGGGGAGCACGGGTTGTCGGGCAAGCGGGTGCCGGCACGCCGGCCGACGATGAAGGACATCGCGCGGCGTGCCGGTGTCTCCGAGAGCGCGGTCTCCTTCGCGCTCAACGGCCGTCCCGGTGTCTCGGAGGTCACCCGGGACCGGGTGCGCCGGGTCGCCGAGCAGCTGGGCTGGCGGCCCAGCACGGCGGCGCGCGCCCTGTCCGGCGAGGGCGCGGCGACAGTCGGTTTCGTGCTGGCCCGCCCCGCCGACACCCTCGGCGTGGACTCCTTCTTCCTCCAGCTGGTCTCCGGTATCCAGGAGGTGCTGGCCGAACGCCATCTGGGGCTGCTGTTCCAGGTGGCCCGGGACGTCACCGAGGAGTGCGCGGTCTACCGGCGCTGGTGGGCCGAGCACCGGGTGGACGGCGTGCTGGTGGTCGACCCGCGCAGCGACGATCCCCGGCCCGACCTGCTGGACGAACTCGGCCTGCCGGCCGTGGTGATCGGCGGTGCGCCGGACGCGCGCCACCCGGGGCTGTCCTCGGTGTGGGCGGACGACGCCGGCGCGATGGCGGCGGTGGTGGACCGGCTGTGCGCGCTGGGCCACCGGCGGATCGTGCACATCGCCGGGCTGCCGGGCCTCGCGCACACGGAGCGCAGGATGCGCGCCCTGCGGGCCGAGGCGCTGCGGCGGGGCCTGGCCGAGGTCGAGTCGGTGACCACCGACTACTCCGACGCCCAGGGCGCCGCGGTGACCCGCCGGGTGCTGGAGCGCTCCCCCGCGCCGACCGCGCTCGTCTACGACAACGATGTGATGGCCGTCGCCGGGATCGCCGCCGCGACCGGGCTGGGCTGGGCGGTGCCGGCCGAGGTGTCGGTGGTGTCCTGGGAGGACTCGGCGCTGTGCCGGCTGGTCGAGCCGTGGCTGTCGGCGCTGTCCAGGGACAGCGTGGAGTTCGGCCGCACGGCGGCCCGCGAGCTGCTCGCGCTGCTGGACGGGGGCCCGGCGCGCACCGTGCGGGTGCCGGTGCCGAAGCTGATCGAGCGGGACAGCACGGGGAGGGCGCGCGGCCGCTGAGGGGCAGGCGTGCTCTCGACGCGGCGGGGGTGGGCGCGGCACAGTTCTCCCATCGCACTACTCACCGGTAATCGCCCCGAGGAGCGCCCGTGACCACCTGGGTCGGTCTGTCCGCCGCCGAGATAGCCGCCGCCGTCCGCGAGAAGCGGGCCACGCCCCGGGAGGTGGTGGCGGAACATCTGGCCCGGATCGAGCGGCTGGACGGGCGGATCGGTGCCTTCCGCACGGTGCGCGCGCGGGCGGCGCTGGCCGAGGCCGACGAGGTCGGCGCCCGGGGCGACCTCGGTGAACTCCCGCTCGCCGGGGTGCCGGTGGCGGTCAAGGACAACCTCGCCGTGCGCGGCGAGTCGACGCGGATCGGCACCGCCGCGACCCCGGACACACCCGCCGGGGACGACCATGTGACCGTGGCCCGGCTGCGCGCGGCGGGCGCGGTGGTCGTGGGCCTGACCAACGTGCCCGAACTGTGCGTCTTCGGTACGACGGAGGGGGTGCACGGCACCTCCCGCAACCCGTGGGACACCTCCCGCACGGCGGGCGGTTCCTCCGGAGGCAGCGCCGCCGCGGTCGCCGCCGGCTTCGTGCCGCTCGCGCTCGGCAACGACGGCATGGGCTCGCTGCGCATCCCGGCCGCCAACTGCGGCCTGGTCACCATCAAGCCGGGCAGCGGCGTGGTCCCGGCGGGCATCGGCGAGGGCGACTGGTTCGGCATGGCGGAGAACGGCCCGCTCGCCACCACCGTCGAGGACGTCCGCCTGGCCCTGTCGGTCCTGGCCGGCGCCGACGCCCTACGCGCCCCGGCGCCCGGGACCCGCAGAATCGCCGTCTCACTGCGCAGCCCGCTGGCCGGGGTGGCGGTGACGGCGCCCTACAGGTCCGCGGCGCGCGCGGCGGCCGGGCTGCTGGCGCGGGCCGGCCACACGGTACGGCGGGCCGACCCGCCGTACCCGCTGTCGCTGGGCGTGACCGCGCTGGCCCACTGGACGGCCGGCACCGCCGTCGACGCGGCCGGCCTGGACGCCCGCCTGCTGACCCGGCGCACCCGGGTCCACGCGGCCCTCGGCCGCCGCTTCCTGAACACCGTGCGCACCGGACGGGCCCGCGAGCAGCTGCGCGAGCGGCTGGAGCCGTTCTTCGAGACGTACGACGTGCTGCTCACCCCGGCGCTGGCCCGCCGCTCCCCCGAGGCCGGGCCCTGGCACGAGCGGGGCTGGCTGCGCAACATCGCCGCCAACACCGCCTACTCGCCGTTCACCCCGCCGTGGAACCTCACCGGCCTGCCGGCCGCGGCCGTGCCGCTCGGCACGCTGCCCTCCGGCGCCCCGTGCGCCGTGCAGCTGGTGGGGCGCCCCGGGTCGGAGCCCGAACTGCTGCAGCTCGCGGAGCAGTTGGAGCGGCTGCGCCCGTGGGAGCGCACGGCGGGTCTGTCCTAGTCAAGCGCTCACCGCGCGGTGCCGAACGGGTTGTCGATGACGTAGCGCCACAGGCCGTCGCCGCCCCGGCGGGCCACGTCCGTGGCGGTGCCCTCCAGGTGGACGGGGCGGCCGTCCGCGCCCGGGCCGTCGAGGACCCAGTCGACGACCAGCAGCGCGAGGTCGCCCGCGACGTAGGCGTGCCGGGTGCGGACCGTGATCGGCACGCCGAGGGACTGGAAGGCGGCGTTGGCGGCTCGCAGGTCCGCCCCGGTCACGGCCGTGCCGGGGCGGGGCGCGAACACCGCGCCCGTCTCGTAGACGGCGGCCAGCGCCCGCGGGTCGCCGGAGTTGAACGCGGCGGCGAACACCCGGGGGTGTTGCGCGGCGTCGGAGGTGAGGGTGACAGTGGGGGCATGATCGCGCGCGGGGTTCACGGGAAGGCTCATGACGGCAGCCAAGCCGGTGGCGGCGTGGCTCACCAAACGGAAACCCACGTGTGGGACCCGGAGTTGGTGCCGTCCGCGGCGGGCCGCACGGACCGGCCCGAGCCCGGCTGCCCGGTCGAGGTCGCCCTGGCGGCGGTGGCGGGCCGCTGGACCACGCTCGTCCTGCGCGAGCTGATGCACGGCCCGCACTCCTTCGGCGAGCTGCGCGCCCGGCTCCCGCGGATCAGCCCCAAGGTGCTCACCGAGCGGCTGGACACCCTGCGCGAGCGCGGCCTGGTGGAGCGACAGCGGCTGCCCGGCTTCCCGGTCCGCACCCGCTACACCCTCACCGCGGCCGGACGCGCGCTGCGGCCCCTGCTGGTGGAGCTCTACCGCACGGGCACGGCGCTCGGCGCGTCGCGGGCCCAGGGCGGTCCGCAAAGTCGCCTCGTTCGCCCGCAGGGCAGGCGGGACTTTGCAGACACCCTCTAACGGCACAGGTCGTCGCCCAGTTCGGTGCGGGCGTAGCGGACGATGCGGCCGGTGCGGGTGCGGGAGAGCAGGCCCGCGTCGTAGAGGACCGCGAGGTGCTGGCTGACCGCGCCCGGGGTGACGTCCAGGCGGTGGGCCAGTTCCGTGGTGGAGGCCGGTTCGGCGAGCAGGAGCAGCAGGCGGGCGCGGGGGCGGCCGAGGAGGCGGACGAGCGCGTCGCGGGTGACCGGCGGGGGCTCCTCGGACAGGGTGGCCCGGCCGCGGGCGGGATAGACCAGCACGGGCGGGCGGGACGGATCGATCAGGGGCTGGGCGCCCCGGGCGAACAGCGTGGGCAGCAGGACCATGCCGCGCCCGGCGATGCCCACCGCGTCGCTCCACGGTGCCGCGACCGTGAAGTCCCGGGTGGACAGCAGCAGTCGGCCCTCGCTCCAGGTGAGCCGGTCGTCCAGCCCGGCCAGCATCGCGGCGGCGCCCTGCTCGGCGAGCATCCGCCCCCGGTGGGCGAGATCGCCCTCCAGGATGGCCTGCACACGCGGCCACCAGTCGTCGCGCAGGCAGGTGTGCCAGTAGGCGTCGAGGGCGTCCGTGAGCCGGGCCAGCAGGGCCGGCGGGTCGGCCAGTCCCCGCGCTATGACGGGCGGCAGCGCGTCCTCGGTGCGGTAGGTGGCGCGGAAGCCGTCGGCGACGACGTCCGGCGGGGTGCGGCGGAGCGTGTCGAGTTCGTCGGCGAAGACGGGACGGGCCCGACGGGGGCGCGGGGTGAGGAAGTCCGGCACCCACAGCCACGGCGCGGACAGGGCGGTCAGCACCTCGTGGTCGAGGCCGGCCAGGTGCGGCCGGATGCGGCGCAGCCACGGCCGGTGGTGCGGATAGCGGGCCGGGTCGTGCAGACAGCGCAGCGAGAACACCGTCTCCTGGAGCGCGGAGTAGGCGAAGGAGGTGGTGGCGAGGTCGCCGACGCCGAAACGGAACTCGATCATTGAGCGCCACGCTAAATCAATGCCGGACCGGCCCGCCGACCGGGTTGCCTGATCCGCATGACCACGACACCCGTCTCACCGGCCCCGGGCCAGGACGACGCCCCCGCGCCCGCCCGCGCCACCCGGGCCGGCGGGCTGCTGCCGGCCGACCCGGCGCTGCGCCTGGCCACCGTGCTGACCGCCGTCAACTCCCTCGGCAACGGACTGTACTTCCCCCTCGGCGTCCTGTACTTCACCCGCATCGTCGGTCTGGACGCGACCGCGGTCGGCGTGGGCATGACGGTCGCGGGACTGGTCGGCGTGGTGGCCGGGGTGCCGGCAGGCCGGGCCGCGGACCGCTGGGGCGCGCGGCGGGTGGGCGCGTTGCTGTGGGGCGGCACGGGCCTGGCGACGGCCGCCTACACACTGGTGCACTCCTACGCCGCGTTCCTCGTCACGGTGATCGTCGCGACGGGACTGCAGATGGCGAGCCGCGGGGTGCAGGGGGCGCTGTACGCCGACGTGCTGCCGGCCGCGACGCGCGTGGAGGCGCGGGCCTATCTGCGGATGGTGACGAACGTCGGCATGGGCCTGGGCGGCGCGCTGGGCGCGGTCGCGCTGCAACTGGACACCCGGTCCGCCTATGTGACGGTGATCCTGCTCGACGCGCTGTCGTTCGCGGGGCCGGCCCTGCTGGTGCCCCGGCTGCCGCTGGCGCCGCACGCCGTCGAGCGGCAGGGCCTGGACGCCGGCGCCCCGGCCGCCGACCGCTGGCGCGCGGTGCGCGATCTGCCGTTCCTGGCGGTCACCGTGCTGAACGCGGTGCTGGTCGTGCAGTTCTCGCTGTCCGAGGTGGGGCTGCCGCTGTGGATCGTGGAACGGACCGAGGCACCCCGCTGGACCGCGGCCCTGCTGATGATCGTCAACTGCGTCCTGGTGGCGCTGCTGCAGGTGCGGGCGGCCCGCCGCGCCTCACAGGTACCGGCCGCGGTGCGGGCGATGGCCTTCTCGGGCCTGCTGCTGGCCGCCGCCTGCGCGGTGTACGCCCTCTCCGCGGGTCTGTCCCCCCTGTGGGCGGTGCTGGCGCTGACCGCCGGTGCGGTGGTGCAGGTCTTCGCCGAGGTGCTCTCCGCGGCCGGCGGCTGGACCCTCGGCTACGAACTCGCCGACGCCCGCGCCCACGGCGTCTACCAGGGCGTCTTCGGGGCCGGCATGTCCGCGGGCATGATGGCGGGCCCGGCCCTGGTCACGGTCACCGCGATCGGTCACGGCGCCCTCGGCTGGGCCCTGCTGGGCGCCCTGTTCGCCGTGGCGGGTCTCGCGGTGCCCCCCGCGGTCCGCTGGGCGGCCCGGGACGGTGCGTGGCGGGGGGAACCGGGGTGAGCGAGGCTGTCCACGGCCAGGCTCGGAGCCGCTGGTGCGTTCAGAGCCGCTTGTGCATGACGTGCAGGCCCACCAGGCCGTGCCGGGGGTGGGCGAAGGCGTCCGGGATCGTGCCGACGATCGTGAAGCCGAGGGAGATCCACAGGGCCACGGCCGGGTTGGTCTCCACCACGGAGTTGAAGACCATGCCGCGGTAGCCCTGGGCCTTGGCCTCGATCAGGATGTGTTCGGCGAGGGCGCGGCCGATGCCGCGGCCGCCACGCTCGGGGTCGACCATGAAACCGGCGTTGGCGATGCCGGCGGCCGGGCCGCCGTAGTTGGGCGTCAGGTAGGCGGAGCCGACGACGGTTCCGGTCTCGTCCTCGGCGACGTAGACGCGCTTGGCCGGGCTCATCCACAGGGCGCGGGCCGCTTCCTCGGTGGTGTCCGGGTCCCAGGCGTAGGTCTCGGCGGCGGCGACGATGCGGTGCCAGAACGGCCAGATCTGCGGCCAGTCCTCGGCCGCGGCTTGTCTGATCAGCATGGGCGTGAGTCTGGCACGCCCATGCGGTCGGCGATCGCGATGCTCCTGCCCGGGACTCAGTCCACGCTGGGCAGGATGTGCGGCTCGGCCAGGTCTTCCTCGTATCCGGCGAGGCGGATGGGGGCGGACCGCGCCCACACGTCGAGGCTGCCGATCTCTCCGGGCCGGCGGCCGGCGCGCTCCGTGCGTTCCTTGGGGCGCTGCTCGCGATTCGTCTTCTCTGGTGTCACCGCGCACTCCTTATGTGTCGGTCACCCGGGGACGTCGTATCGGCCCATGCTGCGGCCTGTTCCTCGACGCCCGCTCGGGTCTGTCTCAAGGCGTTCGGACGCGGTGGCGTCGGCAATTCACAGTGGTTCAGGCCGTGGTGGACCGGCTTGTCCCGTGACGGACGGTGGGTGTGGGTGGGACCCCGTTCTGCTGTCCGTCGGCTACAGATTAACCAAATGAGCGGGGCCCCGCTCGATGGGGCTGAAAATTTGGGGTAACCATGGCAAGTCACGCACATGTCCCCACTAGGGAATTGAACCCTTTGCCCGGTTTGGCGCCTTTTGTCCATCACTCGATCGGCCTATGTTCCCGCGCGGGTCTTCGACTTCGGTCCGCTGTTCAAGTGCCGTTGGTGGTGCGACAAGCCGGCCGTGATCTGCTGTCGTGCCGGCACCGGCTGACTCGCGGGAGGACTGACGCATGGAACTGCGCGGCGTCGAGGAGCTGATGGATCTGCTGTACGCCTGCCGGGGCGTGCGGGACCTGCCGTCCCGCGCCGCCGCCCCGGCCGATCTGCACGACCACGCCCTGCGCACCGCCGCGCTGCTGCGCCGCCGCCACCCCGCCGACAAGGAGCTCCAGGTGGCCGGGCTGGTGCTCGCGGTGGGGCGGCTGCTGCGTCCCGGGGACGCCGCCCAGGGCGCCGAACGCGCGGCCGGCGCGGTGCGCTCACTGCTCGGGGAACGGGTCCACCGGCTCGTGCGCGCGGCCCCACGCGAGAGCGCGACGGCGGACGACGCGCTGGTCGCCCTGCGCCTGGCGGACGAGGAGGCGCGCACCGACGCCCTCGACGGCGGGGTGCTGGAGGACTGGCGCACGGTGCTGGAACTGCTCGCCGCGCGCAACTCCCGCCCCACCGCCGCCGACCGGGCGGACCGGGCGGACCGGGCCGACCGGTAGGCCCGTAAGGTCTACGGCGCCGGGGGGCGGGCCCTCACCACTTGCCGGGGGCGTAGTCCTTCAGGAAGACGCCGTACAGGTCCTCGCCGGCCTCGCCGCGCACGATCGGGTCGTAGACGCGGGCGGCGCCGTCGACCAGGTCGAGCGGGGCGTGGAAACCGGCCTCGGCCAGCCGCAGCTTGTCGTAGTGCGGCCGCTCGTCGGTGATCCAGCCCGTGTCCACGGACGTCATGAGGATGCCGTCGGTGTCGAACATCTCCTGGGCGCTGGTCCGCGTGACCATGTTCATGGCCGCCTTCGCCGCGTTGGTGTTCGGGTGCCCGGCGCCCTTGTAGCCGCGGTTGAACACGCCTTCCATCGCCGAGACGTTGACGACGTACGCGCGACCGCTGGCGGCCTTCTTCGCGGCGTCCGCCATCGCCGGGCGCAGCGCGCTGATCAGGATGAACGGCGACGTGTAGTTGCACAGCTGGGTCTCCAGCAGCTCGACCGGCGAGATCTGGTCGATGGTCTGCACCCAGGTGTTGCTCTCCACGACGTCCGGCACGAGACCGCCGGCGTCGATGGCGGTGCCCTCGATGTGCCGGGCGATGCTGGCGTTGCCGGCGACCAGCGCGAGGTCGGCGACCTTCTGCGCGTCCAGGCCGCTGGTGCCGACCGGCAGCGCGGCGATGCCGTCGACCGCGCCGGAGTTGAACGCGCCGATCACATGGTGGGCGGGCAGTTCACCGGCGGGCAGCGGGGCGCTCTCGCCCTCGACCAGGGCCGCGTAGGCGGAGGGCAGACGGCGGACGGTCTGCGTCGCGTTGTTGATCAGGATGTCGAGCGGACCGGCCTCGGTGACCTGCTCGGCCAGGGCCACCGCCTGCGCGGGGTCGCGCAGGTCGATACCGACGACCTCCAGGCGGTGCAGCCAGTCCGCCGAGTCCTCCATCGCCTTGAAGCGGCGGATGGCGTCCTTCGGGAAGCGGGTGGTGATCGTCGTGTGGGCGCCGTCGCGCAGCAGCCGCAGCGCGATGTACATGCCGATCTTGGCGCGGCCGCCGGTGAGCAGGGCACGCCTGCCGGAGAGGTCGGCGCGGGCGTCGCGCTTGGCGCGGTTCAGCTCGGCGCACTCCTGGCACAGCTGGTGGTAGAAGTAGTCGACCTCGACGTAGCGCTTCTTGCAGGTGTAGCAGGAGCGGGGGCGCTGCAGTATGCCCGCGATCCGGCCGGGCTCGACCTTGGAGGAGGGCAGGATGCCCTCGGTCTCGTCGTCGATGCGCTCGGCGGAGCCGGTCGCGGTGGCCTCGGTGACCGCGCGGTCGTGGGCGGTCTTGGCGGCGCGGCGCTCCTGGCGGCGGCGCTGCTTGACCGTGCGGTAGATGTGCGAGGTGGCCCGCCGCACCTTGATCGCGTCGGGGTGGTCGACGTCGAGCCGGTCGAGTTCCTCCAGCACGCTCAGGCACACGGCCAGGCGCTCGGGGTCGATGCCGGGCCCGTACGCCACCTCGTCCGTGGTCGCCGAGCCGTCCTCTGTCACCGTCATCGCGCTGCCGATCCCTGGTCTGGTCCCGCGGCGCTCCGACCGCGCCCGCTTTCGAACGCGGAATTCTACGGAGCGCCGCACCCCGGAACCAAACGCGCGGGCCTCAGTCCACGCACGCTGTGAGCAGTGTCTCCACCTCCTGGGACAGGGCAGCGGCGAACCGGTCGAGATCCGGTACGGCCTCGGCGTCGGCGACCAGGCCGTAGTGGACCCGGCCCTGGTACGTCGAGACCGCGACCGCCAGGGACTGGCCGCGGGCCAGCGGGGCGAGCGGGAAGACGGCGGTGAGCGGGTTCCCGCCGAGCCTCAGGCTCAGGCTGGGCAGCGGCACGCTGGTGACGAGGATGTCGAACCACAGCCGGGCCGCCTGGCTGACCAGCGGCCCGCCGAGCCGGTGGCCGAGCGCCGGCACATGGTCGGCGAGCAGCGCGACCGCGCCGGCGCCCCGGCCCGGTCCGGCGTCCTTGTTGCGGTCCATCGCCACGCGCACCTGCGCCAGCCGGCCGAGCGGGTCGCTCTCGCCGACCGGGAGCCGTATCAGGTACCCGGAGAGCCGGTTGCCCTGGGGGTGGGCGGTGCGCGGGCGGCGCTTGGAGACCGGGATCAGGGCGCGCGGCGCGACGCCCTCGCTGCCGTCGCCGCGCTCGTCGAGCCAGGTGCGCAGCGCGCCGGCGACGACCGCGATCAGCACGTCGTTGACGGTGCCGCCGACGGTCTTGCGGATGCGGTGCACATCGTCGAGGTCGAGGACCACGCCGGCGGTGCGGCGGGTGCCCGACGGCTCGGCGGTCAGCGCCGGCGTGCTGCGCACACCGAGGGTGGAGACGGCCACGGAGGCGCCGATGTCGAGGGCGCGGCCGACGTCGGACAGGGCGCCCGCCACGGCCCCGCGCACCAGGCCCGGCAGCCGCCGCACATCGGGCAGCAGACCGCGTGCGGGCTCGGCGGGCCTGGGCCGGGACGCGGGCATCTCGACGGGGTCGAGGACGGCGGCGGCCAGGCCGAGCGCCCGCAGCCCGTCGGCCAGGGCGTGGTGGAACTTGAACAGCACGGCGAAGGACACCCCGTCGGCGCCGGGCAGCACATGCGCCTCCCACGGTGGCCGCCCGCGCTCCAGCGGACGCTCCATGAGCCGGCCGGCCTCGTCGTGGAAGTCGGCCGTGGGGGCGTGCAGCCGGATGTGGTCGAGCGGGTCGAAGTCGGGCACGGGCTCGCGCACGGCCCCGCCGAAGGAGAACGGCGAGCGCGCCTCGCGGGGCTGCCAGACGTCACGGATGCGCATGCGCAGCCCGGGCACGGCCGCGGCGCGCGCGGCGAGCAGGTCGGCCGCGTGCGCGCCCGCGGTCGGCGAGTGGGCGGAGAAGATCCCGAGCGCGCCCAGGTGCATGGGGTGTTCGGGGGACTCGATGTTCCAGAACGCCAGGTCGAGAGGTGCGAGCAGATCAGAAGTCAAGGGCTTGCCTCGCGTCGACGGACCGATGAGTGTGCAGTCAAACCCCTGGAACCGATTACGGTCAAGTACGATCAGGCTACGCACAGTTAACAGCAGATTAAGTCCCGTCCCTCGTGTGAGGGACGGGACTCATGGGACTCAAGGGGTCGTTGAGGTCACTTCACCCGGACGGCCGCGAGCCGACCGGGCGGCGCGCACGGGTCAGGAAGCGGGGCAGCCTGCGACCCTCGCCTGCGACGCGTCCCGGATCAGCGCGCGATGGGCGGCGCGCAGCCGGCCGGCGTCCGGCTTGAGCACCCGGCGGTCGTAGGTGAGCAGGCCGTTCAGCTCGCCCTCGACGTCGCTGATCTGTGTGTAGACGGCGCCGTTGCCGCCCCGGCAGGCCAGCGCGCGCACCTCGCCGAGCTTCGCCAGGTAGTCGTCGGTGTACGTCGCCGGGTCGACGTCGACGTAACTCTGCTGCACCGGCCAGGCGTGCCCGGGCACCGCCAGGCCGAGGCCGCCGTACTCGCCGCTGAGCAGGGCGCGTTCCCCGTCCGGGTGGGGCGGCAGGGCGGGACTGGGGTAGCCGTGCTCGTCCATCACGTCGCCGGTGCCGCCGTCGCGGCCCAGGTTGAGCCCCGACATGCCGTTGACCAGCCGGGTGGGGTCCCAGGTCTTGGCCTGGTCGGCGATGCGGGCCTCGTCGTACTGGCCCCAGCCCTCGTTGAAGGTGACCCACATGATCACCGACGGGCTGGAGACGTGGTCCTCCATGATCTTCTTCATCTCCCGCTCGTACTCGGCGCGGGCGGCGGCGTCCGGGTTCACACCGGCGGTCGTCGCGGGCATGTCCTGCCACACCAGCAGGCCCAGCCGGTCGGTCCAGTAGAACCAGCGGTCGGGTTCGACCTTGATGTGCTTGCGCACGGAGTTGAAGCCGAGCCGCTTGTGCACCTTCAGGTCGTACGCGAGGGCGTCGTCGGTCGGCGCGGTGTACAGGCCGTCCGGCCAGAAGCCCTGGTCGAGGGTGGCCATCAGATAGACGGGCTTGCCGTTGAGGACCGTGCGGGGCACTCCGTCGATCTTCCGCACGCCGATGGAGCGCATCCCGAAGTAGCTGCCGACGCGGTCGGCGCCGACGGTCAGCCTCAGGTCGTACAGGAACGGGTCGTCGGGCGTCCACAGGTGCGGGTCACTGATCGTCAGGGTCAGCGGGGTGCCGGTGGTGCCGTGCGCCGTGGCCACGAGGCGGCCGTGCGCGTACGCCGTCGCCGTGACCGGTACGCCGGCGCGTACGCCCCGCGCCTCGACGGTGAGCGTGTCGCGGATGAGGTCGGGGGTGAGCTTGAGGGCCTCGACATGGTCGGCGGCGACCGGCTCCAGCCAGACCGTCTGCCAGATGCCGGAGGTCGGGGTGTACCAGATGCCGCTCGGGTCCAGGCGCTGCTTGCCCAGCGGCGGGTTCTCGCCGCCCGCCGCGTCGGTCGGGTCGTACACGCCGACGATCAGTTCCTGGGTACGGCCGGGCCTCAGCGCGTCGGTGATGTCGGCGCTGAACCTGTCGTAGCCGCCCTGGTGTTCGGTGACCTCGGTGCCGTTGACGTACACCTCGGCCCGCCAGTCGACGGCGCCGAAGTTGAGCTTCAGCCGCTTGCCGGAGCCGATGTGCCAGCCGGGCGGGACGGTGAAGGTGCGGCGGTACCACATACGGTCCTCGTGCCGCTCCAGGCCGGACAGCTGCGACTCGACCGGGTAGGGCACGGTGATCCGCTCGGGCAGGTCGCGGCCAGTGGGCGGCCGCTCCTGCGCCTCGGCGGCGGCGAACTGCCAGCGGCCGTTGAGGTTCTGCCAGGCGTCGCGGGTGAGCTGGGGCCTGGGGTAGTCGTCGAGCGGCCGCTCCGGATCGACCTGGTCGGCCCAGGGGGTGCGCAGTTCGTACGTCGAGCGGTTGGGGCCGCTGCTCCAGAAGGCTTTGACAACGTTGCCGTCGGTCCCCGTCAGGCCGCCGGCTCCGTCGTAGCGGACGTCGGCGGTGCCGCGGGCGGTACCGGCCTTGTTGCCCACGACGGGCTGGTCGAGGGCGACGAGCAGGGCCCTGGGGTCGGCGGGGTCGGGCCGGGCGCCGGCCAGCGGCCAGGAGGCGCCGCCGATGACGGCCCGGAGGTGGTCCGTGAAGGAGGCCGGGGGCGCGGCCAGGGTCTGCGCGAAGTCCAGCTTCAGGGTGCGGCCGTCGGCGAGGACGGTGGCGGCGGTGGCGCCGTCGTAGTCGAAGCCGTCGGGCAGGCGCAGCGCCGACTGCGGCACGGTCTCCTTGGCGCCGCCGGGCTCGGTCCAGCGCAGATGCAGGTTGGAGCCGCCGAAGTGCTCGAAGTACTCGACCTTGAGGTCGTAGGACTGTCCGGCGGTCAACTCGACGGGAGCGGAGGCCTGTTCGCGGTCCCAGTCGTCGACCCAGTGGTCGATGGCGAGCCGGCCGCCGACCCACAGGCGGAAGCCGTTGTCGCCGGTGATCGAGAAGGTGTGGGGGCCGGACCGCTCGGGGACGAGCTTGCCGGTCCAGCGGACGCTGACGTCGTCCGACTGTCCGGTGGTGAACTGCAGGCGCGGCTCCAGGGTGTCGAAGTCGAGGTCCGGGTCGAAGCCGGTGGCCTTCAGCTCGTGGAAGTCGAAGGCCCCGGGGGCGGACTGGGTGTAGTACTCGCCCTTGAGGCCGTGGACCTCGACGGCGTCCGCGGCCCGGGCGGTGCCGGCGCCGGCGGCCGGGGCCGCGGTCAGACCGGCGAGCCCTAGGGCCGTGGCGAGCAGGAGCGTGAGTTTCGTTCTGAGGCGTCCGGTGCGCATGGATCCTCCTTCGGGGGAAGGCGGGTGACGGCTCGTCGCCCGGGACGGGCGCGCTTTTACATCGTTGTAAACAGCGGCCCTCGGCATGACAGCACGGATTCCGGTTCCCGTCCAGGGCATGACAAGCGGACGGGCAGACGGGGGCGGACCGGGGCGGGGACGCCTGCCGCGCCCCCGCCGGACCCACGTCGGCGCCTACGGCTAGGAGACCCGCTGGTCCTTGCCCAGGGCGATCACTCCTGCCTTGGAGACCGTGTACAGCTCCGCGTCACGGCTAGGGTTGACGCCGATCGTCGCGCCCGGCGGCACCTCGACGTTCTTGTCCAGGATCGCGCCGCGCACGATCGCACCCCGGCCCACGTGGACGTTGTCGTGCAGCACCGAGCCCTGGACGACCGCACCCGGGTCCACCACCACGCCCGGGGACAGCACCGAGCGGGTGACCTGGCCGCGGATGAGGCACCCGGCGCTGATGATCGACTCGCTGGCGATGCCGCCGGCGTTGAAGCGGGCCGGGGACAGGTCGGTGGAGTGGGTGTAGATCGGCCAGTGCCGGTTGTAGAGGTTGAACGCGGGGCGCTCGGCGATGAGGTCCATGTGGGCCTCGTAGTACGCGTCGATGGTGCCCACGTCCCGCCAGTAGCCCTGGTCGCGGCTGGTCTCGCCGGGCACGTGGTTGGCGCTGAAGTCGTACAGCTGCGCCTCCCCGCGCTCGGTGAGCTGGGGCAGGATCGAGCCACCCATGTCGTGCACGGACTTCGTGTCCTCGGCGTCCCGGTGCAGGGCGTCGATCAGCGCCTTGGTGGTGAAGATGTAGTTGCCCATCGAGGCGAACACACAGGCCGGGTCGTCCGCGAGGCCCGGCGGGTCCGCGGGCTTCTCCAGGAAGCGCTCCACCGTCCGCCCGTCCGAGCCCGGCGTGATCACGCCGAAGGACGAGGACTCGGCGCGCGGCACCCGGATGCCGGCCACGGTGACGCCCGCGCCGCCCTCGATGTGCTGGGCCAGCATCTGGCGCGGGTCCATGCGGTACACGTGGTCGGCGCCGAAGACGGCCACGTACTCGGGCTGCTCGTCGTGGATCAGGTTCAGCGACTGCAGGATCGCGTCCGCGCTGCCCAGGTACCAGCGCGGGCCGAGGCGCTGCTGGGCCGGGACGGGGGTGACGTAGTTGCCGAGCAGGCTGGACATCCGCCAGGTGGTGGTGATGTGCCGGTCCAGCGAGTGCGACTTGTACTGGGTCAGCACGCAGATGCGCAGGATGTCGCCGTTGACGAGGTTGGACAGTACGAAGTCGACGAGCCGGTACGTCCCGCCGAAGGTGACCGCCGGTTTGGCGCGGTCGGCGGTCAGGGGCATCAGGCGCTTGCCCTCTCCGCCCGCGAGCACGATGCCGAGCACCGAAGGACCACCACGACGCATGGCCGCTCCCCTCACCACTGGTTGACCGATGCCTGCCCTTGGTCAGGGCGCTTACGCCTGCTTCCTGCCGCCGAGGATCTCCTCGTAGAGCTCGACCGTGCGCCGTGCGACCGCGTCCCAGCCGAACCGGGTGACCGCCCGCTCCTGTCCCGCCTCACCCATGCGCCGGGCGGCGACCGGGTCCCCGAGGACCCGGTCCAGCGCGCGGGCGAGACCCGCTTCGAAGTGGTCGTCCACATCGACGAGTACCCCGGTCACGCCGTCCTCGACGACCTCCGGGATGCCGCCGACCCGGGAGGCGACCACAGGGGTGCCGCAGGCCATCGCCTCCAGGTTCACGATGCCGAGCGGCTCGTACACCGACGGGCACACGAAGGCCGCCGCGTGCGTGAGCAGCTGGATCACCTCGGGACGCGGCAGCATGCGCGGAATCCAGCGCACCCCGTCGCGTACGGCGCTCAGCTCCTCGTACAGCGTGCGGAACTCGCGGTCGATCTCCGGGGTGTCGGGGGCGCCCGCGCACAGCACGACCTGGGCGGCCGGGTCGATGTCCCGCACGGCCCGCAGCAGGTGCGGGACGCCCTTCTGCCGGGTGATGCGCCCGACGAACAGCACGTACGGGCGGTCCGGGTCGACGCCGGCCCGGACGAGGGCGTCGGTGCCGGGATCGGGCCGGTACAGCGCGGTGTCGATGCCGTTGTGCACGACGTGCACCCGCTCCGGGTCGAGCGCCGGATAGCAGGCCAGGATGTCCTCGCGCATGGCACCGGAGACGGCGATGACCGCGTCGGCGGACTCGAAGGCGGTGCGCTCGGCCCAGCCGGACAGCTCGTAGCCGCCGCCCAGCTGCTCGGCCTTCCAGGGCCGCAGCGGCTCCAGCGAGTGCGCGGTCACCACGTGCGGGACGCCGTACAGCAGCTTGGCGAGGTGGCCGCCCAGGTTGGCGTACCAGGTGTGGGAGTGGACCAGGTCGCGGCCCTGCAGCGCGGCGGCCATCGACAGGTCCACGGAGAAGGTGCGCAGCGCGTCGTTGGCGTCGTCCAGGCGGGACCAGGGGCGGTGGCGCTGGATACCGGCCGCCCTGTCCGCGGCGGAGCCCTCGCCCCAGCAGTGCACGTCGAGATCGACCAGCGGCCCGAGCTCACGGGCCAGGAACTCGACATGGACGCCCGCGCCGCCGTACACGTCCGGGGGGAACTCCCGGGTCAGCAGTCCCACTCGCACCCGTCGACCCCCTGTGCTCAGCGGCTGTTGCCCCTTCATGGTCACTCAGACGGGGCCCGCGGGGAAGAGCGCGGTGGGCTCGGGAAGCAGCAGTCGCCACACACGCCCCCGCCGGGGACGCGGTAGTACAGGCAGCAACTGCGGCGCCGGAAGCCCCGGGCCGCGGTGAAGGTGCCCGCGCCGGCCAGCTCCGGGTGGGCGAGCAGGGCGGCGGTCAGCGCGCGGGCGCGGGCGGCGACCTCGGGGCGGCCGTGGGCCGTGGCCCAGCGCCCCAGCTGCCCGGCGGCGCCCACCAGCGCGGAGGCGGCGTTGCCGCGCAGCAGCCCGGGCGCGAGGCGGTAGCGGGCACGCAGCGCGGCGCCGAGGGGGCGCAGGTGGGCGGCCAGTACGGCGTCGGCGAGGGCGGCGGGGACCGGGTGCGCGGGGTCTTCCCAGGGGTGGGGTTCACCTGCGGCGGTGGCGACTGGGGGCGCGGGGTCTTCCCCCAGGCGGCGTTCCCCTGCGGTGTCGGCCAGGGCCGGCCGGAGGTCGTCGCGCGGACGCGCCTCGGTGAGCCACAGGTCGTCGGGGGCGCCCGCGTCCGGGTCCCAGTGCAGCAGCCGCGGGTCGAGGTCCAGGACCGTACCGTACAGCGCGGCACTGCCGAGGGCGACGGACCACAGCCTCGAAGCCAGCCCCTGGTGGGCGATGGACGCCGCGACCCGCGGCTCGGGGGCGCGGATGCTCCCCGCGACCTTCCGCACCCGGATGGCCAGGGGATCTCCGCCGGCCCGCGGCACATCGTCGCCGTAGGCGTCCGCGAGCGTGGGCAGCGGGCGGGGTGCCCGCGAAGTCACGTGCAGCAGGAAGAAGCCGCCGAGCGGCCGGAGGGCGGCGAGGCCGGGGTCGAGGTCCACGGGCAGCAGTAGTAGCAAGTCCGTGCCCCGCTGTGATCACCGGGTGGCCGCCCTGTGTCACCCCCCTGAGGTATGAGCGGGCTCCAGGCGTACTCCACCGGCAGTAGGAAGCATTCAGTGCTCAGGGACGACGACGTGGAACAGGGTGAAGAGGCATCGTGTTGGTCATGCGAGCCGACCGTTCGTCGCGCCGGGGCCGACGCCCCCGCCTCACGCAGAGGAGCAGCTCATGAGCGCCCTCGCGTTGTCCGTGCTGCTGTCACTCGTCTCGGCCGTCGCCTACGCGGCCGGGGCCATCGTGCAGGAGCGGGTCGCCGCGAGCGGCGCCGACGAGAGCTACGCGCCGCTGCGCCGGCCCGACTGGTGGGGGGCGCTGGCGCTGAACGGCCTCGGCGGTCTGCTGCACGTGGTGGCCCTCGCCTATGGCCCGCTCAGCCTGGTGCAGCCGCTGGGGGCGCTGACGATCGTGCTGGCGCTGCCCATGGCGGCCCTGTTCGTCGGCCGCCGGGCCGGGGCGACCGCCTGGCGCGGGGCGATCATGGCCACGGTGGGCCTCGCGGGGCTGCTGGCCCTGGTCGGCGCCTCCGAGGCGCAGTCGCTGGACACCGCCCAGCGTGTGGCGTCGGCGCTGGCCGCCGGCGGCGCGGTGGTGGCGCTGATGGTGGCGGGCCGGGCCGCGCACCGGCATCCGGCGGTGCGCAGTGTGCTGCTGGCCACCGGCTCGGGTGTCGCCTTCGGCATGTCCTCGGTGTTCACCAAGACCGTCGCGGTGGACCTCGCCGACGGTGTGGTGATGTCGGACGTGCCGTCGCTGGCCGTCATCGGCGTGTTCGCGTGCGCCGGTGTGCTGCTGTCGCAGGCCGCCTACCGTGGTGCCGGTCTGGCCGCTCCGCTGGCCACGCTGACCGTGGTGAACCCGGTGGTCGCGGCGGCGGTGGGCATCACGATGTTCGGCGAGACGTTCCGCTACGGGCCGACGGGCACGGTGCTGGCCCTGAGCTGCGGTGTCCTCGCCGCGGGCGGACTGATCCTGCTGACGACCGAGCGGCTCACGCGGACGCCGGACGCGGTGGAGCGGGACACGGTGGTGCCGGACGCGGTGGTGCCGGACGCGGTGGAACAGGGCGTCACGGAGCGGGACGCGGTCGCCCTCCCGGCGGGCGACGGGGCGGCGCTGCTCGGGAAGGTCCCGGAGCAGCCGGCGGGTGGCCCGGACCTGGCCGCGCGGGATACGGCACATGCCGTGGCGGCCGGCGGGCCGGGAGCCGTCCTGCTGGCGGCGCCGGACGCCGCCGAGGAGGAGCCGGTGGCGTACCTGGCGGCGGACACGGCGGGCTGGCCGGAGAACGCGCCGTACGACAGTGCCCCGGTCTTCTTCGGACCCTGTGGCCCGGTGCTCGCACCGGGCATCCAGCTGCTGGCGCCGGGCCGTCGCCGCGCCCGGGTCAGATCCTGACGCCGCCGGCCCGCAGATAGGCCAGCGGGTCCACGTCCGTGCCGAAACCGGGTCCGGTCCGCACCTCGAAGTGCAGGTGCGGGCCCGTGCTGTTGCCGGTGGAGCCGGAGCGGCCGATGCGCTGGCCGCCGCCCACGGACTGCCCGGCCCGCACGGAGATGGCCGACAGGTGCGCGTACTGGCTGTAGCGGCCGTCGGCGTGCCGGATCACCACCTGGTAGCCGAAGGACCCGCCCCACCCGGCGTCGACGACCTCACCGGGGCCCACGGCCCGCACGGAGGTGCCGGTCGGCACGGGGAAGTCGACGCCGGTGTGGTAGCCCTTCGACCAGGAGGAGCCGGCCCGGTGGTACGGGGTGCCGATGCCGCCGGCGACCGGGGCGACGAGGGTGTGGGGGCCGGACTTCCGGGCCGGCTGCGGTGAGGTCTTCTTCGGGGTGTCCGGCTCGTGCGTCCGGGGCCTGGTGCCGTGGCTCTTGTGGGCGGGCTCGGCCGTCCCGGCGTGCAGGCGCAGTCGCTGGCCGGGCACGATCAGGTCGGGGTCGGCGCCGACGGTGGCGCGGTTGGCCTGGTAGAGCCGCTGCCAGCCGCCGGGGACGTCGTGGGAGTCGGCGATGCCCGACAGGGTGTCACCGGGCACCACGGTGTACATCTCGGTGCGGCCCGCCCGCGACTGGGGCGTGGTCTGCGGCTGGACGTCGCGCACCGAACGCCCGGCGGACCGCTCGGGCGACCGGTGGGCGGAGCGCTCTGCGGAACGGGATGCGGTGCGGCCGGCGTCCGGGTGGACGTCGGGTGTGCCGCCGTCCCTGGCCAGCCCGGCGCGCGCCGAGCACACCGGCCAGGCGCCGGGGCCCTGTCCCTCCAGCACCTTCTCCGCGACGGCGATCTGCTGGTCGCGGGTGGCGAGGTCGGCACGCGGGGCGTACTTCGCGCCGCCGTACGCCGCCCAGGTGGACTGGGTGAACTGCAGCCCGCCGTAGAAGCCGTTGCCGGTGTTGATGCTCCAGTTGCCGCTGGACTCGCAGGCGGCGACCTTGTGCCAGGTGCCCACGTCGGCGGCGTGCGCCGCACCGGCACCGATGAGCGGGAGGGCGATGCCCGCGCCGCCCGCGGTGACCGTGAGCGAGGCGCGGTTGATCCTGTTCGGCTGGTACCGGCGGTGCCGGCCGCGTACGGCCATGCTGGGAGCCCCCCTCGACACAGGTCGGCGTCAGAGTTGGGAAAGTATGCGCCGCCCGACAGCCGTGGCAAGACGGCAATCGGCCGCCCGGCCGGTTCAAGTGGCCGGTAACCGCCCCCCGTTGGCCGGAGCGGCGGCGACCGGGCCGGTCCGGGCCTGAGACTCCGGGCCCCGCCGTACGTACCCAAGGTCCGACGCGGTCGCCGGTGCGGCCGGCGTACCGGCACGTCAGCATGGTCGAGGGGCGATACTGGCGGGCGAGAACGGCACGATCCACCACCAGCTGCATCTTCTACATCCTCTTTGCCTTCTATGTCTTTGGGAGCAGGCGGTATGAGCACTTCAGCCCAGATCGGCGTCACCGGACTCGCGGTGATGGGCCGCAATCTCGCCCGTAACTTCGCGCGCAACGGCTACACGGTGGCGCTGCACAACCGGACGGCGTCGCGGACGCACGCGCTGGTGGAGGAGTTCGGGCACGAGGGCGACTTCGTCGCGGCCGAGACCGCCAAGGAGTTCGTGGACGCGCTGGAGCGGCCGCGCCGACTGGTGATCATGGTGAAGGCCGGGGAGCCGACGGACGCGGTGATCCAGGAGTTCGCCCCGCTGCTGGAGCCGGGCGACATGATCATCGACGGCGGCAACGCGCACTTCGCGGACACCCGGCGCCGGGAGCGGGAGCTGCGCGAGCGGGGCATCCACTTCGTCGGCACGGGCATCTCCGGCGGCGAGGAGGGCGCGCTGAACGGCCCGAGCATCATGCCGGGCGGCTCGACCGAGTCGTACGACTCGCTCGGTCCGATGCTGGAGAAGATCTCCGCGAAGGCGGCGGACGGGGCGCCGTGCGTGACGCACGTCGGTCCGGACGGCGCCGGGCACTTCGTGAAGATGGTGCACAACGGCATCGAGTACGCCGACATGCAGCTGATCGGCGAGGCGTACCAGCTGCTGCGCGAGGTGGCCGGGTACACGCCCGCGGAGATCGCGGAGATCTTCCGCACCTGGAACACCGGCCGGCTCGACTCGTACCTGATCGAGATCACGGCGGAGGTGCTGGCGCACGTCGACGCGGCCACGGGCAAGCCGTTCGTGGACGTGGTGGTGGACCAGGCCGAGCAGAAGGGCACCGGCCGCTGGACGGTCCAGATCGCCCTCGACCTCGGTGTGCCGGTGTCGGGCATCGCGGAGGCGGTCTTCGCCCGCTCCCTGTCGGGCCACGCGGCCCTGCGGGAGGCGTCGCGTGGGCTGGCCGGCCCCAAGCCGTCCCCGCTCTCCGCCGCCGACGCGGCCACCTTCGCGGACCGGGTGGAACAGGCCCTGTACGCCTCGAAGATCGTGTCGTACACCCAGGGCTTCCACGAGATCGCCGCGGGCAGCGAGGAGTACGGCTGGGACATCGACCTGGGCGCGGTGTCGTCGATCTGGCGCGGCGGCTGCATCATCCGGGCGGCCTTCCTGGACCGGATCCGCGCCGCGTACGACGCCCGGCCGGACCTGCCGAGCCTGCTGAGCGACGAGACGTTCGCGCGGGAGATCGCGGCGGCGCAGGACAGCTGGCGCGAGGTTGTCGTCGCCGCGACCCTCCAGGGCGTGCCGACCCCCGGCTTCTCCGCGGCCCTCGCCTACTACGACGCCCTGCGCGCCGAACGCCTCCCGGCCGCCCTCACCCAGGGCCAGCGCGACTTCTTCGGCGCGCACACCTACCGCCGGGTGGACCGCGACGGCTCCTTCCACACCCTGTGGGGCGGCGACCGGACGGAGATCACGGCGTAAGGACCAGCCGTCCGGAAGGGCCGGGGCGGGCGACCGCCTCGGCCCTGCCGGCGTCGGGGGCCGGACACCGGCGGGGCGGCGGGGGCCGCACGTAGGCGGGGTCTGGCCGCCGGCCGGCCGGCCCGCCGCAGTCGCCAAGTCCTCAGCGCCGTCCGGCTAGGACAGCGGTGGGCCCGGTTCCGGGTTCGGGAGGGGTTCGGGGCCCGGGGGGATC